>JAUJMQ010000007.1:0-87027 GCA_030446775.1 Egibacteraceae bacterium
TGCTCGCCATCGCGTAGCCGTAGGCGCCGGTCGCCGCGACCGCGAGCAGGTCGCCGGCGCGCAGGTCCGCCGGCAGCCCGACCCCGGAGGCGACGACGTCTCCGGTCTCGCAGTGCCTGCCGGCGAGGGCGACGGTGCGCCGCCGGCCGTCGTCGGGGCTGCGAGCGGGGCCGGCCGCGACGACCTCGTAGCGGGCGCCGTACAGCGCGGGCCGCAGGTTGTCGCTCATGCCACCGTCGACGCCGACCCACTCCCGCACCCCCGGGACGGATTTCACGTCGCCGACGGTGTACAGCGTCAGCCCGGCGGGACCGGCGATCGACCGTCCCGGCTCGACGGCAAGGCGCGGCGGCTGGAGGCCGGCGGCGGCCGTCTCATCGCGGACCGCGCCGAGCAGCGCGGCGGCGTACTCGTCGATCGGCAGGGCGCGCTCGCTGCGCGTGTAGGCGATGCCCAGGCCGCCGCCCAGATTGAGCTCGGGCAGCGCCACGCCCCAGTCGGCGCGGACGTCGGCGAGCAGGCCGCACATCGCCGCCGCGACCGCGCCCAACCCCGCGGTCGTGGAGATCTGGCTGCCGATGTGGCAGTGCAGCCCGCGCAGCTGGAGGCCGGGCAGCGCCAGGGCGCGGGCGACCGCGTCGTGCGCGAGGCCGGCGGACAGGGTGAAGCCGAACTTCACGTCGTCGTGGCCGGTGGCGACGAACGCGTGAGTGTCCGCGACGATCCCGGGGGTGACCCGCACCAGCACCGGCTGGACGACCCCCCGCTCGCGCGCCACCGCATCGAGGCGGGTCAGCTCCGAGAAGCTGTCCACCGCGACCCTGCCGACGCCCGCTTCCACCGCGGAGACCAGGTCGGCGGTCGACTTGTTGTTGCCGTGCAGGACGAGGCGGGCGGGAGGGACGCCGGCTCGCCGGGCGGTGTGCAGCTCGCCGGCGCTGGACACGTCGACCGACAGGCCCTCGGCGGCGGCGAGCTGGAGCACCCCGACGACGCACAGCGCCTTGGCCGCGTAGACCACCTCCACGCCGGGGCCGAACGCCGCCCGGTAGGCACGCATCCGCCCCACCAGGTCGGCCCGGTCCATCACGTACAGCGGGGTGCCGTGCGCCGCGGCGAGGTCGGCGACGTCGACGCCGCCCACCGCGACGAGGCGGTCGCCGGCGAACCTGGCGGTGCGCGGGAACGGCGGGACCGGGGCGGTCCGCGCGCCGCGGGTCACAGCTGGGAGTCGAACAGGTCGGTGACCTTCTCCTTGGCCTTCTGCGCCACGCCGCGGTCCTGCCACCGGCCGTTGCTGACCTGCTCGCTGCGGGTCAGGTCGTCGGCGAACTGGGCGTCGAAGATCGCGGTGGTGGCCTCGTCGAAGATCACGACGTTGGCCTCCTCGTTGATGCCGAGGGAGCGCTGGTCGAAGTTGGCCGAGCCGATCGTCGCGACCGTCGCGTCGACGGTGACGACCTTGGCGTGGATCATCGTGGGGCCGAAGCGGTGGATCCGCACCCCCGCCTCGATCAGCTCTTCGTAGTTGGCCTCCGCGGCGATCTGGACGATGCGCTTGTCGGCGTGCTCGCCGGGCATGAGCACGTCGACCTGGACGCCGCGCCCGACGGCGTCGCGCAGCAGCCCGATGAAGCGGTCGTCGGGCACGAAGTAGGCGGTGGTGATCGAGATCGACCGTTGCGCGAGCATGAGCAGCGCCGACATCGCCGTGCCCATGTCGGTCCAGCCGGTCTGGGCGGGCGACTTGACGACCTGCACGGTCGCGCCTCCCGGCTGGGGCTGCTCGGGGAAGCGGTCGCGCTCGTCGAACAGCGGCTGGCCGGTCTCGGCCCAGTTCGACACGAACGCCGACCGCAGCCCGTCGACGGCGGGCCCGCGCAACCGCACGTGGGTCTCGCGCCACTCGTCGGGGTTGCGGGCGTCGCCGCACCACTCCGCGGCGATACCGACCCCGCCGGTGAACGCGACGTCCTCGTCGCAGATGAGGACCTTGCGGTGCGTGCGCTGGTTGGTCTCCCACACCTTCCACGTCGTCGGGGGTCGGAAGAACTCCACCTGACAGCCGGCCTGTGCCATGGAGTCGACGAGGTCGCGGTTCATCAGGTGCGCGCCGACCGCGTCGAGCAGGATGCGCACGCGCACGCCGGCGCGGGCCCGCTCCGACAGCGACTCGGCGAACTCGACCGCGATGTCGCCGGTCCAGTAGACGTACGTGGCGAAGTCGATCGTCTCGGTCGCTTCGCGGATCGCGGTGAGCATCGACGGGAAGATCTGGTCGCCGTTGCGCAGCACCTCGATGCGGTTGCCCTCGGTGGCGGGCACGCCGAGCAGCCCTTCCATCGCGCGGCGGAACTGGTGGCTGGGGCCGTCGCGGCCGGTCACGGCGCTCACATCCGGTCCGGGGCGCTCACGCCGAGCAGCCCCAGCGCGTTGACGAGCGTCTGCCGCGTCGCCACGCACCGCCAGTAGCGCGCGCGGGTGAGCTCCGGGTCGTCGCCGACGACCGGGCAAACGGGGTAGAAGAGATGGAACGCCTCGGCCCGCACCTCGGCCGCTCGCGCCCCCCCGGGGGGCNAGTAACGGAGAGTGCTCAAGCGCGGCGACCGGCGAGCCGAGTCGTTTGGTCGAGAGGTCATCGACCTCCGCTGCCGGAGCAACCCCGCCCCGAGGCGAGGAACCGGCGGACAGCCGCCTGTCGACAAAGGACTTTCCGAATGCGACACCTGTTTGACCGCCGCCTGCTCGCGGCATCCGCTGTTGCCGTGCTCGGCGCGCTGAGCGTGCCCGGCGCCGCGCTCGCCGGCGTTGACGCCGATGGTGACGGGATGGCCGACCGCTGGGAAGCCAAGTACGGCGTGTCCAGCCCGACCGGCGACCCCGACCGGGACGGCCTGCGCAACTTGCGCGAGTACCGCAGGGACGGGCTCCCAAAGGATGAAGACACTGACAACGACGGTGTCGACGACGGCGACGAGGTCAAGGACGGCTACAAGTCCACCGACATCGGCGACCGCGACACCGACGACGACGGGATCCGCGACGGCGACGAAGACGCTGACCGCGACGGTGTCGACAACGAAGACGAGGACGACGCTGGCGAGTCATGCGCCGCTGACGACGACGACCGCGACGGCGACGGCATCGACGACGAGGACGAAAACGAGCACCGCCACAGCGCGTCGGACCGTGACGCCGACGACGACGGGGTCCGTGATGTCCGCGACAACGACGACGACAACGACGGCCGCTCAGACGTGCGTGACGCCGACGGCGACGCCGACAGCCTGCCCGACGGCGATGAGGACATCGACGAGGACGGCACCGCTGACGAGGACGAGGACGATGACGACCTCGACCGCTGCCTGACCCACGCCGAAGACGACGGTGACCGCTACGGCACCATCACGTCGTTCGACTCGTCGACGCGGGCTCTACAGGTGGCCAGCTTCGGCGGCGCGACGGTCGTCGGCACCGTCAACGGTGACACCGAGATCGAGGTGCTGTTCCGCGACGAAGAAGGCGAGTACGACGACGACGAGGGAACCGCTGCCGACCTCGTCGCCGGCCGGATCGTCGCGGAAATGGAGTTCGACGACGACACCGGGTTCCTGGAGGAGGTCGTGCTCTACCGCAACTAGCGACACACACAGCAGACGCCCCGCCCCCGGATGAGCCGGGGGCGGGGCGTCTCGCGCTGTCTGGGCTACGTCGCGCTCTGCATCCACTCGGGCGGCGGCACCTGGCCGTGCTCGATGTCCACCCATCGGGCGGCCGCCGTCACCGCCGTCATGTAGTCCTCCGGCCTCAACTCCAGCGGCGTGGGGTTGCCCAGTCGCGGCTCGATCACCTCAAGGGCCTCGGCGTTGTCCGCCGTCCACTGGATCTGCGCCCCGAGCGACAGGCCGAGCCGCAACCAGAAGTCCTCTTGGGCGAGGTGGTAGGCGTTCGTGGCCTCCTCGTGCTCGATCCACAGCTCGTGCCACTCGTCCGGCTCGCGCAACTTCTCGGATCGCTCGTGGATGTCGGCGGTGTGCTTCTGTGCGGCCACCAACAGCCGGGGCTCCAGCTGCTCGGTCCACATCAGCCGGCGCAGCCACTCCATGTCGAGCTTGGCCTGCAGCTCGTCCGGCCCCAGCACCGGGGTCAGGCCTCCATGGCGCTCTCGAAGTCGCCGAAGTCGCTGCTCATCGCTCGTCCGTGGCGAGCAGCTGGTCGAAGCGGGCGACGAGGCACGGCAACCAGACAGCGGCCCGCGTCAACGCGCAGACGCCCTTCTGGCGGAAGCCGAGCGCGAACCCGTCGTCGTCCTCGCCGTCGCTGGTCGCCTCCGCGATCAGCTCGACCAGGCCGACGCGGACGTCGTCGAGGATCTTCGCCATCCTGTCGCGCTCCTCGCGCAGCTCGAAACGTGAGAGCGTCGCGTTGACTACGTCCTCACCGGCCTCGTTGGTGTTCGTTGGTACGGTGTCGCTCATCCCCGACCTCCTCAGGTCGTCGTGAGCGAGCGGATAACCGGACCCGAAACGCTCGCTGCCGACCAGCGTTTCCGCAGGTCAGCACAGCGTTGACGGGCTGCTAGCTCCGGAGCAGAAGGCCGCAGGTTCGAATCCTGCCGCGGGCACTGAGAAGGGTCTTTGGAGAGCATTCATGATGCAATGAAGGGCTCAGCCTGCTGTGGGGTAGCTCGGCGTTGCCGTCAACCTCTCTCCCCGGATTCTCCTCAAGCCGCAACTCCCCAACGTCCTCGCCGAGCTTCTCGCCGTCGTCGCGCTCCGGCCAGACCGCCTCACGCTGGAGATCACCGAGAACAGCGTCATGGCCGATCCGCCGCAAGCCATCGCCATGCTCGACCGGCTCAACGCCATGGGCGCACGGCTGGCGATCGATGACTTCGGCACGGGCTAGTCGTCGCTGTCTTACCTGCGACGCCTCCCGGTGCACGAGCTCAAGATCGACAAGAGCTTCGTCTCCCACCTGACGTCAACCGACAGCGAGGGCGTGATCGTCCAGGCGACCGTCGCCCTCTCGCACGCCTTGGACTGCACGTCGTCGCCGAGGGTGTCGAACCGCGGCCGGCTGGGAGCAACGCGGCAGATGGGATGCGACGTGGGCCAGGGCTACCTACTCAGCCGCCCGCTCCCCGCCGCCCAGCTGCCAAGCTGGATTGCGGAATGGGCAGCCAGGCGCGGTCGTTGCAACACGAAAGCCGCACCCACGCCAAACCTGGCAGCCGCTCGCTTCCCTTCGGCAACCTGCCTAGAGCCAGTCCCGCCTGGCCGGTTGTCCCCCTGATGGACCGTGAACGCCACTGCAGCCTCGGACTCCGGGTCGCGGTAGCCCGCCGCCGCACCAGTAGGTGATGCTGCCGCGGACACGTGCCGGCGGAAGTCGCGGGCCGTCAACTCCGACCCGTTGTCGGTGCCGAGGGTGAGCCGTCCGGGCGGCAGGTTGCGGCCGGTGACGGCGGTCTCGATGCAGCATCACCTCGATCGCGCGGGCGCGCACGTCGAGGGTTCCACGGCCACAGTCCCGGGTGCGGCAGTCGACGATGGCGCGCAGGTACACCCAGCGGTGCTGGGCGGTCCACACCCTGCTGACGGCGGCGTGCCGCAACTCATCGCGGCGCGTCATGCGGAAGAAGGCGGTTGCCGCCGGCGACCGTCGCTGCGGGTCGGCTGCAACCCTGGGAGGCGCATCACCCGCTGGACGCGTTGCGGTTGACCGGCTGGCCCCGCTGCCGCGCCGCCAGCGCCGCGACGATCCGTGTGCCGTCGGTGGGATGCGCCTTGGCGATCTCGACGATCACGTCGTCGCCGGGATGGCCACGCCCGGGAACAACCTGCTGCGGGCGACACGCTCGTTCACTCCCAGCCCCGCTCGGCAGTTGCCTCCCACGGCTTCGCCAACCCGGCTTGGCCGCCCTCCAGCGGCCGGTCGAGCCGCTGGTGGTACAGCGTCTCGGCGATCTCGTACTCCCGGGACGCGTCGGGGACGCCGCAGCCCCGCCAGCACATTCTCGGTCTTCTGCTCCGCGCTGAACTGCCGGTACTTGCGCTTCTCGCTCATCCAGCCCTTACGGCGGTCAGAGCGACGATCCTCGCCCAAGCCCGCCGGCCAGAGCAACGTCAACGTCGTCTCGGGGTCCAGGTCACAACCGTCGGCAGCGGCGACTCTCGAGCAGAGGCCATGTCGGTCTCCGACCCCGACAGCGCCGGTCTATGAAGCGGCGCAGCACAAGCTCGCGGCGCATGAACCGCCACACGAGCAGCAGCAGCTCGGCGTCACCTGCACTCGTTACGCGGGCGTGGGCATCAATGCGGGTGTGCTGGAGCGCGCGATCCAGGCAGGGAGCTGCTCGGCGGGCAGCGGGGGGGCGAACAGGTAGCCCTGGCCGTGCTCGCAGGCGAGAGCGCGGAGTCGCTGCAGCTGCTCGGGATTCTCGATGCCCTCAGCGACGCTTTTTAGCCCGAGTGCAGCGATCAGGCCGATGACTCCTTCGACCAGCGCCCGCTTTCGGGGGTCGGCGCCTACGAGGCCGTTAACGAAGGACTTGTCGATCTTGACGAGGTCGACCGGGAGTTGGTGCAGGTAGCTCAGGGAGGAGTAGCCGGTGCCGAAGTCGTCGATCGCGATCCGCACCCCGATCCGCTTCAACGACTCCAGTCGCGCGGCCATCGCGGCGAGATCCTGCAGGAGCACGCTTTCGGTGATCTCCAGGACGAGCCGCGACGGTTGCAGGCCGGTGGCCGACAGCGCCGCTCGAACATCGTCGACGAACGCCGCGGACTCGAGCTGCCGTCCGGAGACGTTGACCGTCACCGCGGGCGCCTCCCACGGTGCATGCTCGTCGTCGTACCGCCGCGTCTGCGCGCACGCCTCGTGCACGACCCACCGCCCGATGTCCAGGATGAGGCCGGTCTCCTCCGCCAGGGGGATGAACTCCAGCGGCGGCACCAGCCCGAGAGACGGATGGCGCCAGCGCAAAAGGGCCTCGAACGCACGGGTCCGCCCGCTGTCCAGGTTGACGATCGGCTGGTAGAGGACGTGCAGCTCACCATCGTCCAGCGCCCGCCGCAGGTCGCTCTTCAGCTGCACCCGCCGGGCGATCTGCCCGGTCATCCGCGGATCAAAGCGCTCGTAGCGGCCCTTCCCGCGCCGTTTGGCGGCGTAAAGCGCGGCGTCGGCGTCGCGCAGGAGGTCCTCCGGCGGCTCGCCGGGTGTTGCGACGGCGGCGCCGACAGATGCGCCGGTGATTACCTGCCGGTCGCAGATCGCCACCGGCTGGCGCACCGCGGCCAGGATGCGATCCGCCACCTCGGACAGCTCTTGTTCGCTCTGGCAGTCCGACAGCACGATCGCGAACTCGTCGCCGCCCAGTCGCGCGACCGTGTCGCCGCCGCGAACGCAGTCGCGCAGCCGGCCGGCGACGGCCACCAGGAGGGCGTCCCCCGCGCTGTGGCCCATACTGTCGTTGACCGACTTGAAGTCGTCGAGGTCCAACATCAGGACCGCCGGGGGGCCGCTCGACGACCTCATCCGCGCCAGCCGCCGCTCGACACGGTCGAGGAACAGCGCACGGTTGGCAAGCCCCGTCAGCGGGTCGTGGAAGGCCTGGAACGTCAGCTGGTCCTGCAGGCGAGTGCGCTCGGTCACGTCGCGCAGGCTCAAGACGATCCCGTCCACCGCCGGGTCCCCCAGGAGGTTCTCGACGCTTGCCTCCACGTTCCGCCACGACCCGTCGTGGTGGCGCAGACGGCAGTGCAGGGTGGAGGAGGAGCGGGGCTCGACCGCGGACTCCGCGAGGACGGCGATGACCCGGTCGCGGTCGTCATGGTGGACCACCGCGGGCAGCGGAGCGCCGACCAGCGCACCTTCCCGGTAGCCGAACACCCGCTCGACCAGGCCGCTTTGGTACCGGACCACCCCGTCCCGGTCGACGATCGTGACCACGCCGCCCGAGTACTCCACCAGCCCACGCAGCCGGGAGGAATGCCGCCTCATGAAGTGGTAGCCCGCGACGACGAGCAGCATCGTCGCGGTGCTGATGGCCCAGGTCAGGGACCGCTCGCTGGGGGGCAGCTTCACCAGTCCAAACGCGACCGCCGCCGAACAGATCAAGGCGTGCACCAGCGCCGCGCGTGTGCCGTAGAAGAACACGGCGAACAGGACGACCCAGATGTAGATCATCACGTACAAGATGCTGAGGTACGTGCCTCCTGCCATGGAGATCACCCATGCGACGAGCACGGTACCGATCACCGACGTGGCGTGGCTCAGCGCGATGGTGTAGCGGTGGCGCAACAGCAAGATCACGACGGCGGCGGCGAGCGCGACGGCGCCCACGGCGATGATCCCGCCCCGGTTGACCACGGCCGGCGGCACGGGCAGCATCGACAGGGCGGTGAGCACCGCCCCCGACGCGTACATGAGCGCCGCCACCCGCGAGCGCGCCCGCCAGCCGCCGCCTTCGCTGTCCACGACCTGCCCCCGGTTCGGTAACGGTCTACGGAGACAGTTGTCGGCATTCCGGGCTGCTGCCTGAGCGCCGCTGAAACGGAAGTACCTCCCACCCCAAGCGCCAACCCCCGACCGGTGCCCGCCGGTCTCGTGGTGCACGCCGGTCGAGCCCAGCCGCGGCCGCCGACCGCCAGCAGCGCGACCGCGATGGCAACGGGAACGCCTGACCAAGCCCTTCCCTGTTCCACGTGACACCGCACCTCTGGCGCGGCCAGGGGCGCGACCGAGCGAGGGAAGTCCGGTCGACGGGGGCGGAGGCGACGTCTCCTGCCGTCCAGGTTCTTGACGAAGAACTCCCAACGCGAGCTCACGGGCGCCCGCACGTGTGAACCGCCCCGGGTTCGGAGCCTCCACCCGAACCAGGGCGGGTTCAGCTTGTGGCGCACTAAAGGAGGCAGCCAGATCCACCGAAGGACCGAATGTCGTGACGGTCGCCGTCGCGTGAGGACTCAAGCAAGCAGGTCGCTGCCACGGCGGCGCACCGGCGTGACCAGACCAGGAGAACCAAGTGGAGCACGCACTTCTCAGCCCCCGCCCGAGTCGCAGGCTCTGGCAGTCGGGCGTCAGCTTCGCGCTGGCCGTCGCGACGCTCACCATCGCCGTAACGGGCGCGATCTTCACCGACACCGATAGCCGCGGCGGGAACACGTTGAGCACCGGCACGGTGGACATCTCAACCGGCGCCACCACCGCGATCGTGAGTTTTTCGAACATGGCGCCGGGCGACACGACCGGTCCCAAGACGCTGACCGTTTCCAACAACGGCACTCTGCAGCTGCGCTATGCGATCACCAGCACGGCCACGAACGCCGACGGCAAGAACCTCGCCGGAGAACTGGATCTGACGGTGTGGGCGGAGTCGGCCGAGGTCGGCGGCACGGTCGGTACCTGCGAGACTCCCACCTCGCCGCTGTACAACGCACTCGCGCTGGGCACCACTACCGGCACCAACATCGTCGGCGACCCCACGCAGGGAGCGCACACCGGTGACCGCACGCTCAACGCCAGTGCGAGCGAAAAGCTGTGCTTCAAGGTCGACTTGCCCTTGCTGACGAGCAACCTCTTCCAAGGCGCCTCGACCACCGCGACGTTCGACTTCAAGGCGGAGCAGATGGCCAACAACGCCTGAGCTGGGTCCGGGGGGCGGGCGACTGCCCCCCGGACTTTTTCTTCCAGCCCGGCTTCGCCGTCGCGCAAGCGGGGACAGACATGACGCTCAACGCAGAAACCAGGCGGCACGGCAACTCGACGGGCTGGCGACGCACCCGCGCGGTGCGTCTCGCCCGCTCGTCGCTGCAGTTGGTGATCACCGTTGTCGCCGGCCTGCTCACAGTATTCGCTCTTCTGCCTGCCGCCGGCCATGAGGTGATGGTCGTCACCAGCGGCAGCATGGCGCCGATGTTCACAGCCGGCGACGCAGTTGTCCTGAGCAAGACAACGCCGCGCGACGTCGCGATTGGCGACGTCATCACCTTCCAGGGCTACGGGACGAGGGCGCTGACGACCCACCGTGTCGTCGGCCAGCGCCTGGTCGGCGGGCGGCTGCACTTCCAGACCAAGGGGGACGCCAACACCACCGTCGATCCCAACCTCGCCCCCGCCCACGGTCTGCAGGGTCGCGTCGTCGCCGTACTCCCCAACGCGGGCCGAGGCATGTTGCTGCTGCGAGACCCATGGGTGCGACTGGGCCTCCTGGGCGGTCCCAGCCTGTTGACCCTCGCCGGTCTCGCTCGCCAGACGGCCGTGTCGGCCCGGGCTCAGGGTGAGTCGACCAAGGCCCATCCATGGTCGCGGCGACTACTGCGTAGCGGCGTCGCCGCTTGCCTTTTGCTTTCCGCCGTCTCCGCTGGCGTGATCGTCACGACCCAGCTCACTGCCGCGACGCTGGCAGACCAACAACCCGTCGGCGACAACACCTTCACCACCAAGACACTCCTGTGACACCCGCCTCCGCGTGACACAGGTCCTCCAGCGCGCGTCCCACACCTAGCCGTCGGGTGACCAGGACATATTACGAAGAGTGTTCAAGGTCCACGGCCAGCAAGTCGAGTCCAACGTCTTTCTCCAGCTGGGGGTCGCCCACCGCAGCCAGGCGATCGTCAAGGCACGCGACGCCGGCACGGGCGACCCGTAGGCGTCGCGACACCTCCCGGCCCGCGTGGGTCTGCGGTCCCATGACAGCGGGACACCGCCCGGGGCACCGTCACGGCATCGCAACGGAGCCCGGAGGTGCCATGAACGCGCAAGCCCTGCCCCAGACCAGCACGACACTCACCCGAGTGGGCGCCGTCGCCGCCATCGCCACGGGCGTCGCCCTCATCACCAAGGTCACCGTCGCGGTCGTGACGGCGGGCCAGGTCGATGCCGCCGTGACCGGCACCCTGTACGTCGCCGGCATGGCGCTGCCGCTGATCGCCGCGGCGGGCATCGCCTCCGCGCTCGGCGGCGGCTGGCCCAAGATGATCGCCGTGTTCGGGGCGATCCTGCTCGCCCACGCGATGTACGTCACCACGCTGTCCGACGGCGTCGGCGCGCTGGTCGAGCAGTTCACCGACGAGGCGTACCTGGCAGTCCTGGGGTCGGTGTGGTTGATCCTGGGCTTCGCCCTGCGCCGCCGGCTGGACGCAGCGGTCGGCTGACCGTACTTCGCAGCCTCGGGCACTCGTCCGTCGCCACCGACCGGCCCGGGACCCCACGGTTCGCGGGCCTGTGGCGGCGGCTACCCGGCGGCGGCTATCCGGCGTCGGGGCAGCTGCGGGCGTACGGGCGCTGCGCGCCGACGAGGGAGTTCCACTCCGACAGGGCAGCTGCGGGCGTACGGGCGCTGCGCGCCGACGAGGGAGTTCCACTCCGACACGGTGAGGTTGCGGTTGGCGACGGTGCAGGCCCGCCGGCGCCAGGACTCGCGGTCGAGGTCCCACAGGATGATCCGCTGGTCCTCCGCGCCGGAGGCCAGCGCTCGGCCGTCGGGGCGGTAGGCCACGGTCCGGATGACCGACTCGTGCCCCGCCAGCGGCTCGCCGATCCGGACCCGCGAGGCCGCGTCCCACAGGATGATCGTCCGATCCAGGCTCCCGGACGCGAACGTCGTCCCGTCGGGGCTGAACGCCAGAGCGAAGATGGGCCCGTCGTGGCTGGTCAGCGGCTCCCCCAGCGGGCGACCCGACTCCAGGTCCCAGACGTAGATCCGCCCGTCGTTCCCGCCGGAGGCGAGCACCCGCCCGTCGGGACTGAAGTCCAGCGTTCGCACCGCCAGGTCGTGAGCCCTGAGCGGGGCACCGATGGGGCCCCCAGTCGTGACGTCCCACAGCCGCACGGTCCGGTCGTCGCCGGCGGAGGCCAACCTCGCGCCGTCCGGACTGAAGGCCACGGCAAGCACGGGCCCCTCGTGGCCGCGCAGGGGGCCGCCGCGCGGGCGCCCGGAGGGTATGTCTCGGAGGACGATCGCCCCCTTGTCGTCCACAGTGGCGAGCGTGCCGCCGTCCGGGCTGAGCGCTCCCGAAACGAGCGGCCGATCCCCGGGGAGGGCAACTGGCCGGGAATCGCGCCGCCCGCGGAAGTGCTGCAGGACGACGCTGCCGTCCTCGGCCCACGACACCACGCGTTGCTGGTCCGGCGTGAGCGTCACGCCGCTGACGGGCGCCTCGTGGCCACGCAGCCGTCGGCTCCCGGCCCGCCCGCCCTCGGGGTCCCACACCCGCAGGCTGCCGTCCTGAGCGCCCGAGACCAGCGTCCCGTCGGAGGAGAACACGACGTCGCGTACCCAGTCGGCATGGCCGCCCAGCGGCCGCAGCAGCCCGGACGGCGCGACGGTGTCCCACAGCACGACGGTGCCGTCGTTGCTTCCCGACGCCAGCGTGCGACCATCCGGCGCGAACGCGACGCTGCGCACCGGGCCGCCGTGGCCATCCAGGGACGGCTCGACCTGCGCCCTCGTCTGCAGGTCCCACAACACCACCCTGGAGCTGTCGGTGCCCGCCGCCAGCATGCGGCCGTCCGGGCGGTAGGTGACACTGCGGATCCGGTCGTCGTCGCCGAACAACGGTGCACCCAGAGCCGTCCCGTCAGAGACGTTCCACAGCCGGATAGTCCCGTCGTCGCCACCGGAGGCGATCGTCCGGCCGTCGGGCGCGAAGGCCACCGTCCGCACAGGTCCGGTGTGCCCCGTCAGCGGCGATCCGTGACGGCGACCGGTCTGGACGTCCCAGACCAGGATCACCCCGCCGGCACCCGCGGCGGCGACGAGGCGTCCGTCCGGGCTGAACGCCACGCTCGTGACCGGCGTGTCGAGGCCCGCGAGCGGCTCCCCGGACGGTCTGCCCGCGGCCAGGTCCCACAGGATGACGCTGCCGTCGTCGCCGCCGGAGGCCAGCACCCCGCCGTCGGGGTGCACCGCGATGGTCCGGACGGCGCCGACGTGGCCGCGCAGCGGCTCGCGGGACTCCCGGCGTGCCCGCACGTCCCAGGAGCGGATCGTCCCGTCGAGGCTGCCGGACAGCAGCGTGCTGCCCTCCGGGGTGAAGGCGACGGCCTCCACCGGTCCTGTGTGCCCGGCGAGGGGTTCACCCAGCCGCTGGCCGCCGTCGACCTCCCACAAGAAGACCGTGCCGTGATCGCTGCCGGTGGCCAGCAGCGTGCCGCCGGCGTCGAAGGCCACCGCGGGTGCCCGCCCCGCGTGGCCGTTGAGGAAGGCGCGGATGGCTCTGCTGCGATCGAGCCCGGCGAGCAGCGCGCTGTAGCCCTCGACGTGGTTGCGGTGACGCAACGACTCCAGCGCGAGCAGCAGGGAGCGGTCGAGCCGGTCGGCCAGCTCGTCGACGGCACGGGCGGCCAGGTAGCGGTCGGTGGCGACACTCGCCTGGAACCCGGCCCGTCGGCTCCACACGACGGCCTGCGAGCCGGCGACCAGCGACAGCACGAGAAGGACGGCGAAGCCCGTGGCCAGCCGGCGCATCCGCCGAGCGGTCCGCAGTCGCTGCGCGGCCTGCCTGCGCGCCTCCGACAGCTCCACCGCAGCAGCCTCACGGCTGGCCTCGAGGAAGTCGCACTCCAGGGCCGTCAGCTCACCGACGTGCTGGTCATACCACGAGATGGCCGCGGCCAGCCTGGCTCCGCGGTACAGGGAGCCCGGGTCACGACCGAGCGCGTGCCAGTCATGGCTGTCCTCGGCGATCTGCCGCTGCACGCGCAGGGACTCCCTGTCGTCCTCGATCCACCGGCCCAGAGTGGGCCATCCGGCGATGAGCGCCTCGTGTGCCAGGTCGACCCTGGGACCCAGGTCACCTTCGCCGGCCGACAGGGTCAACAGTCGCGAAGCCGCGAGATGGCGCAACGTGCGGTCGAACAGCCGTGGGTCGTCGGCCGCGGCTCGCAGATGCTCCACCGGCTGCTGCCGGCGTGTGTCGTCGCGGCCGTCGCCGACCTGCACGAGCCGCAGCAGGATCCGCCGTGCCACCTCGCGTTCGGCCGGCGGCAGCTCGGCGAGCGTGGCGTCCGCCTTCGTCGCCAGCGCCACGGCCAGGCCGCTCACGCCGTCGCGGCCGAGCGACTCGTAGCTGTCGAGGGTCAACCGGTGGCCGTCCCGGCGCTCCCACAGCAGGACCATCGTCTCCTGGACCAGCGGCAGCACACCGGGTTCCTGGGCGGCGTCGGCCAGCAGGCGCTCCAGCAGTGCGGGCTCGACCTCGACGCCGAGCTCTGCGGCCGGCGCCGCGATGGCGCGGCTGAGAGCGGGACCGTGCAGCGGTGTGACCTCGAACCGCTCGCCCTCCGTCAGCGGCCACAGCGGCGACTCCATGAGTTCGGGATAGAAGTCAGCGCGCATCGTGACCACGACGACGCACCGGCGGACCCGCCGCAAGCCACCCAGCGCCTCCAGGAACTCCGTCCGCTCGGTCCGGTCAGCCTGGGCGAACACCTCCTCGAGCTGATCGACGACGAGCAGCAGCCGTCGCGCAGGCCCCGTCGCGAGCAACGCGTCGACGCGCTGGGCCGCAACCAGCGGGTCGGTCAAGGTGGTGGCGTCGCCCAGACCGAGGGTAGTTCCCAGAGCGGCGGGACCGGCGAAGACCAGCGAGGACTTGCCGGAGCCCGAGGGACCGACGATCAGCACGAAGCGGTGGTGGCGGAGGCGCTGAGCAAGGTCGGCGACCTCCTTCTCGCGGCCGCGGAAGAACCTCTTGTCGCCTTCGCCGAAGGTCGCCATCCCGGGGTAGGGGCAGTCGAGCTCCCCCGCGGGTGGGGCCACCGTGGGCGCGGTGATCGGTCCGGACGACGCCGGCTGCCAGTCGAGCTCGGGCGACTGCCGCAAAATCCGCTCGTACAGCCTCTGCAACTGCGGGCTGGGGTCGATGCCGAGCTCGTCGCCGAGTTCCCGCAGCGCCGCCTGGTAGGCGGCCAGGGCTTCGGCCTGCCGCTGACAGCGGTACAGGGCCAGCATGAGCTGGGCTCGCATCCGTTCCCGGAGGGGGTTTGCGCGAACCAGCTCCTGCAGGGGTCCCGCCATCTCGGCGTGATCGCCCAGCAGCAGCGCCGCCTCGGCGTGGTCCTCGATGGCGTCCAGTCGCAGGCTCTCCAGCCGGTCGACCTCGGCTGTCGCGAACGGTTCGTCGGCCAAGTCCGCCAGCGGCCTGCCACGCCACAGGCCGAGAGCCTCCGCCAGGCGTACTCGCGCCTCGCCTGCGGCCCCGCGCACCAGGGCGGCGCGTCCCTCGCTGACGAGCCGTTCGAACCGTCGCAGGTCGATCTGGTCGGGGTCGACGCGGAGGGCGTAGCCGGGACGGCGGGTCTCCAACACCAGCGCGCCTGCGGACCCGAGCGCGCGTCGCAGGTGCGACACGTAGGTGCGTACGACCGCCTGTGCGGTCTCCGGAGGACTGCCTGCCCAGACCTCCTCGATGAGCCAGTCGCTGGCCACAACCGCCGGCGCATGCATGACCAGCAACGCGAGGACGGAGCGTTGCTTCACGCCACCAAGGTTCAGTAGGCGGCCTCCCGCCGCCACCTCTACCGGGCCCAGGAGCCGGAACTCCAGCCGGCCCGCCGCAACGGTCGGTGGGACGTCCGACGTTGGGGTCAGCGAGGTCACGTCAACGCCTCCGCCTGCCATCAGCTCCCCATGGCTGACGGTCGCGGCAGGGTATGCGGACGACTTTCGGCTGACCACGGATCGGCGGGGACGACCCGCGCGGTTGAGCGCAGAGAGCCTGCCCCGCCGTGTCACCGCGCAGTGGGCGCACGCTCGCGGCGACGCGCTCGTCCAAGACCCCCGACTTTCGGCTCGAGCGTCCCGGCGGCCGTGGACCCCTTGCCCGGTCTGCGGCCTTTGGTGGCCTCCTCCACGCCGCTTCAACACCGGCTCTGCGGTCGTTCAACGCGCCTGGTCCAGCGTCAGCTCACCGTACGGCGCGGGGCCTGCGTGCCCTCGGGACCGGACGGTGCGCTGGCCCCCGTGGGGCCGCCGCGGCGGGAGATGTCGCGTGACGAACGTGGGAGGCACACCATGGATGCTGCGAACAGGGCCATCGTCCGGCTGTCGCCCGGTCGCCAGGCCGCATGGGAACCGGCGAACCAGCAGTGGCTGCGTCGGCTGCCGGTGTGGCTGTGGGCGGTGGCGGTGGCGGTCGCGTCGCTGGGCGGGGTCGCTCCCGGGGCGGAGGCACAGACGACCGCGGCCTCGGTGACGGCCGCGCCAACCTGGGTGCGGCAGATCGGCGGGTCGGGACGGGCGGAGATGTATCCGTCGGGGGTGGAGGTCGCGCGGGGCTCGCGGGGGGCGGCGAGCGGCCAGCGTGGGTGGGTGTTCGTCGCCGACACCGGCAACGACCGGGTTGCCGCCTACGCCGGGAGCGGGCGGTTGTTATGGCGGTCCGGGATCCGCGGCCGCGGCAGGGGCCAGTTCTCCGAGCCGCGTGACGTGGCGTATCTCAACGGCAGGGTGTACGTGGCGGACACCGGCAACAACCGCGTGCAGGTGCTGGACGCCGCGACGGGTCGGTGGCTGGCGACGTGGCCGACCCGGTTCGGCGCGGCGATGGGAATCACGGCGGGCAGGAACGGGGCGGGGGCGTGGCGGCTGGTGGTGGCCGACGGCAAGCACAGCCGCATGTCGATCCACGCCCCGGCCGATACCACGCGCACCTATGTGGGGTCGTTCGGCAAGAGCGACGGGCAGCTCAACGAGCCGCGCGACGGCGCGTTCGACAGCAAGGGCAACCTGTACGTGGCGGACTTCCGCAACCACCGGGTGGCGAAGTTCGACGCGTCGTACCGCTGGGTGCGCAGCTGGGGACGGCTCGGGGGTGATCCCGGTCAGTTCCGCGGTCCGTACGGCATCGAGGTCGATGACGCCGATGGGGTGTACGTCGCCGACGCGAACAACCAGCGCATCCAGAAGCTGACGACCAGCGGCGCGTTCGTGCGGTCGTGGGGGTCGGCCGGCACGCGCGCCGGACAGCCTGCGGCAGCTGCGCAACGTCGCGGTGGGTGGGGGCGCGAACCCCGATGTGTTCGCCGTGGACTTGTGGGGCTACAAGGCCGAGCAGTGGGGGCAGGGCGGCGCGCACAAGCGCACCTTCGCCGGGCAGGCGCCGCCGCTGGGGCGCTTCAACAAGCCGTACGGGCTGGCGTTGGGCGGGGGCAAGGTCTACGTCGCTGACACCGTCCACCACCGCATCCAGCGCTTCAGCGGCGGCGGGCTGTTCGAGTCGTCGTTCGGCGACCGCGGCTGGGCGCCCAACCTCAACGGGTTGAACTGGCCGCGCGGGGTGGCCTACGACGCCGCCCGCAACATGGTGTGGGTCGCTGACACCAAGAACTGGCGGGTCACCGAGTTCACGTCGGCCGGGGCGCCGACGGGGGTCACGTACGGCAAGCTCGGCGCGGGCGACGGCGGCCTGAACTGGCCGTCGACGATCGCGCCGGTGGGCAACGGCGTGGTCATCGCCGACACCTACAACCACCGCATCGTGCGCTGGGATCCGGACACCGGAACCCGCTGGACCGCCACGGGCTTCAAGTACCCCAAGGACGTCAAGGTCCACGGCTCCAGCGTGTACGTCGCCGACGCGCTGAACCGGCGCATCGTGACCCTGCGGCTGTCCGACGGGGCGCGGCTGAGCGCCTTCGGCGCCGGCGTGCTGCACCGGGTCGAAGGGGTCGTGGTCGCCTCCGACGGCGACGTCTGGGTGACCGACACGGCAGCCAACCGCCTGGTCGAGTTCAGCCCCTCGGGTGCGGTCAAGCAGACCTTCGGGTCCAAGGGCGCTGCCCACGGGCAGTTCTGGGAGCCGACCAACCTGCAGCTGCGACGCGACTCGACCGGTGACCTGCTGTACGTCGCCGACACGTTCAACGACCGCATCGAAGTGTTCCGCATCCAGTAGAACCCGCGGTCGGATCAAAGCACGATCGTGAGCACCACCTTCACGGCAGCCCTTCCCCAGTGGCTGGGGGCCCCGCCCGTCGCCACGGCGGCGGCCATCCTCGCAGCTGCCCCCGCCGGCGTCGGGGGGGCGACGCCGGCGGGGGCGTTCGCCACCGCGTACGGCTTCCGCGGTCAAGCGGGGGTCTATCCGTACGGGATGGACCGCAACGACGCCAACGCCATCTTGGGTGGGCGGCGTCTGGAACGACGGGTCAAGCCGTTCGCCCATGAGCGGGTCACCGGCGGGCGGGACGGTCTTCACCGGCAGGGAGGTTCGAGCTGCCCAACGACCGCATCGAGGTGTTCGACGTCGAGGCCGACCCGCGGCGGGGCAACAGCGAGCGCACCCGGCCAACGAGGCGGACTCGGGGGTGGACCACTACCGCGCCAACGGGACATGAGTGAGCTCAACCGTCCCACGGGGTCATCCTGAGCCTCGCGAAGCGTCGACTGTACGTCAGCTACTTGTACAACCGCCGCGTTGCCCGGATCCGGCTCAGCGTGGATGGATACCCGACCGCGACCGCCGACCTGGTGCCCACGGGCGGCGACACGGCGACGGGTTGGCCAGACGATCAACCCCGCGCCACTGGCCTTCGATCGTCGCGACGGCAAGCCGTACATCAGCGACTTCAACCGGCGCGCGTACGCCTACATCATCAGCGTGAGCCCTGGTTGTGGGTGCAACCGGGGTAAGCCGGCGCCTTCAGGAATCCGGTCGGTTCAGCCAGACCTCCACGATGAGGGGTCGTGGACGTCGAGAAGTGACTCCTCCCGCTCCCCGCTGTGCTTGCAACCTATGCCTGACGGTCGTCGCAGCGAACGCCCCGGACACGTCGGTCACCAGGGAAACCGGCGAGCAGGACATACCGGGTAGCAGCGGAGAGCCGCTCGGGGCGCGCCCTCGCAAAGCGGCTCCACAGCTCAGCACGTCTGGCGCCGGGCGGCAATGCAAGCCCCGGCTGACCGTCTGTGTGTGGCCTGTCAGCGCTCCGTCGGTCTGCGCCTCTTGCGCCCCCGACCGCCGGTCCGTTCCACGCCGGTTCAACGCCGGTTCAACGCCGGCTCTGCCGTCCTTCAACACCACTCGCGCACTGTCGCTCCGCAGCACCTGACGCGGCCGGCCTCGCCAGACCGCCCGGGGGCTGGGGGGACATCGCGGACACGGCGGCTGGCGGACAGGGGGCGCCAGCCGCCGAGGCGGGAGGTGCGGCCTAGCCGCACCCCAGGAGGAACACCCATGGCGGAGAGGAAACGAACGGGTCGTACAGGCGTCTCCCGACGCGAGTTCCTGCGCGCGACAGCAGCACTGGCCGCAGGATCCACGCTGCGAGGTGGCGGTCCGGACGCAGCAGCAGCCCGCCCGCGAGAAGTCGGCGCAGCAGACGATGAGTCCGCGGCTCCACTTCCGGACGGTGCGTCCGCAACGCTCACCGACGGCGGGATGACCATTACTGCCAAAGCCACCGGCCCGGCACGCATCAAGCTCCTCGTCTGGCCGACGGCCCACCCGGCATCGATCACCGAAACGGCATGGAAGAACACGAATGCTTCTCAGGCGGCGACCTTCAAGCTCAACGCAGTGGGCACGGCGGGGCACGGCTGGAGCTGGCGTGCGGTGATCCAGGATCAGGCCGCTGTCGGCGCGGCAACGCAGGACGCCGTCCGTACGGTTCCTTGGAGACCCAAGAAGGGCGTGAACGCCAACTTCAGGTTTGTCGTGAGCTCTTGCATGGTGCTGGGTCTGCCGGCTCCTGCGCTGCGTGTGGCTGTCAGTGCCAACCCCGTCTTCTTCGGCATGATCGGGGATATGGGTTACGTCGACACCAAAAAGCGGGCGGCCCAGGACTACAGGTTGTACTCGAACCAGTTCAGGGACTTCCTCAACCACGCAGACTCCAGGCCTCTGCTCGCCAAGACCGCGTTGGTCGGCATGCAAGACGACCATGACTATGGTCAGGATGAATGCGACCGGACGAGCTGGAAGCCCTATGCCGCGCAGGCGTTCGCGGATCTCATCCCAGGCGCGGTCGCTACCGGAATCAGCTACCGGAAGTGGTCGGTTGGCGCCGCGGACTTCTTCCTCCTCGACAATCGCCGCTTCCAAGATCCCAAGGAGGGCCCGTTCGAGAACGGGCAGTATCACAGCGTGCTCGGGAACAGACAGCGCACCTGGCTTACCAACAACCTCGCTGCCTCGACCGCACGCGTGAAGTTCGTCCTGGCGCCCATGACCTTCACTTGGTACTGGTCCGACGGCGAGAAGAAGGCGCTCGTGAACTTCATCGAGCGGAACGTCAGCGGGAAAGTGATCTTCTGCACCGGTGACAAGCACGCCGCTGCGCTGGTCCGACCGAGCACTAAGACGTACCAGATGCTCGGTGGTCCGATCAACATTGATGTGAAGAGTCCGACGCATTACCGTCCAAACGTGCTTTGGACTGAGAACGGAACGGGAACGCCCTATAGCAACGTCATCGGCTTGGTGCATGTAGCCACAACGAGTAACCGGGTGCTGCTCCGCTTGATGCGCGAGGACGGCGTCGAGCTGGCACGTGTTGCGGTGCCGATCTGAGGCAGCGTCGAACCGGCCGTCCCAGGGTTTGGCGTCCGTCGAGGTGAAGGCGACGACGCGGTCCGACGGCGGACCGACGTTTGCACCAAGATGACCGGGCGAGATGCTATGGTGCTGCCATGCGCACGACGGTCCGGATCGACGACGAGCTGTACCGCACGCTGAAGGAGCGGGCAGCACGGACGGGACGCACGGTCGGCGAGATCGTCGAGGACGCGATCCGGCGATCGTTCGCCGCCGCTGACGTGAGCAGCGACGAGCCGCTGCCGCCGCTCCCGGTCCACGGGGGCAGCGGGGTGCTGCCCGGTGTCGACCTCACCAGCAACGCGGCGTTGCGCGACCTGATGGACGGTGACGAGCCCGTCGATGCGCTGCGTTGACGTCAACGTCCTCGTCTACGCCCATCGACCGGAATCTCCCGATCACCATGACTATCGCGCATGGCTCGACGACGCGCGCACCGGCGACGAGCCCCTGGGCGTCAGCGATCTGGTGCTGTCGGGATTCCTCCGGATCGTGACCCATCCCCGCGTGTTCCGCGACCCGAGTCCGCTGGACACCGCGCTGGACTTCGCCGAGGCGTTGCGGACCGCACCCAGCGCGCTGACGGTCGCCCCCGGGTCGCGGCACTGGGCCATCTTCGCGCGGCTGTGTCGCTCCGCGGACGCCCGCGGCAACCTGGTGCCCGACGCCTACCTCGCGGCCATGGCGATGGAGCGGGGCGCAACGTGGTACTCCGCGGACCGCAGCTTCGCGCGGTTCTCCGGTCTCCGGTGGCGCCACCCGCTCGAGGCGCCGTGAGCGACCGCCTCGCCAGGCGGGTCCGATCACGGGCGCCCGCGCACCCTTGGCATCAGTCGCGCCGGGTGCACGATCCCGGCGGACGCTACCCCGCGACGACCGGCACGCGTGCCATGGCGTCGCGGACCTCCTGCTTGGGATAGTCCAGGTCGACGAGCTCGCCGCGGAAGAACGCGTCGTAGGCGCCCATGTCGAAGTGGCCGTGGCCGCACATCGCGGTGAGGATGACCTTCTGTTCGCCGGTCTCGGTGCAGCGCTTGGCCTCCCGGATCGCCGCGGCGATGGGGTGCGGCGGCTCGGGCGCCGGCACGATCCCCTCGGTGCGGGCGAACAGCACGCCCGCCTCGAAGCACTCGACCTGGGCGATCGCCTCGGCCTCGACCAGCCCCAGCTCCAGGATGTGGCTGAGCAGCGGGGACATGCCGTGGTAGCGCAGACCGCCCGCGTGGATCGGCTCGGGCACGAAGTCGTGCCCGAGCGTGTGCATCTTGATCAACGGCGTCATCCCCGCGGTGTCACCGAAGTCGTAGCGGTACTCCCCCATCGTCAGGCTTGGGCACGCGGCCGGCTCCACGCAGCGGATCGTGGGGGCGAGCCGGCCCGCCAGCTTCTCGCGCAGGAACGGAAACGACAGCCCGGCGAAGTTCGAGCCGCCGCCGGTGCAGCCGACGATGACGTCCGGCGTGTCGCCGACCTTGGCGAGCTGGGCGAGGGCCTCCTCCCCGATGACCGTCTGGTGCAACAGCACGTGGTTGAGCACGCTGCCCAGGGCGTAGCGGGTGCCGGGGTCGGAGGCGGCGACCTCCACCGCCTCGCTGATCGCGATCCCGAGGCTGCCGGGGCTGTCGGGGTGCTCGGCGAGGATCGCCCGGCCGGCGCCCGTCAGCTCCGACGGGCTGGAGTGCACCGTGGCCCCCCACACCTCCATCAGCGACTTGCGGTACGGCTTGTGCAGGTAGGACGCGGCGACCTGCCACACCTCGCAGTCCAGGCCGAACTGGCTGCACGCGAAGGCCAGGGCGCTGCCCCACTGGCCGGCACCGGTCTCGGTCGTCAGCCGGCGCACCCCCTCGGCGGCGTTGTAGTAGGCCTGCGGCACCGCCGTGTTCGGCTTGTGCGAGCCGGCCGGGCTGACACCCTCGTACTTGTAGTAGATGCGCGCCGGAGTCCCGAGCGCGCGCTCCAGGCGCCGGGCCCGGTACAGCGGCGAGGGCCGCCACAGCCGGTAGATGTCCAGGATCTCGCCGGGGATGTCGATGTACCGCTCGGTCGACACCTCCTGGGCGATCAGCGCCATCGGGAACAGCGGCGCCAGGTCGTCGGGCCCGACCGGCTCGTGCGTGCCGGGGTGCAGCACCGGCGGCGGCGGCTCGGGCAGGTCGCCGACGATGTTGTACCAGCGGGTCGGCATCTCGGACTCGTCGAGGAGAATCCTGGTCGGCTCGGCCACGTCGTCCCCCTTGCGCGTCTGACGTCCTCCTGGCCGGCCGAACCTACTCCCGGCTCCAAGGGCGTCCAGACACCGGCCGAATCGGCTCCGCGACGACGTGGGGTCCGCTCCGGTGCGGTGACTCGTGGGCACCTCGGCCGCCCTCGCGCTCGTCCACCACGCGGAACCGGCACGTCATCACCGAGGGCTACGACAACCGGGAGGTCTCGGCGACTGCCTGGACGGCTACTCGCGCAGGGCGGCCGCGATGCGGCTCAGCAGCTCGTCGGCCGCCGCGAGCACGAAGGTGTCGGCGGGGTCCGCCGGACCCGAGGGGACGGCGACCTCGCTGTCGGGGCGCGTCCGTCGCGACGTCGTGGGCCGGCGCTGGATCCGTTCCTGGCGCATCGCGTGCCTCCTGTGGAGACCTTCGTGGTCAACCTTGCACGCAGGAGTCGGCACGGGCATCGCCAACCTTGAGGATCCCACCCGGTGACAATTCGGAAGGGGCCTGGTACCGTTGGGCACCGAGGGCACGACGTACGTGCAGTCTGCAGTGGTACCAAGCGCCAGCGCAGCACCTCACCGGGCCGCACGGTCCGATGCAACGAGGAAAGACGAGGGCATCGCAATGGCAGTAGGTACCGTCAAGTGGTTCAGCGACGACAAGGGCTTCGGCTTCATCTCCCGGGAGGACGGCGACGACGTCTTCGTGCACTTCTCGGCGATCACGGGCTCGGGCTTCAAGACCCTCGCCGAGGGTGCGAAGGTCGAGTTCGACATCACCCAGGGTCAAAAGGGCGAGCAGGCCTCGAACGTCACCGTCATCGGCTGACTCCACCGCTCCGACGCTTCACGACGCCCCGGCCTGTGCGGCCGGGGCGTCGTCGTGTCCGCGCCCGGGCGGCGGTGGTGGCGGCGGCCTCCAGCAGGTCGCCGACGGCGTCGGTCAGTCGTCGGGTCGCGGCCGCCGGGTGCTCGTCGGGTGTGACCGTCAGCGGCGGGCCGAAGCGAACGACGAGCGGGACGGCTCGCCGGCCCGCGGCGCGCGGCCGACCGCGCAGGACACGCTGCTGCACCTCGCGCCCGCCGAGCACGGCCGCCGGCACGAGTGGAGCGCCGCACGACGCGGCGAGGCGGACGGCGCCGGTCTTCGCCCGCCCGGGTGAGAACTCCGGGCAGATCGTCCCCTCGGGGAAGACCACGAGCAGCTGTCCGGACGCAAGCTCGGCGGCGGCGTCACCGATCGCCGCCGCGGGCCGGCCGGCGCGGTCCACGGGGACCTGGCGCAGGCGGCGCAGCACCGTCCCCAGCACCGGCACGCCGAACAGCTCGCGCTTGGTCAGGTGCCGCGGCGCCCGCCCCGCCCGCTGCAGTGCGATGCCGAGCATCACGGGGTCCAGGTAGCTGTTGTGGTTCGCGGCGACGACCGCGGGCCCCGTGGGCGGCACGTGCTCCAGGCCCGCCACGAGCAGCGGCGAGCCGACGGCGCGCACGACCCCCCGGGCGATGCCCAGCACGGCCCGCTCCGTCGGTGTGAAGCGTCCGCAGGTCTGGCTGGGAGCCGTCACCGGCGCGCGGCCGGCGCGGCAGCGCCGCGGCGGTGCGGCCCGGGTCCCTGGCAGCGCGGGCACCAGTAGGTCAGCCGGGCCTGCTCGCCCTGCCCGGCGACCGCGATCGGCGTCGAGCAGCGGAGGCACGGCCGGCGCGCACGCCCGTAGACGTGCAGGCGCGGCCCGCCGGCACCCGGGTTGGCGGTCGTGACCCGGATCGGGCTTCCGCCGGCCCGGACGTTGGCCTTGAGCAGCCGCTCGGCGGTGGCCAGCAGCGCGTCGCGGACCTCCTCGGCCACCTCGTCCACACGCGCCCACGGGTCCACCGCATGCAGGAACAGCACCTCGCTCTTGTAGACGTTGCCGACGCCCGCCAGGACCCGCTGGTCCAGCAGCGCCTCGCCGACCGTCCAGCCGGCCCGTGCGTCCAGGCGCCTGCGCGCCTCGGGCAGGTCGGTGCGGTCGTCCAGGGCGTCGGGCCCCAACGCCGCCAGCGCGCGATGGCACTCGACTTGCGCCCGTGACAGCAGCTCGCACACCGGCGCCGAGAAGCACACGGCGGTCCAGCCCTCCACCGACAGCACCAGCGTGGCGAGGCGCTCGGGTCTGCGCCACCGCTGTCCAGGCCGGTAGACGTGCCACGACCCGGTCATCCGCATATGGGTGTGCAACGCGAGGTCGCCGGGCGAGAACCAGATCAGCAGGTGCTTGCCGCGCGGCTGGACCGCCGTCACCGTCTGGCCGACGAGCCGCTGGGCGCCGAGCGCCCGGACGCGCGGCGCGGTGGTGGCGACCGCGACCACGACGCGACCCTCCAGGGTCTCACGCAGGCTGCGGGCGGCGCGGAAGATCGTGTCGCCCTCGGGCATCGGCCTCAGGCTAGCCCGCGCTGCCTGCCGTGCGACCCCTACCCACCCGCGCGCGACAGGCGCGGCGCGCGGCCGAGCAGCACCTCGGTGCAGTGGCCGGCGGTGCACTCGACGGTGGCCTCGATGCCCAGCGGGCTGTTGGACAGCCGGCGGATCTGCGACGGCCAGTAGGCCACGGTCCGCCCGCAGCCCGGGCACCATCCGCGGTGCACGGTCACGCCGCCCGGGCCGGGGCGGGCGCCGGCGCCGGCGGCGCCGGTGCGGCCGCGGGACGGTCGCGGCGGCTCGTCAGGTACGCGCCGGCGCTGACCAGGGCGGTGCCGAGCAGCGACGCCACCGCGACCGTCTCGCCGCGGAACGACACGCCCAACGCGACGGCCACGAGCGGGATGAAGTAGATCGCCACCGATCCGCGCGCCGCGCCGACCCGGCCGACGAGCACCGACATCCCCACGAACGCCAGCGCCGTGCCGCCCGCCCCGAGCGCGACCACCGCCGCCAGGCTGGACCAGCCGAACGTCGACGGGCCGATCCCCGCCAGCCCCAGCGGTGCGACGACGACGAGTGCGAACAGCTGCGCGCGCAGCAGCACCGGCAGCGCGCCGTGCCGGCGCTGCAGGGGCACGGCGAGGTTGATCGCCGCGCCGTAGCACAGGCACGCCAGCACCACGAGCGCCGCGCCGAGCGCCGTCGCGCGCGCGCCCTGCACCGCCGGCCAGCTCACCACGACGACGCCTGCGAAGCCGACGAGCAGGCCGAGCAGCTGCGCCCGTCCCGGCAGGCGGCGCGCGACGAGCGTCGCCACGGCCGCGGCGAACAGCGGGACGCCGCCGTTGAGCATCCCGGCCAGCGACGAGTCGATGTGCTGCTGGGCGTAGGGGAACAACAGCAGCGGGACCGCCATCCACAGCACGCCGAGCAGCGCGACCGCCCCCCAGTCCGAGCGCGGCACCGCCCGGCGGCTCGCGGGGAACGCGAACACCGTCGCGGCGCCGAACGCCACACGCAGCAGGGTCACGAGCGCGGGGGAGAAGTGCTCCAGACCGATCTCGATGAGCAGGAACGACGACCCCCAGATGGCGGCGACGCCCGCGAGCAGCCGCCAGTCGGCACCGGTGAACGCCTGGGTGCCGGCGGCGGCGCCGGCGCCGGCCCCCCCCCGCCCCCCCGCCCGCCGCGCCCCCCCCCCGCTGGGCTCCGTCCCGCGCGGCGCGATGCCGACAGG
Organism: Egibacteraceae bacterium; assembly: GCA_030446775.1. GTDB lineage: Bacteria > Actinomycetota > Nitriliruptoria > Euzebyales > Egibacteraceae > JAUJMQ01. The sequence goes on from JAUJMQ010000007.1 coordinate 26,397, forward strand.
ACCGTGGTGCGTGATGGTGCTTACGGTACCTGTCGCGCTGTAAGGAGTCAAGATGAATTTCGAAGGTTACAGCGACTGTGGGGTCGTCCTGGCCGTCGACCTCGTCAACAGCGCCGGCGCAACCGACACGCTGCCGGACGTGGCCGCGCTGGAGGCGTTCGTCACCGAGCGGCGCGTCAGCGCGCCGGGCCCGATCACGCGGGCGGTTCTCGTCGAGGTCCACGCGCTGCGGCCACGCCTGCGCGCGATCTTCGAGGCCCCGACCGCGGTGCAGGCCGCCCGCGTCGTCAACGAGCTGCTCGCCGAGACGGGTGCCCTGCCGCAGCTGTCCGACCACGACGGCGAGGCGTGGCACCTGCACTTCACGCCTCCGGGGGCGCCCCTGGCGACGCGCTTCGCCGCGGAGTCGGCGATGGGCCTGGCCGCGGTGATCAAGGCCGGCGGATTCGAGCGGATGAGCACCTGCGCGGACGACACCTGCAACGACGTCTTCGTCGATGCCTCCCGGAACCGGTCGCGGCGCTTCTGCAACCCCGACACGTGCGGCAACCGCTCGGCGGTAGCCGCTCATCGCGCGCGCCGCCGAGCCATGGTGGCGGGCTGACGCGTCGGGACGGCTGCGCGGGCCGGGCGGCGGCTCGGGTCAGCGGCCCGGGCGATGGCGCAGGACCAGGCCGCGTGGATGGTCGACGAACCCGGCCGCGCGCAGGCCGGCCACCACCGGCTCGGCGGGGCCGGCGTCGAGGGGTCCGCCGTCCACGCGCTGCACCACGAAGCTCGCCACCGTGCCGGCCGTGACGAGGCCGGCCAGGGCGCCGGCCGCGGCGGCGAGCTCGTCGGGGTCGCCGCCGAAGGTCAGCAGCGACCGGCCCCCGCGCTCGGCGTACAGCACGAGGCGCCCGGCCAGGGTCACGACGTGGGCGCCGGCGACGCGGCGCGGCCGGTGACGCACGTCCGGGGCGGGGTCGGGCCACCCGAGCGCCGCACCGTACGGGTTGGCCGGGTCGGTCGCCGCGAGCACGACGGTGCGGCCGCCGACCTCGTCGTCGGCGGCGGGCTCGCGGGCGGCGCGTAGCCGGTCGACGGCGCCTGGGAGCGCGAACTGGGCGCCGCCCAGGCCCTCGACGAAGTAGCCGCGCCGGCAGCGCCCGGACTCCTCCATCGCCTTGAGCACCGGATACACCGCCCCGAAGCCCCCGACGATCTCCTCGGCGGCGACGGCGTCACGGGTGACGACGCCGTGCCGGTCGAGCGCTCGCGCGGCGAGCGCCGCCGCCCTGGCGGTGGGCGTCTCGGCGGGCTCCAGGAGCTCCGCGACGAGCGTCCAGCGGCCGGCGGCCGAAGGTGGCCCCGCCCGTGACAGCGCCCGGCCGGGGCGGCGCCGCGCCGGCGTGCGCGCGCCGGACGGCCGGCGCCGGTCAGCGCCCGCAGCGGCCCGAGTGTGTCATTGGTGACCACGCCGGCCCACACGAGGTCCCACAGCGCCGCGAGGACCGTCGCGGCGTCCCCGCCCCCGCCGCGGCGTACAGCTGCGGCCAGAACGAAGCACCCCGCGCGCGCAGGTGGTCCAGCAGCGCCGCGTGGCGCGGCGACCACCACGGTGGGGTGTCGTCCGGCGAGCCCGGCAGGTCGGGAGGGAACGGCGCGAGCAGGGCGCGCGGTCGCGCAGGTACAGCGACATCCGGCCGTCGTCGCCGCCGAGGGCCGCGGCCGACCCAGACCACCTCACCCGACGCGCACAGCTCGTCGAGGTCGGCGGGGCGGTAGCCGCGCACCCGGCCGGCGAGGATGTCGCGTTCGATGGCGCTGGCAGGCAGCGCGACGCCCTGCAGCTGCTCGACGGCCTCCAGCGCGCGGTCGGCTCCCGACGCGCGAGCGCCGATCCCGTGCCACGCGGGCAGGAAGCGGCTGAGCGCCTCGGGCTCGACCGGCTCGACCTCGCGCCGCAGCACCGCCAGTGACCGGCGCCGCCGCCGCCGCTGCACTGGGGTGCCCCCCCCCGCGCCCCCGCGCCCGCCGGGGCGCAACGCGCGGGACCCCCCGCGCCCCTCGGGGTCGGGGTGCCCCCGGCCCAGCGCGACCGCGTCGCGGGGCAGGCCCAACCGGGCCGCGACGTCGTCGGGCCGGAAAGGCCCGTGGGTGCGGGCGTAGCGCGACACGAGGTCGACCAGCGGCCGGTCGACCGGCGTCGTGAACGCGTCGGGAAGCCCGAGCGCCGGCGGCACCCCCAGCCCGTCGCGGAAGCGGGCGGCGTCCTCGGCGGCGCCCCAGCGCTGCTCGCCGGCGACCCGCAGCCGGTACGCGCGCCGGTCGGTCTCCAGCTGCCCCAGCCAGCCGGCCACCGTCTGGGCGTCCGCGTCGCTGCGGGCCGTGACCTCGTCGTCGCGCAGGTCGCCGACCTCGCGCAGCAGGTCGTGCACCGCGTCCGCCGACCGTGCACGGCGGTCATCGACGAGGCGCTGCAGCGTGAGCTCGAGCTCGGCCAGCGCGCCGGCGTCCAGCAGCTCGCGCAGCTCCGCCGACCCGAGCAGCTCCGCGAGGAGCTCGCGGTCCAGCGACAGCGCCGACGCCCGCCGTTCGGCCAGGGGCGCGTCGCCTTCGTACATGTACGACGCGATGTAGTCGAACAGCAGCGAGGAGGCGAACGGTGACGCCGCCGCGGTCTCCACCTGCACGACGCGGACGCTGCGCGACGCGACCGCCTCGAGCACGCCGGTGAGCGCGGGCAGGTCGAACACGTCGCGCAGGCACTCGCGGTAGGTCTCCAGCAGGATCGGGAAGCTGCCGTAGCGCCCGGCGACGGCGAGCAGGTCGGCGGCCCTCTGGCGTTGCTGCCACAGGGGCGTGCGCCCACCCGGCCGGCGCCGCGGCAACAGCAGCGCCCGCGCAGCGCACTCGCGGAACCGTGCGGCGAACAGCGCCGACTCGGCGAGCTCCCCCACGACGAGGTCGGTGACGTCGGCGGGGTCGACCAGGACGGTGTCCGCGGGCGTGCCGTCGGGGTCCTCGACGTCGGGCAGCCGCACGACGATCCCGTCGTCGGCCTCGATCGTCTGCACCTCGATGCCGAGCCGGTCGCGGGCGCGGGCGCGGATCGCCAACGCCCACGGGGCGTGGACCCGGCGACCGAACGGCGACAGGACGCACACGCGCCAGTCACCGATCTCGTCGCGGAAGCGCTCGATGACGATCGTGCGATCGCTGGGCACGGTTCCGGTGACCTCGCGCTGCTCGGCGACGTACTGCACGAGGTTCGACGCGGCGAGATCGTCCAGCCCGTAGACCGTCGTCAACCGCTCGACGGCCCGTGCCGCCGGCAGGTCGGCGACCTCGCGCAGGAACGCGCCGACGGCGCGGCCGACCTCCACCGGCCGTCCGGGGGCGTCGCCGTGCCAGAACGGCAGCTTGCCGGGCTCCCCGGGAGCCGGCGTGACCAGCACCTGGTCGCGGGTGATGTCGCTGATCCGCCACGTCGACGAGCCGAGCGTGAACGTCTCGCCGGGGCGGGTCTCGTAGACCATCTCCTCGTCGAGCTCGCCGACCCGCCGGCCGCCGCCGTCGCCCTCCAGGAAGACCCCGTACAGGCCGCGGTCGGGGATCGTCCCGCCGGAGGTGACCGCCAGCCGCTGGGCACCCGGGCGGCCGGTGACCGTGTCCGACACCCGGTCCCAGTTCAGCCGCGGCCGCAGCTCGGCGAACTCGTCGCTGGGATAGCGACCCGAGAGCATGTCGAGCACCCCGTCGAGCTGGGCGCGCGACAGCTCCGCGAACGGGGCCGCCGCGCGGGCGGTCCGCCACAGGACGTCGACGGGCCAGCGGTCCATCGCGGTCATCGCCACGATCTGCTGGGCCAGGACGTCCAGGGGGTTGCGCGGGTAGGAGGTCGCCTCGATGTCCCCGTCGCGCATGCGCCGCACGACGACCGCGCACTCCACGAGGTCGCCGCGGAACTTGGGGAACACCTTGCCGACGCTCGGCGCGCCGACGGCGTGCCCGGCGCGGCCGATGCGCTGCAGCCCGCTGGCCACCGACCCGGGCGACTCGACCTGGACGACGAGGTCGACGGCGCCCATGTCGATGCCGAGCTCCAACGACGAGGTCGCCACCACGCAGCGCAGCCGCCCGGCCTTGAGGTCGGACTCGATCCCGACGCGCTGCTCGCGTGACACCGACCCGTGGTGCGCGCGGGCGATCGGCTCTACCACCTCGTCGTCGCCGGCGTCCTCGGCGTGCAGCTCGTTGAGCCGCGCGCACAGCCGCTCGGCGAGGCGTCGGGAGTTGGCGAACACGATCGTCGAGCGGTGGGAGCGGACGAGCTGGAGGATCCGCGGGTGGACCGCCGGCCAGATCGACCGGCGCAGCTCGCCGCCGCCCGACGCCGGCCCGCTCGGCGGCTCGTCGATCACCTCGCCGAGGCGGCTCATGTCCTGTACGGGGACGACGATCTCGACGTCGAGCTGCTTGCCGGCGCCGACGTCGACGATCTCGACGGGGCGCGCCGCCCAGCCACCGTCGGCGCCCACCGTCCCGCCGCCGAGGAACCGGGCGACCTCGTCGAGCGGCCGCTGCGTCGCCGACAGCCCGACCCGCTGCAGCGGCGGGCGGCTCCCGGCGGCCACGAGCGCCTCGAGACGCTCGAGGGTGAGCGCGAGGTGGGCGCCGCGCTTGGTCCCGGCGACCGCGTGGACCTCGTCGACGATCACGGTCTCGACCCCGGCGCGGTTGTCGCGCGCCCGCGAGGTCAGCAGCAGGAACAGCGACTCCGGTGTGGTGATGAGGATGTCCGGCGGCGTCCGGGCCAGGCGCCGCCGCTCGTCGGTGGGGGTGTCCCCCGAGCGGATCGCGACGTCCACGGCCGGCACGGCCGTGCCGAGCCGCTCGGCCGCACGCCCGATGCCGACCAGCGGCGCGCGCAGGTTGCGGTCGACGTCGTAGGCGAGCGCCTTGAGGGGCGACACGTACAGCACCCGGGTGCGGGCCTTGACATCGGTGGGGCGCGGGACTGTCAGCAGCCGGTCGATCGCAGCGAGGAACGCCGCGAGCGTCTTGCCCGAGCCGGTGGGGGCGCTGACCAGGACACTGCCGCCGCCGGCGGTGGCGGCCCACGCACCGGTCTGCGCGGCGGTGGGGGCGGCGAACGCCGACCGGAACCACGCCTGCGTGGGCGCCGAGAAGCGCGTCAGGACGTCGGCGGGCGAGCCCTCCGCAGGGCCGGCGCCGTCACTGCCTGCCGTGAGCGTCGGCGACTGTGCTGACATCGCGCAAGGATAGGACGCGGGTGTGACGGGCCCGACGGCCCGGCAGCCGCGCCGGCAGCTACCGCGGCGGTCCGCCGGCGGCCGGGGTGATGTGGCGCTACAGCGGCTCGTCGCCCGACCGTGGGGTCGATGCCCCGCTGACCGCCACCCCCATCTCCAGCAGCTGGGTCGACAGGTCGGCCAGATGCCAGGCCGCGTCGTGCGCCTCGGCCTGCTCGGCCTGGCGCGACAGCACGAGGAGCCCGTCGCCGAGCGTCTGCAGCTGCTCGGCCGCCAGCCCGCGGTAGTACGCGTCGAGGTTGATCGACATGAGCTCTCCAGCGTCGTTTGCGGTCGCTGTCCCCGCTGTGCGGCCGGGGCAACCGCGACGGTAGGCTGCGAGGCGACCCGGTGGTGCGGCGGTGGGCCGCGCACGGCCCTTGGAACCAACGGAAAAGAGACCGCGCACCCGTGGCCTTCGACCTCGTGACCGTGATGGTGCCGGCCAGCGCCGGGCACCTCGCCGTCCTGCGCACCGCCGTCGGCGGCTTCGCCGCGCGTGACTCGTTCACCCTCGACCAGGTCGACGACCTGCGCATGGCCGTCGAGGAGGCGGCGGTGCAGCTCCTGCGTCACACCAGGGGCGACCGCGTCGGCATGGAGATGGAGACCACCGAGGCGGGAGTCGAGGTACGCCTGCGCAGCGAGGTGGCGCCCGGGGACTCGGTCATCGACGAGTCGTCGTTCTCCTGGACAATCCTGCGCGCGCTGGCCGACGACCTGCGCGTCGACGCGGGCGACGCCTCCGCCACCATCGTGCTCGCCAAGCACCGGATCGACGTGTCGGGGCCGGGCGACGAGCTATGGCCGTGAGCAACCTGGATCGGCGCGCCCACACCAAGGCGCTGTTCACCGAACTGCGCGCGACGGGCGACACCGCCAAGCGCGAGGAGCTCGCCAAGCTGCACCTGCCGCTCGTGGAATACCTCGCGAAGCGCTTCAAGGACCGGGGAGAGCCGCTCGACGACCTGATCCAGGTGGGCTCCGTCGGCCTGCTCAAGGCCATCGACCGCTTCGACCTCGGCCGCGAGGTCGAGTTCTCCACCTATGCCACGCCCACGATCGTCGGCGAGCTCAAGCGCTACTTCCGCGACAAGGGCTGGGCGGTGCGGGTTCCGCGGCGGCTCCAGGAGCTGTCGCTGCGGCTGAACAAGCTCGTCGCGCAGCTCACGCAGGATCTCGGCCGGTCCCCGACGGTGCCCGAGCTCGCCAAGGCGGCCGGCGTCTCCGAAGACGAGGTCCTCGAGGCCCTGGAGAGCGGGCAGGCGTACTCCACCACGTCGCTGGACGCGCCCTCGGGCGAGGACGACGACGCCCCCATGCGCATGGACCGCATCGGTGAGGAGGACATGCGCCTGGACAACCTGGAGTACTTCGCCTCGCTCGCGCCGCTCATCGAGCGCCTGCCCGAGCGGGAGCAGACGATCCTGTACCTGCGCTTCTTCAAGGGGATGACCCAGTCCCGGATCGCCGAGCAGGTCGGGATCAGCCAGATGCACGTCTCGCGGCTGCTCACCAGGATCTTGGAGTTCCTCCGCGAGGGCATGGAGGGCACAGCAGAGTACTGACCCGGCGACGCCCCGCGGCAGCCACGGACGCGCGGGCTTCAAGCCGCACCCAGCAAGCCGACGGCGACCTGCTGTTACCGTGACGCGGTGCGGGCGCTGCTGATCCACAACCCCAACGCGACGACGACGACACCGGCGGTGACCGACGTCATCGCACGCGCGCTGTCAGCCGAGCTCAAGCTCGACGTCGAGGCGACGAAACGGCGCGACCATGCGAGTTTCCTGGCCGCGGCAGCGGTGGACGACGGCTACGAGGTCGTGCTCGCACTGGGCGGCGACGGGACCGCCAACGAGGTGCTGCAGGGGCTGGCGGGTACCGGCGCGCGGCTGGCGGTCATCCCCGGCGGCTCGACGAACGTCTGGGCGCGCAGCCTGGGGCTGCCCAACGACGCGGTCGAGGCCACCTCGGTGCTGCTGCGCCTGCTGCGCAACCGCTGCGAGCGCGTCGTCAACCTCGGCACCGCCAACGGGCGCTACTTCGGGTTCACGGCGGGCTACGGCTACGACGCGGAGGTCGTGCGCTACGTCGAGCACCGCTTCCGGCTGAAGCGCGCGGTGCGCCAGGCCTCCTTCCTGTACTGCGCGGCGGCCGCCTACGCGGCAGGCGCACGGGGTCGCCGCTGGGCGCGCGTGGAGATCTCGACGACCGTCGACGGGCACCCCACGCCCGACACGCTGCGCTCGGCGGTGTGCTGCAACTCCAACCCCTGGACGTTCCTGGGCCCCTGGCCCGCGCAGCTGTGCCCCGGCGCCGACCTGGACAAGCGCCTGGACGTCACGGGCTTCACCCGCCTGAACCCGATGTCCATCGCACGGGTCGCCAGGACGACGTTGACGTCGGCGGGGGTGGGACGGCTGCGGTCGGTGCGGACCTGGCACGACCACGCGGCCTACGACCTGCGCAGCGACACCCCCCTGGCGCTGCAGGTCGACGGTGACTTCGTCGGGGAGACGGCCGCCGTCGCGCTGCGCAGCGTCCCCGACGCCCTCGCCGTCGTCGCCTAGGACGCACCTCAAACGCCGGGCGGCTCGCGTCCAACGACTCCCTGCGGGAGACAGGCCCCGAGGACGCACCTCAAACGCCGGGCGGCTTTCGTCCAACGACTCCCTCCGGGAGACAGGCTCCAACGTTTTCCGCGCGGGAAAGCAGGGGAACGGAGCCCCCGTACAGAAGACCAAGGCGGGCCCCCGGCGCGAGACCCCATCGAACCAATTCGGCCGCACCCCTAGACGTCGCCGGAACGCGACGTATAGAGTCCGACGACGTACGCGGCTTGTGACCGGCTTCACATATCGGTCCGGCCGAGCGACCGGCGCGCCGTGACCCGGCGGCCGTGCGACTCCCGCCCCTTGCGAGGGCCGCTGGCATGCGCTCCAGACGCGCGGACCGGCCCTGCGGCACAGCGACGAAAGCGAGTAGAAATTCATGGACTGGCGTCAGCAGGCTGCGTGCCTGGACACCGACCCTGAGCTGTTCTTTCCGGTCGGCACCACCGGCCCCGCCCTGGAGCAGGTGGAGCGCGCCAAGGCCGTGTGCCGCGAGTGCGAGGTAATCGACTCCTGCCTGGAGTGGGCCCTCGACACGAACCAGGACGCGGGGGTCTGGGGTGGCATGAGCGAGGACGAGCGCCGCACCCTGCGGCGCAGCCGCCAGCGCCGCCGCCGCATGGCCAGCTGACCTCGCCCCGACACCGCAGAGCTGACCTCACCGCACCCCGGCAGACAGCCCGCCTCCCGCTGCCACGCCGGCCGCCTCCCCGTCCGCCGCGCGGACCCGACGTACCCGGCCGTCTCACGGCAGCGGCACGACGAGCTGCACGGTCGTCCCCGCGGGCACCGGCGGGGCCGTGAGCGTGCCGCCGAGCTCGCTCTCGACGAGCGTGCGGGCGATCTGCAGGCCCAGGTTGGCCACCGAGTCCAGCGTGGCCCCGGGTGGCAGGCCCACACCGTCGTCGCTGACGGTCACCGACAGCGTCTCCGGCTCGCAGGCGAACCGCAGGCCCACCGTCCCTCCCCGCGCGGCCCCCGCCTCAGCGGCTCCCGGGAAGGCGTGCTCGACGCAGTTCTGCAGCAGCTCGGTGATGACGAGCGCCAGCGGCGTGGCCACGTCCGCCGGCAGGTCGCCCGGCTCCCCGTCGATCTCGAAGCGCACGGGCACGTCGGGGTCGGTGAGGCCGTCGCCGAGCATCTCCACGATCCGCCTGGCGACCTTGAGGAAGTCCACGCGCTGGCGCGACTCCTGGCTCAGCGTCTCGTGCACGAGCGCGATCGACGAGATCCGCCGGACGCTCTCGGCCAGCGCGTCCCGGGCCTCGGCCGACTGCAGGCGCCGCCCCTGCAGCCGCAACAGGGACGCGACGGTCTGCAGGTTGTTCTTCACCCGGTGGTGGATCTCGCGGATCGTGGCGTCCTTGAGCCGCAGTGCACGCTCGTGGCGGCGCAGCTCGGTGATCTCCCGCACGAGCAGCAGCCCCCCGATGACGTCGTCGTGGCCGATCAGCGGCAGGAGTCGTCGCATGACCACGGCGCCCTGACGCTCGACCTCGGTCACGACCGGCTCCCCCGATCGCAGGGCCGCGGTGAGCTCGGCGTGACCCAGGTCGAACATCGACAGGTGCTGGCCCACGTACTGCTCGAGGCTGCCCAGCCGGCGGTAGGCCGAGATCGCGTTCGGCGAGGCGAACGTCACTGTCCCCTCGGCGTCCACGCGCATGATCCCGTCACCGACCCGCGGGGAGAGCTCCCGCTCCTCGGGCTGCCCGCCGCCATACGGGAACGTGCCGTCGGCGAGCATCTGGGCCAGCTCTCCGGCCGACTGCAGGTAGGTCAGCTCCAGCTGCGACGGTGACCGCGCGGTGGCGACGTTCGCCTCGCGGGTGACGACCGCGACCACCTCGCCGCGGAAGTGGACGGGGATCGCCTCCTCACGGACGGGGACACCGGTGGACCAGTCGGGGTCGGCGTCGCGGATGACCCGCTGCTCGGCCATCGCCCGTCCCACCATCGGGCGGTCGGTGACCGGGAACGCCTGACCGACGAGGTCCTCGGAGTAGATCGTCTGGGCGGTGTACGGCCGCATCTGGCCGACGCACAGGTAGGTCGCCTTTGCGTCGGGCAGCGTGTGCCCGACGAACAGCAGCAGGTCGGCGAAGGACAGGTCGGCCAGGATCTGCCAGTCGTCGAGCAGCAGGCGGAGGTGGTCGACGGTGTCGGCCGGCAGGCCGGCCCGCTCAAGCAGGAGCTCTTCGAGCACGGGCATCGGGCGGCGCCTCCTGCTGGCCTACGCCGGAGCGGCGAGGGTGTCGGGGTTGCTGCCGTCGTCGAGCACGACGAGCACGTCGCCCTCGGAGATCACGTCGGCGACGTCGACGTTGACGGCCGCGACCTTCCCGTCGGCGGGCGCGAGCACGGGGATCTCCATCTTCATAGACTCGACGACCAGCAGCGTCTGTCCCGCGGCGACATGGGCGCCGGGGATCACGGCGACGCTCACGACGTTCGCGACCAGCTGGGCGGTGACCTCGACCATCGTCTCCTCGCCGGGCCCGGGACGCGGAGCCTACCGGCGGCGTCCCCCGGGTCGCCGGGCAGCCGGTCAGCGGCCGAGGAAGCGCTCCAGGCCCTTGATGGGACCCACCTCGCGCATCCGCGAGAACGCGCGGGCCTCGATCTTCTTGACCTCCGGGATGGTCATGCCCAGCCGATCGGCGACCTCGCCGGGCTTGGCGGGGTTGCCGTCGACCAGGCCCATCCGCAGCTCCACCACCCGCCGCTCGATGTCGGGCAGCCGGCGCAGGACCCCTGACAGCCTCTGGCGCAGCGCGGCCACGGCCGCGTCGTCGGGGTCGGCGTCACGGCCGCGCGCTGCGCCGGGCCGTGTGGGGCCTCGGTCGGCGGGGGAGGTCCCAGAGGCGCTCATGGCGCGACCATGCTACAGCCGGGAAGTTGCGGGCCTGGTGGCGGCCCTAGCACGCACCTCAAACGCCGGGCGGCTTACGTGCAACGACTCCCTTCGGGAGACAGGTCCTAGGCTCGCCGGTGTGGGCGACCTGCAGCAGCTCGTCGACGCCGCGGATGCCGCGGCCCTGCTGCGCGCCGTCGACGGGCTGTGCGCCACCCGCGACTGGGACGCCCTGGTCGACCTCGGCCGTCGCTGCACCGACGCCGTCGAGCTCGGCAGGCAGCTGTGGCCTGTCGCCATGCACATCGACTACCGGCTGGCGCTGGAGGGGCCGGCGGCCCACGCGGCCGCCGTGCTGCGGCCGGGAGCGGGGCGGTTCGCACTCGGGCCGCTGACCGAGGTCGCCGCCAGCACCCCCGACTGGGCGTCGCTCGCACCCCACCTGCGCGATCCCGTCACGGCGGCGACTGTCGCCGCCGAGCGGGTGCTGCGCGGCGAGGACCTCACCGCCGGCGTGGCGGGGTCTGTGCTCGGCGTGACCGAGCTGCCGTTGCGGCGCTGCGCCTGGGAGCCGTCCTACGCGCTGCCGACCTACCGCGACCGCTCCGCCGCCTTCCCGTCGCCTCCGGTGGCCACCGCGGGTCCCCCACTGCCGGCGACCACAGCGGGGCGGCGGCTGGACGCCGACGAGGTGGTCTGCGCGCGGACCGACCTCGTCGAGGTCTGGGTCGCCCAGTCGGCGGGCCGCGCCGCGGCGGTCGTGGTCGCAGGCGACGCGGCGGCCGCCGTCGGCCGGCTGGACAGCGAGGCGGTCGTCGAGCCGCTGCCTGCCGCCGACGCCCTGGCGCTGCTGCAGTGGGCGGGGGCGAGCGGGGGCGCGTACGGGCGCCGCCGCGGCGGGGCGGCGGGCCGCTTCGCGACGTGGTGGTCGGCGGCGGCGCTCGCCTGCGGCCTACCGTGGCCCGACGGCCCGGTGGACGCCGGATTCTGCGACGAGCTCGGCGACGCCGTCACCGACCTGCGCTGGCACCGCTGGCGCGGGACCGCGCCCGACACCGGTTGGGTGCTCCGGCTGGCCGTCGAGGATCCGGTCGACGGTCTGGCGTGGGCGGTCGACGCCGCCGACGAGCGCGACGAGGACCTGCCCGTCCGTTGACGCCAGGACCGGCCGCGCGCCCGGGGCGTGGGCAGCTGCAACGCGCTATGCCGCGCCCGCGCACGACACGAGGCGGCCGGCACGCCATGTGCCCCTGTACCACCTGTGCCCTGTCGCCGTGCCGTGTGCCGGCGGCATGCCGGCCAGGCGCGGCGCCGGGGCGCGTGACCGGCTGCCCGGTGGCGCCCGTGTCACCTGTGCCACCATGGCGGGCATGGTGCTCGTGGGCGTGACCGTGGCCGCCGCTGTGGTCGTCGGCCGGCTTCGCGGCGGTCGCCTGCGCAATCTGGGGGCGGTGTCCCTGCGGCGACCGTGGCTGCTGGCGGTGTCGGTCGGGGCGCAGCTCATCCTGGCCGCCGTCGCCCGCGCCGGCGGCCCCGCCGAGGCGCTGGCGCTCCCGCTGCTCGTCGCCTCTCAGGTGGCGCTCGCGGGCTTCCTGGTCGCCAACCTCGCGCTGCCCGGGATCGTGCTGGTCACCGCGGGCGCCGCGGCCAACGCCGCGGTGATCCTCGCCAACGGGGCGATGCCCGTCTCGCGTGCGGCGCTGTTGGCCGTGAGTCCCCGTGCGGTGGACTTCGAGCCCGCCAAGCACCGGCTCCTCAGCGATGGCGACCGCCTGTCCTGGCTGGCCGACGTGATCCCGGTACCCCTGCTGCGCACCGTGGTCAGCGCGGGTGACGTCGTGCTGGCCGTCGGCGTCGCCGTCCTCGTCGCGGGCCTCATGCGCGACGACCCGCCCGCCCAGCGGTGGCGGGCCTCGCCACGGGCGAGCTCAGTCGCGTAGCCAGTCGACGGTCCTCGCGAGTCCCTCGCGCAGGCTCGTGCGCGGCTTCCAGCCCAGCTCCGCACCGGCGAGGCGGGTGTCGAGCGCGATCTGGCGCAGCTCGCCCGGGCGCTCGGGCGCGTACTGGGCCTCGCGTTCGTAGCCGGTCAGCTCCGCCAACGACGCGAACAGCTGGTTGACGCTCGTCGTCTCGCCGGTGCCGATGTTGCAACGCACCCCGTCTCCGCGGTCGATCGCGGCGACGACGGCGTCCACGACGTCGGTGACGAACACGAAGTCGCGGCTCTGCTCGCCGTCGCCGTAGACGGTGAGCGGCAGCCCCTGCAGCATGCGCCCGCCGAAGATCGAGACAACCCCCGCCTCTCCCCCGGGGTCCTGGCGCGGCCCGTAGACGTTCGCCAGCGCCAGCGACGTCCAGCGCAGCCCGTACAGCGCCGAGTAGGCGTAGAAGTACTCCTCCACACCGCGCTTGCTCGCGCCGTACTGGGAATGGGGATGGCCGGGGTAGTCCTCGGCGATCGGCAGGTCGGCGGGTCCCGGCTCACCGTAGATGCAGCCGCCCGAGGTCGTCATGACGACCTTGCCGACGCCGTGGCGCCGGGCCGCCTCGAGCAGGTTCACCGTGCCGACCACGTTGACCATCGCGTCGTGGATCGGGTCGGCGACGCTGCGCCGGACGTCGATCTGCGCGGCGAGGTGCAGGATGACCTCCGGCCGCGTGTCGGCCACGACGGCGACGACGTCGGGCGACGTGATGTCGATCTCGTGGAACGTCAGCGGCGCGTCAGGCCTGGAGCGGGCGTCGTCGAGGTTGGCGAGCCTGCCGGTGGACAGGTCGTCGACGACGGCGACCTCGTGGCCCTCCGCCAGCAGCCGGTCGGTCAGGTTGGACCCGATGAAGCCGGCCCCGCCGGTCACGAGCACACGTGCCATCAGTCGCCTCCGCAGTCTGTGGGGTACCGCTGCACAGCGGCCCGGGCCGACCCGTAGACGGTCGGCACCGGCGGACAGGATCGGTCAGCGCGGCGCCGGGGGCAACGGCGCCGGTGCGGCGCCGTCACGACAGGACTCGCAGCTGCGCCTTGACGCGCTCGAGCAGGCCCGCAGGCGCGCAGTCGGTGCACTTCGCCGCGATGACGGCCCGCAGCCCGCGCTCGAACTCGGCGCGGTCGGTGCACGGGGAGCAGGCGCGCAGGTGGCGGGCCACGAGCGCCTCCAGGTCGTCGGGGCACTCGCCGTCGAGGTAGACCTCCAGCTCCCGCAGGACCTCGTGACAGTCGTCAGGCATCGGTGCGGCGCTCCCTGGGGTTCTCTTCGTGGCTCTCGGCCGGCCCGCCGGCGGCGGACAGCAGCCCCCGCTGGGTGGCGTAGTCGTACAACGCACGCTGGAGCGCTGCTCTTCCCCGGTGCAGCCGGCTCATCACCGTACCGATGGGTGTTCCCATGATGTCGGCGATCTCGGCGTACGTGAAGCCCTCGACATCGGCGAGGTAGACCGCCATCCGGAACTGCTCGGGCAAGTCGGCCAGCGCCTGCTTGACCTCCTCGTCAGGCAGCCGGCGCAGGGCCTCCACCTCCGCCGGCGCTTGCGTCGCCGCAGCGATGCGGTCGTACAGCGAGAAGTCGCCGGCCCCGTCGGACAGGCCGTCGCGGTAGGCGTCCGCCGAGACCTCGTCGGGCCGGCGCTGCTGCTTGCGGTAGGTGTTGATGTAGGTGTTGGCCAGGATCCGGTACAGCCACGCCCGCAGGTTCGTCCCCGGCCGGAACTGGTGGAACGCCGAGTAGGCCTTGGCGAAGGCCTCCTGGACCAGGTCCTCGGCGTCGGCGGGGTTGCGGGTGTAGCGCAGCGCCGCCGAGTACAGCTGGTCGAGGTACGGCAGCGCGTCGCGGGTGAAGGAGTCCCGACGTTCCTCGTCGGTCAGCTCCTGGCGCACCGTCCCACTGGGCACTCGCGCTCTCCTTGTCGGCATCGGCGCCAGCGAGTCTAGGCCGCGTCCGGCACCCGGCCCCGCCCGACCGGCACCCGGCGCCGGCCCTACCCGGCAGCGGAGTCCACAATGCGTCTCATGCACTCTTGTGCTACGTCGTGCATCGTCGTACAACGTGGCCTCGAGGAACGTGGCCCGACGGAGGCGGCGACCATGGACGACAGCCCGCTCGCAGCCTGGCTACGCGAGGCGCCGGGGGACGACACCGGCTGGGACGGCACGGCGGCGCCCGAGCCGGGACCCGGCCCGGCGCCGGAGCCGGTGACCCGGCACGCGGCCGCGGCCGGCGATCCTCTGCCCTGGGACGACGACCCGGCACCGCCGGCGAAGCGCCGGCGGCTGCTGATCCTCGCCGGGATCCCGTGGCTGGCGCTCGTCGCCGTCGCCGCCGCCGTGGGGGTGCGCGGTGCCTCCCAGGCCGCGCCGGTGACCCGGCCGGTCCCGCCACCGGCCGCGTCGCGGCCGGCCGCCGCGGCCGGCGGGGGCCCCGGCGCCGCGGGGGACGCGGCGTCGGTGCCCGGCGCGGGGGACGCCGGTGCCGCGCCCGGTGTCGCGCCCGGCCCGGCTCTGGAGGCCGGGGATGCGGCCGAGGCACCCCGCGGGCAGCTTCGACCGGCAGGCGGCCGCGACACCGGCGCCGGCGTCCGGCGAGGTTCCCGAGCCGGGCGCCGGCCTCGACGCCGGCCTCGCCGGCCTGGACGCCGGCGGGGCGGCCGTCGAGCGCCAGGCGCTGGAGGCTGCCGCGACGACGGCCGTGCGCGCGGGGACCCGCCTGGTCGCCGGCGACCAGCGCTACGTCGACGCCGTGGCCGTGGAGCGGGTCCGCTGGACGGGCACCGTCGCTGTGGTGACCGTGCGGGCGGTCGTGCTGACCGGGCGCGGCGACGCCTGGACCACGGCCCGGCCGCAACGTCTTGCGGTCCCGGTCCAGCGCACCGCGGACGGCTACGTCGCCGTGGCCCGGGCCTGGCCGCTGCCCGTACCGACGCCGGCCCGTTCGCGGTGGCGGCCCGTGCGCGACCCGGCCCTGGCGGCGGCCGTCACGGACTCGCTGACCGAGGCCGGGTGGTCGGGTGTCGGCCTGCCGCGGCTCGAGCGCAGCGTCGGCGTCCCCGGTGCCTTGCGGGTCCGCGTCCGTGCCCGGTCCCCCGGTGGTGATGGTCTCACGACGTCGGAGGTGTGGCTGACCGACGAATCCCGTCCGCGGGTGCTCGGGACGGCGGTCCAGCCATGAGCGGCATGAGGGGAAACGGCGCGAGCGGCGCGAGTGGCGCGTCGCAGGAGCTCGTGCACCTGCGCGGCGCGCTGGCCGCCCGTTCGGATCCGGGCACGCGGAGCGGACCGGTCGCCCGGGTTCCGGCTGCCGGACCCGTGGGCGCGGGCCCTGCCGGCGGCGCCGGCCGCGGCCCGTCGCCCCGCCGGCCGGGCGAGCGCGCGCCGGCTCGACCCGCGCGAGGCGCTGGCAGCCGGCTTCGCCGCGCTGTTCTGCGAGGTCCAGGCGGGCGTCCGGCCGCGGCGGCTGCTCCGACCCTTCGTCACACCGCTGCTGCAGGCCCGGCTGTCGTACCTGCGCGTCCACGCCGGGGTGCCCGCAACCGTGCTCGGCGTCGCCGGCAGCGCCGTCGGCCCGGGGATCTACGAGGCCGTGGCGCTCGTGCGCCGCGACGGGCGCTGCGGTGCGGTGGCGCTGCGCCTGATCCGGACCCCCGCAGGCTGGCGGGTCGACGACGTGGCCCGCCCGGAGGACGGGCCACTGCCGGAGCTGCGCTTCCCGACCGACAGCGACGACTTCGACGGCGGCGACGGCGGCGACGGCAACGACGGCCGGGGGCTCGACGGCGCGCCGGACGGCCCCGGCACGGACGGCCTGGCCCGGTTGGCGTCGCAACAGCCGCGCCGGGTACCCTGAGCGCCGATGTCCGTGCCCCGCCGCACGCGACCGTCCCGACTCCCCCGCCTCGTCGGTTCGCTCGTGCTCGCCCTGGCTCTCGCCGTACCGGCCGCTTCCGCCGGTGCCGCCGACCCGCGCCTGGACCAGGCGCAGGCGCGCCGCGAGGCCGTGCAGGCTCGCCTCGATGACCTGCTCGCCCGCATCGGCGGGCTCGAGGCCCAGACCAGCGCGGTGTCCGAGCGCCTCGACGCGCTCAACCGTGACGCCGGGGCGTCCGCGCGGGCCGCCCGCGCCGCCGACCGCCTCCTCGTCGCGCGGATGCGCGAGTCCTACAAGCGCGGCCAGACCGATCCCGCGTTGGCGCTGCTGGGCAGCGCGACCGCGGAGCAGGCCACCGAGCAGGCTCGGCTGCTGGCGATGATGGCCAGCACGAGCCGGGCGGAGTTCGAGACGGCGACCGCGGCGCGCAGCCGCACGCGCGCCACGGCGGCGCAGGTCGCCCGCGCGGTCGAGGAGCTGAAGGCGCGCCAGACCGAGCTCGACTCGGCGCGCGCCGAGGTCGCCGACCTGCTCGCCCAGGCCGAGCGCGAGGAGCTGGAGGTCCGCGCCACCCTCGCCGCCGAGCAGCGCGCGCGCGCGCGCGCGCCGCACAGCGGGCGGCCCGCCAGCGCCAGACGCAGCTCGCCGCGGCGTCACGCGCGTCGGCCGCGCGGGCCCCGCTCCCGCGGCCCCGGCGGCCGTGGCGGCGGCGCCGGCGGCGCCTGCGGCGTCCGGGGACGCCGCGGGTGACGATGCGCGCGCGGTGACGCCGGCGCCACGCGCTCCAGCGCACCGTCGACCGGCGGCGTGGCGTGCCCCGTCGGGACGCCGCGCAGCTACAGCGACACGTTCGGGGCGCCCCGCTCCGGCGGGCGCAGCCACATGGGGACCGACATCCTCGCGCCGATGGGCACCCCGAGCTACGCCTACGAGGACGGCACGATCACGCGTATGGACGGCAACGCGCTCGGCGGGATCTCGCTGTACCTGCGCGGCGACAGCGGCGCCGTCTACTACTACACCCACCTCAGCGGCTACGCCCCGGGCGCGTCGGTCGGCAGGCACGTCGCCGCGGGAACCCACATCGCCCAGGTCGGCGACACCGGCAACGCGGCGGGCATCCCCCACCTGCACTTCGAGGTCATGCCGGGCGGTGGCGGCGGGGTCAACCCGTACCCCTACGTCGTGCGAGCCTGCGGCTGACGGTGCCGGACCCGCGCCTGCTCGAGGTGGCGGCCGCCTTCCTGGCTCCCGGCGACCGGGTCGCGACGCCCTCGCCATCGGTGGCGCGGCGGCTGTCCGCCGGCGGAGCGCAGGTCACGGTCGCCGCGCCGGCGGACGTCGAGCCCGGCGGCTGCGACGCGGTCGTGCTCGTCGACGACGAGCTGTCGGCCGCCGGCGAGGACGCCGAGGCGCTCGTGGCCCACGTGGAGCAGGCGTTGCGGCCGGGAGGCGTCGCCGTCGTGGGGGCGCTCGGAGCCGTGCTGGCCCGCGTCACCGGCGCCGACCTCGGCGCGTCCCGCGCCTACACCGCCGAGCAGCTGACGCGCGTCGTCGGTCACCGCGGGTTCGCGCTGGAGCTGCTGTGCGCTCCAGGGGCGGCGGCCCGCCTGGCCGGGCAGGCCACGGGCCCGCTGGACCTGCCGCACGACCGGATGCCGGGTCTGCTCGACGCCGGCGAGCGCCTCCTCGTCGTCGCCCGCAAGGGGCGCGACCGCGACGAGCGCAGCGCGGCCTTCTTCGCCACGCTGCCCCGCAAGGTCGTCGCCGCGGCGGTCCTGTGCCGTGACGACGACGATGGGTGCTGGTCGTCCACGACAGCTTCAAGCGGCACTGGACGATCCCCGGGGTGTCGTCGATCCGGGCGAGGATCCTCGCAGCGGAGCCGTCCGGGAGGCATGGAGGAGGCCGGCGTGCGCGTCGACGCCGACGCGGTGCTCGGGGTCTTCGCGGCCTCGTGGCCCGAGCGGCTGGTGTTCGTCTACGCCGCGAGACCACGCGACGGCCGTGCCGGGCCGACGGCCCCACGGCACGCCCACGAGATCGACGCGGTCGCGTGGGTCAGCCTCGACGAGGCGCTCGACCGGCTGGCACCCCACGTCGCCGAGCAGGTCCGCCGCTGCCTCACCCAGCCGGGTCAGACCTGGTTCCAGGCCTCGGGCTCCTGACGGTCACGGCAGCCGGTCGGTGATCTCGGAGTAGTCGTAGACGTGCGCCTCGTCGCGCCAGATGAAGCTGCGATCCTCCAGCAGCGGCAGGTCCGCCCCGAAGTAGCTGTTGAAGATCACCCGCCAGGTGTTCACCGGCGAGATCGACGGATACAGGACGTCGGTCTCGTCGACCCCCGGCAGCAGGTAGGCGTTGAGGATGCGGAACTTCTCGGCGAGCTCGGCGTCGGTCGCGCGCGTCCAGTCGAAGTGCGCCTCGTCGCGTTTGACGCGGACGGGGTGGGGGCCCTGGTCGGCGGTGACGACGACGATCGGCCGCTGCGCCTCGTCGACGTCGAGCAACTCGTCGAGGAACGCGTCGATCTGGCCGTTCGTGTACTGCGTCTGCTCGATGTAGTTGCGCGTCCGGCCCCGGGCGGCGTCCTCCGGCAGGCTGATGTAGTCGCCGTCGGCGTCGAACACGAACGGCTCGTGCGGCAGCAGGATGTGCGCGAACGTGAACGTCGGGCCGGGCCGGGCGGCGGCTCGGCGCAGCTGGCGGAACTGGTCGATCGCGCCGTCGTAGTGGTCGCGCCGGCTGTCCTCGGCGAACGTCCGCGCCGGCGGCCGGCCGATCTCCGACAGCACGGTCGTGTTCCACAGGGCCTTGTGGTAGTCCGAGTCCAGCCCGTAGCCGAGGTTCAGGTCGGCGTTGCGGTTGGACTGGGTCGGGTCCCACCAGGCGCCGATGTGGACGTACTCGTAGCCGCGGTCTTTCAGGATCCGTCCGACGGCGTGGTCCTGCAGCCGCTCGTACAGGGGCAGCAGGTTGCCCGTGTCGCGGCCGTAGCGCTCGGTGAGGTCGTCGAGGTAGCGCATATTGAGCGTCGACGTGAGCGACGAGGCCGTGCGCAGGAGGTTGGCGTTGCTGTCGTCGGCGACGTAGAAGCCCCGCTCACGCAGCCTGTCGATGAAGGCGCTGTTGTCGAAGCCGAAGCGGTCTCGCAGGCTGTCCTGGGAGCCGTAGCGGTCGAACACGAGGTAGTAGATGTCGCGGGGCTCCCCGGGCGCCGACCACGGCCCGATCCGCTCGTCGAGGGGCGTGACCGCCGCCGCGGCGCTGCGGGCGGTCAGCAGCGTCGGCGCGTACGCCCGGCCGATCGGCAGCAGCGACAGCACGACGAGGACCGCGGCGGTGCCCGACAGGATCGTCGTCAGCTCGTCGAGGAAACGCCGCGCGCGCACCGCCAGCACCGCGAGCACCGCCGCACCGGCCAGCCAGGCCGGCAACAGCCAGGTGGGGTCCGACAGCTCGTCGCGGACCGATCCCCACAGCATCACCGCGATGACACCGACCGTGGTGAGCAGCCCCGCCCGGCGGGCGTCGCGCAGCGCGAGGGTGGCTGCGACGAACAGCAGCGCGGTGCACCCGGTGACGAGCAGCAGCGCGGTGACCGCCTCGCGCAGCGGGGTCTCCGACACGTTGCGGGCGTACAGGAACAGCACCGGCCAGGCCGCGAACAGCAGCGGATGCCAGACCAGCCGAGGCCGCTTCACCGCCGGCGCAGCAGGTACAGGACGCGCGAGGAGCCGGGGACGGGCTCGCGCCGCTCGATGTCGAAGTGCTCGCACAGTGCCGCCTCGAACGCCGCGGCGGTGTAGTCGTCGAAGATGTCCTCGCGGGACGCCAGCAGCCGCCCCACCATGGGATCGTCCTTGGGAACCCACTCGACCACCAGGGCGTGGCACAGCTGGGAGAACCAGCGCGCGACGTCGGGCAGCGGCACGTTGCCGGCGATCGCCAGATGGTGGACGAGCGCGAGCGCGAGGACGGCGTCCGCGGGGCCGCGGGCGGTCAGCGAGTCGCGCTCGGCGCAGGCCCAGCCCAGGGCCGGGCTCGGGTTCGCCAGGTCGGCAACGAGCGGCAGGACCGACGTCTCAGAGCGCTCACGCACCTGTTGCCAGCTCACCTCGACCGCGGACGGGTCCAGCTCCAGCGACACGAC
This sequence comes from Egibacteraceae bacterium, assembly GCA_030446775.1. Taxonomy (GTDB): domain Bacteria; phylum Actinomycetota; class Nitriliruptoria; order Euzebyales; family Egibacteraceae; genus JAUJMQ01. The sequence goes on from JAUJMQ010000007.1 coordinate 47,174, forward strand.
GGTGGCCCCGGCGGCGGCGGCGAGCCTGGAGAAGCGCCCGGTGTTCGCGCCGAGATCCCACACCGTCCGCGGCGACAGGTCGGCCAGCAGCTTGCCGACGAGCTCTTCCTTGGCGGCCAGCGCCGCATCCGTGTAGCTCTGCTTGGCGGCGTAGTAGTCGCGCCACGCCGAGGGTGACGGCTCCCAGGTCTGCTTCGTGACCGCGGTGCGCAGGCTCTCGACGAGCCCCCGGAACGCCTTGGTCGAGAAGCGGCCCGACCCGGCCAGGTCGGCGGCCCCGCGCCCGGCCGCCTCGCGGCCGGCGTCGGCGTGGCGCTGCTGGCTGCGGGCGTGGGAGTGCAGGTGCAGCGCGAGCCCGGGCGTCAGCTTGGTGCGTGCGGGCAGCAGCGCGGCGGCCAGGTCCAGGGGGATCCCGTCGAGGTGGGTCCGCAGCAGCCCCAGCAGGCGCACGTCGACCGCGCTTGCCAGGGCGAGCGGCGCGAGGAAGTGCTGGCAGAACTGGCGGTAGGCGACCCAGGGGCGGCCTTCCACCAGCGCTTCGAACGACAGGGTGTCGATGAGCACCGGCCGTCCGCGCAGGAACTGCACGTTGAACGCGCTGGCGTCGCGCAGCGACATGCCCGCGTCCATCGCCAGCGTCTGGACCCGCAGGGTCAGCAGCGCGGCGTCGCGCAGCTGGCCCGGGCACCATTCGTAGGGATAGGAGATGAACGGCACCCGCTCGGGCCGCAGGATGCGGTGGGGGTCGGCCGCGGCGGGCTCGACGTCGACCTCCTCGACGGCCACGAGCAGCCCGTCACCGACGAGCGTGTCGTACAGGCCCGAGCTGTGCAGCAGGTCGTAGTCGGCCGCGCCCCGGGCGTTGACCTGCCGGTACAGCACCCCGCCGCGGGTGAACACGAACCCGGCGGGATCGCGGAACGACCCGCCGACGCGCGCCGCCGGACCGCTCGCCGTGCCGCCCGCTGCGGCGCGCCCGTCACCGGGCGGCGGTGGCATCGTCAGTGGTTCCGGCGGAAGAAGCCGATGATGCGCTTCCAGAAGACCCTGACGCCGAGGCTGGCCGCCATGGCGGCGCCGACGACGACCTGGAAGATGAGGCTGCCCGAGCCGGGATCGATGTAGGCGTTCGCAGCGGGGACCACCAGGAGTGACAGGCACACCGTGAGCCAGACGACCCACGTCACGTACGAGCCGACCTTGCGCATGAAGACTCCCACGACCACGACGGACGCTTACCGGAAGGGCAACACGAGGTTAACAGCCGCCGCACGGGCGTGACGGTGGCCGACCTGCCCTGTCCGCGCCGGGGCTGTCTCCCGAAGGGAGTCGTTGGACGCAAGCCCCCCGGCCTTTGAGGTGCGTGCCAGCCGTCGGCGACGGTGAGGGGGTCAGTCGCCGCCCCGGCCCGACGAGCAGGACCGCGACGTCGTTGCGGCCGTCGCGCAGCAGCCGCGGCGGGATCATGGCGCTGAACTCGCGCTGGCCGCCGCCGCCGGGCTCCGCGCGCGTGACCGCCGCGACGGTCCCGTTCACGGCGACGGCCAACACGGGCGACGCGCCCGCGGTGACGCCGCGCACCACCCCGACGAGATGGGCGGCGGGCAGGACCGGCGACGAGACATCCACGTCGGCGTAGGCCTGCGGGTGGCGCAAGGCGACCGACATGCCTGACGACGTAGCCGTCGTCGCCACAGCGGGACGCCGCCCGAGCAGGTCGGCGGTGGCCCGGCGGGGCCAGACGGTAGGGGTCGCCCGTGCCGCCGGGACCGCCGAACAGCGCGAGCTTGCGGTCCACGGCCGCGCCGACCTGCGACCCGCCGGCGTCCATGCGCAGTTCCGCGCCCTCCTGTCGGTGATGCGTTTGGACGTCCGCGGGGCGGCCGACAGGTCGAGGGCCGAGCGTCCGTCAGCCCCGCGGGCGCCGTCGCGCCGAGCACGTCGAGCACGGTGGGGAGGACGTCCACGGTCTCCACCGGCAGGTCCGACGCGCGACCGTCGCGCTGGCCGGGAGCCTTGACGAGCAGGGCACCGCGCCGATCTCACCGAACGTCTCGCGCGTGGCAACGCGCAGTGCCGTGCCCGGCGTGAAGCTGACGCCGTGGTCGGCCGCGACGACGACGAGCGAGCGGTCGTACAGGCCGCGCTGTTCGAGCTGGTCCAGCAGCTCGCCGAGCAGCCGGTCGACGAGTTGGACCTGCACGAGGTGGCGCTGGTAGCCCTGCGCCGCCTGCCACACCGAGTCGGTCCAGCGGCGGTCGCGGTAGCCCGGCAGCTCGCCACCGGGATACCGCCTGCCGTCGGCGGTGTAGCGCCACGGCCGGTGCGGCAGCAGCGAGTGGATGGCGTGCAGGGTAGGGCGCGGACCCGGCCGTATCCCACGCACGAACTGGCGGAAGTCGGCGACGAGGTTGTCGTCCTTGGCCGTGCGAAAGCCGTCGAGGAAGGCCTCGCGCTTGCCCTTCCGGGGCGGCCTCCCGGCGGAACCGCTGCTGGCCGGCGCCGCCACTGTCCGGTGTCGATGGCCTCCTCGCCCTCGAAGTCGCGCCAGCCCTCGTCGAGCGGCGGCAGGCCGGCCGCCAGGTCGGCTGGCATCACGAGATGCGACCCGATGACGAGGATGTCGGCGGCCAGGCTGCGCAGGCGCCTGGCGGCCGGCTCACGGTCGGTGGTGCGGCAACGGCCGTGGGGCACAGGTGGGTGACCGGCCCGCGACGTGCATGTCGTAGGTGCCGGCCAGCAGGAGAACAGGTTCGTCGGGTGGTCAGCGGCGATGGGCAGCTCGTCGCGCGCGGTGTAGCGGCCGCTGAGCAGCGCGGGCAGCGCGTCCATGGTCGACGTGTGCACCGTGGTGGCGTTGCGGAAGAACGTGGCGTCGGCGGCCAGCCGCGCGAACGCGCAGGGTAGGTGGCCGCGTCGACCTGCCCGTCGCCGTCGAGCAGCGACGCCAGCGGCAGCTCGTCGAAGACGACGACCACGACCGGCGGCGCATCCGGACCCACGGCCACGGCTCCGGCGGTCGCCGGGGGCAAGACCAGGGCCCGGGCGGGGCTGGCCAGCAGGAACGTCGCGGCGACGACGGGCGCGGCGGCTGCGGCGAGGTTGAGCAACCGGCGCAGCGTCGCGCTGCGCCGGTAGCCGTCGCCGTGGCGACGCCCACCGCGGCCGCGATGGCGAGCGCCACCCCTCCGGCGAAATTTCACCAGCCCCGCCGACCCATCACCACGAGCACGAACGTCGCGGTCAGGACGGCGATCATCATCGCATGCAGGCTCGCACCGATGACGCGGTGCACCAGCCGGCCCAGCAGGACCAGCGCGGCGGCGGCAGCAGGCGCTTGGGCATCAGGCCCACCGCGAGCAGCACCAGCTCTGCGGGGTCCACGTCACGTGGGCGACGAAGAACGGCGTTGCGGCCGAGCAGGTCCAGCAGCGGCTGCGCCACCGCCAGCGCGGTGAGGCCCACGAGCGACAGCACGACGTCGAGGGCCGACACCCCGCAGACACCGTCGAACGCTGTCGTCCCGCCTCCGGCGAGCCGGTCACCGCCGCCGCGTCTGCAACCGGCGTGCTCATGCGTCACCTCACCCGCCGGGCGGTTCATGCGCCGTGGCAGCGCTTGTACTTCTGACCCGAGCCGCAGGGGCAGGGGTCGTTGCGCCCACCTTGTCGGTGTTGCGCACCGTCTGCTGGGCGGACCTGGCGGCGGCGCCGTTGCCGGACGGGGCGGATCCGCCGGCGGAGCCGGTGGCGGTCGCGGCACCCCCAGGGTGTAGGTCGAGCCGCCGCCGTGGCTGACGGCGGTCCCCTCGGTGACCGCCGAGGTGTAGACAGCTGGGACGACATGGGCGCCCGCGGCTCGTCGCGCAGGGCGGGCCGCGCGACCTTGGCCGCTCCTGCCTGCTCGCGCGTGCCCGACGCTCCCGCTCGGCCTCGGCCTCAACCTCGGCCGCTTCCTCCGCCGCGGCGGCGGCCTCGTCGGGCTCGGGCTCGATGTGCACGGGAAGGTTGAAGAAGTATCCCGTCGACTCGGCCTTGATGTGGGCCATCATCTCGCCGAAGGCCTCGTAGGCCTCGCGCTGGTACTCCACGAGCGGGTCGCGCTGCCCGACGGCGCGCAGCCCGATGCCCTCGCGGAGGTGGTCCATCTCGTACAGGTGCTCGCGCCACACCCGGTCGACCACCGACAGGATCACGCGGCGCTCCACCTGCCGCAGGACCTCGGATGCGAGCTCGGCCTCGCGCCGCTCGTAGGCAGACAGCGCGTCGTCGAGGACCTGCTCGAGCAGCTGCTCACGCGTGACCGCGTCGTCGGCGATCGCCTTCCTGAGCGCGTCGCGGTCCAGGCCGACGGGATGGATCTGCTCCAGCGCCACCCACAGCTCGTCGAGGTCCCACTCCTCGGGGAAGACCCCTTCAGGGGCGTAGGTGTCGACGATCGCGCGGAACGTCTCGTCGATGAAGTCCTCGGCGTACTCGGCCACCTTGTCGTCGGGCCCCGAGCACCGTCGAGCGCTGGGCGTAGATGACCTCACGCTGCTTGTTCATGACGTCGTCGTACTTCAGGACGTTCTTGCGGATCTCGAAGTTGCGTGCCTCCCTCCTGCGCCTGCGCGCGGGCGACGGCGCGCGAGACCATCTTGTGCTCGATCGGCATGTCCTCGGGCAGCTTCAGCCGCGTCATGATCGACTCGACCGCGCTGGCGTTGAACAGCCGCATGAGGTCGTCCTCGAGCGACAGGAAGAAGCGCGACTCGCCCGGGTCGCCCTGGCGGCCCGACCGCCCGCGCAGCTGGTTGTCGATGCGCCGTGACTCGTGGCGCTCGGTGCCCAGGACGTACAGGCCACCGGCGGACCGCACCTGGTCGCCCTCGGCCTGGACCTGCGCGGCGTAGCGCGGCAGCGCCTCGGCGACGGCGGCGGCGTAGGCCTCCGGCTCCTCGGCAGGGTCGTGGGAACGGCGCGCCTCGGTCTCGGCCAGCGACTCGGCGTTGCCGCCCAGGACGATGTCGACGCCGCGGCCGGCCATGTTCGTCGCGACGGTCACCGCGCCGACGCGGCCGGCCTGGGCGACGATCTCGGCCTCCTTGAAGTGGTTCTTGGCGTTGAGGACCTCGTGGGGGATCCCCCGGCGGGTGAGCATCCCCGACAGCCGCTCGGACTTCTCGATCGACACGGTGCCGACGAGGACCGGCTGCCCGGCCTCGTGCCGGGCGACGATGTCGGCGGCGACCGCCTCGTACTTGGCCGCCTCCGTCTTGTAGATCTGGTCGGCGTGGTCGGCGCGGATGGGCGGGCGGTTCGTGGGGATCTGCACGACCCCGATGTCGTAGATGTGGGCGAACTCCGACTCCTCGGTCTTGGCCGTGCCGGTCATGCCCGACAGCTTGTCGTAGAGGCGGAAGTAGTTCTGCAGCGTGATCGTGGCGAGGGTCTGGTTCTCCTCCTTGATCCGCACACCCTCCTTGGCCTCGATCGCCTGGTGCAGCCCCTCGGAGTAGCGGCGGCCGTGCAGGGTGCGGCCGGTGAACTCGTCGACGATGAGGACCTCGCCGTCGGACACCATGTACTCGCGGTCGCGCAGGTACAGCTCCTTGGCGCGGATGGCGTTCTGCAGGTGGTGGATGAGCGGGGTGTTGACGCTCTCGTAGAGGTTCTCGACGCCGAGCAGCTGCTCGACGCGGGCGACGCCGTCCTCGGTCACCGCGACGGTGCGCTTGCCCTCGTCGATCTCGTAGTGGACGTCCTTGTCTAGGCGGGGGACGACCCGCCGCGCGAAGACGCTGTACCACTCGGTCGCCTGGTCGGCGGGGCCGGAGATGATCAGCGGGGTGCGTGCCTCGTCGACGAGGATCGAGTCGACCTCGTCGACGATCGCGTAGTGGTGGCCGCGCTGGACCTTCTCCGGCGACGACAGGACCATGTGGTCGCGCAGAAAGTCGAAGCCGAACTCGTTGTTGGTCCCGTGGGTGATGTCCGCGGCGTAGGCCTTGCGCTTGTCGACCTTGCCCTGCTGGGACGTGATCAGCCCGAGGGACAGGCCCAGGAACCGGTGGACGGGGCCCATCCACTCGGCGTCGCGGCTGGCCAGGTAGGGGTTGACGGTGACGACGTGCACGCCCTCGCCGGCCAGGGCGTTGAGGTAGACCGGCATCGTGGAGGTCAGCGTCTTGCCCTCACCCGTGCGCATCTCGGCGATGTCGCCCTGGTGCATCGCGGCGCCGCCGAGGACCTGGACGTCGTAGGGGCGCTGGCCCAGCACGCGCGAGGCGGTCTCGCGCACGGTGGCGAACGCCTCGGGCAGCAGGTCGTCGAGCGTCTCACCGTCGCCCAGCCGCCGCTTGAACTCGTCGGTGCGGGCGCGCAGCTGCTCGTCGGACAGGTCGGCGACCCCCTCCCCGGCGGCGTTCACCTCGGTGACGAGCGCCTGCAGCTGCCTGAGGTGACGGCCCTCACCGAGCCGGAGGATCTTCTGCAGCACCACGTCGCACACCTGTCGCAAGGGGATCGGTCCGGCGGCTCAGTGTAGGTCAGCCCGTCGCCGCCGACCGGCCCCGATCGTCCCGGTTTGCAGGGGTTCCCAGGCGAAGGTGAAAGACTCCGGTCCGCATCCGGATCGGAGTCTTCAACCTCGGGCCGCGTGGCCGGGGCCGGCGGTGGAGCAGTCCAGCGCGTGCAGGGCGACGAGGACCTCGGCGAGCCCGTGGTGCCGTGCGCCGGCGGAGTTCCGTGGCGGCGGGTGTTCGGGCGGGCGGGGGCGCAGCGGGGATTCCCGCAGGCGGGCCTACTTGATCTCGAGGAGCTTCTCCTTGACCGCGTACACGACGGCCTCCATCCGCGAGTGCAGCTGCAGCTTCTCGAGGATGTTGCGCACATGGTTCTTGACGGTGTTCTCCGAGATGAACAGCTCCTTGGCGATGTCGCGGTTGTTCAGCCCCTGCGCGACGAGGGTGAGCACCTGCATCTCCCGGTCGGTGAGCCTGGGCGTCGGCATCTGCTGGCGTTCGGAGTCCTTGCGCGCCATGGTCGCGAACTCGGTGAGCAGCTTGGACGCCATCGAGGGGGAGATCAGTGACTGGCCGGCGTGGACGCTGCGGATCGCGCCGGCCACGTCCTCGATGGAGATCTCCTTGAGCAGGTAGCCGCTCGCGCCCGCCTTGATCGCGTCGTAGAGATCCTCCTCTTCGTCGCTGATCGTCAGCATGAGGATCTTGGTGTGGGGGACCGCGTCCTTGATCGCCTGCGCGGCCTCGATGCCGCCCTGGCCGGGCATGCGCACGTCCATCAGCACGAGGTCGGGCATGTGCTCGACGGCCAGGACGACGACCTCGTTGCCGTCGTTGGCCTCCGCGACGACCTCGATGTCGGGCTCGGACTCCAGCACCATCTCCAGGCCACGCCGGAACAGGGCGTGGTCGTCGGCGACGATCACCCGGATCGTGTCCGTGCGGGCGCCGCCCTCGGTTGTCGTCATCCTCGCCGACCTCCCGATCCGTCGCGCCGGAGCGCAGTCTATTCGCCCGCCTTGTCCAGGGTGCCGGGCTCGACGCCCTGGATGAGCCCCAGGTCGCCGTCGCGGCGGCGGTACACGACGTTGCACGCCCCGGAGGCGGCGTTGGTGAACACGAAGAAGTCGTGGCCGAGCAGCTCGAGCTGGACAGCGGCGTCGTCGGGCAGCATGGCCACGAGCTCGAAGTGCTTCGTGCGCACGATTCTGGGCCGCGGCCAGCCGTCGTCGGCGGCGGCGGGCTCGGCAGGCGCCGGCGCGGGGGGGCCGACCACGGCCAGTGGCGCGGCGTGGCGGTCACGGCCGCGGTAGCGGTCGACCTGGCGGGCCTTGTAGCGCGCGAGCTGGCGCTCGAAGCGCGCGACGGCGACGTCCACGGCACCGCGGTGGTCGGTGCCGGCCCCCTCGGCGCGGATGTGGTGGCCCTTGGTGCGGCCCGTCACCTCGACGACGGCGGGCTGGGCGATGCGCGGGTTGTGCTCCTCGCCGAAGACCACCTCGACGGCCAGCAGCCGGTCGAAGAAGCGGGTCGCGTGCTCGACGCGCGCGACGACGTCCTCCTTCACCCGGCTGGGCACCTGGCAGTTCTTGGCCTTGACGGTGATGTCCACAGTCCCTCCCATCGCACGGTCGGCGCGCCGCGGCCGGGGACGGACGGCCCCCGGACGCGACACGGCCTCGGACGAGCGTCCGAGGCCGGGAGCAGGGGCATCAACGGGTGGTCGGTGGTGGTTCGATCGCGCACCGGAGCCCTTCGAGGTCGTGGCACCCTGCGGGCGCATCGTCACCCGCGTGACCCCTCCGGCGCAACCCCCGCCACCCGGGGGGACGGGGCGCCGACCTACACTGCCGCGATGGTCAACGACCCGACCGTGAGCCGCGAGGAGGACCTGCGGACCTGGCGGAGCCAGTACACCGACGCGGTGCCGATCGGCGAGGCGCGACCGCGCCACAAGACCACCTGCGTCGGGGTCGTGCACAAGATCCGGCTCGTGCCGGGACGCCAGCTCGAGGTGACGATCGAGGACGGGACCGGGCGCCTGACGGGCGTGTTCACCGGTCGGTCCAACCTGGCGGGCCTGGAGCTCGGCGCCGGGATCCGCATGACCGGGACGGTCGCCGACGCGGGCGAGGCGGGGCTGCAGGTGCGCAACCCCACCTGGGCCTCGGTCAGCGAGCCGTACACGTAGCGCCGAGCGCCGGTCGGTCGCCCGGCGGCAGGTCAGCCTCGCCGGCGGCGGTCGGAGTCGGCGGTCGGGTCGGGGACGTCGCGGTGGGGTCGCACCGTGCGGCCGGGGCGGTAGTGGTGCTCGAGCTGCTCGGGGTCGACCTTGTGGTCGTCGACGAGGTGGGCTCGGACCTCGGGCTCGTCGCGGAAGCGCAGCTCGCAGCGGGGGCACTGGTGGACGGCCATCTCACGGCTCCTGACCGGCGCCGACGAGCTGGCGGCGCAGCTCCCCGGTCTCGTCGCCGGCGACCAGCGCGAGGACCTCGTCGCCCACCGTCAGCGGTGTCGTCGCACGGCAGGTGACGACGTTGCCGTCGCGCACGAGCGCGACGAGCGCGACGTTGGCCGGCAGCTCGAGCTCCTCGACCCGCTTGTCGACGGCGGGTGAACGCTCGTCGAGGCGGATCTCCAGCAGCTGGACCCGGCCCCGTTGGAGCTTCAGCAGCGACACGAGGTCGCCGGTGGACACCTCCTCCTCGACGAGCGCGGCGAGCAGGTGCGGCGGGCTCACGGCGAGGTCGACGCCCCACGCCTCGTCGAACAGCCACTCGTTGACGGGGTGGTTGACCCGGGCGAGCACACGGGGGACCGCGAACTCCTGCTTGGCGAGCAGGCTGATGACGAGGTTGTCCTCGTCGTCGCCCGTCGCGGCGATGACGACGTCGGCCTGGCGGGTGCCGGCGCTCTCGAGCACCTTGGGCGAGCACGCGTCGCCGGAGGTCATGTGCAGGTCGCTGCTGGGCACCATGGCCAGGGCCGCGTCGGACTGGTCGATCAGCGTGGTGTCGTGGCCGCGCGCCGCGAGGTCGACCGACAGGTAGCGCCCGATGTTGCCGGCGCCGGCGATGACGACGTTCATCAGTGAGCCTCCTGCGCCATGCGGTCCAGCAGCGCATCGACGGTGTCGACGGCTTCGCGCTGGACTGCGAGATGCACCTGGTCGCCTGACTGCACCAGCATGTTCGCGACCGGAACGCGGGTGGTGCCGTCCCGGGTGACCGCGGCCAGGACGGCGCGCCCCGGGGTCGACAGCTGCGACGCCTTCGCGTCGCGCACGCCCGTCGGGATGGTGGCGGTCAGCAGCACGACGTCCTGCGCCCCCGGGCCGATCGAGCCCTCGACCCGGTTCCCCTCCGGCAGCAGCGTGCGCAGCACCGCGTCCGCGGTCCACTGCGCGGACGCGATGGTGGTGATGCCCAGCCGCTCGTAGATGGACGCCCGCTCCGGGTCGTAGATCCGCGCGACGACGCGCTCGACGGCGTAGCGCTCCTTGGCGGTGCGTGCCGAGACGATGTTGGAGTTGTCCCCGCTGGTGACGGCGACGAACGCCTGCGCGCGCTTGATCCCCGCCTCCTCCAGCGTGGGCCGGTCGAACACCACCCCTGGGAGGGCGCGGCCGGCGAAGTCCTTGCCGAGCCTGCGGAAGGCCGCGGGGTTCTTGTCGATGACGACGACGTCGTGATCCTCGTCCGACAGCGTCTGGGCCAGCTGGGAACCGACCCGCCCACAACCGGCGATGATGACGTGCACCCCTTGGCTCCTGTGTCGGCGCGGGGCGGCCGGCAGGCGTGCTTGGCCCCTGCGCGGGCCTACGATACTGCCCGTCAGCGAGCGCCACGCACGGGCGGTCGGACAGAGCGAGGAGCGTTCGGTGACGGACCTGTCGACGCTGAAGCGTGTCGTCGTCGGGCGCCCCAAGGCCAGCCGGGAGCTCGGTCACACGCTGCTGCCCAAGTGGATGGCGCTGCCGGTCTTCTCCTCCGACCCGATGTCGTCGGTGGCGTACGCGACCGAGGAGATGATGCTGGTGCTGGCGCTCGCCGGCGCCGGCGCCTTCCGCCTCGTCGGGCCGCTGTCGCTGGCGGTCGCCACGCTGCTCGTGATCGTCATCATCAGCTACCGCCAGACGGTCCGCGCCTACCCGCGTGGCGGCGGCGCCTACATCGTGGCGCGGGAGAACCTCGGCGAGATCCCGGGGCTCGTCGCCGCGAGCGCGCTGCTCATCGACTACTCGCTCACCGTGGCGGTCTCGATCGCCGCGGGCGTCGCGGCGATCACGTCGGCGGCGTCGATCCTCGCCGAGCACAAGGTCTCGCTCGCGCTCGGCTTCGTCACCCTGGTCACCCTCGCCAACCTGCGCGGCGTCAAGGAGGCCGGGGTCGTCTTCGCGATCCCGACGTACACCTTCGTGGCGACGATCTACCTGCTCATCGCCACCGGGCTGCTGCGCTGCGTCGGCGGCTGCCCCCAGGCCGAGAGCGCCGGAACCGCCCTGGAGGTGGAGAGCGCGCTGGGGCTGTTCCTCGTGCTGAGGGCGTTCTCGTCGGGAGCCACCGCCCTGACCGGCGTCGAGGCGATCTCCGACGGGGTCGCCGCCTTTCGCTACCCCCAGAGCCGGAACGCGGCGGCCACCCTCGGGATCATGGGCGTCATCGCCGTGACGATGTTCCTGGGCATCAGCTACCTGGCGACCGCGACGAACGTCGTGGCGACCGAGGGCATGGAGCGCACCGTCGTCGCGCAGATCGCCGCGGCGGTGTTCGGCCAGGGGCCGCTGTTCTACCTGGTCCAGGTCGTGACCGCGGCCATCCTCATCCTCGCGGCGAACACGGCCTACGCCGACTTCCCCCGGCTCGCCTCGATCCTGGCCGGTGACCGGTTCCTGCCGCGCCAGTTCCTCAGCCGCGGCGACCGCCTCGTGTTCAGCAACGGCGTGGTCGTGCTCGCCGTCAGCGCGAGCCTGCTGCTCGTGCTCTTCCAGGCCGAGGTCACCCGTCTGATCCAGCTGTACGTGGTCGGCGTGTTCACCTCGTTCACGTTGTCCCAGGCCGGGATGGTGCGCCGGCGCATCGCCCTGCGGGAGCCCCGCTGGCGGGAGGCGGCCATCGTCAGCGGCGTGGGGGCGTTCACGACGGGCGTGGTGCTCGTCGTCGTGTCGATCACGAAGTTCCGCGGTGGTGCCTGGATGGTGATCCTCGCGATCCCGCTCGTCGCGACCCTCATGCACCGGATCCACCGTCACTACGGTCAGGTGAGCCTGCAGCTGCGCGCGGACGTGACCACGCGGCAGCCCGCACGGCCGTTGCACGCCGTCATCGTGCTCGACAAGATCGACGAGTCGGTCGCCCGGTCGCTGTCCTACGCCCGCGCCGTCAACGCCTCGTCGGTGAGCGCCTGCGTCGTGCCGTTGCCCGGCATCGACGTGGAGCGTGAGTGGGCCGCCTTCGCCCCCGACGTGCCGCTGACGGTGCTCGTCGCGTCCACTGACCCGCGCGCCGACGACGAGGTCGTCGCGCACCTGCAGCGCGAGCAGGGCGCCCATCCTCGGTCGTTCACGACCGCGATCGTGGCGGAGACGCTGTCGGAGAGCATGCTCGAAGTGGTGCGGCGGCACCGCCTCGCGGTGCGCATCAAGTCGGGACTGGTGCGCCAGGGCGTGGTCGTCGCCAATGTCACCGCGCCTGAGGTGCCCGGGCCGTTCGAGATCGAGGAGCCGGTCGAGCACCACGTCGTCGTGCTCGTGTCGGCGGTGAACAGCGCCACGATTCGCGCCCTGGCATACGCCAGGAGCCTGCAGTCGACGTCCGTGCGAGCCCTGTCGGTCAACCTCGACACCGACCGCTCGACCGCGATCCTCCAGCAGTGGGACGACTGGGACCTCGAGGTGCCCCTGGAGATCGTCGACAGCCCCTTCCGCAGCCTCAGCGACTCGGTCCAGGCCTACGTCCGCGACTTCGGGCCCGACGGCAGGCACACGGTGGTCACGTGCGTGCTGCCGGAGTTCGTCCTGCCCAAGCTCGTCCACCGCCCGCTGCACAACCAGACCGCCCTGCAGATCAAGGGCGCGCTGCTGCTCGCGCGCGGAGTGGTGGTGACGAGCGTGCCGATCCACCTCGACCTGGAAGCCGACAAGCGCGAGACGCAGGGCGCCGCCTCCCGGGGGCCCGAGCCGCCCGGCGCTTGAGGTGCAGGCCGAGCCGCCCGGCGCTTGAGGTGCAGGCCGAGCCGCCCGGCGCTTGAGGTGCAGGCCGAGCGACGTCAGCGTTCCACCGCACGGCGGGCGGCGTCGCCGCCGACCGCCAGCGTGAGGACGAGCACCCGCGTCGCGCCGCCGTCACGCAGCGCGTCGGCGCAGGCCAGCGCCGTGGCCCCCGTGGTGCGCACGTCGTCGACGAGCACGACCGCCCGGGAACCGCCCCCGCGGGCGGAAGGCGCCGAGCGGGGCGGCGCGACGGGCGGGCGCCGCGAGCGACGTCTGGTCGGGGCGGTCGGCGACGCGGTCGAGCAGGGCGACCGCGCCGGGGCCGGCCAGCAGCCGTGTGAGCTCGAACCCGCGCTCGCGCAGGCGCCTGCGGGTGGACGGCACCCACGTGACCGGCCAGCCCGCCGGCGGCGGCAGCCGCCGGCGCAGCAGCGCGCCGAGCGGCTCGGCTCCGGCGTGGCGCCCGCCGAGCTTGAGGCCTCGCACCGCCTCGGCCGCCAGCCCGGCGTAGGCGAACAGCCCGATCGCGCCGACGCCCGGGTCGAGCTCCTCCCAGCCGGCGTCGGGCAGGACGAGGCGCTCCGCGGCGAGCGCGCACCTCCGGCACAGCCCGCGCGGGGCAGGACGCGCGCACGCGGCGCACCGCAGCGGCAGCGCGGCCTCCAGCAGCGAACCCACCGGCCGACGGTATCCGGGCGCCCGGGGGCCCGCCCCCGCCCCGCCTCGCCCCCCCGGGGGGCGGGTGTAACCACCACCGATGCGGGGGGGCACCCCCGCCACCTCGGGTCAGGCGCCGGAGGGAGGAGGCGTACGGGGGGCGGGCGACGCCCCGGTCGGTGACGATGGCCGTGACGAGCCGGGCCGGCGTCACGTCGAACGCCGGGTTCCACACCGGGCTGTCGGGGGGCGTGAGGGCGGTGTGGCCCATCGCGGTGCGGACCTCGCCGGGGTCGCGTTGCTCGATCTCGATGGCGTCACCGTCGGCGGTGTCGAGGTCGACCGTCGACGTCGGCGCGACGACGTAGAACGGGACGCCCGCGTCGGCGGCGAGCACCGCGAGCGTGCGGGTACCGACCTTGTTGGCGGTGTCACCGTTGGCGGCGATCCGGTCGGCGCCGACGAGGACCGCGTCGACCTGCCGCGTGCCCAACAGGGCCCCCGCCGCTCCGTCGACCACGACGGCGTGGGGCATGCCCAGCGCGGCGGCCTCGAAGGCGGTCAGCCGCGCCCCCTGCAGCAGGGGGCGCGTCTCGTCGACCCACAGGTGGCCGAGCGCCCCCCGCTCGAACGCGGTACGGGCGACGCCGAACGCGCTGCCGATCCCCTGGCAGGCGAGCGCGCCGGTGTTGCAGTGGGTCAGCACCCGCGCGCCGTGGCCGAGCAGCGCGGCGCCGTGGCGGCCCATCGCGCGGCAGGCCTCCTCGTTCTCGACGTCGAGGCGACGCGCCTCGGCCAGCAACAGGTCCGGGTCGGCGTCCGGACCGCCCGCGGCGAGCACCCGCCGGCAGGCCCAGCCGAGGTTGACGGCGGTCGGCCGCTGCGCTGTCAGGGTCCGCGCGGCACCCGCCGCGTCGGCGTCCACGAGCGCGCCGAGCACGACGCCGTAGGCCGCCGCGACACCGAGCGCGGGGGCGCCGCGCACCCGCAGCGAGCGGATCGCCTCGGCCAGGCTGTCGACCGACCGGCAGTCGACCACCTCGACCCGCTCGGGCAGCAGCGTCTGGTCGAGCAGCCGCACCGCCGGGCCGGCGCCGTCGCCACCCGGGTCGACCCACCGCACCGCGAACAGCTCCACGGTCAGGGCAGCAGCGCCTGCGGCTGCAGGGCGACGATGCCGGTGGCGCCGAGGGCTCGCAGGTCGCCGAGGCGCCCCCACAGCTCGGTCTCGGTGACCACGAGGTGCACGGCGACGAGGTCGTCGCGCCCGGCAAGGGGCAGCACCGTCGGCGACGCCAGCCCGGGGAAGACGTCGCGCAGGTCCTCCAGGCGCTCGCCGGGGACGTGCAGCATGACGTAGCGGTGACGGCGGGCGGCGAGCACCGCGTCCAGGCGCAGGCTGAGGTCGTCCAGCGCGGGGGAGTCACCGGCGCGGACGAACAGCGCCTGGCAGTGGGCGAGCACCTCCAGCACCCGCAGGCGGTTGGTCATGAGGCTCGTGCCGGTCTCACGCAGGTCGACGATCGCGTCGGCGAGCCCCGCGGCGCACACGCCCTCCAGCGACCCGCCCATCGGCACGACGGTGACGCCGACGCCCTTGCCGGTGAAGAAGCGCTCGGTCAGGGCGGGCAGGTGTGTGGCGACGACGCCGCCGGCGAGGTCGGCGATGCCCGAGCGCCCGTCGTCGTCGCGGCTGGCGAGCACGAGGTCGGAGCGGCTGAAACCCAGCGGCAACGCGCGCAGGTCGTCGAGCTCGTGCTCGGCGACGATGTCGGTGGCCAGGAAGGCCGCGTGCAGCTGGCCGGCGGCGAGGGCGGCGGCGGCGTCGCGGGGTCGCATCTCGATGAGCTCGAGCCCGTCGAGCGCCGCGATCGACCCGGCGCCGTGCAGCATCGAGGTCGCGTAGCCGGCCGCCGACAGCAGCGCGAGGCAGTCGTCGCGCAGCCGCCCCTTGGACGGCACCCCCACCCGGGCGACGATCACTGCCAGCGGTCCTCGAGCACGGCCATGACCGACGACAGCGGGACGCCGGCGCCGACCAGGCCGGCCAGCGTGTGGAACAGCAGGTCGGCGGCCTCCTCGGCGGTGCGCTCGCGGTCGATCGGCTCCCGGCCGAGCTCCAGCGTCAGCTCGAAGGCCTCCTCCATGACCTTGCGGCGGGCCTTCTCGGTGTCGAGCAGGAGGGTGACCGAGTAGGAGCCTTCGCGCGCGGAGCCCTCGCGCGCGGCGAGGAGACGCTCACCCAGGAGCCCCTCGAGGTCGTCGAGGATCACGTGCCGAGGTCGTAGGAGGCCAGGTAGTGCTCCTGCTCGGCGGTCAGCGTGTCGATGGCGTTGCCCATCGCGGCGAGCTTGAGGCGTGCGACCTCGGCGTCGAGCTCGATCGGCAGGTCATAGACCCGCGGTGTCAGGCCGTCGGCGTTGGCGGCCAGCCACTCCGCGGCCAGCGACTGGTCGGCGAAGCTCATGTCCATGACGGCAGCCGGATGCCCCTCCGCCGCGCCGAGGTTGACCAGCCGGCCCTCGGCCAGCAGGACGATCCGCCGGCCGTCGGCGAGCTCGAACTCCTCGGCGTTGTCGCGGACCTCGCGGCGCGCCGACGCGAGCTTGGACAGCGCGGGGATGTCGATCTCGACGTCGAAGTGCCCCGAGTTGCAGATGATCGCCCCGTCGGCCATCACCTCGAAGTGCTCTGCGCGCAGGATCGAGGTGTTGCCGGTGACCGTGACGAACACGTCGCCGATCGGCGCGGCCTCGGCCATCGGCAGCACCCGGAACCCCTCCATCGCGGCCTCCAGGGCACGGATCGGGTCGACCTCGGTGATGACGACGTCGGCGCCGTGGCCCTTGGCACGGCTGGCGACCCCGCGGCCGCAGTAGCCGTAACCGGCGACGACCACGGTCTTGCCCGCGAGCAGGACGTTCGTCGCCCTGATGATCCCGTCCAGCGTCGACTGCCCGGTGCCGTAGCGGTTGTCGAACAGGTGCTTGGTGGGGGTGTCGTTGACCGCGATGATCGGGTAACGGAGCGCCCCGCCGCGCTCCATCGCGCGCAGCCGGATCACGCCGGTGGTGGTCTCCTCGGTGCCCGCGACGACCTCGGCGGCCTGGTCGGGGCGCTTCGACAGCAGCCGGTTCACCAGGTCGCAGCCGTCGTCCATGGTCATCGTCGGTCGCGTGTCCAGGGCGGCGTCGATGTGGCGGTAGTACGAGGCGTTGTCCTCGGCACGGATCGCGTAGGTGGAGATCCCGTACTCCGCGACGAGCGCCGCGGCCGTGTCGTCCTGGGTGGACAGCGGGTTGCTGGCGACCAGCGTCACCTCGGCGCCGCCCGCGGCCAGGGTCCGGGCGAGGTTCGCCGTCTCGGTGGTGACGTGGAGGCAGGCAGCGACGCGGTGGCCCTCCAGCGGCCGGTCGGCGGCGAAGCGCTCGCGGATCGCGCGCAGCACCGGCATCGAGCGCTCGGCCCACTCGATCCGGGCCTTGCCGCGCGCGGCGAGCCCGAGGTCGGCGACGTCGAACGGCGGCAGGGAGTCGGTTGCAGGCATGGGTGCGGACCTCGGTGGCTGTGGAAGGGACGGACGCGCAAGGGCGGGGGACAGCGTAACCCAGCAGTTCCTGCCCGCCGCCGTCATGGACGCACGCGTCGGGAGGGTTCATGACGGCAGCGACGTCGTGGGCGCGGCGACGGCCGGGCGGCCGGCTACAGGGCAGGGAGGAGCTCGCGCAGCATCGCAGCCAGCCGCGGCCCGCCGGTCCTGCCGGCGTCGAGCACCTCGGCGTGGTCGGTGGGGGTGCCACCCGGCCGGTGGACGTTGGTGACCAGCGACACGCCGACGACGCGCAGGGCGACTGCCCGCGCCTGCACGACCTCCAGGACCGTCGACATCCCGACGGCGTCGGCGCCCAGGGCGCGCAGCATGCGGACCTCGGCGGGGGTCTCGTAGGCGGGGCCGACCAGCCCGGCGTACACGCCCTCGGTGACCGTCAGCCCGGCGAGCTCGGCGGCGCGGTGGGCGAGCGCCCGCAGCGCCGGATCGTAGGCGCCGGTCATGTCCACGAACTGGGGGGTGCCGCCCGCGCCGACGAGCGGGCTCGCCCCGGTGAGGTTGAGGTGGTCGGCCAGCACCAGCACGTCGCCCGGCGACATCGCCGGGTCCAGGCCGCCCGCGGCGTTGGTGACCAGGAACGTGTCGGCGCCCGCGTCGGCGGCGGCGCGGACGCAGGCCGCCACGTCGCGGGCGGCCACTCCCTCGTACAGGTGCAACCGACCCTGCTGGACGAGCACCGGCAGCCCGTGCAGCGTGCCCGCGACGATGCGCCCGGCGTGGCCGGGGACGGTGGGCTCGGGCAGACCGACCTCGGAGAAGCCCAGGGCGATCGCACCGTCGACCTCGTCGGCGAGCGCCGACAGCCCCGAGCCCAGCGTCAGCAGCGCCCGCGGGCGGAACCCGCCGAGCCGCTCGCGCAACGCCGCGGCGGCACTCACGGCCGCTGCCCCGCGACCGGGTCGGCCACCGGGGCCCCGCTAGGCCCGTGCGCGGCGCCGAGTGCGGCCTTCAACCGCTCGATGTTGGCGATGGGGGTCGGGTCACGGTCCAGCGCCAGGGCCGTGTAGACGCTGGCGAGGTCGCCGTGCAGCAGCAGGGACGCGAGCCGGGCCAGCGGCGCGCGACCCTGCGCGACGATGTCCCGCCGCCAGGCGAGCCGCTCGACGAGCAGGTCGCCGACGACCGCGAAGCGCTGCGCGACCCGCGGGTGCTCACCGCCGGGGTCGCGGACGGCGACCATCCCGCTCGTGCCGGTCAGCAGCGACGGTTCCTGCCAGGCGACGACCTCGTTGTGGCACGACTCGGGGACTTCGCCGTGCTTGGCGGGCAGCTTGGCGTTCTCGGCGAGCTGGCAGGCGAGCCGGTAGGCGGCCACCGCCCCGATGCCCCGCCCGCCCCAGACCAGCGGCACACCGCCGGCGGCGAGGTCCAGCGCCAGGGCCTTGGCGGGGTTGTCGGCGGTGGGCACGGCGCGCCCGAGCTCGCCGCCGAGCCGGGCGAGGACGTCGATCGCCTCGTCCAGGCCCTCGTCCAGGCCCAGCGCCACGAGCGCGGGGACGAGCAGGTACCCCATGGAGTGGCGCGGCGGGCGCGGGGCGGTCCTCGGAGCGCTCACACGCCGGCGCCCGGCCGGGACGAGCACGCACGGCGTGGCGGTCTCCTCGCAGGTGGCCGCCAGCGCCCCGCCGACGGTGACCGCCCAGCGCCGCGCGCCGCGGCGACGGGCCTCGGCGAACGCCGACAGCGTCTCCTCGGTCCCGCCTGAGTACGACGCCGCCATCACCAGCGTGCGCGGGCCGACGAACGCCGGCAGCCCGTAGCCCTTGTGCACGACGACCGGGCGGCGGGCGCTGCCGGTGGCCAGCGCCCACACGATGTCCGCGCCGATGCCCGAGCCCCCCATGCCGGTGACCACGACGGTGTCGACGTCGTCGAGGTCCAGCGCGACCCCGGCGAGCTCGCGAGCGTGCGCCCACTGGTCGGCGGTCGTCTCCAGGTCGGCCAGCGCGTCGGACCCGTCCACGGCGCCGTAGCGCCGGGGGTCGTCGAGATCCACTAGGCGTCCGCCCCGTCACCGGCGGCGGGCGGGGAACGGCGCGGGGGCGGTCGCGTGGCCTCGTCGACGAGCATGACGGGGATGCCGTCGCGCACCGGGTAGTGCAGCCCGCAGGCCGTGCAGATGATGAGGTGGCGGCGGTCCTTGTACTCCACCTCGCCGTGACAGGCGGGGCACACCAGCAGCTCGAGCAACGCGGGGTCGACGGCCACGGCTGTCTCCTCGGGTCGGCGGACGGTCAGCGGATCAGCTGCAGGACGCGGTCGCGGACGGCCGCCATCTGCTCGGCGTCGGCGGCCTCGACGTTCAGGCGCAGCAGCGGCTCGGTGTTGGACGGGCGCAGGTTGAACCACCACCCGTCGCCTTCGAAGGTCAGGCCGTCGGTCCAGTCGGCCTCCCCCTGCCCGGCCAGCTCGCCGGCGACGCGCTCCATCGCGGCCGCCTGGTCGGCGACGGTGGTGTTGACCTCGCCGGACTGCACGTAGCGGTCATAGGGGGCGATGAGCTGCGACATCGTCCCGCCCGAGTCCGACAGGGCCTCTAACAGCAGCACCGCGGCGATGAGCCCCGAGTCCGCGCGGAAGTTGTCACGGAAGTAGTAGTGGCCCGAGTGCTCGCCGCCGAACACCGCCCCGGTGTCCTTCATGACGGCCTTGATGTAGGAGTGGCCCACGCGGGTGCGCACCGGGTGGCCCCCGGCCGCCTCGACCGTCTCGGGGACGACCCGGGAGACGATGAGGTTGTACAGGATCGTCGCGCCGGGGTTGCGCTCCAGCAGCGTGCCGGCGATGACGGCGGTGACCAGCGACGGGTTGATCGGCCGACCCGCCTCGTCCACGCAGAACATCCGGTCGGCGTCGCCGTCGAAGGCCAGCCCCAGGTCACAGCCGGAGTCGGTGACGGCGGCCTGCAGGTCGACGAGGTTCTCCGGCTCGATGGGGTTCGCGGGGTGGTTGGGGAAGCTGCCGTCGAGCTCGAAGAACAGCTCGACGAGGTCGACGGGAAGGCCCGAGAAGACCTCGGGGACGACGAGCCCGCCCATGCCGTTGCCGGCGTCGACGGCGACCTTGGTCGGCCGCAGCGCCCCGACGTCGACGAAGCCCCGGACGTGGTCGGCGTACTCCCCCAGCAGCGCCATCGTCCGGTGGCTGCCCTGCGCCGAGGACGCCGGGAACGAGCCGGACTGGGCGCGGTCGCGGATCTGGGCCAGCCCGGTGTCGATGCCGACGGGCTCGGCGCCCGCCCGGCACAGCTTCAGCCCGTTGTACTCGGCGGGGTTGTGGCTGGCCGTCCACATGGCCCCGGGCAGGCCGAGGCGGCCGGAGGCGTAGTACAGCAGATCCGTCGACGCCATCCCGATGTCGACGGTGTCCACGCCCTGGGCGCGGACGCCGGCCATGAACGCCTCGGACAGCTCCACCCCTGAGGGGCGCATGTCACGCGCGACGATGACCGCCTCGCCGTGCAGCTCCACCGCCGCGGCGCGGCCGAGGCGCTCGGCGAGCTCGGCGTCGAGCTGTCGCCGACGAGCCCGCGGACGTCGTAGGCCTTGACGATGGAGCCGAGGTCGAGCATGCCGCGCTCCCGCACCGGAGGTTCGCCCGTGCGTCGGCGTCCGCGCCGGCCCGGGTCGTCGTCAGCGGCATCCTACGCAGGCGGCGGCCGGGCGCCGCCGGCGGGTCGGGCAGGCGGCGCCCGAGATGGGGACGGCGCCGGACCCGTCGAGGGGTCCGGCGCCGCCGGGCTTGTCGCCGCGGCTAGCTGGCCACCTTGGTGAGCACCTCGGGCAGGGAGCTGGCCGCCGTGCTCGGCGTCGCTCCAGCCGCGGTGCTCGCACGCGCGACAGTGGGTGAAGCTCACCGGGCCGCCCTTGAGCGTCAGGCCCAGGCTCATCAGGTCGGTCGAGCTGCAGTTCGCGCACGTCGCCACGCCGGATCTCCTTGGGTCGCAAGAGTTCGTCGCAGTCCCAGTCGGCCGACTGCGGCGGAACTTGCGTTCTCGACGGGTGGTTCCCACGTGCGCAGCTGGCCTAGTTCGCCACGTCCTCGTCGCCGGCGCCGCCACCGCCACGGGGCGGGCCGACCTCCACGAGCCGCCGGACGTCGGCGGGGAGCTGCCCGCCGA
Source organism: Egibacteraceae bacterium (assembly GCA_030446775.1). Taxonomy (GTDB): domain Bacteria; phylum Actinomycetota; class Nitriliruptoria; order Euzebyales; family Egibacteraceae; genus JAUJMQ01. Next base: position 68,277 of record JAUJMQ010000007.1, read on the forward strand.
TGTACTGCGACCGGGAGCGGCCACCGTCCTTCCAGTACGCGTACCAGTACGGCCCGTGGGGGCAGCCGTCGCAGCGCCGCCCGCAGCGGACGAGCGCCCGGCGGTAGCTCACGGCCGGGATGCCGGGCACGTCCGCGAGCTCGGTCACCGGCCCCTCGCTGCCGATGAGCAGACCCCGGACGAGGATGAGCAGCCGCCGCAGCTGATGCTCGTCGAGCCGCCGGACGGCGCGGACGAGCTCGCGCGGCAGCGTCATCGCACTGTCCCGCCCCGCCCGCCCGCCGACGCCCCCGCTGGCCGCACATAAGAAGTCACAGGTGCAACGCTCAAGGGTTGAGACGCCATCGCTCAGTCGCGGGGCGGCCGCCGGCGCGAGCCGGCCAGGTCGATCGACACGACGACGCCGCCGCCGGGCGCCGGCGCCGGCGCACAGGTCGTCCACCGGGATGGCGAGCTGCCCCGGGATCGGCGGTCCATCGGGCGGTGGCGCCCACGGGCGCGACGCGAGTGCCGGCGCCAGCTCCCGGCTGGGCAGGGGGTCGGCCCCGTGCAGCGGCACCGCCCCGGCCGGCGCCTCGGAGCCGGCGGCCGGCGCGACCCGGCGGCGCGGAGCCGACGGACACAAGCACCTCCACGGCCAGCGCGCCTCCGGCGGCCGCGTCTGGGGCGCCCGCGCCGGCCGCCGGGGCCGGCGCGACCCCATCCTCGCCGGCGCCCCCGCCGGTGCGGCGGCGACCTCCGCGGCCAGGCGCGGCAGATCGGCGGCCAGGGCGGCGTAGCGGTTGACAGGCCCGCGGCCGGCGACGACCTCGGCGGCCTGCTCGCGACCCCAGCCGGCGTCGAGGTCGGCGCGGTCGCGGGCCGACGGCTCCACGACGACGAGCGGCTCGCTGCGGTCGTCGACGCGCTCCCAGCCGCGGGGCACGGTCAGCGCGTCGGCATGGTGCGGGCACAGGTCGTACAGCGCCGGATCGGGTGCCGCCGACAGGTCGGTCAGCCACACCTGCTTGGTCGCGTAGCGATAGGACAGGGAGGCGGCGGCGGGCCAGCGGCAGCCGGTCTTGGCGCAGGTGCGCAACGTCTCAGCCATGCGCGGCAACGTAGTGCACACTCCGCCCCCCGGCGGGGAACCGGCGCGTGGCGTCGCGGACGGGTGCCGGGCGGGCATCCTGCCCGCAGCTGAGCCCGACGACTGTCCGGACACCATGAGCAGCGACCGTCACGGCCGGACCGCCCACGTCGACAACGACCGGCGCCGGCGGCCCTTCGACGGCTTCCGCGTCCGCGACGCCGGTCGCTTCACGCGCGTGATCAGCGACGCCACGTCCGCGCTGCCCGAGCGTCTCGCCACCCCCTGGAGGGCGCCGAGGTCGTGGTCGACGACATCCCACCGGCGGACCGGACCACGCCCGAGGGCGACGTGCTGCTCGCCGAGCTCGCCGGCGGCGTGCTCACCGTCTACCGCCGACCGCTGGAGCTGCGCGCCGACAGCCGCACCGACCTCGCCGACGCCGTGCGTGTCGCAGTCGGCGAGGCGGTCGCCCGGGCCCTGGGCATCGACGACGACCTCGACGACCTGTACGGCGACGACGAGGACGACTAGGGCTGTCTCCCGAGGGAGTCGTCGGACCCGAGCCGCCCGGCGTTTGAGGTGCGTCCCCGAGCCGCCCGGCGTGTGAGTGCGTGCCCAGGCCGCCCGGCGTTTGAGTGCGACGGGCGCGCGGCCGCGCCTCGCCGCGCGCCCTCGCGCGGCTCGCGGCCCCGCACCGTCGCCCCGCGCCCCGTCGGCACCGTCCCCGGGCAGCGGCGCGGCCGGGTCGGTCAGGTCCTCGGGCGGCGCCGGCGCGGCGGCCGGGCGGGTCGCGAGCGTGGGGTCGAGCCGGACGGGCCGGCGCTGCGCCGGACCGGTCCACGCCGACGCCGGCACCCCGCCGGCCGACCACGGCCGCAGCCGGTCGCTGGAGGACACCGAGCGCAGCTCGGTGACGACGGGCTGGTCGGACGTGACGAGCACGGGCAGCGACGCGCGGCCGTCGCCCGCCGCCGTCAGCGCGAACCGCATGAGCGCGTTCGGTCCGATCCGCACGCCGTCCCACTCGGCCGGCGCGCTGTCGGCGCCCAGGTCGACGGTCGCCGGCTCCGGGCCCGGGTTGTAGACGTACACGTGCTCCGCTGCGCCCCCGGGTGCCGCCACCGGCGAGCGCCCACCGGGTGCCCGGCGCGGTGGCGGCGAGCGCGGCGGTGACGGCGGGGCGCCCACCCGCCGCTCGCAGCGCGGTCATCCGGGTGACCACGACCGGCACGTCGTTGACCCCGGCCACGGACACCCCGAACACGGGGTCCTCGGAGGTCTGCGCCAGCTCCACCCGTCCCACGCCGCCGGCGGGGATCGACACCTCCCCGTGAGGCCGGCCCTGCCCGCAGGGGCGCTCACCCGGATCTCGACGGCGGCCTCGCGGTCGGAGGGGTTGAGCACCGCCAGCCACGACTGGTGCCGTCCCCCTGCTGGGCGTAGGGCGCGTACCACGTCAGCGACGGCTCGGGGGCTCCGGGCAGCAGCGCGCGCCCGGTGGTGCCGGGGATGTCACCGGGCGGGTCGGCGAGCAGCTCGCCCTGGGCGACGACGCGGCCGGTGAGGACCTCCACCGTGACGCCGAGGTCGGGGATCTCGGGTTGGAACCGGGCCAGGTTGAACGTGGTCGTCCGCCCACCCGCGGCGACGAGGTTGTCGCTGAGCACCAGGCGCACCGGCCCGGCGGGGGTGGCGAACACGAGCCGCACGACGGCATCGGTAGGGAAGGGGTTGAACAGGTGCAGCCGGGAGCGGCTGCCGAGGGTCGTGTCAAAGCCGGGGATGTGCCAGGTCGCGGCCGGTGTCGGCTCGCAGGGCGCCGCGGCGGTGCGGTCGCCGTCGACGCGCCAGGTCGCCGCGACCGGCCCGCCCGACCAGCGCACCGCCACCGGATGGCGGGCGTCGTCGCCCTCGAGGGCGACCGTGGCCGCGGCACCCGGCTCGACGGTCGTGACGTCGCCCCGCGCGACACCGAGGGCGCGTAGCGGTCGACGGCCACGCGCGACGGCTCGTCGCCGACGGCGGCGGCGAGTGAGCACGGCGCGCTCGCCGGCTCGGGCCACCGCCGGGCAGTACCACGTCCCGGCGCGCGCCGCCTCCCGCCGCACCGGCGCGGGACGCGGAGGGGTGACGGTGCCGGCGGCCGCGTCGACCGCGACGGCGGCGACGACGAGCGCCGCGGCGGCGGCCAGCACCCACAGCGCCCGGCGCCGGCGCCGGGCGTCGCTTCCCGGGTCGCTGGCGGGCGCCAGCCGCACCGCCGTCACGCCGACACCTCCGGCTCGCGGATCCCGGCCAGCTCACGGGGCAGCTCCCCACCGCGCCGGCGCTCTTCACGCCGCTGCGTGAAGCCGGGCGGCCGCAGCGCCAGCGAGACGACACCGGCGACCAGCAGGGCCTGCAGGGCCACGACGACGAGGTGGCGGGCGCGCCCGCCGGAGGTGACGACGACCTCGCCCGCCACGGGCACGCGCCAGGCGTTCACCGGTGCGACCGGCCCGGGGCCGGCGGCGGGGTCGACCGGCTGCAGCGGCACCGCGCCGGCGGTGGCGCGCCAGTCGCGGGACCCGGCCTCACCCAGGACGAGCAGCCCGGGCTGCGCCGGTCCGGCGTAGGTGGCGCCGGGCCGCAGGGTCAGGCCCCGCTCTTCGAGGGTCTCGGTGTCGCCCTGGTCGCCGGTCGCGAGCAGCTGCTCGCCGAGCGCTTCGGGCAGCACGACGGCCCGGGGCAGCCACGACCGGACCCGGTAGACGCGGCCGGCTCCCGACGGCAGCGGCTCGAGCAGCGGCTGGTCGGCGAGCGCGCGGGTCAACTCGGGGGACGCACCGTCGCCGGCGATCACGACGTAGCGCACGTTGGCCAGCCCGAGCAAGGCGCCGGCCTGCGGGTCGCCACCACCGGCGATGCCCGCGACGGCGCCGCCGACGACGTCGAGGAGGTCGGCGCTGGCGGTCGTGCCGAAGGCGACCATGGACGGGCCGTTCGCGTCGGTGATGTCCCAGCGCACCTCGCCGCCCGGATCGGTCAGCAGCAGCACGCGGTAGGGCCCGACCCGGCCGGCGTCCGCGCCGACGAAGGCGGGCACGAGCTGCGGGTCGCGGGCCAGGCCGGCGTACGGGCCGCTCGCGAGGCGAGCGACGCCGGTGAGGAGCCCGACGCCGAGCATCGCCGTCGCCGCGACAACCGACAGCTGGCGCGCCCCGAAGGCGTGCTCGCGGAGGCTGTCGACGAGGCTGCGGGCCGCCAGGACGCCAAGGCCGGCGACGGCCAGGGCGGCGGGGAGCAACAGCGCGGGGGCCCACAACCACTCGACGCGGGTGCGGTCCACCGCCCAGGCGGCGACCGCCGCGACGGCGGCGACGCTGGCGAGGAGGGCCACGAGGTCGGGACGACGGCGCAGGCCCAGCAGCAGGGACGCGCCCACGACGGCGGCGGAGGTGAGGGCGGTCAGCACCCCGCCGAGCCCACCGAGGCCGGGCAACACCTCGGGGACGATCGACAGCGCCCGCCACATCGGCAGCGGCGCGGGGTCCGCGCCGACACCGACGGCGGCGGCGAGGCTCCCCGACACGACGAGGCCGACCAGCCACGGGGACAGCAGCACCAGCGCGGTGACGGCAGCCAGGCCCAGACGCAGCGCCGCGCCGCGGCTTCCCGGCTCCCGGCGGACGGCGGCCGCTACGACGCCCACGAGCAGCCCGCCCAGCAGCAGCGGGCCCAGCGACGGCGCCGCCGAGATCGCGGCCGCCACGCCCAGCGACAGGAGCGCCGTGGCCCGCCACGCGCCGGCCGGGCCGGCGGCGGCGTTGCCCGCCCGCGCGCCGACTGTGACGAGCCCGGGCAGCAGCGCGGCGACGACGAGGACGCCGTAGCGGCCCTGGGCCAGCGCCCCGAGCACGACCGGCGACAGCGCGTACAGGGTCGCACCCAGGGCACGGGGGCCGGGCCGCCCGGTGATCAACCGTCCGGCTCGCAGCGCGAGCAGCCACGCCAGCGGCAGCAGGCCGAACACGAGGAGGCGCTGGGCGAGCCAGGCGCTGCCGAGCCCGGCGAAGCTCGCGATGCCCAGCAGCGCCTGGATCGGCGAGGCCAGCCCGGCGGTGCCCACGGGCTCGCCGTTGAACGGGGTGATGTAGTCGGTCAAAAAGTCCCGTGCGCTGTCCGGCCCGGGGGCGACCTCCCCGCCGACCACCGGCCCGGCGCCCAGCAGCGGCACCAGCCCGACGAGGTAGGCGCCGAGCAGCACCGTCCCGGCGACGGCTGCGGGGCGGGCGCGCAGGAAGCGCAGCAGCGTGCGGCCGGCCAGCCGGTCCTGTTCGGCCGCGGCGACCGCCTCCTCGTCGAGCAGCGCGCGGGTCGACCCGCCGGCCAGCCACGCGCCGAAGCTCTCCAGGTATCCCCTGGCGCGCGGCAGCCCCGGCGCGAACAGGCGCGAAAGCTCACCGTCGGACACCGACCGCCGGCGCTGCACCGTGCGGCGACGCCGCAGCGTGCGCGGCAGCTGCACGACGTTCCAGCCGTACGCCCGCACGACCGCGCCCGCCTCGCCGAAGCGGCGGATCGCGACGAAGACCAGGGTCTTGGCCACCGCGAGCAGCACGACGACGGGCAGCACCCAGGTCAGGCGCAGGGCGGAGTAGTTCTTCAGCAGCGACGCGACGGCGTGGCGCTCGGCGAGGTAGCGCCCACCGAAGGAACGGCTCGCGCCGAACCGCCGGCCGGCACGGGCGCCGGCGCCGATGTGGTAGCCGACGGCGGCGGGCACGACCTCGACCCGGTGGCCGTACAGCCACGCCCGCCAGCACAGGTCGAGGTCGTCGCGGTAGGCGGGGAAGCGGGCGTCGAACCCCCCGAGCTCGCGCAGCAGCTCCCGTCGCAGCAGCATCCCGGCGGTGCTGACGTACAGGACGTCGGCCGGCCGGTCGTGCTGGCCCTGGTCGAGCTCGCCGGGTTCGGCACGCGGCTCCGTGCGACCGAAGCGGTCGATCGTCATGCCGACTTCGGCGAGCAGCCCCTCGTCGCTCCACTCGCGCAGCTTGGGGCCGACCAGCGCGACGGAGGTGTCGGCCTGCAGCGCGCGCACGAGCTCGCCGATCGCCTCGGGAGCCAGGACGAGGTCGTCGTGGAGCAGCAGGATCAGGTCGGCCGCCGCGAAGGCGGGATGCGCCGAGGCGGCAGCGACGGCGCGGCCGAACCCCACGTTGCGCGTCAGGGTCACCAGCCGGTCGGCGGGGACGTGACGCGCCAGCAGGTCGGCGCTGCCGTCGGTGCTCGCGTTGTCGACGACGACGAGGTCCAGCGCGGGATAGCGCTGCGCCGCGATCGTGGCGAGAACGCTGCCGAGCCACTCCGCGCCGTCGTGGACCACGAGCACCGCGGCGACGCGCGGCAGGTCTGCGAGGTTGTCGGTCAAAGACATCAAGGGCCTCACGGCGCGCTGAACGGCCGCGCGCACGAACGGCGGAGGGGCACACGATGCTAGCCCAGGGCGCGACGGCTCCCCGCCGGCGCGGTCGGTCAGCAGGCCACCCGGCGCCCGGCGCGCCCTTCCCGCCGCCGGTGTGCGTCAGGAGGCGAGACGCTTGAGCTTGCGCCGCTCCCGCTCGCTGAGGCCGCCCCAGATCCCGAAGCGCTCGTCGTTGGCCAGGGCGTAGTCCAGGCACTCCACGCGGACCTCGCAGGCGGCGCAGATGCGCTTGGCCTCCCTGGTCGAGCCGCCCTTCTCCGGAAAGAAGGTGTCGGGCTCGGCCTGCAGGCACTTCGCCTGCGCCGCCCATGGCAGCGTCTCGATCGGCGTCACGGCGTGCCTCCGACTGACGACGCCCGCGCGCACCCGGGGAAGTCGGCCGGCGCACTACAGGCTGGAAACTACGGCGATGTAAGTCTCGCCCCGCGCGGCCCAACAGTCAACCTGGCATGTGGGAAACCCCCGGCCAACCCCGCGCCTCGCGGGCTGCCGCCCCGCACCGCCCTCCGAGGATGGCGGCGCGCGGCCGCCCCGCGCCGCCCCAGGACGCACCTCAAACGCCGGGCGGCTGACGTCCAACGACTCCCTTTGGGAGACAGGCCCTGACAGCGACGGCGGCGGGCAGCGGGGCTAACCGGCGATCGAGCGGCCGATCTGCCAGCGCACGCGCTCGCCGATCACGCTGGACGACCCCACGACGGTGGCCCGCGACAGCCGCCGGCGGGCACCGTGCAGGACGTCGCGGACCGACCTGGTGTCGTCGAGGTCGCAACTGGCGGCCAGGACCAGGATCGCGTCGCGCCGCGAGGCGAGCGCGCCGGCGACCTGGAGCACGTCCGCTCGCTTGTACGAGCCGGCGACGACCCGCCGTGAGCGGGGCAGCGCCCGCAGCGCCCGGCGCGCGGTCGCCGCGGAGGTCTCGTAGCGGTTGTTGGTCCCGACGCGCCGGACGCGGTAGCCCTCGGCGCGCAGGGTGGAGGCGACCGCCGGTGCGATCAGGCTCCCGTCGCCCATGAGCAGCACCGTGCGGGTGCGCAGCCCGGCAAGCGCCCGCCGGGTCGGCGCCGGCAGCGAACGGCGAGCGGTCAGCAGCGTCGGCAGGCGCGCGGGCGTCGCGGCCAGGGCCGCCGCCGCGGTCGCGAAGCCGTACACCTGCGCGGGGTCCGAGGCGTCGCCGGCGACCAGCGCCACCCGCGCGCTGCCGTCCGCCGCCGGCCCCGCGGCCAGCGCCACCTTGCGCGCCGTGTCGTAGCGGCTGGGTCCCGACAGGCGGGTCACCACCCGCACGCCCCGCATCGCGTCGAGCCGGTCGGCCACGGCGGTCGAGATCGCCGACGAGCCGCCCAGGATGTACACGCGGCGCGCGCCGAGGCGGGCGATCTCGCGCTTCGTCGCGGCGGGCAGGCGGTCGCGGCCCGACAGCAACAGGGGGGCGTCGCGGCGCGCCGACAGCGCCGCCGAGCCGACCATCGACCGCCAGTGACCCGGGTTGCCGACGAGCACGGTGCCCGCCGACGTCCACGCCGAGCGCGACGCCTGCACCGCGCCGGCCACCGGGCCGCCCGTCGCGACACGGCGGGTGCCAGCGAAGTCGGCGCCACGGGGCGCGGCGCAGGGGTCGGTGCGCACGACCCGGAACAGCGTCGAGCGGACCGCCTCGTAGCCGAGCGCCGCGTTGACCCGGGTCCGGAACGTCGTGCCTGACACCCGTGCCGACCCGGCCGTGCCGGCGACGACGACGCCGCCGTAGCCGGCCTCGACCCGCCCGACCCGGCCGGCGGCGCCACGGGGCCGTGGCCGCGACACGCTCGTGGCCGTCCCGACGCCGAAGATGTCCCCGAGCGTCGCGGCGCTCAGCCCGACCGACCAGGAGCGGATCGGGTTGGAGCTCGCCATCTCCCAGCGGCTGTCGTCGACGGCCTGCAGGTAGCTCGTCTCGGTCCCCCACGTGAACGCGCCCGACTCGCTGTGCCCGCCGTGGCTCGACGAGTAGTAGCCGACGGCGATGGCGTCGCCGCGTTTGATGACCCGGGTGGCGGTGTGGGTGACCGCGTCGACCCAGCGGCGGCCGTAGACGGCGTCGGCGCCCTCCGACTCCTTGTCCCAGCCGGTGTAGGCCTGGCTCAGCACGGAGTCGTACAGGTGGCAGCGGCAGCTGGCCTTGCGGCCGGCGCGGCGGTGGTGCATCGCGTAGGAGCGCCCGACGATCGCCTGGGCACGCAGCGCGGCGGCCTCCCACGACGACGGCATCTCGGCGAGGCCCCGCAGGTACAGCTCCACGGTGGGCACGACGACGTTGACGTAGGCACGGCCGCGGCCGCCGGTGACGTAGGAGTCCAGCTCGAGGACCCCCCAGCGGTAGCGGTGGCCGTTGCCGGGCAGCCGCGCGATGCGGCCGCGGCCGCCGGGGACCGACAACCTCGCGCGCAGCAGCGCCGTCCGGATTCCGCCGGCCTCGGCGCGCCGGCCGGCGGCGTCGTACAGGATGTAGGACCCGTCGGCGAGGACCCGGGCACGCCAGCGGGTGTGCTGGGGCTGGCCTGCGACCCTGCGGCATCCGTGCGCGCCGCACACCTCCCATGGCAGACCGTTGTCACCGGCCTCCACGTCGAGCGTGCGTACGACGTTGTCCGACAGCGACCCGAACGTCACAGCCACGCGGACCTTCCGGTCGGCGCTGGCCGGGTCCGTGCCGATCGTGACGCCGGGGTAGTAGGTCCGCAGGATCCGCCGGGCGCTGCAGCCGAGGCGGGCGGCACCCCGCGCGCCGTACTGGCTCATCCCCGCCCCGTGACCCCAGCCCTTGCCCAGCACGGCGAACTCGGCGGAGGGGACCGGAGCGCTGGGCACGCGCGCACCGCCGGCCGGCAGGCACCGGCTGGCGGCGGCCAGCGCCGGCGCGGTCGCGGGCAGGAGCGTCGCCGCGAGGGCTACGGCGAGCAGGACGGCGAAGCGGCGCACGGGCGGCCTGACGGTTGGGCGGTCGTCTACAGGGTGGCGGCGATCGTGGCCGCCGCGCAAGGCCGGCCCGACCGTCGGTCTCCCGTCGGCCGAGGCGGGCGGCCGGCAAGCACCGCCGCGAGTCTGGGGCTCTCCGGGCGGTGAGTCCACGGGCGGTGAGTCCACGGCCAACCGGACGCCGTCAGCCGACCAGCTGCCCCGCCGCGACGACGGCGCCGGGGCCGACCCGGGCCCCGGGCGCCACCCGGACCCCGTCGTCGAGCACCGAAGCCTCCACGACGGCCCGTGCCCCGACGTGCACGCCCGCGAAGAGCACGGCCCCGTCCAGGCGCGCCCCCGAACCCACGACGCTGCCCGGCCCCACGACGCTGTTGGCCTCGACCGCCGCGTCGTCGGCGACGCTGGCGTCGCGCGCCACGAGTGCACGCCCGCGCTGCTCGTAGCCGTCACCCAGCGGCCACGCGCAGCGCCCCGACAGGACCGCCGCGTGCCCGTCGAGGTAGCGCTGCGGCGTGCCCAGGTCCAGCCAGGCCGCCTCGGACACCGCGCCGACGACGACCTCGCCGGCCGCGACCAGACCCGGGAACACCGCACGCTCGAACGACAGCGGGCCGGGTCGGTCGAAGGTGGCGAAGGCCACTGGGTCCAGCACGTAGGTGCCCGCGTTGACCGTGTCGGCGGCGACGGCTCCGGGCGGCGGCTTCTCGACGAAGCGCCGGACCCGCCCGTCGTCGCACTCCACGACCCCGTAGGTCGCGGTGTCGGTGACACGGGTCAGCGCGAGCGTCGCCACCGCACCCTGCGTGCGGTGGGTCGCCACGAGCGCCGCGTAGTCCAGGTCGGTGAGGATGTCGCCGTTGCACACGAGCACCGCGTCCGGCGCGGCGTCGCGGAGCAGGTCGCGCGCCGCGCCGGCCGTGTCCAGCGGCACGGGCTCGGCGACGACCGCCACGGGCACGCCGAGGCGCTCCCCGAGCGCGCGCAGCGGTGCGAACGGCGCCGGGTCCGCCGCCACCAGGAACGTCGCGCGGGTGCAGCCGGCGTGGCGCAGCCGGCGCAGGAGCCCCGCGGCGAAGGGGTCGCCGACGAACGGGACGAGCGGCTTGGGCCGGACGTCGGTGAGCGGACGCAGCCGCGTCCCTCTCCCGCCGGCCAGGACGACGGCGTGCATGCCGGCAACCCTAGGGGCTGTCTCCCGAAGGAGTCGTTGAACCCGAGCCGCCCGGCCGAGCCGGCGGGCCGGCGTCCAGCCTGAACCGCGAGCCGCCCGGCGTCTGCGGTCGGCCCGTGCTGGCCGGGCGTCGACGCCCGCGGCGAATTGCTGTCGTCCTGGCGGGCGCGGTCAGGCCCTCCAGCCTGCGGCACTCGTCGGAAGCCGCGAAGGCGGCCCGCAGCTCCGGCGTGTCGAGCAGGCCCTCCAGGCGGTCCGCCCGGGGACGGCCCGCACGTCTCGGCCCAGCGACACCGCGGCGGCACTCCAGCACTGCCGCGGACCGACAGGGCGGCGACGCCCGCGGCGAATTGCTGCGGGTCGTCGACGGCAGGTCGCGCGCCGGAGCGGCGGCGTCGTCCAGGACCTCCAGGCCCTCGCCGAACACCGACTCGAGCTCGCGGGCCACGCTCTGCCCGCCGGGGACGTCCGGACGGCGCGGACGGCGCTGTCCAGGTGGGTGTGCGGCCGGGCCTCCCGCAGCTCGGCGAGCAGGGCCTCGTTGCGGCTGTTCGTCTCGCTCGAGCACCTCGACGCGCTCGACCCCTTCGCCCGCGCACCGCCTCCGGGCCGGACGACGATCGTGCGGGAGATGCCGTTCTCCGGCTGTCCATGTCCTGCAGGGGACTTGTCGACCTTGAGCACGTCGTCGGCCCGAGTCGGCCACCGCGGCGCAGACCTCGTCGGTCCACTGCCGCGCGTCGGCACGTTCTCGGTGACCTCCAGCGTCAGCAGCTCCGAGGGCTCGCCGGCGCGGTGGACGCGGTGCAGCTGCGCGGGGATCACTGAGACCGGGCCGCGCGGCCGGGGACGGCTCGAGCTCGGACGCCCCACGCCAGGAACGGTGCAGTCGCGACGGCGAGCAGCAGCAGGGCCGCAGCCAGGCGCCAGCCAGCCCCTCACCAGGGGCTGCCGAACGTCGACCGCGACGCGTCGTGACCTGCGCCTGTGCTCACCGATGGCCTGTCACAGCCTTGGTTGTCCCGGGACCCGGACCCTGGAGCGCTTGTACGCTCCGCCGGACCGGCAGCGGGACCCCTGGCTTGGCACACGTCCGCGTCCGCAGGCGGGTGTGCCGGCCCTGGCCGGCCTCAGGTGGGGGCGGCTCGACGGGCATCTGGCCCGCTTCGCCCGGCGAGGGCGCTCCCCGGCGACGAGCTGGCCCATCCGCTCCCCGAGACGGGACGCGCGACAACGGCACCGTCACCCTGGGCGGTCGCCCGTGGGTGCAGCCCAACGCGCGCAGCGAGTCACGCTGCTCGACGCGCTCGCGTCGACCGACCTTCGCCGGCCACGTCGCGCGCATGCTGGCCCCAGACGGCGGCCGAGGTCGACGATCGTGCGGGTGAGTGCGGGGTTCGCGCGGCTGTCCACCGTCCTGCAGGAAGGTCTTGCCGACCTTGAGCACGTCGATCGGCAGGCGCGACTGGTACACCAGCGACGAGTGGCCACCGCCGACGAAGTCGTCGATCGAGGACCTGCACCCCGTGTCCGCTCGAGGGTCGCGAGCGTGTCGCACGCCGCCGCAGGTGGCTGACGAGCATCCGTGTCTCGAAAACGTGATCTCCAGCGTCAGCAGCTCCGAGGGCGGCCGGTGTCGGCCAGCAGCGGCCCCTGGTGACGTGGTCGATCAGCTGGTTGCATCACCGTCGCGGCGCGTCGGACCAACCCCGTCTGATGATCGAGATCGTGCGCGACACCCGCTGAAGCGCTGGTCATCCCGGCTAGGCCGCCGCCGGCATGCTCGCCGCCCAGACCCAGTTCCGCCGCGTCAAGGGACAGGTGCCCCAGCTCGCTCCGCGCTCGAACATGCCCGACCGCCTGGCCTGTTTTCGTGACCCTACGATGCCGACAAGCGTTACCTACCAAAGTTCCACGACAAGATCCTCGCTTTGTGCTACGGGGCGCCTTCTGCGCGGCGGTAGTCCGACGGCCGGCTACTTGCAGTAACCCTGTGGACGATACGCGGCCACGCCGCCGTTGAGCGGTTGCGGGAGATTCAGCCGCGCGCTGTGTACGTTGAACCGGCCCGTGCGCACAACTGATGTCGCGGGCGTCGGTGCATCGGCGGCGCGCGTCGCGCGGCACCCGACATCGGCCGGAGTGGAGTGGAGCGTGTTGGAGTTGACGGTGATTGCGCGGCTGCATGACCGTGGCTGAGCTGCGGGCCCTCGTGCGGCGCGCGGGTCATGAGCTGGACCTCGCGCCACCGCAGGACGTGCTGCGGGCGATCGACCAGTTCGGCGATCGCTTCTGCATCGCAGCGTCGATGGAGACCGCCGTGCTCGTCGACATGGCGGCGCGCATCCGTCAGGCGTCGCCGTGGTCTTCATCGACACCGGCTACCACTTCCACGAGACGTTGTCCACCCGCGACGCCGTTGAGGCCGCCTACGACGTGAACCTTGTCACTGTTCGGCCAAGACAGACGGTTGCAGAGCAGGACAGCGCCGCAGGCCCGCGCCTCTACGAGCGCGACCCGGACGGTGCTGCGCGGTACGCAAGCTGACGCCGTTCACGCAAGCGCTGTCCGACTTCGACGCCTGGGCGTCGGGGTTGCGACGCGACGAGACCCCTGACCGGCGAAGAGCGCGGATCGTCGAGTGGACGCGAAGCGAGACAAGATCAAGGTGAACCCACTCGCGTCGTGGACATGCGAGGACGTCCAGCGGTACGTCGAGAAGCACGACGTGGTCGTCCACCCGTTGCTGGCGAGGGACTACCCCTCTATCGGCTGCGCTCCGGTGCACCTCTCCGGTGGGATTCGGCGAGGATCCACGAAACGGGCGGCGGCGCGGCACGCCGAAGACGGAGTGCGGCCTGCACGCCCGAGCGGGCAGCACGCGGCCCGAGCGATCCGCGGACAGCGTGTCCCGTTGGTGATCCCCCTGCGCTCGTTACGTGATCCCGGGTGTGTCGTCATGCCGTCCCGCGACGCTACAGCCGGTCGAGCCGTCGCCGCGACCCTTCGCTCACAAGGCGGGCACCTTCCTCCCGCCCGTCGATGGCTGGCGCGAGGCCGTGCGGCAAAGGTCTGTGCAACTGGCTCAAGAGACGGTCCAGTCGCGCGCCGACAACCTTGCCGGGAGCCGCTGCGGCGTCCTCGTCGAGGTCGGCGCGATCATCGACCACTGAGTGCGCGTCGCGCGTGTTTCCGTCCAACGGAGCGGGTCCCGCTCGTGGAAGAGCCGATGGAAGATGTGGTACTTCACGATGAACGACACCCCGTACACCGCTTGGAACGCCAGCGCGTTCGTCACTGCTCGGACACCACGGTCAGGGGTGATCTCGCGGACCACGGCGTTGGCCGCGCCGGTGACGACGGCCGCGATGAACGCCGTGACGACGACCGTGATCCAGTAGGGCACGAGCTCTTTGCGGAAGTCCGCTCTGCCGCGGCGACCCCACGTCCAGCGCCGGTTGAGGAAGTAGTTCGCGATCGCGCCCGTCGTCGAACCCGCGAGCGCAGCGCCCTTGGAGCCGAGAAGCGCCGAGCCGAAAGTCAGCGCGACGGTCGCCATGGCGATGATGCCGGCGATGACAGAGCCCGTGAGGTACTTGGCGAGCCGGCCGCCATGGGCGGTGAAGAACTGGCGCGCGCGCCGCACGAGGTTCGCCGTCATCACAGGCCAATCCGACGCGCAGTGGGGCGAGCACGCCGTGCCGGACGGGTCGGCCCAGCGGAGGTCGGACCGCGGCGAGACGCCACCTGCCCTCGCTGAGGCGCCTGCCTGCCGTGTCCCTCCCGGGCCCATGTCGTCAGGATCACGCGCGCGTAGCGCAGCCCGTAGAGGAGGTTGTGGCCCTTCTTGCTCTCCCCCGCCGTTCGCTTGTGCATCGTGATCGGACGCTCTGCGATCCTGTACCCCCGGTAGATCGCCCCGATCAGCAGCTCCGACGTCTGGTACTGGACTTGCACCTGCGGCACCGTCGCCGTCACTTCCGGGCGTAGTGCCCGGAAACCACTGGAGGTGTCCGTGACGCTGACTCCGGTCAGCCACCGAACCAGCGCGGCGAACATGTGCACGCCCGCCTGACGGAAGGTGTCGTCGGTCTCCGTCCGGCCCAGCACGCGTGAGCCGATGACGAAGTCGGCCTCGTCGTCGACCAGCGGCTGAAGGACGCTGGGAATCTCGACCGGATCCCACTGGCCGTCCGCGTCCACGGTCACGATGAACTGCGCGCCGTGCTCCCTCGCGAGCTGGTATCCGACGCGAAGGGCGATGCCGTGCCCGCAGTTTCGCTCCAGGCGGGCAACGTGGACGCCATGCTCCAGCGCCACCTTCTCGGTCTGGTCGTCGCTGCCGTCGTCGACGACGAGCGTGTCGACCTTCAGACCGCAGGCCATCGCTGGCACGTCGTCGAGCACCCCGCCGAGGCAGGGCTCCTCGTTGTAGGCGGCGATCACCACGACGACCGGGGCGAAGGCAAGCCCGGGGTATCGCCTGTCGAAGTCGCGCAGCGCGTCCGCGCGAACCTGCGGAATGTACGGCTCGAACCTCTTGGTGCTCGCCACCACGTCCTCCCACCGGTCTTGTCTACTCTGCGGCGACGAGCATGACGCACGGCATGGTCGAGCGCCGGGATGCACCGCGTGGCCCCCTGGCCATGTTCGGCCGCGACCGGACAGGGGGCCTGAGCCATCCCGACCACTGGCGCGAACGACGCAGTCTGACACGGCCCGGGCCTGGCACCGCAAATCCGCTGCGCGCTCAGCTTCCCGCAAGCCGACAGCTCGCTCCTATGCGCGGCGCTCGCGACGCCACCTCCGAGTCAGCCGGGGCACCGGGTAAGGTAGGCGAAACGTGGCGGGCCGCCGGCGGAGCGGGGGGTCTGCACAGTCTTTGGCGGAATCGGCGGACGCCGTCTGCCGCCGTCCGACACCGAGACAACGAACACACCCGACAACGTACGCGTAT
Source organism: Egibacteraceae bacterium (assembly GCA_030446775.1). GTDB lineage: Bacteria > Actinomycetota > Nitriliruptoria > Euzebyales > Egibacteraceae > JAUJMQ01. The sequence goes on from JAUJMQ010000007.1 coordinate 83,905, forward strand.
GACAGCGAGTGAGCGTGACCACTACTGCCACCCGGCGCAAAGCGCCGTCCCGACGGTTCCGTCTTGGCGTCGACGTAGCGCCGCTACGACGTCTGGCGAGCGAGCACCGAGCGTTCCTCGGCCTCATGGTGCTGGGCGCGGTTCTGCGCGCGATAACGTTCTTTGCCTACCGTCCCGCGCTGATCTTCTGGGACTCCACCCGGTATCTGGAAGCGGCCCGAGCGCTCAAGCCGGGGAAAGTTCGACCAATCGGCTACTCCATCTTCCTGCGGCTGCTGCCGATCGAGAACGAGCTCGCGGTCGTCCCGTTCGTGCAGCACCTCATGGGGCTAGGCATGGCGCTGCTCATCTATGTGCTTCTTTTGCGCCTCGGAGCCAAGCGCTGGGTCGCGGCGGTCGCGACCATCCCGGTGCTCTTCGACGCCTACCAGCTCAACCTCGAACAGCAGGTCCTGACGGAGACGCTGTTCCAAGCGTTGCTGCTGGTCGGTCTGGCGCTCCTGCTGTGGCGGCGCCGCCCCAACGTGATCCTTGCCGGCGCGGCGGGGCTCGCCTTCGCAGCTTCGTTCATGGTCCGCACGAACGCACTGCTCGTGATAGGGCCCGCGCTTCTCGTACTGTTGTTGCTCCGCCCTGGGATCAAGCCGGTCTTTGCTTTGCTGGCGGGGTTCTTCGTGCCGATGTTGGGCTACATGCTCTGGTTCCACAGTTGGTACGGCACGTACGCGATCAATAGCTACGCCGGCAACTTCATGTACCCGCGTGTAGCGGTCATCGCCGACTGCAGCAAGCTCTCGCTGCCGCGGTACGAAAGAGTGCTGTGTCCAGCCGAGCCGCTGGGCGAGCGCCTCAGTCACAGTCGCTACATGTGGGGTGACAACTCCCCCCGGTACGACGTCGTGGCGCCCCCGGGCATGACCAGGGAGCAGGTCGTGCGCGACTTCAGCAAGCGGGTGATAAAGGCGCAGCCGTTCGCGTACATGCGCTCGATCTTGGTCGACTTCATGCGCGGGTTCGCCCCGGCACGTGAGACCTTGCCGGGGGAAGCGGTCGGGAAGAGGGGGGGCACTCGGGCGGAGTTCTGGCGCTTCAAGCCCAAGTACCCCTTGTACCGCTCCAAGACACGCGCGGTGGTGCGCGCCCACGGCGGTAACCGGCCTGTCGCCGAGCCGTCGCTCGCGAGGTTCCTTGTCGCCTACCAGCGCGTTGCGAACACCCCGGGCCCATTGCTGTTCGGCGCGTTGCTCGCGGCTCTGATGGCTGCACTCGGCATCGGCCGCGCAAGGAGCTCCGGCCTGCGGACCGCCGCTTTCGCGTTCGCCGTGGTGGCGGTCACCGTGCTTCTCGCAGCGTCAGTGCACACCTTCTCGTGGCGCTATCAACTGCCGCAGCTCGTCCTGCTTCCGCCCGCTGCCGCGATCGCGTTCACCGCGTTCACGGGCTCGAGGTCGCCAGCTCAGCGATGACTGCCGGTGGCTGGCGCAAGGACCCGACGGGCTCGGGCGCACACGGCCCCTCCTCGTCCATCCGGGATAGTGGGGCAGGATCCATGGACCGAGCGAGACCATAGGCTAATCTGCGGCGGCGGTGCTGCCGGCACATAAGCTCTTCGTGACATCTGCGTGACAGATCGTCCAAGTCTGGCCGAGCTGGGCTGCTACACCCCTGTGGACGACACCCAAGCCGGACGTCCGGCGCTAGCGAAAAGGGAACAGCGTGCGAGTCATCATCTTGGGCGGAGACGGCTTCTGCGGGTGGCCGACCGCACTCCATCTCTCCGCGGTCGGACACGATGTCCACATCGTCGACAACTTCTCGCGGCGCCACGCCGACATCGAGCTCGAGGCGTCGTCGTTGACACCGATCTCCCCGCTTGGCACGCGGCTCACGGCGTGGCGTGAGGTGGGTGGCGGCGAGATCGGCTTTCACCGTTTCGATGTGGCGGTGGACTACTACCAGCTGCTCGGGCTGCTCAACGATCTGCGACCCGACGCGATCGTCCACTTCGCCGAGCAGCGCGCCGCGCCGTATTCCATGAAGAGCTCGTACCACAAGCGCTACACCGTCAACAACAACACCAACGCGACGCACAACCTGCTCGCGGCCATCGTCGAGTCCGGACAGGACATCCACGTCACCCACCTCGGCACGATGGGCGTATACGGCTACGGCACGGCAGGCGTCAAGATCCCCGAGGGCTACCTGCGCGTCCGGATGGAGGCTGAGGACGGCACCCACGTCGAGTCTGAAATTCTCTATCCGACGAATCCCGGCAGCGTCTACCACACCACCAAAACTCTGGATCAACTGCTGTTCGCGTTCTACAACAAGAACGACGAAGTCCGTGTCACAGACCTTCATCAGGGCATCGTTTGGGGGACCCAGACGCCGGAAACGAGTCGAGACGAGCGCCTGATCAACCGGTTCGACTACGACGGTGACTATGGCACGGTCCTCAACCGATTCTTGATGCAGGCCGCCATCGGTTACCCGCTGACGGTGCACGGCACTGGCGGTCAGACGCGCGCGTTCATTCACATCCGCGACACCGTCCGCTGCGTGCAGTTGGCACTGGAGAACCCGCCGAGGGGCGGCGAGCGCGTCCGGATCTTCAACCAGATGACCGAGACGCATCGGCTGATCGACCTGGCGAAGCTCGTGTCTCGGCTGACCGGAGCCGAGATCAACCTGGTTGACAACCCGCGCAATGAGGCGGCTGAGAACGATCTTCGCGTGGACAACCGGCGGCTGCTCGACCTCGGCCTCGACCCCGTGACGCTCGAGGACGGTCTCCTTTCCGAAGTCACGGACATCGCGCAGAAGTACTCGTATCGTTGCGACCGCGACAAGATCCCTTGCCGGTCGCTTTGGACCAGGCGCGGACGCGCCTAGAACCGGTCGAGCGCTTCCACTCCACGGCGTTGGCGCAGCCCCTGCGCGGCGCGCCCAGCGAACGTGGTGTCGCGTTGCCGCGTTGGAGCGGCCCGCCGCGAGCCGCCCCGCCGCCCCGGCCGGGGACCTAAACCCCCCCCCCACGCCCCCGGCCACCATGCGCAACTGGCCGGGAGCCCGACCCCCACCCCCGATACGTAGCTCGGCGGGTGGGGGCAGTGTGGTAGGAGT
>JAUJMQ010000007.1:87037-88749 GCA_030446775.1 Egibacteraceae bacterium
GGGGGGGGCCCCCCGGGGGGGGGCGCCCCCGCGGTGGGGGGGGGGGGGGGGGGGGCGGGCCGCCCCCCCGCCCCCCCCCCCCCCCCCCCCGCGGCGAGGTCAGAAACCCGGCGCCCCAGGCCGCGTGCATCGTGGCGAAGATGGCCGGGAGGCGGACCGCCACGGCGGGGGGCTGTCGACGCCCCACGACGACGGAGGCGGCCAGCACCGCTGCCGAGTAGGCGCCCGGCACGAGCAGCCAGCGGCGACGGGACGACAGTCCCAAAACGAGCCCGACAGCATTGCCCACCAGCGCGAGGGGCGGCGCAAGCTGCCGGGCGCGCAGCGACGTGGGGTGACGGCGCAGCACGACCCGCTTCCATCGTCCGTACTCGAGATACTGGCGGGCCAGCGCTCGTAGGGTGGGCCGGGGCCGGTAGCGGACGCGCAGCTCGGGGTCGAACCACACGACGCCGCCTGAGCTGCGGATGCGCCAGTTGAGCTCGTAGTCCTGGTTGCGCTCGAGCGTTTCGTCGAACCCGCCGACCCGCTTCAACGCCGAACGGCGGAACACCCCGAGGTAGACCGTGTCCACCGGGCCGGGACGGCCGCCATAGTGGAAAGCGGCGTTGCCGACACCGAACCGGGACGTCATCGCCAGCGCGACCGCCCGCTCAAAGCCCGTCTGCCCCTGGGCGTGCTGCACACCACCGACGTTGTCCGCGCCGCTGCGCTCCAGTGTCGTGACGGCTCTGCGGAGGTAGCCCTGCGGCAGCACCGCGTGCGCGTCCACGCGCGCGACGACGGGCGCCGCTGTGGCCGCGATCGCCAGGTTCAGCGCCGATGGTGTCCGCCCGCTCGGGTTGTCCATCACGCGCACCCTCGCATCACGTTCGGCGAGACGCCGCGCCACGTCGAGGGTGCCGTCGGGGGAGGGACCGACGGCAACGGCAACCTCCAGCTCCCCCGGGTAGTCCTGGGCGAGCACCGCCCGCAGACACCGGCCGAGGTCCTCGGCGGCGTTGCGGACGGGGATGACGACGGCGACCGGCGGCCACGAGCCGCTCGCCGCCTGGGGAGCCGTGGGCTGATCGCTCACCGCCTCATCCTTGCAGTGCGCCTCGACCCCTCCAGGATGCGCGGACGCCCCGGGTAGGATCCCCCCGTGAGCGGCGGAGGCAGCGAGAGCCGGCGGCGGCGCGCCGGCCGCGCGCGCCGGTGAGGATCGACATCCTCCTGCACCATGCCTACGGCATGGGCGGAGCCATCCGCTCCGTGTGCAACCTCGCCACGGAGCTGTCCCTGCGCCATCCCGTGCGGATCGTCTCGGTGTACCGCAGGAGGGACGAGACGTTCTTCCCCCTCAGCGACCGGGTCGGGATCCGCACCCTGCTCGACGTGCGACCGGACGCCCGCCCGCTGGCCGAGGGCCGAGCCGCCGACACGGTGGAGCGGCTGCGCCGCCGCCCGACCCGGGTCGTCCCCGCTGCCGACGACTCCTCGGCGACGTACAGCCGCCTGACCGACGTGCTGCTCAAGCAGTATCTGCGCACGACCGCCGCCGACGTCGTGATGGGAACACGGCCAGGCTTGAATGTCGCCGTCGCGCGCTACTGCCGGCGAGGAGTTGTCCGCATCGGCCAAGAGCCCCTGTCGGTCCGGACCTACTCCCCCCGCAGGCTGCGAATCATCCGCCGCCACTACCGGCGCCTCGACGCTGTGTCGGTCCTCAC
>JAUJMQ010000049.1 GCA_030446775.1 Egibacteraceae bacterium
CCGCGGCCAGGCGCGCGCCGGCCCGCCCCCCCCGCGCCCCGCCGCCTCACTGCAGGGGTCGGAACAGTGGGCGCGCAGCCCGTGTAGCCGGTCCTCGCCGCGGGGGTCGGGGGTCGGGGGTCGGCGAGGCTTGACCGCTCATGACCGAGCCTCGCGCAGGCACCGGTCCTGGGCGGGGATTCAACAAGTAGCCGAGGAGCGGACTACCTCGACGACGCCGACCAACCAAATGGCGCAGCTGCACATGGCGCCCGGGGGTTGTAGCCGTGATATCGGACGGCTCCGAAGTCGGAATCTCATGTCGGCCAGACCTCGTCGGCACCCTGGCCGGCGACTCGTCAGGTCCTCCTTGGAAGCCGCCTACTGTGAACGTCACCAGTCGGGCGGGTCGGCCTGAACGCCGGGCTCAAGCGACTTGAGCCAGGCGATGGCCGCGTCGCGCATGGCGTCGGGAAAGCGGCAACGGTGCGACTGGACGGCGTGGACGAGGTCGAGTTCACCATCTCGGAGGTGCTTGGGGATGTCCGGCCCGCGGTCGCCCCAGTAGGTGTACTGCTGGGACGCGAGGACGGCATCGGCGCCGGTGTCCTTGTCAATGTGGCCCTGGTTGGGGTTTCCGTCGGAGAGGCTGTGCCTGGAGTCCTCCTGGACCCATTGGCCGGACGAGTCACGGTGGTAGATGTTGTCGCCGTAGGCGCGTTTGACGCTGCCGCGCCGGTCGGGGCGCTTGCGTGCGAATCGAGGGTCGTTCCAGTAGGCGTCGAAAGTGAGGATCTCGTCCACGCGCATCGCGTAGACGAGCCGGCCATCGGCGCCGTGAGCCTTGGAGCCGGTCCCGACGATCCAGTCCCCGACGGCGGCCTTCCGACGTATGTCCTGCTTGCACGTCGCCAGCGTGCACCAACCATGAAACGGGTTGGGCGCGAAGCCGATGTCGTACCTGACGACGTAGCTGTAGAGCCGCACCATCGGGTCAGCAGCCGATCCGGTTGACGGCGCGGGGCAGGACGGGGCATCCGTCTGGACCGTGCCAGTTGTCTTCTCCGTCGAGAGCGGCGACAACCGCGGCGGCGTCCCACTCTACGACGGCATCGGCGTGGCGTTCGAGGGCCTCCGGAAGGTCGCAGCGGTCGGCGTCGGGCGCCCAGACACCGATGATCCGCTTGTCCGGGAACTTCTGGGCGTACTCGATCTCCCAGTCGACCCACTCGTGGTCCTTGGTCTGGGGAGAGACAATCACGACGATCTTCCCGGCCCAGCGGATGCGATCGGCAAGGATCGACTTGATGTAGTCCTCCGACTTCGCCTGGTTCGGGTTGTCGGAGGTGACGGACGAATCCCGGACGTCGCAGCCGTGCCGCTTTAGGAGGTCCCTCAGCCGGCCGACGAGGGCGTCGTCCTCGTGCCGGTGGCTGACGAACGCGTTGTGCTGGTCCCCCATCCCGTCCCCCTTGATCTGTCCGGCGTCAACGGTAGAGGCCGGGTCCGACATTTCCGTTGGGCGGGGTCGCGGCCTACAGTCGGCGCGTGCTTCTGCCGCCGATCCTCGAGGTGTTCGTTGTCTGGCACCCCGACGACGAGTTGGGGGACTGGGTCGCCGGGACGGTCGCTGACCACTTCCACTCCGCGCCGTTCGCCGGGCTCGCCGGCGGAGCTGTCGAGGTGTACGTCCGCAGCGTCCCGTGGGCCGGCGGCGACCGGCCGCCTCGGCCGATGCCCTTCATGGAGCCGCTGCCGTACGGCCTGCGGGCACCGGAGTTCACGGCCGTGGTCCCGGTCGTCTCAACCCGCTTCGCGCGGGCCTATGACGACGACGCCGCGTGGCGGGGGTACGTCGACGCGATCGCGGAGGCGCACGGCCGGGACGGCGTCGGCGTCTACACAGTCGTGGACCACGACCCGGACATGTCGGGCACCGGGCTGATACGGGCGCTTTCGGGGCCGCAGGCCCTGCCGCGGGTCGACCGAGATGACCCAGCGGCGCTGTGCCGCGAGCTCGCTCAGGCGATAGCCCAGCGAGTCGCGGCGCCCGACGGGGCTCCGGCGGAACGGATCACGGTCTTCGTTAGCCACACCAAGCACCGGTCGCTCGCGGAGGACGACGAGGACGGCCCTCGCCTGTACGACGAGGTCCGGCAGGTCATCGCTAAGACGCGCCTCGCCGACTTCTTCGACGCCCGCGACCTGCAAACCACCGACGACTGGGCCTCGGTCCTGGACGACAGGGCGTCGACGAGCGCGCTGCTGATCGTCAGGACCGACCGGTACGCCGGTAGGGAGTGGACACAGAGGGAGGTCCTCCGGGCGAAGCTGGCCGGGATGCCCGCCGTCACGCTTCACGCCATGCGGGACGGCGAGGACCGCGGATCGTTCCTTATGGACCACCTTCCCGTCGTCGCGTGCCGACTTGATGACCCTGCCCCGGCGATCTCACTTGCGCTGAACCGTCTCGTGGATGAGGCCCTGAAGCGGGCTTTGTGGCGGGCGCAGACCGTGTACCTGCTCGAGCACGGCTTCGACTGGCTCCCGGCGCATGCGCCCGAGCCTGTCACCACCGGCCCGTGGCTGCGCGAGCACCGAGACAGGGACGCCGACGACCGGCACGTCTGGATCATCCACCCGGATCCGCCGCTCGGGCCGAAGGAGCGCGACGTCCTCGTCGAGCTCTGCAGCCTCGCGGGGTTCGAGGACGACGTCGACATCCTCACACCCCGGACCTTCGCGTCCCGCGGCGGGCGGCTTCGACCGTGACCGACCCCGTCCTCGTCCCCCGCGATGGGCTAGCCGGGGCGACGGTCGGGCTCTCCGTCTCCGAGAGCGCCGACCTCGACCGGCTCGGCCTGCGGCCCTCGCACTGCCGCCTCGCCGTCGTCGAGGTCGCGCGGGCGGTACTGCTCGCCGGCGGGACAATCGTGTACGGCGGGGACTTGCGCCCTGGCGGCTTCACGACGCTTCTGCTGGACGAGGTCCGGTCCTACGCCCACGGAAGGGGCGCCTTGCTCGTGTGCCTGTCGGCCGACGCACATCACGGCTTGACGAACGCGCAGGCGGACGACGTCGACCGGCGCCTCGGCGCGGACGCCAGGCTCGTCCTCGTCGACGACGACGGCCTGCCGGTGCGGCCCAGCGACCGGCACGCCGGACGGCGTCCGCCCGACCCGGCAGGCGCTCTCACCGCGCTGCGACGGCACATGACCGCGATCGCTGACGCCCGCGTCGTCGTCGGCGGCCGGCTGACGGGCTACAAGGGCAAGGCTCCCGGTGTCATCGAGGAGGCCGTCCTCGCCGCCGACGCCGGTCGGCCGGTCTACGCCGCCGGAGGGTTCGGCGGCGCCGCTCTCTCCGTCGCCCGGGCGCTCGGGGCCGACCCAGAATGGTGGGCGCCGCCCGGCGTGCCCGTCGGAGCAGACGACGACGGCGCCAGTCGGGCCCTGGTCGCGCTGGCGGAGACGATCTCAGCGCGGGGCGCCGCCCCCGACGGCCTCAGCAACGACCAGCGCAGCGCTCTCGCGGCGACGCACCGCCCCGGCGAAATCGCTTCGCTCGCCGTCCTCGGCCTGGCCCGCGCACGACTTGGCGGCCTGGCGTGACCGGCCAGGCCGCCCCCGACAACGACGCCGGTCTCACCCTTGACGGCTACCAGGCCCGGGCGGTCGGCACCGACGTCCTGCCGGACGCGGACGAGGACGCCTACGTCCTGCCGCTGCTTGGCCTCGTCGGTGAGATCGGAGGGATCGCCTCCGAGCTCAAGAATGCCGCTGCTTGGCCTCGTCGGTGAGATCGGAGGGATCGCCTCCGAGCTCAAGAAGCGCCGACGCGATGAGCAGGGCTACCGCGGGTTCGACGACCAGCTCCGGGAGGAGCTTGGCGACGCGCTCTGGTACCTCGCGGTCCTGGCCCACCGCGCCGGCCTGCCCTTGTCCCGGGTCGCCGCCGAGAATCTCGCCAAGGCCGAGCACGCCTTCGGACCCGCCGCCCCGGTCTTGCACTCCGGCTACGACGCCGACCGGCCACCGGAGGAACAGCTCCCACGGCGGCTAGCGGTCCGATTCTCTGAGACCACCGTCGAACGGTACGGCGAGGAAGTCCCCACCGTCGTCGTGCACGTGCTCGACGAGCACGGCGAGCCTCTCGGCGACCCGATCGACGACAACAGCTCCCACGACGACGACTACCGCTTCCACGACGTGTTCCACCTCGCCCACATGGCGGTCCTGGGCTGGTCCCCAGTCCTGCGCGCGACACTGCGCCCGAAGCGCAAGCGCCGCGGCACCCGCCACGACAGGACGGAGGACGGCGCCCGCGCCATCGCCGTCGAGGAGGGCCTCACCGCCGTCGTCTTCGCCCAGGCGAGGCACCACTCTCACTTCACGACGACCGACCGGGTCCCTAGCGACCTGCTCAAGCTCTGCCGCAGCCTCACCGCCGCGCTGGAGGTCTCCGACCGTTCCGCCGGCGACTGGCAGCGTGCCTTGCTTGAGGGCTACCGAGTGTTCGCGCTGCTCCGTACAAACCGCGGCGGCGTCGTCGTCGCAGACCAGCAAACCGGCACACTCGACTACCGGCTCTCCTAGAACAACGCCAGCTCGGCGGCGCGCCGCATCGGACGCCGAACAGGCCCTGCCTCCGCACCCCGAACGCCGCCGGGCACATCCAGGCCCCACTTTGGCGGGAAGAACGGCGTCGGCAACGGCCCCGACGCGGAGTATCTCTGCTTGATCCGGGTCCGGCCGGCTACCCCTGCGACGCCCGGGAACGCCACACGGCTGTACTTGCTGATCTCGCAGAACAGGTTCTGACAGTCGATCGGCTGCAGCCGCCGGCCGAATAACCCCGGAAAGTTCAGGCCGAGCCTGGCGAACTCGTCCTCCTGCCGCGCGCAGACGTCGACGATGAACCGCTCCGCATCCCGCGGGTGCGTCCCCGGTGCGCACTTACTGATCCCGTCCAGCGCCCCGGGCCCGGCGACGACGCACTCGGCCTCGTCGAAGTCGACCGCGGAGCTGTAGTTGAGGTCGATAGCGAGCTGGAACGCCAGGAACGGCCCGATTCCGGGGAAGCCCCTCAGCAGCCGGTACAGCCCCCGAAGCCCGTCCGCGCTTTGAGCCTTCTCCGCGAGGCCGCCGTCCAGCATCAGGGCGACAAGCTCGAGATGGCCGCGGTGCTTTGGCACCGGGCAGAGCGACACCGGCGGGACGATGTAGGCGGCCGAGTAGACCGCGCGTCCCTGCCGCTGCTCCTCAGTCAGCAGCGCGGATGCCGCCGCCGGGTCGAACGACCGGACGGACGGCACGCCTAGTCCGTCGCAGAGCAACTCCCAGGTGTCGACCTTGTTGAACAGCTTGAACAGGACGGTCCTGAGGACGACCTCCTCCGCCGACTGGTCATGCGTGTACTGGACCTCCCTCACCAAGTACTGGCTGACTCGGTCGCAGACGCGGTAAGCGTTCGTGAACCGGTACTGCGACAGGACCGGGTCCGGCGCTGGCTCCGGCGGCAGGGCCGCGAGCCGGCGCAGGTACAGATCGTGCCGAGCCGCAGCGAAGCGCCAGTAGGCGTCCATCACCTCGCCCGACGCGCCCGTCCGGTGTCCTGCCGCCGCGCTCACGGCCCGACCGTAGCGCCCCGGTCGGCGGGCCTTGCAGTCGTGGGCCGCGGCTGCGACAGCCGGACTAGTTCCAATGCGGAACGGCAGGTGACCGGAGCCGTCACCGTGCCCTGGCGCATCAGTCGTCGACCCAGCCAGCGATGCCCGCCTTGCGGTGGTGTCAAGGAGCGTGTTCCCGCTGGCCCCCCGGCTTAACGAGCGGCCGCTGGAGGCGCTCAGCCAGCCGCTGGCGCGCGGGCCCGGGGTGAGCGGCGCCGGCAGCAGACTCGGGCTGGCGACCGCGGCCCAGGTGCTCGGCGGTCATGGCAGCCAGCGGGAAACCCGCCACCGACACGACCGGCCAGCAGGCGCTCAGGTTCCCCCTTCCGCCGCCATGGCATCCGGCCCTCGACCGGTACGCGCACCTGTACTCAGCGCCGGCTGCTGGGCACTGTCCGTCGTCGCCGGTGCGGCGCTGCTTGCTGTCGACCCGACCGCGCTGCGGCCGGGGTGAGTCCCCTGGAGTGGTGTAGCTCGGGCTTGTG
>JAUJMQ010000008.1:0-53780 GCA_030446775.1 Egibacteraceae bacterium
TCCCCTGAGCGAGGAGCTGCTACCGCTGACCGAGCTGGGCTTCCTCGCCGGCATCGCCTTCCAGATCCAGGACGACCTGCTCAACCTGGAGGCCGAGGAGGTGCTCTACGGCAAGGAGAGCGCCGGCGACCTGTGGGAGGGCAAGCGCACGGTGATGCTGCTGCACTTCATGCGCACGGCGCGGCAGCCGTTGCACTCCCAGGCGCTGCGGATCCTGGCGGCCCAGCGGCGCGCCAAGCGGGCGGAGGACATCGCCTGGCTGCTTGGTGCGATGATCGAGGCGGGTTCGCTCGAGCACGGGCGGGTCCTGGCCCGCGAGTACTCCGAGCGGGCGCTGGAGGCGGACGCGCGGGCGCTCGCCTCGGCCGAGGACAGCGACGACCGTCGGTTCCTGCGAGAGATGATCAAGTACGTGATCGAACGGGTGAAGTGACGTATCGATGAAGCGGATCGGCAACGAGTCCGACGATCCCGACGACCCCGCCGGTGGCGCCTTCGCGGACTTCCTGCGTTTGCAGGCGGAGTTTCAGTCCCGGCTGGCCGACGAGACGATGCGGTATCTGCGCCGGCTCCAGGCCGCCGTCGGGCCCTGGGCTCCGGGCACCGTGGTCGTCCCCGACCCGGGCGGTGAGCTGCACGCCGCCGGCGTCCCCGGTGACTCGGTGGCCCTGTCGCTGGGCATCGAGAACCACCAAGAAGTCCACTGCGTCGTCACGCCGGCCCTGACGCCGCTGATGCAGGCTTCCGGCGCCATGTGGCTGCCCGACGCCGAGCCGTCGCCGCCCTCGGCGCTGCTGGGCCCCGGCCACACGACGGAGCTGCGGGTCACGGTTGCGCTGCCGGCGGACCTGCCCACCGGCACGTGGCGTGGCGCGCTGCTGCTGCACGGGTTCCGCGGGGAAGGGGTGCCCGTGCGCGTCGAGGTGGTGCCCGCCGGTGCCGACGCCGCAGACCGGGCGACCGAGGCCGCGGACTCGCCGACCGACGCCGCGGACTCGCCGACCGCCGCAGCCGCCACCACCGACGCCGCCGACGCGGGGGCCGGCGAGCAGGAGCCGCCACGCCGGGAGGCAGTGCCGTGACCGCGCCGCCGGTCCACGTGGCGCTGTCCGACGGGCCTGACGGGGAACGCACCGCCGCGGCGCTGTTGGGCGCGCTCGCGGGCCGGCTGGCGCTGCTGCGGCTCATGTCGGGAGCCGACGCGCTCGGTTCGGTCCTGGCCGGCTACGCGGCGGTCGGACGACAGGCGGCCCAGACCGCGGACGGTGCGCGCCTGCGCCGCGCGCTCACCCGCGGCCGGGCGGCGGCGAACGGGAAGGCTCTGTGGGCCGCCCTGGGCCTCGACGAGCTGGCGCAACGGGCGCCCAGCCCCGTCCTGCAGGACCTGCGCAACGACGTCGCCCTGCTGCTGGCCGACGACCTGGAGGCCGAGCTCCGGGGGCCGATACGTCCCCGGCGCGGCGCCGCACCGCCCGAGACCGCGCCGGTGGAGGTCGTCGACTACCTCGTCGGCATGTGGGCCTGCTCGGCCGAGACGGTGCGCGTGATCGACGCCATCGCCGGGCTCACGCCATCGCACGAAGCGGTTGTCGCGGCGCCACCGTCCGAGCCGGACGGTCCGCTGCTGCGATGATGATGTTCGATTCGCTCCGCCCGCCCGGAGCCTTCGACCCGCGGGCCGCGGCCTACAAGGACTGGCTGCACCTCAACCTCGTCGACCACCGCAGCGGCGTGAGCGGCCTGGTCAACATGTCACTCCACGGACCGCCGGACGATCCGCGGTCACAGGTCGTGGGCACCGCGCTCGTGCGCGCCCCCGGGGTGGGCTGGGCCGGCAACGTCCTGTCGCGGGCGGCCGGTCAGGCACGCATCGGCGCGTCGAGCATCACGCTGGCCGAGGTGGCGGTGGCCGTCGACCATACCTCCGGAGTCGTGGAAGCCAGCGCCCGGCTGCCCGAAGACCGCCTGGCGCTGAGGGTGCGCGCCTCCGCGGTCGCCCCCGCGTTCGCGGTCGAGCAGCCGATGCCGCTCGGGCCCGGATGGATCTCGTGGTACGTGGTCCCGCGGCTGCGCGTCGAGGGGTCGCTGTCGGTCGGCGACACGGAGCTGGACCTGACCGGCGCGAGCGCGTACCACGACCACAACTGGGGTCGGTGGCACTGGGGCCAGGATCTCGGCTGGGACTGGGGGACGTTCCTGGCGCCGCAGCCCGGTCCGGCCGTGGTGGTGGCCCGGACGACCGACAGGGCACACCGACACGTCGGCGAGCTGCTCGTGCTCGTCGACCATGGCGACAGGAGGCGGAGCTTCCGGGGCGGGGCCGTCACCCTGGCGACCTCGGGGACGCTCGACGCGCCGTCTCGCCGCCTGCCGGGGGCGCTCGCCGCCCTCCACGCAGACCGGGCGGTCCCGCGACTGCCCGCCACCGTGTCCGTCGAGGTCGACGACGGCATCGACCGCCTACGGCTGGACTACCGCGCCGACGCCGCGGCGCAGCTGATCGCCGCCGACCCGCTCCGGCGTGGCTATGCCTTCATCCACGAGTCGACGGGGACGTTCCGGTGCCACGGACGCCTCGGTGGGGCGGAGCTGGAGGCGGCCGGCCTGGGCGTGGTCGAGCGTGTCGACTGACGACGCGCCGGCCGGGCTCGGTGCCTACATCGCCGCGCTGGTGGCGCGGCTCGACGAGGTGGACGAGGGCGCGCTCTCCCGCCTGCGTTCGGTCGTCGGTGGCCGCACCGCCCGCATCGGCCTGGACGCGGAGGCCGTGGACGTCACATTCGGCGACGGGGGGCTGATGGTCACCCCCTCCGCCGCACAGCTCGCTGTCGACGGCGCGGGCTCGTGTGACCGGGCCACCGTCCTGGACCTGCTCGACGGCTACCTGGAGGTGAGCGACGCCGTGCTCGACGGGCGCCTGCAGGCCCGCGGTGACGACCAGGCCGTCACGGCGATCTTCCAGGCGATCGAGATCCTGCTGGACGCCGCGGCACGCGATCCGGGATTGCGCGCCCTCGCGGCGGCGTACCGCTCGGAGCGCCACGGGGGTCCACCTCGGGCGCGGTTGCCCGCACCCGACGCGTCGCGTCAGCCCTGGCTGCTGTCGGAGTCTCCGGGCGAGGAGGCGCTGCTGGCGGCACTCGACTTGCTGCCCGACGCCGGCTCCGGTTGACGGGCGTCCTCGACCCGGGTGAGCAGCACGAGCTCGAGCTCTTCGTACCCGCGGACCGTCACGGTCGCGTGGTACTCGCCGCCGGCCGCGAACAGCTGGGGTGTCAGCGACAGACGCAGCCGCACGGTCTGCTCCTCGCCGGGAGCCAGCGTGAACGTAGCCGGCGCGATCTCGAGCGGTGGACGGAACGGCGGGTTCGCCGGCGGCCCGACGAAGTCGGAGACGACGAACGACACACTGGCCGGCGCGCCGCGGCTGTTGCCGATCACGAAGGCTGCGCTGGTCGCCTGTCCCAGCGCCCCCGCCAGGGTGAGCTCGACGCGACGGGGGACGCCCAGCGTGGCCGGTGCCTGGTCCGCGCGCCCCGTCACGGCCGCGAAGAACCGGTCGTTGCGCGCCCGCTCCAGCTCCAGCAGGGCGCCCTGGTGACGCAGCCCCAGGCTCGTGACCTCGCGCAGATAGCGCGCCGTCTCCTCGCGGGCGAATCGCGTCGCCTCGTCGACCACGGTCCGCTGGTCGAGGGCGCCGCTCGCGATCTGGTTCACCAGGTCACCGTAGCGCTGCAGGGCGCGCACCTGCTCGGCGAGGGCCTGGCCGGCCAGACGCAGCGCCAGCCGGGAGAGCTCCTCGGCGTTCATCAGCAGCAGCTGCAGCCGCACTCGATCTCGTAGGCACCGCAGTCCCGGGGCAGCAGGGCCAGCGCGATCCTGATCGGGCGCCGGTCGCAGCCCTCGACCCGCAGGTCGGCGACCAGCACGACACAGTCGTCGATGTCGCGGCTGCGTTCGTCGTCGCGCGATCCGGTCCGCAGCTCGAGTACGGCCGTCTGCGTGTCGCACGGCCTGAGGGTGAAGGCCTGCGGTTCGAGCTGCACCTGGACGGCGATGTCCTTGCCGCCACCGCGAGAGGTGAAGTCGCTCAGCTCGAGCCGGATGTCCTTGTCACGCTTGCGGGTGTTCTCGATGGTGATGGGCACGACCCGGTGCTCGCCCAGCCGTGAGTACACGACCAGGTCCACGTCACCGATGCAGCACGTGCAGTGGCAGTCGTCGCGCTCGCACGACCCGCAGCCGTCCTTGGAGCTGCTGACCGACGACGACGGCTGCAACACCTGGTCGAGCGCCCCGGTGACGGCCGCCAGCGTCCGCTGCAGGCTTTCCAGCCCCGGGCGGGAGAGCAACTCGGCCAGCCGCGTCAGCTGGTGGGTCACGGCACGGAAAGCCGGGCCGGTCGGTCACGGCGCTGGCCTCCGGCGGGCGCCGCCGCGCGGTGCGGTGTCGCGATGACCGCTCGGCAAGGATCTCGCTCATGACCGTCCCTTCCCGGGAGCCGTCGACGGCGACCTCCCGGATCGTCGGTTGCCCCTGCGGCCGGCTGCGGGCCGGTCACCGACCGGGACGAGTGTCACGCCCAGGCTCGTGCCGTACACGCCGACGCGGCCCCGGTACCGCGCCCGAGGGTCCAGCTTGGAGGGTACGCGCACCTCCAGCTCGGCGACCGCCGACTCCCCCGGTTGGAGCGTCACGCTCCCGGACGCCAGGACGAGTTCCAAAAGGCCCGTCTCGTCGAGGGTGCGCTTGGCCTGGCGCACCAGCTCGTCGAGGAATTCCTGCAGGCCGCCGGTCTCCTCGTCGACGGCGGCGAGGGCGCGGCGCAGGATGCGGCAGTCGAGCAGCTCGTCGTCCACGACCATCGGGTCGATCCGCTCGAGCGTGAGCGGAACGTTGCCGCGGTTCACCAGCTGCACCGCCCGCCGCACCGTCTGACCGGGCCGGTTCTCGACGCGCAGCGCGCCGGGCTCGATGCCGAGCTCGATCCGCTCGAGCACCCGTAGCACGGCCTCGCGCCGCAGCCCCCCGACCGTGAGCGTCTGGTGGTACTCGCCAGGTGGAGTCGTCGGGTCCATGCGCAGCGTGAGGGGCACGGTGCGGGTCTCGCCCGCTGGGACCTTGACGGGCCGCAGCCGGCCCACCGGCGCTGGCGCCTCGGACCCGGCGTCGTCGCCGGCAGCCAGCCCGGCTGGCAGCAGCGCTCGCCGGGGACCGTCGTTGCGCAGGCGCAGGTCGCCGCGCAGCGCATCCGGCCGGCCGACCAGGACGACGGGTCCGTCGCCGGCGAAGTTCACCTCCGGCACGGGCGACAGGCTCGCGGCGCCGGCCACGTTCAGTCCTCCAGGCGGATGTGCAGGCCGGTGTCAGGCGAGCCGTCCACGCGCGCCGGCGCGCGCGGCGGCGAGGACCCTTTGGCCTGGCTGCCGCCCCAGGCCACCTTGGGTGGCTGGGACAAAGGCTCGATCTGCACACGGTTCTCACCGAACAGGTTGAACCCGAACAGCTCGATGCCGAACAACGTGAACCCGAAGTGGGTCGAGAACGGCGTGCAGATGCGCGTCGCCGGCAGCTCGTTCAGTCCCACGTTCAGGCACAGGTCGAGCGTCAGCGGCTTGATGTCGAGCTCGGCGCGCACGGGCTCGATGTCGAGTGCCATCTGCGTCCTGATCGGCGCCGCGCCGCCGAGCACCATCTCGACGGGCTTGGTCACCGTCAGCGCGCTCTCGGTCTTCAGGGGCGCACCGCCCTGGAGGGTGCTGACCGAGGTGAGCGTGCTCGCCGTCGTCATGTCCGACGTCATGTCGACGTCGACGCGGTGCTCGTCGGGGTCGTGGAGCGTGAACTCGTCGGGGATCCCGCTGCCTCCCACGGCTGCCTCCTCGCCTGGACGCCTGGACCGACGGCTGCGCGGGCTGTATGTAACCAGGCTGCGGGACGTTTGTCACTGCAACCGGAGGATGGCGCGTGGAGGATCGGCTGAGCGCCCTGGACGCGGCCTACCTCAACCAGGACGCGCTGGGGAACCCGCTGAGCATCGCCGGCCTGTCCGTCCTCGATCCGTCCACCCGGCCCGGCGGCCTGCGCTTCTCCGACGTCCGCCAGGCCGTCGCGGCCCGGCTGCACCTGATGCCCAGACTGCGCCAGCGCATCGAGCCGGTGCCCGGGTACCTCGCGCGGCCCCTGTGGGTCGACGACCCCGACTTCGACCTTGCGCGTCACCTGCGCCACGTGGTCCTCCCACCGCCAGGCGACGAGCGGGCGCTCGCCGACGTGGTCGAGCAGATCTCCTGGCGGCCGGCCGACACGACGAGGCCGATGTGGGAGCTGTACTTCGTCGAGGGGCTGGCAGACGGTCGCTGCGCGATCCTCATGCGCTTCCACCACGCGCTCGCGGACGGCATGAGCGCGATGTACATCGCGGGCACGCTGCTGCGCGACGTCGACGCCGGGCCGCCGCCACCGTGGCGGCCCGCACCGATCCCGTCGCCAGGCCGGCTCGTCCGCGAAGCCCTCGACGAGCAGGCCGCCCGCTCGACCGCGGCCCTCAGCGCCGTGGGGCGCGCGTTCACCGACGCGCCTCGCCGGATCGGGGACCGGGCTGCCGAGCTGCGGCAGGCGGTGCACTCGTTCCCTCCGCTCGCCAGCTTCGTGCCCGGCCCGTTCAACTGCTCCGTCGGCACCTACCGCCGTTTCGCGATGGCGCACCTGCCCGTGCTGCAGCTGCGGTCGACGCGGGCGGCGCTCGGGCTTCCATGCATGAGCTCGTGCTCACCCTCGTCGCCGGCGCCCTCGGCCACCTGCTCGCCGGCCGCGGCGTCCCGACCGCCGGCCTGACGCTCCGGGCGCTCCTGCCGACCGCCGCACGCGCCGCGGCGCCGCGCACGACCTTCGGCAACCAGGGCTCACTGATGATCGCCGAGCTTCCGGTGAGCCCCCTCGACGAGGCGCAGCGGGCGCAGCGGATCCGGTCGGATCTCACCCGAGCGCGGGGCTCCGGGCAGGCTGAGCTGGTCGCCTTGCTGCGCGAGGTCTGGGAGCACCTGCCACCCGCCGTCGACCCGTTGCTGTATCGCTACGCGCCTCCGGACTCGGTGCACCTGGTGGTCTCCTACATGCGAGGCACGCGTCAGGCCCTGGCCTTCGACGGCGCCCGCCACCTGGTCACCCACCCGGTGCCGCCGCTCGCGCCGCGCCTGGCGCTCACGGTCGCCGTCGCGCAGCTGGGCGGCGCACTGGGCTTCGGCTTCGTCGGCGACTGGGACGCCGTGCCGGATGTCGACCTCCTGCCCGAAGGCGTGCGGCTCACGCTCACCCGCCTGGAGTTGTCGGCAAGATGAAGCCGCCACTGCGCTCTACGGCACGAGGAGGTCGCACCATGCAGATGCCGAAGCCGTCGGAGGGGGACAAGGAGCGTTTCCACCGGCTGGTTCCCGCCGACCCGCGAGTGCAGATCAAGCCCATGTTCGGCAACCTCGGTGGGCATCAGCGGCTGGCCGTTGCAGGTGGGTCGGCCGGCCGGTCAGTCGCCGCGCTCGTCCAGCAGCTCCTCGGGCTTGATCAGTCCGCCGGCGGCCGCCAGCGCGCCGGCAAGCGTGACGGCACGGTCGTACACCGCCGCGAAGTAGTACTCGGCGACGGCTTCGGAGCCCGGCAGGGGGGGTGGCCCCAGGGAGCGGGCGACCGCGGTGGGGTCGTCGGCGATGCGGACGTCGCGCCGCGGCGGCGGGAGCGTGGCCGCGTCGCCCCAGAATTCCGCCCCACTGCGGCGCGGACTCCTCACCCCGCCGACCCTGCGGGGCTTGTGCTGCGACGGCTGGTGCGATCCCTTGCCGCGCCTATGCGACCGGGAGCTCATGCCGCCGCCTCGTGTGGGGTGGGTCGCTGGACCATGTCGTCGGTGAGGAGCGCATCGGGGTCGATTCCCAGCGCAGCCCGGAGCTGGTCGCCGTGGAGATCGTCGACCGAGCTGGACTCCGGCAGGACCAGGTCGGCGATCCGCCGTTTGCCGGCCACGACCTCCTCGACGCGTTCGTCGACGGTGCCCGGGCACACGAGCCGGTGGGACACGACCGTCCTCGTCTGACCGATGCGCCAGGCCCGGTCCCGGGCCTGGTCCTCGACCGCCGGGTTCCACCAGCGGTCGTACAGGACCACATGGCTGGCCGCGGTGAGGTTCAGCCCGGTGCCACCGGCCTTGAGCGACAGCACCAGGGCGCCGGGGCCGTCGCCCTGCTGGAAGTCGCGCACGAGCCGGTCACGTGCGCCGCGGGCCAGCCCGCCGTGGTAGCAGGCGATGGGCACGCCGGTGCGCTCGGTGAGGTGCGCGCCGAGCTTCTCGCCCCACGCCGCGAAGTGGGTGAAGACCAGCACCCGCTCCCCCGCCTGGAACACGTTGTCCACGATCTCGTCGAGCCGGGCGAGCTTGCCCGACCGCCCGCCGAGTGGGCCCTCGCCGTCGGCGTACGCCGCCGGGTGGTTGCAGATCTGCTTGAGCGCGGTGAGGGCGAGCAGCACCGCTCCCTTCTTGGGCGGCCCGTCGTCGTCCGCCGTGGCGCCCACGAGGTCGTCGAGCACCGCCTGGTACAGCCCGACCTGCTCTGGCGTCATGGGGCAGTGGTCGAGCACGTCGATCCGGTCGGGCAGCTCGGCGGCGATCACGGGCTCCGCCTTGGTGCGGCGGAACACCAGCACCCCGTTGAGCGCCCGCAGCGCCTGCTCGGCACCGTTGCGGCCGCCGCCGCCACGCGACAGCTGGGCGACGAAGGCAGCGCGGTCTCCCACCAACCCGGGGTTGGTGAAGTCCAGGATCGCCCACAGGTCGCCGAGCCCGTTCTCGATCGGCGTGCCGGTGAGGGCGACGCGGGTGCGGGCGGCGAGGCGGCGCAGCTGCTGCGCCGTGTCGCTGGTGGGGTTCTTGATGGCCTGCGCCTCGTCGAGCACGAGCGTGCCCCACCCGATCTCGGACAGCGCTGCGATGTCGCGGACGGCCGTCCCGTAGGTGGTGATGATCACGTCGGCGTCGGACACCTCCTCGGCGATGTCGGACCGCTCGGCGCGGTTGGGACCATGGTGGACGACGACCCGGAGGCCGGGAACGAACCGGCGGGCCTCCGCCGCCCAGTTGCCCACGACGGCCGGTGGCGCCACGACCAGGGCAGGTCCCCGACCGGTGGTGGCACGCAGGTGGGCGAGCATGGTCGGGGTCTTGCCCAGCCCCATGTCCAGGGCCAGGCAGCCACCGAGCCCGGCGTCGTCGAGGAAGCCCAGCCAGGCGAGGGCGTCCGCCTGGTAGGCGCGCAGCTCCCCGTCGAACCCCGAAGGCCGGGTGGAGCGACGCTCCGAGACCTGACCGGCGCTGCGGATGAGATCGGCGGCCCAGCCCTGTCCGGCGACCGTGTTGCCGCCGGCCAGCGGTGACCCCTCCAACCCGAGCGCATGGCGGAGCATGTCTGCCCCGGTCAGGCGCGTGCGGTCGGCACGCTCGGCGAGCGCGGCCGCGGCGGCCTCGAGGTCGGCGTGGTCGAGCTCGACCCAGCGCCCGTGGGTCTTGACGAGCGGCCGGGCCTGAGCCGCGAGGCGTGCGATGTCGTCGGCGCCGAGCTCGAGGTCGTCGAACATCGCCGACCAGCGCACGGTCGTCAGCTGCTGGGCACCGACGACCGACGGCTGGGCGTCCGTCGCCGTGAGGCGCAGCACGGGAGACGGTCTGGTGCGCGACAGCGGCGGCACCCGCACCTCGAACCCGGCCGTCATCAGGACGGGTCCGGTCGAGCTCATGAGCTCCCAGGCCTCGTCGGAGCTCAGGACGACCTCCCCGCGGCGCTTGCTCCTGCCGCGGCGCAGCGACGGGTAGAGCGCTTCGAGCCGGTCGAGCTCGCGCTTGATCGCCTGGCGGCGGGAGTTCGACGCGTTCGCGAGGGCCGCGTCCACCCCCTGGGCCTGTCCGGCGCCCGTGAGCGTCAGCGTGCGCAGGTGCCAGACGTTCCCGTCGTCGGGCGGGTCGAGCTGCACGGCGAGTCGTGGTGTCGACGTGCCGGTGACCGGCTTCGCCCAGCTCTGCAGCGCCCGGCTCAGCTCCGCACCGCGGTTGCTCGGCGCCTCGAAGGCCGTGCCGTCGAGGCGCGCGAGGACCGCCTCGGCGACCTCCTGCTCGGATCGGGGGTCGGGTGGCGGCGCGGGAACCTCGATGCGGGCGGCGGCGTCACGACAGATGGCGTCGAGAAAGTCCCCGACGACCCCCTCGATGAACACGCGCGGGTCGGATGCAGCCTGCAGTGCGGCGATGGAGCCAGGCAGCGACACCGCGAGGTCGGCGAGCTCGCCCGGGTCGATCAGCGCCGGCATCCAGCGGACGGTGAACGACGAGCGGCCGCCCTGGCCCTGCCGACCGTCGCCGTCGTGCGGGACCTTCTCGAGCTGGGGAACCATGCGACCCTGCGCGGCGAGCCGGACCGCCAGGGCGGCGACGCGCCCCAGCCAGGTGACGCTCGCGCCCAGCGCCTCGCCGTCGCCCGGGGCCGAACCCAGCGCGACCAGCCAGCCGAGGATGGACCGGATCGGGGCCCAGACCGCCTCGGCGGCGTCGCCGTCCGGCAAGGGGTCGCGGGCGTGCGCCTGGCCGGCGTCGCCCGGGGCGCCCGCCTCGAGCGGGCGTGCGGAGCAGCTCGTCGACCGGCTCGGCGGCGGCGCCGGCGCCGGCCGCCCAGGCGACGACGCGGCCACGGGTCCACGACAGCTGAAGCTGCGAGACGCCCGCCACGGGCTCGTCGAGGACCTGGTCGGCCTGGCGCAGCCCGGTCAGCGCCGCGAGCGACGCGTCGATCAGCCGCCGGTCGTCCTCGAAGTCGGCGAGCACGAGCTCGCGCTCGGGGCCCGTGACCTTGACGCGGACGCGCTCCAGGGCGGCGTCGGCCTCCACCAGCAGGCGCTGCAAGGCCCACACCCACTCGCGCTCGTTCGCGGCGAGCACCTCCATGTCGGCCTCGGACGCGTATCCGTCCAGGTGCGCGCGCGAGGTGCCGGAAGTCGTCGGCCGTCATCGCGCCGTGTTGGGTGACGGTGGTGATCAGGTTTCCTCTCTCGGCGTGGACGTGCGGGCCCGCGGCAACGGGTCCGCCGCCGGGCGCCCGTGCTGCCGGCTGCCGCGCCGCTCCCCGACGACTCGGCGGACGCGTGCTCCTGGCTCGGCGGGCTGCTGCGCCCGCCGGCGTGGCGACCGGACCACCTGAGTCGACGGTCGCCGAGGAGACGACGGAAGTCTACCGGCCCCGCAGTCTCCGTCGGTGCAACGCCGCCGGGCGCGCCGAGATTCCCTCGCCCGCCTGTGGCGTGTCATGAGACCGCCGGCTGGGCTGTGCCCTCACCGCTGAGCGCCGGACGGCAGTCTGATGCGTATCCTGCTGCGATGCGGGTCGAATCCTCGGTGACGTCGCTGTCGTGGATCCCGTCGGCCGCGGTCGAGGGCTGACCAAGCTTCCCTTCGAGCTCGGCGTGGGTCACTACGACGATCCGCCGCCCGACACCATCGACGGTCTCGCCGGCCTCGAGCAGCTCCACGCCGCGGGAGCGTTCCGGTTCGCCAACCACCTGCGGGCGTGGGTGGAGGTCACCGACGGCCGCATCGTCGACCACGGCCATGCCGGGCGCGGGTACATCAGCTCGACGCTGCTGGCGGTCGGCCCGCTGCACCTGAGGTTCCAGCCCACCGCGTTCCCGGAGCTGCGCACGGTTCCCGAGGTCTCCGACACGGCGGTCCGCTTCGTGCAGACCACCGGCGGCAGACCGGGCGTGCCGGCCCGCGACTGGTCCGCGGCAGGCCGGGCGTGCAGCTGTCGGGACCCATCGTGTGGACGACGCTGGCGCTGACGATCGCCGCGGACGGCACGACCCACCACGAGGTCGTCGGTGCGAGTGGTTTCCGCGCCACTGGATCTACGACGACAGCGGGCGGCTCACCGCCAAGTCGGGGATCACGGAGTTCAAGGAGTGGTACCGCACCGCCTTCGGCACGCACAGCCCCTGGGGCGCCGAGGACTCGCCGGCGTTCACGACGACGGCCGAGACCGCGCTCGAGCGCCAGCTGTCGGCCACGATCATGCGCAACCGGGCCAAGCCCAAGATCAGCAAGCTCCGCCAGGGCACCGTGCTCGTCGAGCAGGGTGACCCCGGCCAGGAGCTGTTCCTGCTCCTCGACGGTGTCCTGGAGGTCGTGGTCGACGCAAGCCCGGTGGCCCAGGTGGGGCCCGGCGCCATCGTCGGTGAGCGCGCGATCCTGGAAGGCGGACGTCGCACCGCGACCCTTCGGGCCGTCACCGATGTCGGGGTCGCGGTGGCCCGCTCCGACCAGATCGACGTCGCGGCGCTGGCCGAGCTGGCCGCCGGACACCGTCGCGAGGAACGCTGACCTCGCCCGGCTGGGCCCGCCGCGGCCGGTCGCTTCCCCGGCGGTCGGTTCGGTGCGATCCGTTCCTCCCAGGCACGGATCACAACGAGGTCAGGCCGGCTTGGTCGCGCGGATGATGGCCGCGTGCAGGCCATCGGCCACCGGATGGGTGAAGGTGACGGAGATGTCGGTGAGGCCCGCGGCGGTGAGGCCGTCGCGGTACTCGCCGACCGACAGGCAGCCGGCGATGCAGCCGACGTAGCTGCCCCGCTCGGCGCGCTCGCTCGGCGAGAGGCGGTCCTCGGCGACCACGTCGCTCACGCCGATGCGTCCGCCGGCGCGAAGGACCCGGTGCATCTCGGCCAGCACGGCAGGCTTGTCGACCGACAGGTTGATCACACAGTTGGAGATGACGACGTCGACGCTGCTGTCGGGCAGCGGGACGGCCTCGATGTGGCCCTTGAGGAACTCCGCGTTGGCCGCGCCCGCTTCGGCCGCGTTGCGGCGGGCCAGGTCCAGCATCTCGTCGGTCATGTCCAGCCCGTAGGCCTTGCCGGTCGGACCGACCCGGCGGGCGGACAGCAGCACGTCGATGCCGCCGCCCAGGCCGAGGTCGAGCACGGTCTCGCCTTCGCCGAGCTCGGCCACCGCCGTCGGGTTGCCGCAGCCGAGGCTGGCGAGCCGGGCGGCGCCGGGCAGCGCGGCCTCGTCGTCGCCGGAGTACAGCGCCGCGCCGAAACCGTCGCCGGCCTCGGGGCCGCCGCAGCTGCGCTGCGCGCGCCACAGCAGCCGGCGAGCGGGTCGGCGGCGGTGGCCGCCGCGGCGTAGCGCGCGCGGACCTGTTCGCGCAGCGACTCGGTGTCGCTGGTGGGCGCGGTGCCGGTGGTCGGGGTGGTCATGCCGGTGCTCCCTGCAGGTCGGCCACGCGCGCGAGGCGGCGCATGGCGTCGTCGTTCAGCGAGTAGTACGCCCAGGTCCCGCGCTGCTCGCGGTGCAGCAGGCCGGCGTCGCGCAGCTTGCGCAGGTGATGGCTGACCGTCGGCTGGGCGATGCCCAGCGGCGCGGTCAACTCGCGCACGCACACCGCCTCTGCCGCGGCGGCGAGGAGGTTGACGATGCGGACGCGGTGCGGGTCGGCGAGCGCCTTGAACAGCGCCGCGATGACGCCCGCCTCCTCGTGCGTCAGCGTCGGTGCGTCCAGCGGCATGCAGCACGCCGCCGGGGCGAAAGCCTCGTCACGCGCCGGTGAAAGCTGGTCCGACGGCGGGCCGGCACGGTCAGTGCTCGCACGCATCGGGCGGCGGCTCCTTCATCGATATCGGTCGATGCGAAGTGTGCCGCCAGCATCGACATCTGTCAATGCAGGTCGGAATCGGATCCGGCCGCCGGCGTCCGCCACGCGCCGTTCATCTGTCGGTGACCACCCGGCCATCGGCGGTCGTGACGATGGGCGCAGTCGTGGGGTGCCCCGGGATCATGGGAGGATGGGATGAGCGGGATGAGCGGCGCGGACTGGTCCGGCAGCGACCTGCGGGCTCGCATGGAAGGGTGTCGCTTGCCCTGGCGCGTGAGTTCGCCGGCGTCTTCTCCCCCGAGACGGTGGCCCGCGTCGTCTCGAGACCGCCCGTCACCACAGCGTCGCGCGGGTGCAGCGGTTCCTGCCGGTGTTCGTGCACCGCTTCGCGCGTGAGCGGCTGCGCGCGTTCGGTCAACTGGAAGGCTCCATCGTGAAAAAAGTCCCTGAGGTCCTGTTCGTCTGCGTCCACAACGCCGGGCGGAGTCAGATGGCAGCCGCGCTGCTCAACCACCACGCGCAGGGAACGGTGCGCGTCCGCTCGGCCGGGTCGACGCCAGCCGAGGAGATCCATCGCAACGTCGCCGACGCGATGGCCGAGATCGGCCTGGACATCTCCCAGGAGTTCCCCAAGCCGTGGACCGACGAGATCGTCGAGGCGGCTGACGTGGTGATCACCATGGGGTGCGGAGACGCCTGTCCGGTCTATCCCGGCAAGCGCTACCTGGACTGGGAGCTGACAGACCCGGCGGGCAGGCCACTGGAGGAGGTGCGGGTCATCCGCGACGAGATCGACCGCCGAGTCCAGGCGCTGCTGGGCGACCTCGTCCCGCGCCGGGATCAGCGTCCTGACGCCGGGCGCCTCGGTCGTAGCTGTACCACCCCGGCCGCGCTGCCCCGCACGGGCACCGAAGTAGCCGCGGCGTCGGTGCACCGGCACCGACGTGGGAGACGCGAAGCCGCGAGACCCTCGCTGGGCGTCGCCGTCGTCGGTGGCCATCCCGTCCCCCGGCTCGCTGGCGCCCGCACAGCTCGTCCTTCTCGCGCCGAGCGCCGCTCGCCGACCGGCTCCCACGCTGTTGCGGCGCACCGGCCCCCGGGTGCCCGACGTACGGACGGTGAGGCTCGCGGCAACGGCGACGCCCTGTGCGGCGGTCAGGAGCCGGCGGGGGCGCTCGGCCGCGGACACCGCCTGGGCGATGGCCGTCTCGGTCGCCGCTCTGGCGAGCAGCACGGCGGCGAGCAGGTTGACGGCGAAGCCGGCGACGAATGCGGCGCGGACGCCGAACGCGGTGGCGATGACGCCGCCGCTGAGCGCGCCGAGCGGGACGGCGCCGTAGCCGAACAGGCGGTAGGCGCCGACCACCCGGCCCATGAGGCGGTCGGGCACGATCATCTGCCGCAGAGACCGCCCGACGACGTTGAAGACGCCGGTCGCCAGCACGATCGCCGCCCACACGGCGGCGAGCAGCCATGTCGAGGGGCGGCGGCGACCGCGAGGAACAGCACGGCCGCCACGGTCAGCGTCGCGCCCATGGTGCGCCCCCTGCCCAGCCTGCGGGCGACGCGCTCGGCGACGAGCGAGCCGACGAGTCCCCCAGGCCCCCGCGGCGATGACCCAGCCGTAGGCGATCGGACCCGCGCCGAGGGTGTCGGTGACCAGCAGCACCAGCAGCGCCGACCCTGCCGTCCAGCCGGCGTTCGTCAGCGCCAGGCAGATCGCGAAGGTGCGCAGCATCCGATGGCGCCACAACCAGCGCAGGCCGTCCACGACGTCGTCGAGGAGGCGGGTGGAGCTCGCGCTGCGTGCGCCGGCCGCGGGCGCGTGGACCTGGGTCAGCCCGGCCGCCCCGACGCCGAAGCTGACCGCGTCGACGGCGAACGGCAGTGCGGCCGCTGCCGCGAACAGAAACGAGCCGACGGGGCCGCCGAGGAACTCGTTGGCGACGAGCTCGGCCGCGCTCCACCGGCCGTTGGCGGCGTCGAGGCGCCCACGAGGAGCGACGAGCGGGATGAGCGACTGGTACGCGCTGTCGGCGAGCAC
Source organism: Egibacteraceae bacterium (assembly GCA_030446775.1). Lineage (GTDB taxonomy): Bacteria > Actinomycetota > Nitriliruptoria > Euzebyales > Egibacteraceae > JAUJMQ01. The sequence continues at coordinate 15,724 of JAUJMQ010000008.1, forward strand.
CTCACCGAAGCCGACGAGCAGCGCGACGGCGTACAGCAGCACCAGCGACGCGTGACCGGTCGCCACCGCCAGCGCGAAGGCGGCGACGCCGGCGGCGCGCACGAGGTTGACCGCGATGACCAGGCGCCGGCGGTCGCTCCGGTCGACGATCGCGCCGCCGACCGGTCCGAACACCAGCCACGGCAGGAAGGAGGCGGCGGTGACGCCGGCGACGGCCGTCGGGCTCGTCGTGAGCGCCGCGGCGAGCAGCGGCAGCGCCGTGATCCGGATGCCGTCTCCGAGGTTGGACGAGGCCGCCGCCGTCCACAGCGCCCAGTCCCTGCCGAGCCCGCCGGCAGGGTGCGGCCTGCCCAGCCGAGCGCTCGCTGCTCATCGGCGCACCGTAGCCGCGGAGGCGGCGCGCCGGCCTACGCCGCGGGCGTCGGGTCGAGCGCGTCGCCTTGGTGGCGCCGCCCACAGGACCACACCGGCGCCCAGGACCGCTGCCCGCCAGCACCGACGTCGCCGGCAGGCTGAAGGCGAGCAGCGTGCGCCTGCGAGCCCGGCCGCCGAGAACGCCCTGGGCCACCGGCGCTGCGGCGCAGGAAGCGTCCAGGCGGCGGCGTTCGTGACGGCGTAGTACACGAGGACCGCGAACGAGCTGAAGCCGATGGCGTTTCGCACGTCGATGCTGACCACCGCGGCGCACACGATCGCGGCGACGGTGACCTCGGCGCGGCGAGGCACCTGGCGGCAGGGGAGTGGACCGCGGCCAGGTAACGGGAGCATCTCACCGTTGCGCGCCATCGCGAAGGCGGTGCGGCTGACCCCGACGGTCAGCGACAGCACCCCGAGCAGGGGCGACCGCCGCGCCGACGCGCACCACCGGCAGCAGGGCACTCAGGCGGCCGCTGCCGACCCGCAGCCAGCGGTGCCAGCGCGGCGGCCAGCGCCGACAGGCCCACTGCGAGCAGGGCGGCGGCGGCCACACCGGCGGCGTAGACCGCCAGCGTGATCCCCAGGGCGGCGGGATCGCCCGTGGGATCGTGCGCTGCGGGTCGACGACCTCCTCGCCCAGCGTCGCGATGCGCGCGTAGCGGCGAAGGCGAAGAACAGCAGGCCCGCTGCCTGCAGCACCCCGATCCACCCCGCCTCAGGAGCGGCTGCAGGTTGCCCGGATCGGGTCGCCCCGACAGCGCGGCGACGACGACGGCGGCCAGCGCCGCCAGGACCACGATGACGATGCCGCGGGTGACGGCGGCGGTCTTGCGGACACCCGAGGAGTTCACGACGGTGACCGCGACGACCGCGGCCGCGGCGAGCGGCTGCGCCAGCCGCGGCGCGGCGTAGGACCCGAAGGTCAACGCCCATGGCCGCGCAGCTCGCGAGCTTGCCGACGACGAACCCCCATCCGGCGAGGTAGCCCCAGAACGGTCGAGCCGCTTGCGTCCGTAGACGTAGGTCCCGCCGGACTCCGGGTACACGGCGGCAAGCTGCGCCGACGACGACGCGTTGCAGTACGCCACCGCTGCGGCCAGCGCCAGCCCCACCAGCAGACCGGCTCCGGCGACCTGCGCGGCGGGACCGAGGGCGGCGAACACACCCGCGCCGAGCATCGACCCCAGCCCGATCACGACGGCGTCGGCGGTCCCCAGCCGGCGGGCCAGCTTCCGCGTCCAGGGTCGACCGGCCCGGTCATCTCCACGTCAATCTTCGATCGCAGCGCCTGCGGGACGCTGGCCTCACGGGCCAAGACTGCCCCCAGGGCTTGGTCCGGTGCACGGGACGCCTTTGCCCGCCGAGGTTGTCGGCGGACCGCGGGTGTCGTGACGTTCAGCCGCCCCTGCGTGTCACGCACCAGTGGCGCCGCGACCGAGGACTGCGCCGCCGCGGCTCCACAGCGCCGAAGCGGCCCGTACCAGCGCGGCCCGAGCGCGGCGACGGCGGCGCCGCGTGCCACCGCCGCGTATGCGAGCGGACGGCGGCGGCCCCGGTCGGCGTGGCAGCAGACGTCGCGACGACGGCTACGGCGACCGGAGCACGCCGACGGCTCGCCGCCGGTGGGCGGGCGGATCAGGGCGACGGGCTCGATGCTCCGGCGTCGAGAAAGCGGCTCAGGGCGCGCAAGGATTCAGACCACCACAACGTCCCCGCGACCCAGGGGACGCCAGGCCCAGCCACGCGGGCAATACGACGACCAGCCGGGGGCGCGGGGTTGAGCGTCGTGTCGGCCGACCGACCAGCCGGCGAGCCACCTGCGCCGTCAGCGCGACGCGCGGGGACGCCAACTCAGCAGCCCCTGCGTCACGCACCAGGCCGCCCCCACGACCGAGGACGGGAGCGCAGCTCCACAGCGTCCCACCGCCCGCGACAGCGCGCGGTTCCCACCGGCGACACCGGGCCGCGTGCCACCGACCGCGTATGCGAGCAGGGTCGCGGCGGCGCCCGGAGGCGTGGCCGTGGCGTTTTTCGACGATGGTCTGCAGATAGAACCACGCCTTGGGGGCGCCGAGGACGGCGACGGATCGGCGAGCAGATGCTCCGGCGTCGAGCAGGTAGCTGCGACGGTACAGGGTCCGGGTCATCGTCGTTCTCCAGGTCGGTTGTCGTCACGAAGCCGATCTCGACGACAGCCGGGGGCCGCGGGTGCCGACGTCATTGTCGTTTCGGCCGACCACAGCGCCCGACCGCGAGCGTTTTCCCCGTCAGGACCAGCCGCCCGCAGGTCGAGCAGCGGCCCAGCCCGGCCAGCAGCCGACCATGAGCACGCCGGCAGCGCTCGCATTCGACGCATGGACGCCGACGCCGAACCCGGTCAGGTGACCGCCCGCGTCGTCACCCCGCGGCGCGTACCTGCACCGTCGCCGAGTCACCGACGGCTGCGCTCGGCGACGAGCACCCCAGGCGCCGCCTCCCAGCGGGCAGGCCGATCACCTTGGGGACGACGAGGACGGCGACGATGCCCGCCACGATGGCGACGGCAAGCGTGACGTACGCGTCGGATCATCGTCCCGCCGCCAGGTCCGGTCGTCCGGGAAGCCAGCACGTAGCCGGCCAGGTGTGACGTGCCACCAGCAGGGCCGTCATCGCGCCGAACGTTTTCCTCGTCCCAGCCCCCCGCGCCCGAGCAGGGCCCGGCGACAGCAGCCGTAGACGAGGCCCGCGACCTCGATCAGGGGCCGACACCGGCAGCAGTCAGCACGACCGTGCCCAGCAGGCCCGCGACCAGTCGACGAGCGCCACGGCGACCACCACCAGCGCAACCAGCGGCAGGCCGATCACCTGTCGACGAAGACCCGACGGACCGCCACGTGTCCGGCTGCGTCGCGCGTGCCAGCCACCAGTTGCGTCCACGACGGGAGTTCGCGTGCAAAGAACCGTACGGCTGCCTTGTTGACCATGTTCGTCCTCGCTCTGATCGTCCCCGCCCCCCTTCCGGCCGCCGCCCATGCCGAGGACCAGGGCGCCGACCACGACCCCTACCACGGGGCCGAGCCGGCGACCGACTCCAGCAAGAACATGCGCCTGCTGGCGCATCGTCAGAAGGGCTGGACCGCCCGTGTCCGTCTCCTAAGGGACCTGGCCCCCCAGGGCAACCGCGTCTACATGGGCAACTACGAGGGCTTCCAGATCATCGACGTCTCCAGCCCCACCGACCCGGAGGTCCTGGCGGACTTCGTGTGCCCGGCAGCCCAGAACGACGTCTCGATCTACCGCAACCTGCTGTTCACCTCGGTGGACCGGCCCCAGACCGGACCGAACTGCGGGGCGACGGACATCGAGGACCCGGCTGACGTCGACGCCGTCGGCAGCGAGGCGGGTTGGGAGGGCGTCCGCATCTTCGACGTGAGCGACCCGCGCAACCCCGTGCAGGTCGGTGCCGTCGCGACCGACTGCGGCTCGCACACCCACACGCTGGTCCCTGACCGCCGCAGGGGTCGGGTGCTGATCTACGTGTCGTCCTACTCCAGCACACCGTCGACGTTCGGCACGAGTGCGTTCGGCAACACCTGCGGTTCCACGGTGGCCGGCGAGAACATGCAGCTCGACCAGATCTCGATCGTCGAGGTGCCGCTGGACGACCCGGCGTCCGCGTCGGTCGTCAACGAGCCGACCCTGGACTTCGAGCCGTACTTCGGCATCGACAACGACCCGGCGACCGACCCGTACACGGGCTTCCGCGGCGGCAACGGGTGCCACGACATCGGTGTGTTCCTCGAGCTGGACCGCGCCGCCGGCGCGTGCTCGGGTGAGGGCGTGATCCTGGACATCAGCGACCGCGAGAACCCTGGTCATCGTCGACGTCCAGGACGCCGAGCGGGTGGAGTTCTACCACTCGGGCGCGTTCGGCTGGGACGGCGAGACGGTGATCTTCGGCGACGAGGACGGCGGTGGCGGCGAGGCCAAGTGCCAGCTCGGGCAGGAGGCCCTGGGCGGCTTCTCGCTGTCCCCCTCGGACAACATCTCCGACGTCGTGGGCTTCTACAAGCTCCCGCGCGCGCAGTCGGCGACCGAGATCTGCGTCGCGCACAACTACAACTCCATCCCGGTGCAGGGCCGCAACATCCTGGCCTCGGCCTGGTACCTGGGTGGCACGTCGATGGTCAACTACACCGACCCGTCCAACCCGTTCGAGATCGGTCACTTCGACTACGAGCAGGTGCCGGGTGACGAGCTGACCTTCGGCGGTTCGTGGTCGTCGTACTGGTACGACGGCATGGTGTTCTCCAGCACGCAGCGCGGGCTGGACATCTACGCCTTCACCGACGACGCGGCCGCCGGCGCCCGTCCCGAGCAGCGCAGCAACCCCCAGACGCAGGTCCGGCTCAACCCGGCCGCCTGCACCATGACCGGCACCGAGGGCGACGACGTGATGCACGGCACCGACGGCCAGGACGTCATCTGCGGCATGGGCGGCAACGACGCGCTCTACGGCCGCGGCAGCGACGACCTGCTGCTCGGTGGTGACGGCGACGACCGGCTCTACGGTGGCGACGGCAACGACTCGCTCGCCGGCGGCGCCGGCAACGATGCGCTGCTGGGCAACCGCGGCCGGGACATCGTCTACGGCGAGGACGGCGACGACCACCTGTGGGGAGGTCGCTTCCACGACCTGCTCGTCGGCGGCGCGGGTGACGACGACCTGCGCGGCAACTCCGGCGAGGACTCGCTGCACGGCGGCGAGGGCTCGGACACCGTGTACGGCGACCCGGGCGACGACCAGCTGTTCGGCGACGACGGCGACGACCTGCTGCACGGCAGCCAGGGCGCCGACACCCACGACGGCGACGACGGCGACGACCGCTGCAACGGCGCCGCCGGCAGCGACAGCGCCGAGGAGTGCGAGCGCACCTCAACATAGAGCAGCTGGTGTTCCGGGCGGCGTTGAGCGCGCTGAACAACTCCGCAGCCAGGGGACGCGCCGAGCTGGTGCTCGAGGGCGACCAGCTCACGGTGCGGATCACGACCAACGGACTCGTGCCCGGGCAGCCGCACGCCCAGCACATCCACGGCATCGGCCGGAGCGAGTGCCCGCCGCCCAGCGCGGACACAGACGGCGACGGCATCGTCAGCACCCCCGAGGGGCAGCCGTTCTACGGCCCGATCCTGGTCTCGCTGACCACCACCGGCGACACCTCTCCCGACAGCGCGCTGGCGATCGAGCGGTTCCCGGTCGCATCCGAGGAGGGCCTCGTCGACTACGAGCGCACCTTCACGGTCGACGAGTCGGTCGCCGACGACCTCGCCAGGCTGCAGATCGTGCAGCACGGCATCGACGTCAACGGCAACGGCATGTACGACTTCTCGGCCGGCCCGAGCCCCTTGGACCCGGACCTTCCGCTGGAGGCGACCGCGCCGGCGACCTGCGGCACGATCGACTGACCCACGGCGGCTGCTGGACAGCCGCGGCACGACGGCGAGGGCCTCATGAGACTGGGGCCCTCGCTGCTGCCGGGGCACGGCGGCACAGGCGGCGACGCGTTCGCGAGACCGCTACCAGCCAGACGAGCGCGGCCAGTCCACCTTCGGCTACGCTTGCGCGCGGCGCCGCAGGTGCCGGACCGCCCCGAACCCGATGGGGAGCCGTGGGGCTCGAAGTCGTCGACCCGTCCCAGCGCTGGGTGCGTCGCCCGGTGCTCAGCCTGCTCGTCCGGGCGGCCGTGTTCATGCTGCCCGTGGCCGCGGCCGTCGCAGTGGCGTCGGCGCTGTCACGGGCGTTGCCCCAGCCGTTCGACACGCTGTCCACGGTCGGTTGGTGGTTGTCGCTGGCATGCGCCTCGACGCTGGTGCTGCTGGCGCTGGAGCGGCTCGCGCGCAGCTTCCTGCCGCTGGCGTCACTGCTGGACCTGTCGCTGCTGTTCCCGGCCCGCGCGCCCCGCCGCGCGGCCGTCGCCCGCAAGGTCGGCACCGTGCACCGGCTGGAGGAGCGCCTGGCGGAAGCCCGCGCCCACGGCGTCTCCGACGACGCCTCGCGGGCTGCCGAGACGATCCTGACGCTCGTGGCCGCGCTGCAGCTGCACGACCGGAGGACGCGAGGGCATGCCGAGCGGGTGCGGCTGTTCACCGACCTGCTCGCCGAGGAGATGGGACTCGCCGAGGGCGACCGCGACCGCCTGCGGTGGGCGGCGCTGCTGCACGACATCGGCAAGCTCGCCGTGCGGGCGGAGCTGCTCAACAAGCCCGACGACCTCACCGACGAGGACTGGCGGGAGCTTCGCCACCATCCCGAGGCCGGCGCGCGCTACTGCGGCGCCTTGCTGGAGTGGCTCGGACCGTGGGGCGACGCGATCGCCCAGCACCACGAGCGCTGGGACGGTCAGGGCTACCCGCACGGGCTGGCTGGCGAGGACATCAGCCTGGGCGCCCGAATCGTCGCGGTGCCCGACGCCTACGAAGTCATGACCGGCGCCCGGCCCTACACGACCGCGATGTCGGCGCAGGCGGCCCGTGACGAGCTCGCCCGGGCGGCCGGGACGCAGTTCGACCCCGCGGTGGTGCGGGCGTTCCTCAACCTGTCGATCCGCCGCCTGCGCTGGCTGATGGGGCCGGCCGCGTGGGTGGCGTCGCTGCCGTTCATCACCAGGCCGGCGGGGCTCACGCCCGCGAGCACCCCCGTGGCGACGACGGCGGTGTCCATGGTCGCGGTCGTCGCCGGCCCCGGGCTGACCCCCGCGGTGCGCCCCGAGCGCGCGCGCGCCGGCGGGCCGGGCGGCGTCGGCGGGGGCGGCGCGGGCGCGGGGACAGCGAAACCGTGCGCCCGGACCCGGCGGCGGAGCCCTCGGAGTCGTCGCGCGCCGGCGGTCGACCAACGGCCGTCCGTCCGGCGGCGACATCGCGCTCGGGGGACGGCCGGAAGCGACCGCGACGGGGCCGGGCGCCGTCGCGCAGGGCGGCGGCGCGAGCCGCCCCGGCGCAACCGGGGGCTCGGGTGAGGGCGGCGGCCGGGGCGACGACGGCGGCCGGGACGGGGACAACAGCGGCGCCGGCGGCGGTGACGGCGACAGCAGTGGCCCCGGTGACGGTGGCGGCGACGGCGGCGGCAACGACGGCGGTGGCAACGACGGACCCGGCGACGGGGGCGACGACGGTGACGGTGGCGGCGGCAACGGCGGCGGCGGCAACGACGGACCCGGCGACGGGGGCGACGACGGTGGCGGCGGCAACGACGACGGCGGCAACGACGGCGGCGGCACGGGGGGACGACGACGGGGGCGGCAACGACGACGGCGAGAAGCGCCGACCGCCCCAGCCCCGCAACGACCGCGTCCGTGTCGGCGTCGGGGCGTCGATCGACATCGCGGTGCTGTCCAACGACCGCGCCCGCGACGGACGTCTGGACCCCTCCACCGTCGCGATCGCCCAGAACCCGAGCCTCGGTGTGGCCGTCGCGTCGGGGGCGGCACGGTGCGCTACACCGCGCCTGCGGTCGCTTCCGACGACGACGACCGCTTCAGCTACCGCGTGTGCGACGACGCGGCCCAGCCCATGTGCGCGACCGCCAGCGTCCGTGTCCGGCTCGATCTGCCGGTCGACAAGAAGCCGAAGGCCCGCAACGACAACGCCGTCCTCGCCGAGGGCCAGGCCAGCGTGGTGGTCGGCGTCCTGGCAAACGACGTCGACGACGGCGGGCTCGACCCGTCGTCGGTGCGGGTGGTCCGCGACGTCGACCCTGACGAGGGCAGCGTCGCCATCCTGGCCGGCGGGGTGATCGCCTACACGCGGGGCCCGTCACGGGCGAAGAAGGTCCGCTTCGACTACGAGGTGTGCGAGGCGCAGGCCCCCGTGGAGTGCGACGACGCGAAGGTCAAGATCCGCATCGAGGGCCGGCGGGGCGACTGACGCCCGGCGCCATAGGACGCACCTCGAACGCCGGGCGGCTTACGTGCGATGACTCCCTCCGGGAGACACGCCCCGAGAGGCCGGTCAGCGGCGGCGAGCCGTCCGCGAGCCCGAGCGGCCGGTCGGCGAGCCGTCGCGGTCCTCCCAGCGGGTGCGGACCCGGAAGCCGAGATCGATCGGCGTCCCGGCGAACCCGAACGACTCGCGCAGCCGGCGTTCGAGGTAGCGCAGGTACCCGGGGCTCAGCTCGCCGGTGGTGAACACGCGGAACGTCGGTGGCCCCACCGCAACCTGGGTGGCGTAGCGCAGCCGCACCGACCGCCCCCGTGCAGTGGCGGCGCGGTCGCCGCGACGGCGTCGGCCAGCCACTCGTTGAGCCTCGCGGTCGGGATCCGCCGCTGCCACTCCGCGAGGACGTCGTCCACGGCGGGCAGCAGCTTGTCGACCCCGCGGCCCGTGGTCGCCGAAGTCCGGACCACCGGCGGGTCGGGGAGGAAGTGCAGCAGCCGGTCGCGTTCGCGGTCCACCCACTCGCGGCGGTACTCGTCGAGCAGGTCCCACTTGTTGAACACGAGGACGACGCCCCGGCCGGCGTCGAGAATCTGGCGGGCGAGCTTCTGCTCCTGCTCGCTGACCTCCTCGGCGGCGTCGACGACGAGCAGCGCCACGGCGGCGGACTCCATCGCCTGCACGGTGCGCACCGTGCTGTAGTACTCGGTCGGCTCCCCGCGGCGCAGCTTGCGTCGCAACCCCGCCGTGTCGACGAAGCGGTACGCGCGCCCGTCCACCGCGACGACGGTGTCGACGGCGTCGCGGGTCGTGCCGGGCCGGTCGTCGACGATCGTCCGCTCCTCGCCGAGCAGGCGGTTGAACAGCGATGACTTGCCGACGTTCGGGCGGCCGATGAGCGCCACGCCGGGGATCTGCGCCGGCCGCTTCCCCGGCTCGCGGTCGAGCGCTCCCAGGTCGCGGAGACGGTCGTGGACCTCGTCGAGCAGGTCGCCCGACCCCCGGCCGTGCTGGGCGCTCACCGGCAGCGGGTCGCCGAGGCCCAGCGAGTACAGCTGGGCGAGGTCGGCGGCGGGCTGCCTGGCTGCCGAGCTCGTCGACCTTGTTGGCGACGAGCACGACCGGCACCCCGGCGCCGCGCAGCCAGCCGGCGGCGGCGGCATCCTCCTCGGTCACCCCGACGGTCGCGTCGACCACGAACAGCACGAGGTCGGCGCCCCGCGTCGCGAGCTCCGCCTGCGCCGACACCGCCTCGTCGTAGGCGGCCTCGTCCCGCGCCCAGCCGGGGTCCAGCCGCCGGTGTCGACGAGCGCCAGCCGCCGCCCCCGCCACTGCACCTCGTGGACGGTGCGGTCCCGGGTGACGCCCGGCTTCTCCTGGACGATCGCGTCGCGTCGCCCCGCGAGCCGGTTCACCAGCGTCGACTTGCCGACATTGGGCCGGCCGACCACCGCGACGGTGGCGAGCTCCGGGTCCAGGATCCGGCCGACCCCGCCGGCCGCGGGGACGTTCCTGCGCCGCGGGCTCACGTGCGCTGCCCCGCCGCGGACAGCGCCAGCCGGACGAGCTCGTCGACGATCTCGGGGACGCCTCTGCCGGTGGTGTCGACCTCGACGGCGCCGCCCGAGGGGACCATCTGGCGGGCGTCGAGGCGGTCGCGGCGGCTGATGTCGGCGGCGTGCGCCGCGACCGCCGCCGCATCGGGGACTCCCCGCTGCGCGGCCCGCCGGACCGCCCGCTCCTGCGGCGAGGCGGTCAGCCACACCTTCAGGTCGGCGTCGGGCACGACGACGGTGCCGGCGTCACGGCCCTCGACGACGGCGCCGGCGTCGCCCACCTCGGCGCGCTGCAGCGGCAGCAGCGCACGGCGCACGGCGGGGTGCGCGGCGACCGTGGACACCGCGGCCGTGACCAGCGGCCCCCGGATCTCGTCCTCGACGTCGCGACCGTCCAGCATGGTGCGCCCGGCGCGCCGCTCGATGCGGGCGCCGGAGACGGCGGCCTCTGCCGCGGCGGCGTCGGAGGGATCGGCGCCCGCCCGCAGGACCGCCAGCGTGGCGGCCCGGTAGTACGCCCCGGTGTCGACGTGGACGACCCCCAGCCGGGCCGCGAGCGCGGCGGCCACCGTCGACTTGCCCGACCCTGCGGGGCCATCGATCGTGACGACGGTCATCGGGGGGCACGCTCCCAGCGGCCGCCAAGGGCGGACAGGTCGGACAGGAAGGTCGGATAGCTCGTGGCGACCGCCGCGAAGCCGGCGATCGTGACGGGCGCGTCGGCGGCGAGCGCGGCGACCGCGGCCGCCATCGCGACGCGGTGGTCGCCGCCGCTGTCCACCGTACCTCCCCCAGTCGCGCGCCACCCTTGACGGCGAACCCGTCCGCGGACGTTTCGACCCGCGCTCCCAGGGCCCCCAGCATCCGGGCGATGCCGTCGATCCGGTCAGACTCCTTCACCCGCAGCTCGGCGGCGTCGCGCACGACCAGACCGCCGCCCAGCGCGCCGGCGACGGCGAGCACCGGCAGCTCGTCGATGGCGCGCACGACCAGCTCGCCGTGCACGTCGCCGGCGGTCGTGGCGTCGCCGTCGACCGTGACCCACCCGACGGGCTCGCCGCTCCACTGCCCGGTCGCCTCCACGCGGACCCGGGCGCCCATGCCGGCGAGGACGTCGAGCGCGCCGGTCCGCGTCTGGTTCAGGCACAGCTGCTCGACGGTCACCCGCGCGCCGGCCAGCGCCGCGGCCGCGACGAACCAGAACGCCGCGCTCGACGGGTCACCGGGGACGCGCAGGTCGCGGGGACGCAGGGCTCCGGGCCGCACCCAGGCGTGCGCGCCGTCGCGGCCGGCGTCGGCGCCGAGCCAGGCGAGCATCCGCTCGGTGTGGTCGCGGCTGGGACCGGGCTCGGTCACCCGCGTCGTCCCCGCCGCGCGGAGACCGGCGAGCAGCAGGCAGGACTTGACCTGCGCGCTGGCCACCGGCAGGGCGTAGTCGATCCCGTGCAGCCGCCCGCCGGTCACCACGAGCGGTGCGAAGCGGCCACCCGCCCTGCCGTCGACCCGCGCCCCCATCGCCCGCAGCGGCTGCGCGACACGGTCCATCGGCCGCCGGCGCAGCGACGCGTCGCCGGTCAGGACGCTGAGCCCGTCCACAGCGGCGCACACCCCGGCGAGCAGGCGCATCGCCGTGCCGGAGTTGCCGCAGTCCAAGACGTCGGCCGGCTCGGCGACCGGGCCGGTCACGACGGCGTCGGCCGGGCCTCCGTCGACGGTGGCGCCCATGGCCCGCACCGCCGCGACCGTCGCGCGCACGTCAGCGGAGTCGGCGGCGCCGGTCACGCGCACCGGCTCGTCGCACAGCGCCCCGAGCAGGAACGCCCGGTGCGAGATCGACTTGTCGCCCGGCATCCGCAGCCTGCCGTGCAGCGACGACCCGCCGAGCGGGTGGACGACGACGGTGTCGGGGAACGTCACAGGGGCTGCTCGAGCACTTCGTAGCCGAGCGCCTCGAGCGCGTCGCGGGCGCGCCCGGCCGGCTTGAAGCCGATGATCGCCAGGCGCAGGGTGCCGCGCCCGCCGATCGGGGCGTGCTCGATGCCGAGGTCCTCGATGTTGACGCCGACCGACCCGACGGTGGTCGTCACCTCGGCGAGCACCCCCGGACGGTCGGGGATCGGCAGGTGCAGCTCGACGAGCGCGCCCGTGATCGTCTCCTTGCCCGGCAGCGACCGGCGCGCCGCGCGGGCGTCACCGAGGGCGCGCCGCAGGCCGGTCTCGTCGCCGACCGCCAGCACCGACCGCAGCGCGCCGATCCGCTCGCGGTAGTCGTCGAGGACCGCGACGATCGCGTCGCGGTTCTCCGAGCAGATGTCGGTCCACAGGTCCGGGTCCGACGCGGCGACGCGGGTCGCGTCGCGGAAGCCGCCGGCGGCGAGCAGCAGCAGCCCGGCGTGCTCGGAGCGGGCGCGGTCGGCCGCCAGGTTCATCAGCGTCGTCGCCGCCAGCTGCGGCAGGTGGCTGACGACCGCGACGAGCGCGTCGTGGTGGGCGGGGTCCACCGCCAGCGGACGGGCCCCGATGCGCCCGACGAGCGAGTGCAGGCGCCGGTAGGCGTCGGGCTCGGTGTCCGCGGTCGGGGTCAGCAGGTACGTGGCGCCGGTGAACAGGTCCGCCGAGGCGTGCGCGGCGCCGGTCTCGTGCGAACCCGCCATCGGGTGCCCGCCGACGACGGACACTCCCGGCGCGGCGGCCGCCTGCAGCGCCGTCACGACGCGGGCCTTGACGCTGCTGACGTCGGTGAGCACGGCCCCGGCGCGCAGCGCCGGCCCGACCTCGGCGGCGACGGCGGGCACCGCCGACACGGGCACGGCGAGCACGGCGACGTCGGCGTCCGCGGCGGCGGCGGCGGCGGAGCCCGCCGCTGCGGTCAGCGCGCCCCGCTCCAGCGCCGTCGCGAGCTGGGCGGGGTCGGCGTCGAAGCCGGCGACCGCGTCGACGTCGTGGAGGCGGCGCAGCGCCAGCCCGAGCGAGGCACCGATCAGCCCGGTGCCGACGATCCCGACGCGCACCGTTATTCGGGGAGGTCGCTGCGCAGCTGGCGGGCACCGCGCAGGTAGGCGTGGCGCAGCTCGCCGCGGGGCCGCTCGCTGTAGACGTGCGCCATCACCCGCACGCACAGGGCGATGCCGCTGCCGCCGGTGACGTCGAGCTCCCGCGCGCACAGCATCGGCACGTCGGCGATGCCCGCGGCCCGCACCGCCGCGGCGGGGAACTCCGAACGGACGTCATCGGTGGCGGTGAACAGCAGGCTCACGATGTCGGCCGGCTCCAAGCCGTTGCGCTCCAGCAGCGCGCCCAGCATCTCGGCGGTCCGGCCGAGCACCTGCTCGCGGGTGTCGACCTGCAGCGTCGGCGCGCCGCGCCGCGCGACGCGCCGCGGGCCGCCGAGCCGCGGTCCGCTCACGCCGCGGTCCGCGGCCCGCTCAACCCGACGGCGCCGTACAGGGCGCGGACCTCCGCGCCGGTCAGGGGTCGCGACTTGCCGGGGGCGATGTCGCCGAGGTGCAGCGGACCGATCCGCACCCGCGCGAGACGTTCCAGCGGGAGCCCGACGGCCTGAAGCATCCTGCGGACCTCGCGTTTGCGACCTTCGGCCAGCACGATCTCGATGAGCGTGCGGTCCCCCGCCGCGCCGAGCTCGCGGACCGACCGAGCCCGTGCCGGGCCGTCCTCCAGATCCACGCCCTCCAGGAGCGTCCGCAGGCTGCGGCGCTTGGCAGGCCCGCGGATCTGCGCCACGTAGGTCTTCTCCACCTCGTAGCTGGGATGCGCCAGCCGGTTCGCGAGCTCCCCGTCGTTGGTGAGCACGAGCAGGCCCTCGGTGTCGCGGTCGAGCCGGCCCACGGGGTACACCCGCGGCGCCGACGGCACGAGATCCATCACCGTGGGGCGGCCCTGGGGGTCGGTGACCGTCGTGACGACTCCGGTCGGCTTGTTCAGCAGCAGGTACACGAGCAGCGGGTTGGTGTGGATGCGCTCGCCGTCGACGGTGATCACCTGGGTCGTGGGGTCGGCCTTGCCGCCGAGGATGACGAGCTCGCCGTCCACGCAGACCCGCCCCGCGGCGATGAGCTCCTCGCAGGCGCGGCGGCTGCCGATGCCCGCGGCGGCGAGAACCTTCTGCACCCGCTCCGCGCGGTCGGCGTCGATCGGGCTCATGCTTGCACCTCACGCGCCGGACGGCTCAGGTGGCGCACCTCACGCGCCGGACGGCTCATGTGGCGCCTCCGTCGGGATCGGCGGCCGCGGCGGCGCCGAGGTCGCGGCGGGCGACCTTGTAGCCGCCCGGCGGCGGCTCGGGCGGCAGCGGCGCCGACGGCGACAGGTCCGGCAGCGGGGGCAGGTCGTCGACCGCCCCCAACCCGAGCCGTTCGAGGAACACCGGCGTGGTTCCGTACAGCAGCGGCCGGCCGGGCGCGGGGTCGCGCCCGACCTCGGTCACGAGGCCGCGCGCCACCAGGGAACGGACGGCGCCGTCGGCCTCCACGCCGCGGATGGCAGAGATCCTCGCGCGGGTGACCGGCTGGGAGTACGCCACGATCGCCAGCGTCTCCAGCGCCGCGGAGGACAGCCGCCCGCTGCGGCCGGCGAGGACGAAGCGCTCGACGTAGGGCGCCGCGCCCGGGTCGGTGTACAGCCGCCAGCCACCGGCGACCTCCCGCAGGACGAACCCGCGCCCGTCGTCGACGTACTCGGCGCGCAGCGCCCGCAGGGTCGCGACGACCTCGCCGGTGGCCACTTCGAGCACCTGGGCGAGGGTGACCTGGTCGACCGGCTCCTCCGCGACGAGCAGGATCGCCTCCAGCGCCCTGCGGGTCTGCGGGCCGGCGCAGGCGGCCGGCGGGTGCTCGGGGGCGGCGCTCACGAACGGACGGCGGGTTCGGGGTCGTCGCGGGCGAGCTCGGCCAGGGCGAAGGGACGGTCGCTGGCGTCACCGCGCGCGGACACCTCCAGCGCGCCGAACGAGCCGTCCTGGTCGAGGTCGACGAGGTCGAGCTTGTACAGCTCGAGCGCGGCGAGGAAGTGCACGACGACCTCGACGCGGTGCCGGCAGCCGGCCGTCAGCTCGCGGAACGACGCCCGCCCGCCCGCCCGGCCGAGCTCGTCGACGAGCATCGCGGCGGCCTCGCGGACGGTCAGGCGGACCGGCTGGACGTGGGTGAGATCCACCGAGGTCTCGGCGGCGGCGAGGGCCGCGGCCGCGAGCATCGCCAGGCCGCCGGCGTCGATGCCGAGCTCGGCTTGTGGCACCAGCCCGACGTAGCGCTCCTCCAGGCGCACCTGGCGGGGGACGTAGCCGGTGCTGGACTCCAACCGCTCGACCAGGTGGGCGGCGGCGGCCGAGAAGACCCGGTATTCCAGCAGTCGGGCGTACAGCAGGTCGCGCGCCTCGGTCGCGAGCTCGTCGAGCTCGGGGTCGTCGGTGTCGGGCAGCAACCGGGCCGCCTTGAGCTCCACGAGGGTGGCCGCCACGATCAGGAACTCGGTGGCGACCTCCAGGTCGAGCGCGTCGAGCTCGGCCATCGCCGCCAGGTAGTCGTCGGTGATCGCCGCGAGCGAGACCTCGTAGATGTCGACCTGGTGCCGCGCGATGAGCTGCAGCAACAGGTCGAACGGGCCCGAGAAGGACCCGACGGCGACGTGGTAGGTGGCCGACATGGCGGTCCGGAGTGTAGACGGTGCCCCGCCCGATCCCCCTGACCACCGATCGGTGCCGATGCCGGGAGGGCCGCGGCAGCGGATCGCCGATGCGCCGGGGAGCCGGGTGAACCATTCGGGCCGCGGGGTCGTCTGCAGCGGTGAGACACAACCAGACGAAGGAGGCCACCGTGCGACGGCTCCGGGTCACGATCGCGGTGCTGGCGGCGGGAGCGGTCCTCGCGCTGCCGGGGACGGCCGCGGCGGGCGGCGTCGACACGCTCAGCTTCGCGCGGTCCCACCACGCGCCGGGGATGGTCGCGGCGGGCGACGGTGAGCTGATGTTCGGCTCGCAGCGGGCGGCACGGCGGGTGCTGCGCCGTGGCGAGCTGGCGGTGTACCTGCTGCCCGGGGCGTACGTGGACCGGGTCGGCGGGTCCAGTGTCCGCTGGTCGGGCCTACCCGACGGGGCGCGTCGCGTCGGCACCGCGTCGCTTCGTCGCAGCGAGTGGGCCGGCAACGTGCTCGGCGTCCGCGCCCGCTTCGAGGTCCCGAAGATCGCGGCCGGCGACTACCGTCTGGTGGTGTGCGCGCCGGGCTGCCGGCGCCTGGCGGGGCGCTACCAGTGGCCCACCCCGTTCTCGGTCGTCGCCACCCCGACGGAGGCGCGGCTCCTGGACCGCCTCGACAGGCACGACATCCAGAGCAGGGAGCAGGTGGGCGCCGTGCACCACCAGGTCGAGCTGACCCGGCGCCGGCTCGTCGACCGCTCCTTGCTCACCGCAAAGCGGCAGGACGAGCTCGCCGCGACC
The DNA here is from genome assembly GCA_030446775.1 of Egibacteraceae bacterium. Lineage (GTDB taxonomy): Bacteria > Actinomycetota > Nitriliruptoria > Euzebyales > Egibacteraceae > JAUJMQ01. The sequence goes on from JAUJMQ010000008.1 coordinate 32,060, forward strand.
ACCGCCGCGCTGCGCGACGAGGTGAACGCGGGGGTGGACCGGCTCGACGCCGAGCTGGCGCGGGTGCGGCGCCAGGCCGACGAGGCACAGGCGGCCGCGGCGCGTGACCGGCGGCTGCTGGCGGGCGGCATCGCGGCGCTGCTGGTGGCGCTGGCCGTCGTGACCTGGCGGCGGCCTGCCCTGAGGGCGGCCGCACCCCCGTCCGTCACGCCCAGCCCGCCCGGCGTCGACGGCTTCAAGCGACCAGCGTCGCCCTCCGCCGCGCCCGACTCGCCGGACGCCGACGGCTTCGAGCGACCCGCGCCCGTCGGTGCGGTCCGCCGGCGGTGACGGGCGACCGGTCGCCGGGCGCAGCGGCGCTCCCCGCCGGCGCGGCGAGCGAGGGTGGACGGCAAGCGGCCGGTGGTAGACGATCACCGCGCCCGCCGCCGCGACGGCGGGCAGGAAGGCTCCAAGGTGGACGAGCCGGCACCGCAGGTCGTCCGCGCCGCGGCGGCCGGAGACCTCGACGCCTTCACCGAGCTCGTCCGCACCTACCAGATGCCGGTGTGGCGTTTCCTGCGCCACCTGCTGGGCGACGCCGAGCTCGCCGAGGACGTCACCCAGGACACGTTCCTGCGTGTCCACCGCAACCTCGCCGGCTTCGAGTTCCGCTCGAAGTTCTCGACGTGGATCTTTCGCATCGCCCGCAACGCCGGCACGGACGCGTTGCGGGCGCAGCAGCGTCGCGCGCGTCTGATCCGCGCCGTGCAGCCCGCGCCACCGGCGGGCGACGCGGCCACCGGGGTGGAGCTGTCGGCGTCGTTGGCGAGCCTCGCGCCCAAGCTGCGCGAGGCGTTCATCCTCGTCGAGGTGTTCGGGCTGCCCTACCGCGAGGCCGGCGATGCGCTCGGCGTCCCGGAGGGCACGGTCAAGAGCCGGGTGTTCCACGCGCGGGGGCAGCTCGTCGCGTGGCTGCGCGCCGGCGAGCCCGGGGAGCGCGTCGGTGAGGTGTGACGAGGCGCGCCCCGACGTCTCGGCCGCCTTCGACGGCGAGCTCCACGACGCTGCACGGCGTGACGCGGTCGCCGCCCACCTCGCCGGCTGCGACGAGTGCCGGGCGTTCGACGCGCAGCTGACCGTGCTGCGGCGACGGCTGCGCTACGAGGTCGTCGCCGGCGTCCCCGACGTCACCGCCGCCGTCCTCGCCGCCGTGCGCGACGAGCCGGCCGCCTCCCGGCCGCCGGGGCACGTCGCGTCCGGCGTCCTTGCCGGCATGCGCGCGCCGCGGCCGTCACGACCGACGTCGCCGGCGCCGCGCCGCGGCCGCCCGGGTTCGCCGGCCGCCGCGCGCCACGCCGCTTCCCCGGCCCGCCGCAGCGTCGCGCCGGCCGCCGCTTCCCGCCCTCCCCGCAGCCTCGCGCCGGTCGCCGCCGCGTTCCTCGCCGGGATCGTGGCGGCGGTCACCTTCGTCGGCCCGCCACCCACCGGCCCGCCGTGGGTCCGGCCGCCGACCTGCCGGGGGCCGTCGTCGCGGCGCAGCAGCGCCTGTCCAGCCTCGCCGCGTCGGTCGAGGTCGTGGAGCGCGGCTGGCACCCCGACGTGCCCGAGCGGCGCTTCCGCGGCAGGCTGCGCTACCGCTCCCCGAGTCGCTGTCGCTCGTCCTGCGCGACGAGACCGCCTACCCGCCCGGGCCGTGGGTGCCGTCCCACGTCACCGCCGTCGTCGACGGCGCCGCGCCTGGACCCGCGCGCCGGCCGCCTGCCCCCGGGAGGCGCAACCGGGCTGCAGCCCGCCGGCGCCACGCGTCGACGCGGTCCGCCGCCGCGAGCCGTTCGCCGACGCGGTGCCGTCCCCGCTGGACCTCGTGCTCCCCGTCGACAGCTTCACGCTGGCGGCCGCGCCGCCGACCCTGGGCAGCCGGACCGTCGCCGGCCGCCCCGCACTCGGCCTGGTCACCACGGTCGCGCAGGTGCGGCCGCTGCTCGACGGCCTGCTGCAGGGCGGCGGCTGGCGCGAGCTCTACCCGTCGGACCCCGTGGAGCTGTGGCTGGACGCCGGCGCGCTCGTGCCCCTGGCACTCACGGTCCGTCCCGACTCCGGGGACGACCGCAGGTGGTGGGCGGCTCGCGCCGGCTACGACGACCCGGCCGGCGCGGCGATCCTGGACGTCGTCGTGCACGGCGTCCGGATCAACGAGCCGCTGCCTGAGCGCAGCTTCCCGCGCGTGCCGGCCGGCGTGACGCCGCGCGACGCCGGCTTCGACGACACCGTCCCGGCCGCGGACGCCGCCCCACGCAGCGCCGCCGCGGCCGCCTCGCCGGGTTGGCTGCCCGCCGGCATGCGCCCCCACCGCACCGGCGTGCTCGGCGGTGGCGCCGGACCGGACGTCGCCGTGTCGACGTGGACCGACGGCAGGGCCTGGGTCAAGGTGCGGGCGACCCGCCGCTGGCCCGGCGGGCGGCTGTTCGGTGAGCTCGGCCAGGTCGTCCGGCGGGTCCGGCTCGCCGGAGGCGCGACCGCCTACGTCGCCGAGGGCGGCAACCGGGTGGCGCTGCACGCCGGCGACATCGACGTCGAGGTGAGCGGCAGCATCGGCGAGCCGGGCCTGCGCCGGGTCGCGGCGAACCTGGACGTCGCGGCCGTCCGGTGCCCGCCGGATGGCTGGAGGCGTCCGCCACGACCCTGCGTGAGGTCCGCCGCGCACGCGGGCCCGCTGCTGCCCGGAGGCCTGGCGCGGGTTCGCCGCGCCGTCGGTCCGCACCGCCGCCGGCGCGGTGGCGCTGACCTACCCCGGCTGGGCCTGGGGCGCGCGCCTTCGTGCTCACGCAGGCGCCGGTCGCGGCCGAGCTCCGCGGCTGGGCCCGGCGCCTCCGCGTGAGCCGCCCGGCGACTGTGCGCGGCGCGCAGGTGCGCGGCACCGCCGGCCGCTACACCCCGTCGCTGGGGAGCTCGAATGGGTCGAGGCCGGTCGGGTGCTCAGCCTGCGCAGCCACACGCCCGTCGCTGGCCGAGCTCGTCGCTCTCGCGCGGCGCCTCGAGCGCCGGTGAGCCGCCCGGCGACTGAGGTGCAGGCGTGAGCCGCCCGGCGACTGAGGTGCAGGCGTGAGCCGCCCGGCGACTGAGGTGCAGGCGTGAGCCGCCCGGCGACTGAGGTGCAGGCGTGAGCCGCCCGGCGACTGAGGTGCAGGCGTGAGCCGCCCGGCGACTGAGGCAGGCGTCGCCCGGCGACTGAGGTGCGCGTCGGCGACTGAGGTGCAGGCGTGAGCCGCCCGGCGCCGGGCGTGAGGCCTGGGCGTGCGAGGGTGAGCCGCAAGGTGGGGCGTGAGCGGGTCGTGCGCGCCCCCGGCCCGTCCCCGCAGGCGTCCGCTCCCGCGCTCCGCGCCCCGGTCCCGGCGACCGCGCAACCGCCGGCGCCCGTCCCGGCGCGACCGGCGGGGTCCCCGACGTCGCCCCCGCCGCCGTCCCCGTCCCCGCGCCGCCCGAGCGGCTGCTCCTCGCGTGGACACCCGGCGGGCTCCCGCCCGGGCTCGCCGCCGCGGTGCGACGCCTGCCCCAGGTCGAGCGGGTCACCGTCGTGCGCGGCGGCCTGCTGGAGCTCACCGCGACCCGCGACGCCGCCGGGAGGCGGTCGACCGCACCCGCGACGGCTTTGTGATCCCGCTCGACGCGATGGCCTTCGACCCCGGCTCCTACCGGCGCTTCCTGCCGCCTTCCGCCGCGCCGGCCTTCACCGGGCTGCGGCCCGGGGAGGCCCTGCTGGGCGCCACGGCGGCCGGGCTGCGCCGGCTCGGCCGTGGCGGGACGTTGACCTTCGCCGGCGGCGGCACGCTCACGGTCGCCGGTGTCGTCGACGACACCCTCGTCGGTGGCGCCGAGGTCGCCGTCGCCGCGCGGCCCGGCCAGCCCGTCGCGCTCGGACCCGCCCGCTACCTGTTGCTGTCCTACCGCGGCGGCCGCGCCCGCGTCGAGCGCGCCGTCCGCCGCGCGGTGCCCTCCGGGCGTGCGGTCCGCCTGCGCGGCCCGGGCGAGACCCCGTTCCTGCGCCAGGGTGACGCCGTCCTGCCGCAGGCCGCGATCAAGGAGCGCTTCGGGGAGTTCTCCTACCGGCGCGGCGCGGGCCGCGAGTTCACCCAGGACCCGGTCTGGGCGTCCGAGCACCTCGACACGGCCCGGGTGCCGCTGCTCGGCGAGGTCCGCTGCCACCGTGCCCTGCTGCCGGCGCTGCGCGGCGCGTTGCGCGAGCTGCGGCGGCGCAACCTGGGCGCCGTGGTGGACCGGGAGGGTTCGCCGGCTGCCACAGCGCGCGGCTGACGTCGTCGCGGCAGACCGTGTCACGCCACGCCTGGGGCGTCGCCGTGGACCTGAACTACCCGGACAACCCCTACGGTCAGGCCTCGGCGCAAGACCCCGCCTCGTCGAGGTCTTCGAGCGCTGGGGGTTCGCATGGGGCGGCGAGTGGCTGATCCCCGACGCCGCCCACTTCGAGTACCGCCGGCCGCCCGACCCGCTCGCCGAGCGGCTCCCGGCCACCCGGGACTGACGCCGGGACTCACCGCGGCGGATGCCCGACCCGGTCGAGCAGGACGGGCACCGGGTCGGCGTCGCCGAGCCGCACCAGCGCGCGCAGCCGCTGTGTGACGTGCCCGGCGGCGGCCTCGTCGCGGGCGTGGACCACCGCCAGCGGGTCGCCGGCCGAGATCCGGTCGCCGACCTCGACCCGCAGCTCCAGACCGACCGCCGGATCGACGTCGTCGGTGGCGACGGTGCGCCCGGCACCGAGGTCGGCGGCGAGCTCGCCGACGGCCCGCGCGGGGACGGCCGCGACCGTCCCGCTCACGGCGGCCGGGATCACGCGGACGACCGGCGCGGCCGGCAGCACGTCGCGGGGGCGTCGCACACCGCCGGGTCGCCGCCCTGCGCGCCGACCATCCGACGCAGCCGCTCCAGCGCCGAGCCGTCCTCCCAGTGGCCCCGCAGCTCCTCGGCGGCGTCGGACGGGTCCAGGCGCTGCCCAGCCGCGGCGCGGGCCTGCACGAGCGCGAGGGTCGCGAGCTCCAGCGCCACCTCGGCGAGCCGTCCCTGCGGCGAGGCCGACAGCGTCTCGACGGCCTCGACGACCTCCAGGGCGTTGCCGACCGCCCGCCCGAGCGGCTCCGTCCATGGCGCTGATGAGCGCCACGCAGCGCCGGCCGGCGTCGGTGCCGATCTCGACGCACAGCTCGGCGAGCTCCCGGGCGGCCGCCACGTCGGGCAGGAAGGCGCCGTCACCCGCCTTGACGTCGAGCACGATCGTCCCGGCGCCGGCGGCGAGCTTCTTGGACATGACGCTGGAGGCGATGAGCGCCGGCGACGGCACGGTCGCGGTGACGTCGCGCAGCGCGTACAGCGCCTTGTCGGCGGGCACGAGCCGGGCCGTCTGCGCCGCGACGACGCAGCCGGCGTCCGCGGCGATCCGCAGCATCTCGCCGGGGTCCAGCCGCGTGCGGAACCCGGGGATGGACTCGAGCTTGTCCAGCGTGCCGCCGGTGTGGCCGAGCCCCCGCCCGGACAGCTTGACGAGCTTGGCGCCGGCCGCCGCCAGCAGTGGCGCGACGACGAGCGTCGTGCCGTCGGCGACGCCGCCGGTGGAGTGCTTGTCCACGGTCGGCCCGTCCAGCGGCGACAGGTCCAGCGTCTCCCCGCTGTCGAGCAGCACCTGGGTCAGCGCCCGCGCCTCGCCGGCCGTGAAGCCGCGCAGGACGCCGGCCATGAGGAACGCACCCATCTGCCCCTCGGAGACGTCGCCGGCGAGGTAGCCGGTGACGAGCCGGGACAGCTCGCCGGCGTCGAGCTCGCCGCCGTCGCGCTTGCGGGCGAGCAGCTCCGGGGTCCGCGCGATCACGGCGGCGTGACTACGACCGCGCGGCCGCGCACTCGACGCAGCGCACGGCCCAGGGCCGCGCCTCCAGCCGCGCCTCCGGGATCGGCTTGCCGCAGTCGGCGCAGACCCCGTAGCTGCCGGCGTCCATGCGCGCGAGGGCCTCGTCGACGTCGGCGAGCCGCTCGCGCGCGTTGTCGATGAACGCCAGCGCCTCCGAACGCTCGGCGGTGGCGGATGCGGAGTCGGCGAAGTTGTCGTCCACGCCGGCGATGCGGTCGACCCGCTCGCTGTCGGGGTCGGCGCCGTAGGCGCGCAGCTCGGCGACGAGGACGCGCGCTGCGCGTCGAGCTCGGCGCGCAGCCGGGTCAGCAGTTCCGGGCTCACGGGGCTCACGGTGCTCCTCCTTCGGCGACCGCGCGCGGGTGCGCGCGCTCGTAGACGGCGCGCAGGCGGGCACGACTCACGAGGGTGTAGACCTGCGTCGTGTTGACCGATGCATGCCCGAGCAGCTCCTGGACGACACGGACGTCGGCGCCGTTGTCCAGCAGGTGGGTGGCGAACGAGTGTCGCAGGGTGTGCGGTGACACGCTGCTCGACAGCCCGGCCGCCTCGGCGTGCCGCTTGAGGATCTTCCACGCGCCCTGCCGGGTCAACCGCCCCCGCGCCGGTTGACCACGAGCGCCGGCACGGTGGGGCGCCAGGCCGGACGCCCCCGGACGAGCCACGCCTCGACCGCCCGCTGCGCCACCCGGCCGAGCGGCACGATCCGCTCCTTGTCGCCCTTGCCGACCGCCCTCACCGTCCGAGCGGTGAGGTCGACGTCGTCGACGTCGAGGTCGACGAGCTCGGTGATGCGCAGGCCCGCCGCGTAGAGCACCTCGAGCATCGCCCGGTCGCGCAGCGCCGCCGGCTCGTCCCCGACGGGAGCGGCGAGCAGCGCCTCGGTCTGGGCGATCGTGAGCGCCTTGGGCAGGGACCGGCCCGGCCGCGGGCCGGTGACCTGGGTGGACGGGTCGACGGTGCCCAGGCCCTCACGGACGAGGAAGCGGTGCAGGCCACGCACGGCCACGAGGGTGCGCGCGACCGTCGACGGGGCGTACGGCTGGCCTTTGACGGTACGCGCGGCCCGCACCCACGCCACGAAGGCGGCGAGGTCCTCGGAGGTCGCGGCCAGCGGCTCGTCCAGGCCGGCGCCGTCGAGGAATGCGCCGTACAGCCCGAGGTCGCGGCGGTAGGCGGCGGGCTGTGGGGCGACAGCCCCCGCTCGACCGCGAGGTAGTCCAGGTAGCGCTCGGCGTGGCGGGGCAGCGTCGCGGTGGTCAGGCCATCGCCTCGGACAGCTCGCGGAGCGCAAGGCCGTGGGCGTCGGCGACGCCGGCATTGGTCACCGCGCCGTTGACGACGTTGACCCCCTCGGCCAGGTGAAGATCGTCGCGCAGCGCCGCGGCCACCCCGGCGTCGGCCAGGCGCGCCACGTAGGGCAGGGTCGCGTTGGTCAGCGCGTAGGTCGACGTGCGCGGGACGGCGCCGGGCATGTTGCCGACGCAGTAGTGCACCACCCCGTGCTCGACGTACGTGGGGTCGCTGTGGGTGGTGACGTGGCTCGTCTCGATGCAGCCGCCCTGGTCGATGGAGATGTCGACCACCACCGACCCCGGACGCATCGAGGCCACCATGTCGGCGGTGACGACGTGCGGGGCGCGGGCGCCGGGGACGAGAACCGCACCGATGACGAGGTCGGCCTCGGCGACCTGCTCCTCCAGCGTCAGCCGGTTCGACATCAGGGTCGTGATCTTGCCCTGGTGGATGGAGTCGACGACGCGCAGCTTGTCGATGTCGAGGTCGAGGATCGTGACGTTGGCCTCCATGCCGGCGGCGATCCACGCGGCGTTCTGCCCGGAGGTGCCGGCGCCGATGACGACGACCCGGGCCGGCGCGACACCCGACACGCCCCCCATGAGCACGCCGCGGCCGCCGTGCGGCCGCTGCAGCGCCGCCGCGCCGACCTGCGGGGCCATCCGCCCCGCGACCTCGCTCATCGGGGCGAGCAGCGGCAGCCCGCCGTCGTCGCCGGTGACTGTCTCGTAGGCGATCGCGGTGCAGCCCGAGGAGACCAGCGCGTCGGTCAGCGGCCGCGCGGCGGCCAGGTGCAGGTAGGTGAACAGGGTCAGGTCGCCGCGCAGGTGCCCGAACTCCGACGCGACCGGCTCCTTGACCTTCAGCACGGTGTCGACGTCACCCCACACCCCGGCGGCCCCGTCGACGATCTTGGCGCCGGCCCGGACGTAGTCGTCGTCGCTGAGCGACGAGCCGTCACCGGCTCCCGCCTGGACGAGGACCTCGTGGCCGTGGAATGTCAGCTCCCGCACCCCGGCGGGTGTGATCGCGACGCGGTACTCGGATTCCTTGACCTCGGTCGGGACACCAATTCTCACCGCGGACGCCTTTGTCGCACCGGTCAGGACGGCCGGAGTCTAGAGCCGGTCAGCAGCAGCCCGACGAGCGTCTTGGCGTCGGTGATCCGCCCGCGGCGCGCCCAGTCGAGCGCCTCGTCCAGCGGCAGGCGGACGACCTGCATGTCGGCCTCCTCCGCGTCGGGGGCGAACCCGTCGGGGGCGTCGACGCCGGTCAGGCCCAGGGCGAGGTACACCGTCGTCTGCTCGTCGGTCCAGCCGGCGGAGTTGCGGAACGTCACGAGCTCGGCCCACGAGCCGGCCTCCAGGCCGACCTCCTCGGCGAGCTCGCGGCGGGCGGCCGCCTCGGCGTCCTCGCCGTCGATGTCGAGCATCCCCGCGGGCAGCTCCAGCAGCCGGTCCCCGACGGCGTGGCGGTACTGCCGGACGAACACCACCGACCCGTCGTCGTCGACGGCCACGACCGCCACCGCGGACGGGTGGGCGACGATCTCGCGCTCGGCGACCTCGCCGTCGGGCATGCGCAACCGGTCGATGCGGACGGTCGACAGCTGCCCGTCGTAGACGGTTGTCGTGGACTCCACCTCGTAGCTCATCGTCGGCAGCGTATCGGCAGGACGGGACAGTCCAGGGCCGCTGTGCGACCATGGGGGCAGGGAGGTGCGCGCCATGGGAGCGACACGGACGGGGGTCGAGAACACGGGCGCCACTCAGGCGTCGGTACCGCCATCGAAACCGCGGGCGTCGACGCTGGGGCGGCGGCTCGGGGTGCTCATCGGCGGCTGCGCGCTCATCGCGGTCGGGATCGCGCTGATGGTGCTGCCGGGCCCCGGCGTCGTGTTCATCCTCGCGGGCCTGGCGCTGCTCGCCACCGAGTTCCCCGCCGCCCGCCGCGCCCAGCGCTGGCTGACCCGCAAGGCCCGACGGGTCTACGGCCGGCTGGTCCACGGTCGCGACCGCGGCACCCCGCCCAGCGAAGGCGGCACCTCCACCACCCTGTTCCCGCCGGCGCTGTAGCGGCCGGGCAGCCACCCGCTGATCCGCCCGGCTACACCGGGGCGGGGGTGGGCTCGGGGAGGCGGCCGGCCTGGGCGAGCATGCGGTCGCGGGCGGCGCCGACGAAGTCGCGGAACAGCGGGTGGGGCCGGTTGGGGCGGCTGCGGAACTCCGGGTGGGCCTGGGTGGCGACGAACCACGGGTGGTCGGCCAGCTCGATCATCTCGACGAGACGGTCGTCGGGCGACACCCCTGAGAAGATCATCCCCCGCTCGGCCAGGCGCTGGCGGTAGCGGTTGTTGACCTCCCAGCGGTGGCGGTGGCGCTCGTAGACGACCGGTTCGCCGTAGGCCTGGGAGCCCTTCGTGCCGGCCAGGACCTTGCACGGGTAGACCCCCAGGCGCATCGTCCCGCCGAGGTCGCTGACGTCGCGCTGGTCGGGCATGAGGTCCACGACCGGGTCGGGCGAGTCGGGCGCGAACTCCGAGGAGTGCGCGTCGACCAGGCCCAGGACGTGGCGGGCGAACTCGATGACGGCGGTCTGCAGGCCCAGGCAGATACCCAGATAGGGCAGGTAGCGCTCGCGGGCGTGGCGTGCGGCCCCGATCTTGCCCTCGATGCCGCGGATGCCGAACCCACCGGGCACGAGGATCCCGTGGACGCCGCCCAGGGCGCGCTCGGCGGCGTCGCGCCCGCTGCCGCCGGGCAGCGCCTGCAGCTCGTCGGCGGCGATCCAGTGGATGTCGACCTGCACGCCGTGGGCGATGCCGGCGTGGGTGAGCGCCTCGACGACCGACAGGTAGGCGTCGGGCAGGGACACGTACTTGCCCACCATCGCGATGCGCACCGAGTCCGACGGGTGCAGGGCGCGGCGGACGAGCACGGACCAGTCGCGCAGGTCGGGCTCGACGGCCGGGTCCAGGCCGAGCTTGCGGACGATGAACGAGTCGAGACCCTCGTCGCGCAGCATCAGCGGCACGGAGTACAGCGACTCGGCGTCGTGGGCGCTGACGACGCCCTCGAAGTCGACGTCGGACAGCAGCGCGATCTTGCGCTTGAGCTCGCGGGGCAGTGGCCGGTCGCTGCGGCACACGACGGCGTCCGGCTGGATCCCGATCGAGCGCAGCTCGCGCACGGAGTGCTGCGCCGGCTTGGTCTTCAGCTCCCCGGTCGGGCCGATGAACGGCACCAGCGCGCAGTGGACGTAGCAGATGTTCTCGCGGCCGACGTCGTAGCGCAGCTGGCGGATCGCCTCGAGGAACGGCAGGCCCTCGATGTCGCCGACCGTCCCGCCGACCTCGGTGATGACGACGTCGGCGTCCTCGGCCAGCGACAGGATCCGGCTCTTGATCTCGTTGGTGATGTGGGGGATGACCTGCACGGTCTCGCCCATGTAGTCGCCGCGGCGCTCCTTGGCGATCACGGCCGAGTAGATCTGCCCCGTCGACACCGACGAGGCACGGTGGAGGTTCTCGTCGATGAACCGCTCGTAGTGGCCGAGGTCGAGGTCGGTCTCGCCGCCGTCCTCGGTGACGAACACCTCGCCGTGCTGGAACGGGTTCATCGTCCCGGGGTCGACGTTGACGTAGGGGTCCAGCTTCTGCATCGTCACCCGCAGCCCGCGGGCTTTCAGCAGGCGGCCGAGCGACGACGCGGTGATGCCCTTGCCCAGCGACGAGGACACGCCGCCGGTCACGAGGATGTGCTTGGCCACGCTGCTACCTCCTGGCGACACCACGCCCTCACGGAGCCCGAGGTGCTCGACCTCGGGGGGTGCGCGGCTGGCGCGGCCTCGCACGAACCTAGCAGGGCCCCGATCCACCCTCAACGAACCGCGACGCCCGCACGAGCGGCCCGCGGACCGCGGCGCTGGGCTCAGGAGCTCGGGCCGGACCGCCCGTCGGCGGCCGACAGCGCCGGCGCGTTGGGGTCGAGCGGCTCGGCCCGCACGGCGGGCTGGACGCGCAGGGACGTCTGGGCGGGCGGACGCGGGAAGAGCCCGTCGAGCGGCGTGGCGAACGGCAGGACCCGGCCCCGGCCCAGCGGGGTGCGCCCCGCCCGCACCGCGTCGCCGACGGCCACCCGGGGATCGCGCAGGCGGGTGAGGACGACGGTGAGGTCGGGCCGCCCCTGCGGCTCGATCGCCACGCGCCAGTCGCGCGTGCCGCCGGCGAGGGGATATTCGGCGACCTCGACGACCCGTCCGTCGACAGGCGCGACAACGGCGCCGGGCCCGCCGACCGCGACGTCGACGGCTCCGGTCGCCGACCGCGCCTCCCCGAGCGGCGCCAGGCCCCGGTAGCCGGGTCCCTGGCTGTCGGCCGGCGGGCGGAACGCCGTCGGGTTGTCGTTGGCGACGAGCCTGCCGGACGGCGTCAGCGGCAGGGCCTGGGGTCCGTCGGCCTCGTGGAACCCGATGGCCACCGCCGCGTCCGACGGCAGGGTCAGCGCCAGGCCGTCGGCGCGGGCGAACACCGTCGCGGCCCCCGGGCGCGTCGCGTCACGGGACGTCCGCTGCACCACCGCGCGGTCGGTCACCGGCCGCTGCGGTGCCGGCAACGCTGCGACCGGTGGCGTGGGGGCAGCCTGGCGGCCCGCCGTCGCGCCGGGCCCCACCGCGCCGGTCCGCGCCCGGGCGAGGCCGCGCGCGACGGCTCGCGGCACCCGGGCGCGGCGGCGGCGCGGATATCCCGTGGGAGCGCCGCGCAGCGGCTGCCCGATGCGCCCGAGCGTGCGGATGTCGGGGTTGCTCACGAAGGATTCGAGCCTGAGGTCGGAAGCGGTCAGGGCGCGGGCGCCCGAGCGGCGCCGGACGCCGCCCTGCCGACCGGGGGCCGGCGCCGGGACCATTCAACCACGTCCGGTCGCGGGCGCCGCGGGCTCGCCTCGGCCCGACGGGCACCCCGGCCGACGCGCACCTCGCGGCGGGGGTGTCACCCGGGCCCGCCGAGCACCCTCGGGGCCGTCACGCTCGGGCAGCGACCGCGCCGTCGGCGAGTGCGGCCGTGCGCAGCTCCGCGGCGTGCCCGGTGGCCAGCGCGCTGTCGGGGCTGCCCGACAGCATCCGCGACAGCTCGGCGACCCGCTCGGCCTCGTCGAGCCGGCGCACTCCCGCCACCGTGCGGCTGCCCTCGGTGGCCTTCGCGACGGTGAAGTGCGCGTCGGCGTAGGCGGCGAGCTGAGCCAGGTGGGTGACGCACAGGACCTGCCGGCCGCGGGCGAGCCGGGCGAGCTTGCGCCCGACGGCCAGGGCGGTCGCGCCGCCGATGCCCGCGTCGATCTCGTCGAAGACCACGACGCCGGTGTCGTCGGCGTCGGCCAGAGCCAGCCGCACGGCGAGGGCGACGCGGCTGCGCTCGCCGCCCGAGGCGGCCTTGGCCAGGGGAAGCGCGGGCTCACCGGGGTTCGCGCTGAGCAGGAAGGCGACCCGGTCGGCGCCGCTGGGGCCGGCGTCGACCGGCTCGACGTGGACAGTCAGCCGCGCGTTGCCCATGGCGAGCTCGGCGAGGTGGCCGCCGACCGCCTCGGACAGACGGTCCCCCGCCGCCTGCCGCTCCGCACGCAGCCGGCCGGCGGCCTGGGTGAGGTCGCCGGCGAGCGCGCCGACCTCCCCGGCGAGCGCGGACGCCCGCTCGTCGCCGCCTTCCAGGTCGGCCAGGCCGGCGCGGGCGCGCTCGGCGTAGGCGGCGACCGCCGCGAGGTCCAGCTCGCCCGGCGCGGCCGGCCCCTCGCCGTACTTGCGGGTGAGCCGCAGGAGCGCCGCGCAGCGGTCCCGCAGCGCCTCCAGCCGACCGGGATCGGGTTCGAGCCCCCCGGCGTACGCCGCGAGGTCCAGCCCCACGTCGGCGGCCTCGGCGACCAGGGAGGCGAGCCGGTCGGCGAGCAGGTCCAGGGCGGGGTCCACCCCGCCGGTGCCGCGCAGCGCTGAGCCGGCGGCGGCCAGACCGTCGCGGGCGCCGCCGTCGTCGTTGAGCGCGGCCGACGCGCCGGCGGCGGCGAGCAGCAGCGTCTCGGCGTGCTCGAGCCGGCGCAGCTCGGCGAGCAGCGACCGCTCCTCCCCCGGTTCGGGAGCGACGGCGTCGATCTCGTCGAGCTCGTAGCGCAGCCGGTCGACCTCGCGGGCGCGGTCGCGCTCACCGTCACGCAGGCGCCGCAGCTCCTCGGCGGCGGACCGCCAGCGCTCGTAGACCTGCCGGTAGGCGGCCGCGGCGGCGGCCAGCGACGGTCCCCCGCTGCGGTCGAGCAGGTCGCGTTGCACCGCGGGTGTGGCCAGCCGCACCGAGTCGGACTGGCCGTGCAGCTCGACCGCGGCGCCGACGCACGCGGTCAACGCCGACACCGGCGCCAGCCGGCCGCCGATGCGCGCACGGCTGCGGCCCGGCGCGTCAGCCGCCGCGACCTCCCGTGACACCACGAGCTCGTCGTCGCCGTCGTCCAGCCAGTCGGCGGCCCCGGGCGGCGGCGGGGACAGGCGGCCCTCGACGAGCGCGGTGGCGGCGCCGGCGCGCACCCGCGAGCTGTCCGAGCGCCCGCCCAGCAGCAGCTCCAGCGCCGACACGACCATGGTCTTGCCGGCTCCCGTCTCACCGGTGAGCACGTTGAGTCCCGGCGCGAGGTCCAGCGTCACGTCGGTGATGACGCCGACGCCGCGGATGTGCAGCTCGGTCAGCATGCCCCCATGATGACCGACGTCCCCGACATCGCGGCCGATCCCGACCGTCGGGTGGGGGACGTCGCCGAGGTGTCAGCGCAGCCCGAACTTGTCGCGGACCCGGGCGTAGAAGTCGAGCGGCGCCAGGCGCACGAGCCGGACAGGGGCGTCGCCGCGCGACACGCGGACGCAGCCGCCGTCGGGCACCGCCAGCGACTCGCGGCCGTCGCAGCTGACCACGCACGCGTTGTCACCGGCGACGGGCCGCAGCAGCAACGTCTCGCCGGGGTCGACGACGAGGGTGCGGTCGAACAGCGAGTGCGGCGCGACGGGGGTCAGCAGGATCGCGTCGACGAGGGGGGACAGGATCGGACCGCCGGCGCTGAACGCGTACGCCGTGGAGCCGGTGGGCGTCGCGCAGATCAGCGCATCGGCCGGTACGTGGGCGAACACCGTGTCGTCGACGCGGACCTCCAGCACGATCAGCCGCTGCGGCACGGTGCGCTCGACCGACGCGTCGTTGAGGGCCCAGCTGGTCCCCACCACCGACCCGGCCGCGTCCAGGACCGCCACGGCGAGGGTCATCCGCTCCTCGACGAAGAAGTCGCCGGCCACCACACGCTCGACCGCTGCCGGGAGCTGGCCGGCCTCGACCTCCGACAGGAACCCCAGCCGCCCGAGGTTCACGCCGAGCAGCGGCACGCCGCAGTCGCGCGCGAGGTAGGCCGCCCGCAGGAACGTGCCGTCCCCGCCAAGGGACAGCACGACGTCGACACCGGCGCCGAAGTCGCCCGGTTGGCGCAGCTCGACGTGCTCGCGCTCCCAGCCGTCGCCGTGGACGCCGACGACGGCGACGCCGGTCTGTGCGAGCAGGTCGGCGGCCGTCACCGCCGCCTGGCACGCCGCCGGCCGCCCGCCGTGGACGACGAGCCCCACGGCCCGTGGGATCTCGACGTCGGCGGTGCCCACCCGCGCGATGTTAGGGCTTGTCTCCCGAAGGGAGTCGTTGGACATGAGCCGCCCGGCGTCTGAGGTGCGTCCCAGCCTGTCTCCCGAAGGGAGTCGTTGAACACAAGCCGCCCGGCGTCTGAGGTGCGTCCTAGTGGTCCGCCACGGCGCCGGGGGCCAGCGAGCGGCCGGCGGCGACGGCCGCGGCGGCGAGGGCGGCGGTGTCCCCGGTCGCACCCGCGCGCAGGTGCCAGAAGAACTCGACGTTGCCCGCCGGGCCTGGCAGCGGCGACGGGCAGGCGCCCGCGGCGCCGAGTCCCACCGCCGCGGCGGCCTCGGCGACCGAACGCAGCGCCGCCGCCCACACCCGCGGGTCACGGACGACCCCGCCCTTGCCGACGGCGGCGCGGCCGGCTTCGAACTGCGGCTTGACGAGCAGCACGTGGTCGGCGTCCGCGGCGGCCACCGCACGCAGCGCCGGCAGCACGAGCCGCAGCGAGATGAACGACAGGTCCGCGACGACGAGGCCGGGCGGCGGTGGAGGCAGGTCACCTGGCCGGAGGTGGCGGACGTTGGTCCGTTCCCGCACGTCGACCCGGGGGTCGCTCCGCAGGCGCCAGTCGAGCTGACCGTAGCCGACGTCGACGGCCACGACCCGCGCCGCGCCGCGCGACAGCAGCACGTCGGTGAAGCCGCCGTGCGCGGCACCCGCGTCCAGGCAGTGGCGGCCGCTCACGGACACCGCCAGGGTGTCCAGCGCGCCGTCGAGCTTGGCGCCGCCCCGCGACGCCCACGACGCGGCGCCGGAGGCCACGACGATGTCGTCGCCGGGTGCCACGAGCGACGCCGGCTTGCCGGCCGGCGCGCCGTTGACCGTCACCCGCCCGTCGCCGATCCGGCGTTGCGCCTCGGCCCGGCTGCCGGCGAGGCCCCGCCGTACCAGCTCCCCGTCGAGCCGGCGGCGGACCGCCACCTCAGCCGGTGCCGGTGGCGTCGCCGGTGCGCGGCGCCGCGGCCAGGGACTCCAGCTCGGCGACCAGGGTGCGGTGCACCTCGTCGAGGGCGGCGGGATGGCCGCTGACGGGCTCGCCGCCGAGGTCGTCCAGACGCGCGAGCAGCGTGGCGAGACGGTCGTCGCTCACGTGGGGGAGCCGCCGGTGTCGGGCGCCTCCGGTGCGGCGGCGCCGGTCGCGGAGGCGGGCGGTGCGGCCCGATGCTCGGCGACGGTCCCCTGTGCCCCCCGGCCGCTGCGCTTTCCCGTGGTCCGCTACGACCCGGTCGCCTTCTTCGCCGTGCCAGCCGTCTTACTCACGGCGCTCGAACCGGCGGGCGGCGGCGACGCGGCGGTCCCTCCCGACGTCGTCTTGGCCGTCCCACCCGCCGGTGCGGCAGTCCCGGCGGCGGGGGCGGCCGACGCCTTCCTGGGGGTCGCCGACCGCTTGGCGGCCGCCGACTTCTTTGCGGCGGTCTCCGTTGCGGTGGCGGTCCCGGTGGCGCTGCCTTCGAGCTTGGCCACCTTCGCCGCGAGCCGGTCCACGTCGCGCTGGCGTGCCAGCCCCAGGCGCTCGACGGCCCGCTCTGTCTCGGTGCGCACGATCGAGGCGACGGCCTTGCGGTTGGTGTCCGAGCGCTTCAGCAGCTCCTCGACGGTCCGCTCCACCTGGTCGGCGGCGACCTCGCCCTGCTTGACGAGATTCTTGACGACTCGCTCCGCGCGCTGACGGGTCGTCGCCGTCAAGCCGCTGGCCGTCTCGAGGTAGCGCTGCCAGGCGTTGTCCACGGCGTCCTCCTGGGTACCGGTCCTCCGGGCAGCATAGTCGGACCCTTGCCTCGCCCCTCCCAGGGCCGGCGGACGCGCGGAACCACCGACCGCAGGAGCACCGGATGGGTCGCAGGCCCCGCTGATGGTCATCCCGATCTCGGACGCGAACCCAGCGCGCCGTGTGCCATGGGTCAACTGGCTGCTGATCGCCCTCAACGTCGTCGTCTTCGTGTTCGTCGAGCCGTGGTCGGCCGGCCCCTGCACGCAACAGGAGTTCTTCCTGACCTATGCCGCGATCCCCGCCGAGCTCAGTCAGGGCGCCCCGCTGGACTCCGCGCAGGTCGAGGCGACGACCCCGCCGGTGTGCGACATCGACCCGGTACCCACCAAACCGGTCTACGCCGCGGTCCTGACGGCGATGTTCCTGCACGCCGGCTGGCTGCACCTGATCGGCAACATGCTCTACCTGTGGATCTTCGGCAACAACGTGGAGGACCGCTACGGGCACCTGGGCTATCTCTGCTTCTACCTCGTCAGCGGCGCGATCGCGACGGTCGTCTTCGTGCTGCCGAACCTGTCTGACCCCACGACGCTCGTCGGCGCGTCCGGCGCGATCGCCGGCGTGCTCGGCTCGTACTTCGTCATGTTCCCCGGCGCCCGCGTGACGGTCCTCGTGCCCTTCCTGTTCTTCCTGCCGATCGATCTCCCGGCTCTGCTCGTCCTCGGGCTGTGGTTCGTCCTGCAGCTCGGCGAGGTGCGGGTGGCGTCGATGAGCGGCGGCGGTGTCGCCTACCTGGCCCACGTCGCCGGCTTCGTCGCGGGCATGCTGTTGACCCTGGTCGTCGGCGTGCGGGGGACGCCGCCGGCGCGCCGCAGGCCGCCACCACGGCGGCGCCGGGCCCGGTGGTGAGCTCGGCCGGGATGCCCCGGCCGCGAGCGGCTCAGCCGGCGGCAGGCGCCTCGGCCGGCGGCAGGCGGCTCGGCCGGCGGCAGGCGCCTCGGCGCCTGCCCGACGCCGCTCAGCGGGCCAGCCGCTCGCGCACCCGGGCGAGGGCGGAACGGTAGTCGTCGCGGTCGGCGAGCGCGCAGGCGAGCTTGTAGTGCTTCGCCGCGTCGGGCAGCCGCCCCTCGCGCTCGAAGCAGCGCCCGACGCCGAAGTGGGCGTAGTCATCGGACGGGTCGATCTCCACGGCGCGGAGGAACTCGGCGCGTGCCTTGGCGATGCGCGCGGAGGCGAAGTAGGCGCGGCCGAGGGCCTCGTGCAGCGACGCCTTGGTCGGCTCCCGCTCGACGGCGAGCTCCAGGACCTCGGCCGCGGCGCCGTAGTTGCCGCCCCGCAGCCGACTGTGGCCCTGCTGGTACAGCGCGTACACGAGCTCGTCGCTGGGCTGCTCGGAGCGGTTCCCGTCGGCCATCGCGCCTCCTGTCAGGGCAGACAGTCCTCCACAGTACGCTTGCCCACAGCCCGCCCGATCCGAGGACCCGACCGCAGCCCGTGGTGGACGCCGCGCCCTTCCGCGCCCTGCGCTACGACCCCGCGGTCGCCGGCGACCCCGCCACCACCTCGGCTCCCGCCTACGACGACGTCGAGCCCTTCGCCTACGCCCGCCACCGGACCGCGAGCCCCTACACCGTCTTAGAGCTGCTCGCGCCCGCGGCGGAGGCCCGGCGTCCGAGCCGTACCGCGGCGCGGCCGCAACCTTCGACCGCTGGCGCCGCACCGGCGTGCTCGTCGAGGACGAGGCGCCCGCGTTCTACCGCTACGAGCAGCACGAGCTGCGGGCCGGCAGGCCGGCGGTGCAGCAGGGCCTGCTCGCCGCGGTCGCGGTCGACGACCCTCACGTCTTGACCCACGAGCGCGTCGATCCGGCCCGCGTCGCCGACCGGGTCGCGCGGATGGCGGCCGTCGCCGCGGATCTGACCCCGGTGTTCGCCGTCTACACCGCGGCGCCGCCGGCGCTGGCGGCGGTGCTGGACCGGCCCCCTCCCGGCCCGCCGCTCGTGGCGTTCACCGACGAGTTCGGGAGCGATCACCGGGTGTGGGCGCTGGACGACCCGGGGGAGGTGTCAGACATCCGGGCGGCGCTCGCCGAGGTGCGGGTCGTCATCGCCGACGGACACCACCGCTGGGCGGCCGCCACCGCCCTCCCCGCGGGCTCCCGGGGGCCGGCCGTACGCTCGTGCACCTCGTCGACGGGCAGCACCACGGGCCGCAGCTGCTGGGCGTCCACCGGCTCGTGCGCGACCTGCCGGACGACGTCGAGCAGCGCCTGGCCTGCGACTTCCAGATCGTGGCGACGGCGCCCGACCCGGCCGCGCTCGCTCGAGCCGTGCAGCGCGGGATCCCCGGGAGCACGGCGGCCATGCCCTCCGTGGCCGCCGCGCCCGTGCCGAACAGCACGGTCACGCCCGCCACACCCGTCGGGCCGGCCACGCCCGCCGCGCCCGCCACGCCCAGCCCGGGGACGCCGCCGGCCCCGCCCACCATGGCCCCGCCGCCGGCCGGCGCGGCCGAGGCGCGTGGCGGCCGTCCGGCGGAGCAGCCGTCCCCTGGGCGGCACGTGCTCGGGCTGTGGCTCCCCGGCGGGCGGGCCCGGCTGCTTGTCGAGCGCGACGACGCCTCGCTGTCGCGCCGCCTACCGGTCGACCGGCCGGCGGTGTGGCGCGACCTGGACACGGCCGTGCTCCACTGGGCGGTACTGCCGGCCCTCGGTGCGACCGACGTCGACTACCGCACCGACGTGGCGGCGACCGTCGCCGAGGTCGAGGCCGCCCGGTCGGGCGGCGTGTTCGTCCTGCGGCCGCCTGCCATCGCCGCGGTGTACGCGTGCGCGGCCGCCGGCGCGCCGATGCCGGCCAAGACGACCTCGTTCCGACCGAAGCCTCGGGCGGGCCTGGTGCTGCGCTCCCTAGACTCGGTGTAGAGCGCGAGGGCCTCGCGTTCCGGGCGGACGGGTCCTGGAGCCGTCCCCGCAGCGCGAAGGACCAGCGGAGCCGATGAGCACGCCGCCGCATCGCCACCGGGAGTCCTGGCTGACGCCAGGACGACTGCTCACGCTCGTGGCGGTCCTCGTGGGCGCGTACGTCGCCATCATCGTGGTCCGGGCACTGCGCGGGCTGCTCGTGATGCTGCTCGTGTCGGTGTTCCTGTCGTTCGCAATGGAGCCGGCGGTGCAGTTCCTCGCCCGGCGAGGCGTCCGCCGCGGGATCGCGACGGCGCTGGTGTTCATCCTCGGCGTGCTGACGCTCGCCGGGGTTGTCCTCGCCATGGTCCCGCTCGTCGTCGAGCAGATCACCGACCTGCTCCGCAGCGTGCCGAGGTCGGTCGACGACCTCAACGAGATCGTGTCGCGGCTGCCGTTCGTACCGTCGATCACCGTCACACCCGAGCTCGACGCCGAGCTGCAGCGCTACGTCGTCGACCTCAGCCAAAGCCTGCGCGGCCGGGCGCTCGGCGCCGCGGGGAACGTCATCAGCCTTGGGGCCACCGCCGTGGGTGCGGTGCTGCAGCTGTTCGCCGTGGGTCTGGTGACCTTCTACCTCGTCGCCGACGGGCCTCGGCTGCGCCGCACCCTGGCGCGACCGCTGTCCCCGGACCGCCAGCGCGAGATGCTGGCGATCTGGGAGCTCGCGGTCGCCAAGACCGGTGGCTACATCTACAGCCGGCTGCTGCTGGCGCTGGCCTGCGGGCTGGCCCACCTCGTGCTCCTGCTCGTGCTCGGCGTTCCCTTCGCGTTGCCGCTCGCGCTGTGGGTCGGAATCACGAGCGCCTTCCTGCCCGTCGTGGGGACCTACATCGGCGGCGTGCTGCTCGTGCTCGTCGCGCTCGTCAACGACCCCGTCGACACGCTGTGGGTCGTCATCTTCGTCGCGCTGTACCAGCAGCTGGAGAACTACGTGATCGCGCCGGCGGTGCAGTCGCGGACGATGGACGTCCACCCGGCCGTGGCGTTCGTGTCGGTGCTCGTGGGCGGCACGCTGCTGGGAGCGCCCGGAGCGCTGCTCGCCCTGCCGGCCACGGCGATCATCCAGGCCCTGCTGTCGACCTACGTGCGCCGCCACTCCCTGATCGCCGAGCTCGACGAGGTGGCGCTCCCCCTGGAGCCCGAGCCGCGCCGCTCCGCCGTCCTTCCGCCCAAGGAGGCGCGAGCATGACCGACGTCCAGACCCTGCCCGCCGGCATCACGGCCATCGACACCCGTACCGCCGGGATGACCAAGGTGACCGCCGGCTACCTGCTCGACGCCCCGCGGCCGGCACTGGTGGAGTGCGGGCCCGCCCTGTCGGTCTCCCACGTCCTCGACGCGCTCCGCGGCATGGGGATGGACGGCGGGGATCTGGCCTACCTCGTCCTGTCCCACATCCACCTTGATCACGCCGGTGGCGCGGGGGACGTCGCCGCCGCCTTCCCGCACGCCACCGTCGTCGTCAGCGAGCTGGGCGCACGCCATCTCGTGGACCCCCAACGGCTCAACGAAAGCTCGCGGCAGGTCTACGGCGACCTCATGGACAGCGTGTACGGAGACTGCACGCCCATCGACGCGAGACGGGTGCGGGGGGTCGCCGACGGCGAGCAGCTCGACCTCGGTGGTGGCCGGCGCCTGGACCTCCTGCACACGCCGGGCCACGCCAAGCACCACATCGCGGCCTACGACAGCGACAGCGGGGCGCTGTTCGTGGGCGACTCGGTCGGCGTGAAGATGCCCGGGATGATCACGATCCGCCCAGCCACCCCGCCCCCCGACTTCGACCTCGTGCTCGCCCACCGGACGCTGGACCGCTACCGGGCGCTCGAGCCGTCGGTGGTGTACCTCGCCCACTACGGGGCGGTCGACCCGCCTCAGGACGCGCTCGCCGAGGCGGACTCGCGGCTTCGCGCCTGGGCCGAGACAGCCGAGGCCGCGTACGCCGAGCACTCCGAGCTCGACCACGTGACCGAGACGTTGGCGGCGCGCTTCGCCGACGAGGTCGAGCCCGACAGCGCCGACCCGGACGCCGAACGTCGCCTGGCGCTGCTGTCGGGTCACCGCAGCAACGCCATGGGATTCGTGCGCTACTTCGCGCTGCGCGCCGAAGGCCGCACGGCGACGTGACCCCGCGCCGGCGCG
>JAUJMQ010000008.1:53880-58880 GCA_030446775.1 Egibacteraceae bacterium
CTACTTCGCGCTGCGCGCCGAAGGCCGCACGGCGACGTGACCCCGCGCCGGCGCGGCTGCGACCCTCGGTGGAAGCGCGCTCGACGCGGCGTCAACGCGTCCGGGCCGGGGTCAGCGCGGTTCGGGGCCGGCCTCAGAGCGTTCGAGGGACCGCAGGCCCGCTCGGGCCGGCGTCAGCGGCCCTCCAGCGACCGCAGGCGCCGCTCCACCTCCTCGTCGTCGGCTATCGCCAGGATGGCCTCCAGGTAGTCGCGGGCGGCGTCGAAGTCGCCGCGCCGCTCGTTCAGCTCGGCGGCGAACCACCACAGCCGTGGGTGCCACGGCTGCACCTGGACCGGGTCGAGGTCGGCCCGCTGCAGGGCGCGCAAGGCGCCGTCCACGTCCCCACGGTCCGCGCGCGCACCCGCGAGCACCAGGAGGCCCTCAGCGATCCGCTCCGGCTCGACGCGCGCGGCGACCATCGCCTCGACGTACTCGTCGGCCTTCTCCGCCCGGCCGGCCGCACGAGCCGTGTCGGCGAGCAGGTGGTTCTGATCCTGACGCGCCGACAGCCGGCGGTACGTGAGCAGCTCGGAGGACGCGGCGGCGTAGTCGCCGGCCTGGTAGTGCACGATCCCGAGCGCCTCGCGGACCGCCGCGCTGCGGGGCGCAACGCCCTTGGCCCACTCCAGCAGCGCGGCGGCACGCTCCAGGTCGCCGTCAGCCAGCGCGTCGGTCGCCGCGCCGAACGCCTTCGCCACGTCGTCCAGCGAGCCTGACGGCGCGCTGCCCTTCAGGTCCCGCCAGGCGTCACGGGCCAGGCGCGGCCGCTCCTCCGGCAGTGCGGGACGCCGCGGCTTGGCCGCCCGAGCGGGCCGAAACGGCTGCGAGTCGGATGTGTCGTGGGAGCCGCGGCTCTCGTCCGGCCTCCCGCCGCCGCGCCGGCCAGGCGTGCCGCGCTGGCCGGAGTCGCGCCGCCGGCGCTCGTCCCGACCGGCCAGGCCGGCATCGCCGGCGGGGCTGCCGCGGCCGCCTCCGCTCGCCCGGCGTGCCGAGCCCTGCGCCACAGGCCGCCCAGTCCGGTCCCCCCGGTCCCCGCGCTCGCGCGACGGCTGCGCCCCCCGATCCCCCGACGGCCGGCGGCCCCGATCCCCCGACGGCCGCCCGGTCCGCTCCGCGCGCTCCGCCGACGACGGCCGCCCACGATCCCCGCGGTCGCCCGACGGCCGCCCCCCGACGATGCCCGGCGGCCCCGATCCCCCGACGGCCGCCCGGTCCGCTCCGCGCGCTCCCGCCGACGACACGCCGCCCGGCCCGATCCCCCGACGACGCCCGGCCACGATCGGCGCGGTCGCCCGACGGCCGCCCGGTCCGATCCCGACGCTCCCCCGACGACGCCCCGCTGCCATCCGCGCGGTCGCCCGGCCGCGCGTCCCGATCCCCAGTCTGCGCCTCACGGCGACGCTCGCCGGCCGGCCCACCGCGACGCCGCTCGCCCCCGCGGCCCCGCCCGCTCCTGCCCCGTCCCTGAGCACGAGGGCCGGCCCCCGCCTCGCCCCTGGGAGGCCGGCTCGCTGCGCTGCGACGCCCCTGTGCCCGCGCCGGAGCGCGGCGTCGGTCCGTCCGGTGCAACATGCTCGCTCATCTCGCTGCCGCTCCTGTGAGCTGCCAAATGCCAAGAAGCCGCCCAGCGGGCGGCTTCTGATCAAATTGAGGTCCGCGGCGACCTACTCTCCCACACAGTTGCCCATGCAGTACCATCGGCGCTGGAGGGCTTAACTTCCGGGTTCGGAATGTGACCGGGTGTACCCCCTCCGCTATGGCCGCGGAACGTTCTCAAGTTGTCAACCCGGGCGCGGGCCGGAGGAACCGGACCGCCCCTACGGAAACCCATAACGAGCGCGAGCATCAAGGCAAGTCCTCGGCCTATTAGTACCGGTCGGCTGAAGACATTGCTGCCCTTACACCTCCGGCCTATCAACCCTGTGGTCTAGCAGGGGCCTTACTCGGTTGAACCGATGGGAGACCTCATCTCGAAGTGGGCTTCGCGCTTAGATGCCTTCAGCGCTTATCCCTTCCGTACGTAGCAAACCGGCAGTGCCCTTGGCAGGACAACCGGCACACTAGAGGTACGTCCACCCCGGTCCTCTCGTACTAGGGGCAGCTCTTCTCAAGTCTCCTGCGCGCGCAGCGGATAGGGACCGAACTGTCTCACGACGTTCTAAACCCAGCTCGCGTACCGCTTTAATGGGCGAACAGCCCAACCCTTGGGACCTACTCCAGCCCCAGGATGCGACGAGCCGACATCGAGGTGCCAAACCTTGCCGTCGATATGGACTCTTGGGCAAGATAAGCCTGTTATCCCCGGGTACCTTTTTAGCCGTTGAGCGACGGCGCTCCCACTTGCCACCGCCGGATCACTAGGTCCTGCTTTCGCACCTGCTCGACCTGTCGGTCTCACAGTCAAGCTCCCTTGTGCCCTTACACTCGAAGGCTGATTGCTAACCAGCCTGAGGGAACCTTTGAGCGCCTCCGTTACATTTTAGGAGGCAGCCGCCCCAGTTAAACTGCCCATCAGACGCTGTCCCTGATCCGGATCACGGACCGAGGTTAGAAATCCAATATTGTCAGGGTGGTATTCCAAGGGCGGCTCCACATGAACTGGCGTCCACGCTTCAAAGCCTCCCACCTATCCTGCACAAACAATACCGAATCCCAACATCAAATTGCAGTAAAGGTCCCGGGGTCTTTCCGTCCTGCTGCGCGTAACGAGCATCTTTACTCGTAGTGCAATTTCGCCGAGCCCATGGTCGAGACAGTGCCCAAGTCGTTACGCCATTCGTGCAGGTCGGAACTTACCCGACAAGGAATTTCGCTCTAGTTGCCCTCATGTCGCCATGAGGCTAGGACTATATCTTCAACGCGATGTCGGATCGAGTCGGTTGGCGTATGGCCTCTGGGGATTCCAGGAATCGCGTGACCGCTGCCTGCGGTTCATCCGCTCATGTCAGAGCGGCGATGACACGCTCAGCCCCGGCTCACGGTTGTTCGCCGGCCTGCATCATCCGCAGGATTGATCGAGAACAGCTTGAAGTCGGTGCGCTTGGCGGTTACCAGCGGGTAGTCCTCGAAGAACGGGACCACGACGTCCAGCAGCTCTTGTCGACGCTTCACGGAGAAGCGCCATGCAAGAGTGGTGATCGTCGTGTCCCTTGCCCCGGATCAGTGTTCCGACGCCGAAGAAGTCGCGGACGACTTCCAGCGCCACTCGTGACGGCTCCGCCTGGCTCACCGAGAACTCGCGCTGGACCTGCCAGCCGAGACGGCACATACGCGTTGCGCACCACGCTGATCGAGAAGCAGCCCTCGCCGTCGACGAAGCCGACGACCCACTGCGCGATACCTGGTCTTTCCTGCTGATTGTCCGCACCGGACGGTTTTTCACTGACCATGCCAGCATCCTCTCATGAGGGTGTGACAGGGTCCGAGTACCGCCGGATACACGGGGTGTTCCAGCATATAGCCAACTGCACTCTCCCGCGTCGCCGCAACGGCAACACCTGCTGCACGCAGGTGATACCTTAGGACCGTTATAGTTACGGCCGCCGTTTACTGGCGCTTAGTTTCAGGGCTTCGCCTTGCGGCTAACCCCTCCACGTAACGTTCCAGCACCGGGCAGGCGTCGGTCCATATACATCGTCTTACGACTTCGCATGGACCTGTGTTTTTAGTAAACAGTCGCTTGGGCCTGGTCACTGCGGCCCCCTGCGGCTTCGGACGCGAGGTCCTACACCACGAGGGGCACTCCTTATCCCGAAGTTACGGAGCTAATTGCCGAGTTCCTTGACCATGGTTCGCTCGATCGCCTCGGTATTCTCTACCTGTCCACCTGAGTCGGTTTGGGGTACGGGCGGCTCTGACCCTCGCTAGAGGCTTTTCTAGGCAGCATGGGACTTGGCACTTCCACTTTGCGTGTCGGCGTCGTATCTCAGGCTCGTGTGGTCCGGATTTGCCTGGACCACGCCCTACATACTTACCCCCGGACAACCATCGCCGGGGATGCCATACCCTCCTGCGTCACCCCATCGCTAGCCTACTATCAGTTGGGTCGGTAGCCCCCGAAGGGATTTCCTTAGCAAACTGGGTTCGGCTGTTGGCGGTTCAGAACCGGTACAGGAATATCAGCCTGTCGTCCATCGACTACGCCTCTCGGCCTCGCCTTAGGTCCCGACTTACCCTGGGCGGATGAACCTTCCCCAGGAACCCTTGGACATTCGGCGGAGGGGTTCCTCCCCCTCTTTCGCTACTCATGCCGGCATTCGCTCTCGATACACGTCCACGGCTGGGTCACCCCGCCGCTTCTCCCGAGTATCGACGCTCCCCTACCCAACGTGTCCGCTTTCGCGTTGACGACACGATGCCGCAGCTTCGGTACATGGCTTAGCCCCGTTACATTGTCGGCGCGGGACTTCTTGACCAGTGAGCTATTACGCACTCTTTAAAGGGTGGCTGCTTCTAAGCCAACCTCCTGGTTGTCTGTGACGTCCCACATCCTTTACCACTTAGCCATGATTTAGGGACCTTAGCTGGCGATCTGGGCTGTTTCCCTCTCGACCACGGAGCTTATCCCCGCAGTCTCACTGCCACGCTCTGGCGTACTGGCATTCGGAGTTTGTCTGAATTCGGTAAGCTTTTGGGGCCCCCTAGTCCAAACAGTGCTCTACCTCCAGGACGGAACGCGCGACGCTGCACCTAAATGCATTTCGGGGAGAACCAGCTATCACGGTGTTTGATTGGCCTTTCACCCCTATCCACAGGTCATCCCCCCAGTTTTCAACCTAGGTGGGTTCGGCCCTCCACGCGGTCTTACCCGCGCTTCAGCCTGCCCATGGATAGATCACACCGCTTCGGGTCTAGGACCAGCAACTCGACGCCCTGTTCAGACTCGCTTTCGCTACGGCTACCCGTCGACCGGTTAACCTCGCTACTGATCGCTAACTCGCCGGCTCATTCTTCAAAAG
>JAUJMQ010000008.1:61380-103458 GCA_030446775.1 Egibacteraceae bacterium
CCTGCGCCGCAGATCCGCGGATGAAGAGCCGACCATGTACGACGACGCAAAGGACGTCGCCGCCTGACCATGGTCGAGTCGATCCGGTTCGAGAACGACTGGTGTTGCTGTCCGGAACCAGTGTCATACGCCACCTTGTTTCACGGCTCTCGCCGATCCCAAAGGCGGGGTGCATGTGCACTGACTTTTGGCACACTGTGCAGTTTTCAAGGAGCGGGTTGCGCTCCGCCCGAGGTCCGTCCATGCCGACGCGTGAGGCGTCCGCGCGAGGAGCGGCTTTCGGGCTGGGACGCGCAGGACGGGTGTCCTGCCGTCTGGCCTCTCGGCCTCGAGCCGCCGGACGTGAAGCCGTCCGTTGCGGCGAAGGGACACTCTATCGACGCCCCCTGGTGCTGTCAACCCTCGCCCCCAGGCGCGACCGGCTCAGGCGCGGAGCCGGACGAAGCGCCGTCTGCCCACCTGCAGCACCCTGCCCGCGAGGGCGTCACGGGTCAGTGCGGCGGTCGGCTCGGACAGCACGGCTCCGTCCAGTCGCACGGCACCGGCCGCCACCTGGCGCCGGGCCTCCGACCCGCTGGCGGACAAGCCCGCGGCGACCAGCAGCGAGGGCAGGAACCACGGGTCGGTGGCACCCAGCTCGAAGCCCGGGACGTCGGCGGGCACCTCTCGCCGCACGAACTGGACGTCGAAGCGCTCCTCGGCGGCGGCGGCGTCCTCGGGCGACCAGTACAGCGACACGATCTCACGACCGAGCCGCCGCTTGGCCGCGGCCGGATGCAGGCGCCCGGCGGCGAGCTCGGCTTCGATGAGGTCGACCTCCGCGGGCGCGACGTCGGTCGCCAGGCGGAAGTACTTGCCCATGAGGTCGTCGGAGATGCTCATCGCCTTGCCGAACATCTCGGCGGGCGGCTCGTCGACCCCGATGACGTTGCCCGCGCTCTTGGACATCTTGACCGACCCGTCGGTGCCTTCCAGCAGCGGCAAGGTCATGATGCACTGCGGGTCCTGCCCCTCGGCGGCCTGCAGGTCGCGCCCCACGAGCAGATTGAACGTCTGGTCGGTGCCGCCCAGCTCGACGTCGGCGCGCACCGCCACCGAGTCGGACGCCTGCAGCAGCGGGTACAGGAACTCGCTGACGGCGATCGGCCGGCGCTGCCGGTAGCGCTCGGCGAAGTCGGCGCGCTCGAGCATCTGCGCGACGGTCATCCGCGACGTCAGCCGCAGGACGTCGGCCATCGTCATCGCCTTAAGCCAGTCGGCGTTGTCGACGACCTCCAGCCGCTCGGCGAGCACCACCTTGCGCGTCTGCGCCAGGTAGGTCGCGGCGTTGGCCGCCACCTCGGCGGGGGTCAGCCGCGGACGGGTCGTCGAGCGTCCGGAGGGATCGCCCACCTGGGCGGTGAAGCCCCCGATGATGAGCACGGCGGTGTGACCGAGCCGCTGGAAGTCGCGCAGCTTGCGCAGGACCACGGCGTGACCGAGGTGGATGTCGGTGCTCGTCGGGTCCACGCCGAACTTCACGCGCAACGGCGGGCGCTGCCCGCGTGCGGCCGCGGTGACCTTGCGCTCGAACTCCTCGGCGGGCAACACCTGCTCGACGTTGTCGAGCAGGACGCGCAGCTGCGACGCGGCGGGCTCCATGGCCCGCAAGGCTATCCCCGGGCCGGCAGGGACTCGGAGCTAGCATCCGGTGCCATGAGCGCTCCCGGCCTGCGGCTGCGCGCGGCGGCCGTTGTCCTGGCGGCGGTCCTGGCCACGGCCTGCGGACCGCTCGTGCAGGTCGAGCCGGTCGGGCGGGTCACGCTCGCCACGCCGGCGCTCACCAGCCAGGTGCTGGCCGCCGACGGCACCGTGCTGGCCGAGCTGCACGCCGAGCAGGACCGCGACCCCGTGCCGCTCGAGCGCGTGCCCCAGGTGCTGCGCGAGGCCGTCCTGGCCGCCGAAGACGTCCGCTTCTACTCCCACCCGGGGGTCGACGCCCGTGCCGTCGCGCGGGCGCTGCTGGCCAACGCCCGCGAGCGCCAGATCCGCCAGGGCGGCTCCACCATCACCCAGCAGCTGGCGAAGAACGCCGTCGTGGGATCCGAGCGCAGCGTCTCGCGCAAGCTGTCGGAGGCGGGCGTCGCGCTGTCGCTCGAGCGCCAGCTCAGCAAGGACCAGATCCTGGAGCGCTACCTGAACACGGTGTACTTCGGCAACGGGGCCTACGGCGTGCAGACGGCCGCCCGGCGCTACTTCGGCGTCGACTCCGACGACGTCACGCTCCCACAGGCGGCGCTCCTCGCCGGGCTGCTCAAGGCGCCCCGCGACTATGACCCCTTCCGCCGCCCTCGCGCGGCGCGGTCGCGCCGCGACCTGGTGCTCGCAAGGATGCACGCCGCCGGGTTCGTGGGACTCGGGGCGATGCAGCGGGCCCGCGCCGGCGGGCTGGGCGTCGTCGGCTCCGCACACGACCCCGGCTGGACGGCTCCCTGGTTCGTCGACCACGTCCTGGACGCGGTGCAGCACGACCCGGCGTTCGCCGCCCTCGGTGACGACCCCGTGGAGCGCGCGGCAGCGCTGTTTCGCGGCGGGGTCCGTGTGGCCACGACCCTGGACCCGGGCTGGCAGGCCGCCGCCGAGCAGGCGGTCAGCGCGACGCTGACGTCACCGCGTGATCCCTCCGCGGCGGTCGTGGCCATCGACCCGGCGACCGGCGGGGTGCGGGCGCTCGTCGGTGGCCGCGTAGGCGGGGGGGACGGTCCGGGCCTGCCCGGGCCGGCGCGGGAGGCCTTCTCGCGCTTCAACCTCGCCACCGACGGCCGGCGCCAGCCGGGCTCGGCGTTCAAGGAGCTGGTCCTGGCCACCGCGCTGGCCCGCGGCCACACGCTCGACGAGACGTTCGACGGCAGCCGCCGTGTCGTCGTGCCGCCACGCCCGGGCGAGCCACGCCCGTATCCGGTACGCAACTACGACGACCGTGACTACGGGGAGCTGACCCTGCGCGAGGCGACCGCGTCCAGCGTCAACGTCGTCTACGCGCAGCTGCTGTCCCAGGTCGGCCCGGAGGCGGTCGTCGAAACCGCGCACGCCGCCGGCATCACCTCCCCCCTGCGACCCCTCCGGTCGCTCGCGCTCGGCGCGCAGGAGGTGTCGGTGCTGGAGATGGCGTCGGTGCAGGCGACGCTGGCCGCCGGGGGCGTGTACCGGCCTCCGACGGTCGTCACGGAGATCACCGGACCCGACGGCGATGTGCTGTACCGGCGGCCGCGCGACGAGGGCACCCGGGTGCTCGACGCGGCGGTCGCCTGGCTGACGACCGAGGCGCTGCGCGGGTGGTGGACACCGGCACCGGTGTCCGCGCGAACCTCCAGCGCCCCATGGCCGGCAAGACCGGGACGACGCAGCGCGGCGCGGACGCCTGGTTCGTCGGCTACACCCCCGACTTCGCGGCGGCCGTGTGGGTCGGCTTCCCGCAGGGGGCGGTGCCCATGGAGCCGCCCCGCACCCGCATCCCGGTCGAGGGCGGGAACTGGCCGGCGGAGATCTTCGCCCGCACCGGGCTGCGCGCCCTCGCCGACGTCCCGGCCGCGCGGTTCGCCCGGCCCGACGTCGCGCTGACCACCCGCCGCGTCGATGTCAGCCGCAGCCTGCCTGCCCAACCCCTACACGCCACCGGAGCTGATCGGCGAGCGGTCATACCTGGAGGGAACGGCGCCCACCGAGGTCTGCTCCGAGCCGACCGGGCCTCCAGGCACCGACGTCCCCGGTGTCGTCGGGTTGCCGCTGCACGCCGCGCGCAGGCTGCTGGAGGACCGCGGGTTCCTGTTGCGCCTGGCCCCCGAGCGCAGCGGCACGCTGCCCCCGGCTACGTCACCCGCCAGGACCCCGCTGGCGGGCAGGACGGTGGCCCGGACCAGGGCTGGACGGTACGGGTCTGGGTCGCGGCGTCCGAGCGGGTCACGGCGGTCGTGCCCGACGTGCTCGGCGACGACGTCGTCGAGGCGGTCGCACGCCTGGAGCGGGCCGGGTTCTCGCTCCGGGTCCGCGGCGCCTGCCCCGGACCGCGGCCCCGACTGCTCGGCCGAGGAGCCCGCACGGGTGTGGCGGCAGCGGCCGGCGGCCGGCGCACAGGTGCCCCGCCACTCGGTCGTCCGCCTGCGCGCCTATCCGCCCGGCTGGGCCCCCGGCGTTCGTTCTGATGTGTTTCTCGCGGAGACGGATCAGAACGAGCGCGGGGTGGAAGGGGCCGAGGCGGCGGGGGCGCGCGGGGTTGCGCTTGTAGGCAGACACCCAGCGGCTGTCCGGCACATAGAACCGCCACGGCGTGTCGGCGCCGTGCGCGACCCCGACACGCGGTCCGCTCGCGACGGCCGGGCAGGCACCGTCGTCGGCGAAGCACAGCGGCCCGCGGCCGCACATGTCCGAGCCGCTGTCGGCGCGGCCGAGGCCGTAGGCCTGGCCCAGGCGCCCGGGTCCACGCAACAGGTCACGGTCGGCCGCGGCGCCGCGGCGGGCGCGCATCCGGGCCAGCCCCTCCAGCGGCTCGGCGGCGCGCAGCAGGCAGCCCTCGGCGATCCCCTCGACGCCCGTGGCGACGTTCAGGCACCAGTGCATGCCGTAGGAGAAGTACACGTAGGCGTGTCCCGGCGGCCCGAACAGCGGGGCGTTGCGAGCCGTCCGCCCCCGATAGCCGTGGCAGGCCGGGTCGTCGTGGCGGTAGGCCTCGGTCTCGACCACGCGGGCGACGAGCCCGTCCCCCGGTCCGACGAGGAGCTTGCCGACGAGGTCGGCGGCGACCGTCGGCGCCGGCCGGGCGAAGAAGCCCCGGCCGAGCGGCACCGGGCCGGACGCTTCACCGCTCACGACCGCTTCGCCGCGACGAACTCCAGCAGCCCGTCGAGGTCCCGGCAGTTGAGCACGTCGTCGGGCGTCGCCCACCCACGCTGCGCCGTCGCCACGCCGTAGCGCATGCTGGCGAGGTCCCCGACGCTGTGCGCGTCGCAGGAGATCGTCAGGGTCGCGCCACCCGCCACGGCACGGCGGACCATCTCGCCGGACAGGTCCAGGCGCCGCGGGCTGGCGTTGACCTCCAGCGCGGTGCCGGTGCGGACGGCGGCCGCGACGATGGCGTCCAGGTCGACGTCGTACGGGGGCGGCGGCCGATGAGCCGGCCGGTCAGGTGGCCGATCGCATGAACCGACGGGTGCGCCATCGCCGCGACGATCCTGGCTGTCTGCTCGGCCCCGGGACGGGTCATCAGGGTGTGCACGCTCGCCACGCAGAAGTCGAAGCCGGCCAGGAACTCCTGGTCGTAGTCGATCTCGCCGCGGGGGCCGATGTTCAGCTCGGCGCCCTCGAGGATGCGCATGTCGTACCGCTCCTGCAGCGCGGCCAGCGCCGTGCGGCGCTGCAGCATCCGCTCGCGCGACAGCCCGTTCATCGGCAGGTTCTCGGCGTGGTCGGTGACCGCCCAGTAGGCGTAGCCGCGCTCGGCCGCCGCGGCGACCATCTGCTCCAGGCTCGCCTTGCCGTCCCCCGACCAGTCGCTGTGGCCGTGGAGGTCGCCGCGCAGGTCCGACAGCTGCACCACCCGCGGCAGGCGGCCCGCGGCCGCCGCCTCCACCTCGCCGGCGTCCTCGCGCATCGGCGGCGGGACGAATGCGAGCCGGAGCGCGGCGTACACCTCGGCCTCGGTGGCGCCGGCCACCCGCTGCCCCGACTCCTTGCCGAACAGCCCGTACTCGTTGAGGGTCAGGCCCCGGCGCACGGCCCGCTCGCGGATGCGGACGTTGTGGGCGACCGAGCCGGTGAAGTACACGAGCGCGGCGCCGTAGGCCTCGGGCTCGACGACCCGCAGGTCGACCTGCAGGCCGTTGCGCGTCACCACCGAGGTCTTGGCGTCACCGGCCGCCAGGACGTCGGCGACCAGGTCGGAGTCGCGCACCGCGGCGTGGACCGGCGCCGGGTCGCGGGCGGCCACGAGGAGGTCGACGTCGCCGATCGTCTCTCGCATCCGCCGCAGGCTCCCCGCCGTCGTCACCGCCTCGACCTCCGGCAGCCGGGCGAGCCGTGCGCACAGCTCGTCGGCGATGGCGATCGCGTCGGCGAACGGCACCCGGCCGGTGTCCTTGGCGCCGAGACGCTCCAGGGACGCGCGCAGGTTGGCCTCGGTCTTGGCGCCCAGACCCGGCAGGTCGCGCAACCGCTCGCCGGCCACGGCCTCGCGCAGCGCGTCGACCGAGTCGATGCCCAGGTCGTCATACAGCAGGCGGGCGGTCTTGGGCCCCAGGCCGGGGACGCGCACGAGCTGCACGAGACCCGGCGGCACGGCGGCGCGCAGCTCGTCGAGCATCGTGATGCTGCCCGTCTGCAGGTACTCGGAGATCTTGCGCGCGGTCGACGCGCCGATGCCCTTGAGCGCGGCGATCTCGGCGGTGTCCAGTGTGGACAGATCGGTCGGCGCGGCGCCGATCGCTCCGGCGCGCGCTCGTAGGCCCGGACGCGGAACGCGTCGGCGCCCGACAGCTTCAACAGCGTCGCGATCTCGGCGAACTGGCGGGCGACATCCTCGTTGGTCCATGCCAACGGCGGGTCCTTCCGGCGTGGTGCGGTCCGCGCAACTCTAGGATGGCGCCGGTGAGCCTTGAGACCTGCGCCGACCCGAACGCGTGAGCGAGCTGCGCATCGGCGGCTGGGCGCGCAGCGGCGGGCTGGTCGGGCTCGTCGCCGGGCTCGACGACACGATCGTCACGCTGTTCGACCCCGGTGAGCGCCGGCGCGCCGCCGTGGCGCGCGCCGACGTCGAACCGCTGCCCGCCGCGGCGGTGACCGTGACGGTCAGCGTCGACCTGCCCGTCCCCCACGGGCTGGACGAGGGCCCGCTGCGGCGCTGGGTGGCCAGCCTCACCGACGAGACCGTCCGCGAGCGCGCCTACGCGGCGCTGGCCGAGTCCGGCATGGACGAGGGCGCGGCGCTGCCCGCGGCGCGCATCGACGTCCGACCGGTCGCCTCGGGCTCGGTGTGCCTGTGCGGGTCGCGCACGCCGGCGCCGCCGGGCGCGGAGCTCGTGTGCGCCAACTGCGGCCGTCTCGCCGTGGGTCCGCCCGCCGGCGGCTGACCGCGGCGGCGACCGGTCCGGGCCCTGCCAGCGGCCGCCTCCCCGCGGCGGCGGCGGCCACTCCCGGGACCCGGCGGCTAGGACGCACCGCAAACGCCGGGCGGCTGATGTCCAACGACTCCCTTCGGGAGACAGACCCTAGTCCCCCAGAGCCGGCGGCGCCTCGGCCAGGTCGACGGGTCCGGGCGCGTGGCGCAGGTCGCCGGCCGGGACCGCCTCGGGCGGCGGCGGCTCGTCCTGCAGGTCCAGCGCACGGGGAACCATCCCCAGCGCGAACAGGCTCGCCGCGCCCAGCAGCCCGGAGGTGACGAGTACCGCGCGGGGCCCGAACGCAGCGCCCAGCGGCCCCGCCAGCGCCAGGCTGACGGGAGCGAGCCCGATGCCGGTCATCCAGTCCACGCTCGACACCCGCCCGAGCAGCGGCCGGGGCACGTGGCGCTGAATCGTCGTCTGCTGGATGATCTCGGTGAGCGCGAACAGCGAGTGGACGACGAGCCCGACCACGACGCCGTGCCACACCCGCGTCATGAGCCCGTAGCCGACGGCGGCGAGCAACGCCGTGCCCTCGCCGACGTACAGGGCCGACAGGAACCGCCGTGGCAGGTCGCGCTGACCGACGACGAGCGACACGACCACCGCCCCTGCGCCGCCCGCGGCCAGGATGCGCCCCATCGCCATCGCTGCCTGGCCCTGCGTCAGGTTCAGGTCGGTGACCAGCAGCGTCGGGACGAGCACCTCGAACGGGCCGTTGTAGGCCAGGACGCCCAGGGCCATGCCGGTCATGAGCGGCCATGCCCAACGCTGGCGGCGAATCCACCGGAAGCCTTCGGCGACCTCGCGCGGCAGGTCGCGGGTCGAGCGGTTCCCGGTGGCCGCCGCGGGCTGGGCGGCGACGAGGGCGAGCATCGCCGCGGAGACGGCGAAGGTGGCGCTGTCGCCGAGGAAGGCGGCGCCGGGGCCGGCGCGCGCTGACGAGCGCCCCGCCGAGGAGCGGTCCGACGACGAAGACCGCGAGCGGCCTCGCGACGCCGAGGAACGCGTTCGCCCGTCCGATCTCGGACTCGGGCAGCAGGTCGGCGACCAGCGAGCTGACCGCCGGGTTGAAGAACCCGTTACCGGCGCCGAACAGCGCGCCGAGGCCGAACAGGTGCCACAGCTGCAGCTCGCCGGTCAGTGACAGCGCCGCGATCGCGCCCATGACCAGCCCGCGCCACACGTCGGCGCCGAGCACGATCCGCCGTCGCGGGAAGCGGTCGCTCGCCCAGCCGCCGACCGGCAGCGTCACCAGCTGCGCGGACGCCCACACCGCGGCCACCCCCGACAGCGCGCGGGCGTCGTTGCCGCTGAGCGCGAGGACCTGGAAGGCGATCGCGACGCGGAACAGGCCGTCGCCGAGCAGAGAGACGAGCAGGCCCGCCGCCACCAGGACGGACGGAAGTCGCGGTGCCGCAGCGGGCGGAGGATCATGAGTCCGGACAAGTGGCGCAGGATAGACGCCGACCGCCCGGGTGTCGCCACTGGACGTGGCGCCGCGGCGCCAGCGTGGCGGCCCCGGCGGCGGCGCGGCCTCAGGGCGCCGGCGCGGCGTCAGGGCGCCGGGCGCCGGCGCGGCGTCAGGGCGCCGGCGCGGCGTCGGCCCGCAGCTCGGCGCGCAGCCGCGCGAGCTGCTCGGCCACCCGCCGGGGCGCGGTGCCGGAGACGGCGTCGCGCCGGGCGAGCGCCGCCGGCACCGACCGCAGGGCCGCGAGGTCGGCGTCGGCGAGCTCGGGCAGCGTGCGGCGCAGCTCCTCGTCGTCCAGCCCGTCGAGGTCGACGCCGCGGGCCTCGCAGTCGGCGACGAGCCCGCCGACCCGCTCGTGGGCCTGACGGAAGGCAACGCCCCGGCGGACCAGCTCCTCGGCGACGTCGGTGGCGAGCGCGAAGCCGCCGCCCGCGGCGGCGGCGAGGCGGGCGGCGTCGAAGCGCAGCGACCGGATCATCCCCGCCACCGCCGGCAGGGCGACCTCGAGCGTGTCCACCGCGTCGAAGACCGGCTCCTTGTCCTCTTGCAGGTCCCGGTCGTAGGTCAGGGGCAGCCCCTTGAGGGTGACGAGCACGGCGACGAGGTCGCCGACGAGCCGTCCGGCCTTGGCGCGCACGAGCTCGGCGACGTCGGGGTTGCGCTTCTGCGGCATGATCGACGACCCCGTGGAGAAGGCGTCGCCCACGACGGCCCAACCGAACTCCGCCGAGGTCCACAGCACCACCTCCTCACCCAGGCGGGACAGGTGCACGCCGAGCAGCGCGGCCGCCGCGAGGAACTCCACCGCGAAGTCGCGGTCGGCGACCGCGTCCATCGAGTTGGGCGCCACCGCCGCGAACCCGAGCCGCTCGGCGTAGGCGGCGGGGTCCAGGCCGAGGGTCACGCCGGCGAGCGCCCCCGACCCCAGGCACGAGACGTCGATGCGCACACGCGCGTCCCGCAGCCGGCCGACGTCACGGTGCAGCGCCCAGGCGTGGGCGAGCAGGTGGTGGCCCAGCGTCACGGGCTGGGCGCGCTGCAGGTGGGTGTAGCCGGGCGCCGGCCAGTCCAGGGTGCGCTCGGCGGAGTCGGCGAGCGCGGCCTGCAGGTCGCGGACGGCGGCGACCAGCCGGTCGACGGCGTCGCGCAGGTACAGCCGGAGGTCCGACACGATCTGGTCGTTGCGGCTGCGGCCGGCGCGCAGCCGGCCACCCGTGTCGCCGGCGAGCTCGACGAGGCGCCGCTCGACGGCGCCGTGGAGGTCCTCGTCGCCGGGGCGCAGCTCGAACGCCCCGGACGCCAGCTCGACACGGATCGCGTCGAGCGCGGTGACGATGGCGGCGTGGTCGGCATCCGACAGCACGCCGACGCGGCGCAGCTCGTCGGCGTGCGCCTGCGACCCGGCGAGGTCATAGGGCCACAACCGCACGTCGAACCCGACGCTGCGACCCAGCAGCCACGCGGCTGCGGCGGGCGCCTGCGCGAACCGGCCGCCCCACAGCCGCCCCTCGGGCCCGCGCTCGTCGTCGCCTTCAGGTCCTGGAGTCAAGGTGTCACACCGGCCCGCTACAGCGAGCCCTGGCGGCGGGCCCAGACCTTGGTCGGCAGGCCCCACAGCTTGACGAAGCCCTCGGCCTGCCTGTGGTCGAAGCGGTCGGACGCGTCGTAGGTCGCGAGGTCGTGGTCGTACAGGCTGTGAGGGCTGCGCCGGCCCGCGACCCACGCCGAGCCCTTGTGCAGCGCCATGCGGACCTCACCCGAGACCGGTTCCTGCGACACGGCGATGAAGCTGTCGAGCGCCCGCTTCAGCGGCGTGAACCACAGCCCGTTGTAGATGAGCTGGGCGTAGCGGCCCTCGAGCCCGCGCTTGTCCTGTGCGAGCTCCTGCTCGACGCACAGGTCTTCCAGGTCGCGGTGGGCGGTGAGCAGCGCCAGCGCCCCGGGGCATTCGTAGATCTCGCGGCTCTTGATGCCGACGAGCCGGTCCTCGACCATGTCGATGCGCCCGACGCCGTGGGCGCCGGCGCGGCGGTCGATCTCGGCCACGAGCCGAGCCAGGTCCAGCTCCTTGCCGTCGAGGGCGACGGGCAGGCCCCGGTCGAACGCGACGACGACCTGCTCGACCTCGTCGGGCGCGTCGGCAAGGGCGGCCGAGCGCTCGTAGACCTCCTCGGGCGGCGCCGCCCACGGGTCCTCCAGGATCCCGCACTCGGCGGTGCGCCCCCACAGGTTCTCGTCGATCGAGTAGGGCGAGTCCCGCCGAACCGGCACGGGGATGCCGCGCTCCTCGGCCCAGGCGATCGCCCCGTCGCGGTTCATCCCCCACTCGCGGATCGGGGCCTCGACGGTCATGTCCGGGGCGATGGCCATGGCGGTGACCTCGAAGCGCACCTGGTCGTTGCCCTTGCCGGTGCAGCCGTGACCGATCGCGGCGGCGCCCGTCTCGCGGGCGACGCGCACGAGGTGGCGGGTGATCAGCGGGCGCGACAGCGCCGACACGAGCGGGTACTTGCCCATGTACAGCGCGTTCGCGGCGATCGCCGGGGCCACGAACTCGTCGGCGAACTCGCTGCGGGCGTCGACGACGACGGACTCCACCGCGCCGCAGTCCAGCGCCCGCTGGCGCACCCGGTCCATCTCGCCACCCGATCCCCGCCCCCGGCACCCTGGCCGATGTCGATCGCGCACGCGACGACCTCGTAGCCCTTGTGCTCGGCGAGCCAGCCGATGGCCACGGAGGTGTCCAGGCCGCCGGAGTAGGCCAGCACGAGCCGGCGGGCATCGGGCGTCGTCACGCGGTGCGCTCCTTGAGCTGTCGTAGCCGATGGGCGACGGCGCGGCCGCTGACGCCCTCGCGGGCGACGACGAGCAGCGTGTCGTCGCCTTGGACGGTGGCCAGGACGTCGGGCAGGTCGGCGCCGTCGATCGCGGAGGCGACCGCGGCCGCCACGCCGGGCGGGGTGCGTACGACGGCGAGGTTGCCGCTGGCCTCGATGGTGAGCACGAACTGCCGCAGGATCTGGGCCAGGCCGCCGGGCTCGGGCAGCGCGTAGGCGCTGCGGCCGTCGGCTCCGCGGACCTTGACGATGCCGAGGTCTTCGAGGTCCCGGCTCACCGTCGCCTGGGTGGCCTCGACGCCGCCGGCCGCGAGCAGGGCGACGAGCTCGGTCTGGGAGGTGACCGCACGCCCGGCGACGAGCTCGCGCAGGAGCCGGCGGCGGTGCTGGCGGCCGCCGGGCAAGCCCGTTGGCCGCTCCTGGGCCTCACTACCCACCATCCAGGGACCGGACCTCCGTCAGCGCCCGGGCGAGCAGGGCGGCCATCTCGTCGAGGTCAGCGTCGTCGATGAGCAGCGCCGGCGCCAGCCGGACCGCGTCGGGGGCGACGTCGTTGACGACGAGCCCGGCGTCCAGCGCCGCCGCAGCGACCGCGCCGGCGACCGGAGCCGTGAGGACCAACGCCTGCAACAGTCCCCGCCCGCGCACGCCGGCGACGAGCGGCGAGGAGCGCCGGTGAGCGCCGCCAGCCGTGCCTCCAGCCGCCGGCCCATCGCGGCGGCGTGCGCCACGAGACCGTCGTGTTCGATCGTGTCGACGACGGCGAGCGCGGCGGCCGCCACCACCGGCCCGCCGCCGAACGTGCTCGCATGGTCGCCCGGCCCGAAGGCGCCAGCGGCGGCACCGTGCGCGACGATCGCGCCGATCGGCAGCCCGTTGGCGAGGGCCTTGGCCAGGCACACGACATCGGGCACGACGCCGGTGCCCTGCCAGCCGTACCAGTGCCCGAGCCGGCCGAGGCCGGTCTGGACCTCGTCGGCGACGAGCAGCGCGCCGTGGCGGTCGCAGGCCTCTGCGCGCGGCGGCCAGCACCGCAGCCGGCACGGGCCGCACGCCGCCCTCGCCCTGGACGACTTCGACCCACACCGCGCAGGTGTCCCGGTCGACCGCGGCGGCCAGCTGCTGGGGGTCGTCGTAGGCGACGTGGGTCACCCAGTCGCCGAGCGGCTGGAACGGCGCGTGCTTGGCGGGGTCGCCGGTGAGCAGGAGCGGGCCGAGCAGGCGGCCGTGGAAGCCGCCGTGCAGCGCGACGACCTTGACCTTGCCGGCGTGCTGGCGCCTGCCGTGGCGCCGGGCGAGCTTGATCGCCGCCTCGTTGGCCTCGGCGCCGGAGTTCGCGAAGAACGCGCGCCCGTCCGGCCAGCCGAGCGTCGCGGCGAGGCGCTCGGCGAGGATCACCTGCGGCTCGGTGACAAACAGGTTGGACACGTGCACCAGCGTGCGCGCCTGCGCCGCGACCGCGTCGGCGACGGCGGGGTGGGCGTGCCCCAGGGAGGTGACCGACAGGCCGGACAAGAAGTCGAGGTACTCGCGGCCCTCGGCGTCGAACAGCCGGGTGCCCTTGCCGCGGACGAACGTCACCGGCCGGCGGCGGTACACCGGCAGCAGCGCCGCCGCGTCCCCGCTCGGCCAGGGTGGCACCTGGGGGCAGGGTCACGGGGTCACCATGGTGCCGACGCCCTCGTCGGTGAAGACCTCCAGCAGCAGGGCGTGCTCGACGCGGCCGTCGAGCAGGTGCGCCTGGCCGACGCCGGCGTCCAGGGCGGCCACCACGCCGGCGACCTTGGGCACCATGCCGTTGTGCAGCGCCCCGGTGTGCAGCAGCGCGCGCAGGTCGTCAAGTCGCACCGACGACAGCAACGCGGCGTCGGGTGTGCCGAAGTCCGCGTAGAGCCCCGCCACGTCGGTGAGGTAGACGAGCTTGTCGGCCCCGAGGGCGGCCGCCAGCGCGGCGGCCACCTCGTCGGCGTTGACGTTGCACTCCCGCCCGCCGGCGTCGCGGCCGAGGCCCGCGACCACGGGCACGGCGCCGTCGGCGAGCAGCGCGGCCAGCACCGCGGGCTCGACGCGCTCCACGACGCCGACGAGGCCGAGCCCGGGCAGCGGCGTGACGGCGAGCAGGTCGCAGCCCGCGACGCCGGCCGCCGGCGCCCCGGCGGCCCGCAGCGCCCCGACGAGATGCGGGTTGACCTGGTCGAGCAGCGCGGTCCTGACGGCGTCGAGCATCGCGGCGTCGGTGACGCGCCGCCCGTCGACGAACCGCGGCACGAGGCCGCGCCGGCGTGCCAGCGCAGAGATCTGCGGGCCGGCGCCGTGCACGACGACGACACGCACGCCGACCGCGTGCAGCAGCGCGACGTCGCCGGCGAACGTCTGCCGGGCGGCGTGCGGGCCGGCGCCGGGAGGCTCGTCGGCCGTTGCGGCTCCGGTAGCCATGGCGTTGCCGCCGTACTTCACGACCACCGTGCGCCCGGCCCAGCGGGTGATCCACGGCAACGCCTCGCGCAGCACCCTGGCCTTGCCCTGGGCGGCGCGCAGCCGCGCGCGGCAAGGCGGCGGCGCCCGCGGCCGCCGCCGAGCCGGGGTCCGCGGCGGGCGCCGCGGGCGTCGAGGTCATGGCGACCGTCACCGTCAGGTCGTGTACGCGGAGTTGAAGCGGACGTAGTCGGTGCTGAGGTCGCAGGTGAGGAACGTGGCCTCGGCCCGACCGGCGCCGAGGTCGAGCCGGACGTCGACGTCACCGCCTCCCAGCGCCGCGGCGGCCGCGGCGCGGTCGAACGGCGCGGCCATCCCCTGCCGGCACACGGTGACGTCGCCGAAGGCGACGGCGACCCGGGCGGGGTCGAAGCGGACGGGTCCGGCCCCCATCGCGGCGAGGACGCGGCCCCAGTTCGGGTCGCCACCCGCGATCGCCGTGCGGAACAGGACGCTGCCGGCGACGGCGCGGGCCACGCCCAGCGCGTCGGTCTCCGACGCGGCCCCCGTCACGCGCAGCCGCACGACGGTGTGGGCGCCCTCGCCGTCGCGGACCAGCCCCTCCGCCAGCCGGGCGCAGACGTCGGTCAGGCCGGCCTCCACCGCCGCCGGGGACGGCGCGGGATCGGCCGTGCCGGTGGCGAGCAGGACGACGGCGTCGTTGGTCGACATGCAGCCGTCGACCGACACCCGCCCGAACGTGCGCGCGACGACGCCGGCCAGGGTCGTGTGCAGCTGCCGACCGGACAGCGGCGCGTCGGTGGTCAGCACGCACAGCATCGTCGCGAGCTCCGGCGCCAGCATGCCGGCGCCCTTGGCCATGCCGCCGACGACGCAGCGCCCGTCGCCGTCGGCGACGGTGACGGCGGCCTCCTTGGGCACCGTGTCGGTCGTCATGATCGCCCGCGCCGCCCGCGCGGCGCCGTCGGGGGTGAGGGCGGCGACGAGCTCCGGGATGGCGGCGAGGAACGGCTCCGCCGGAATCGGCTCGCCGATGACGCCGGTGGAGCAGAGCAGGACGTCACGGGCGTCGCACCCCAACCCCGCGGCGACGGCCGCGGCCGAGGTCTCGGCCAGCGCCACGCCGTCGGGGCCGGTGCAGACGTTCGCGCTGCCGGAGTTCAATAGCACCGCCCGGGCGCGCCCGTCGGCGACGTGGCGGGCCGTGACCTGCACCGGCGCCGCCGTCACCTGGTTGCGGGTCTGGACGGCGGCCGCCGCGACGGTGCCGCCGGCGGCGACCAGCGCGACGTCGGGCTTGCCGCTGCGCTTCAGGCCCGCCGACATGCCCGCGGCGGTGATACCCGCCACGGCGCAGACGCCGCCGGCCACCGCTGCCAGCGACACCCCCGGCGCGGGAGGTGCGAGCGAGCTCACGCCCGCACCTCACACGCTGGGCGGCTCACGCCTGGCACCTCACACGCCGGGCGGCTCACGCCTGGCACCTCACACGCCGGGCGGCTCACGGGTACACCGCCGCGGCCGACAGCCCGCTGGTCTCCGGCAGGCCGCACAGCAGGTTGGCGTTCTGCACCGCCTGCCCCGCCGCGCCCTTGCACAGGTTGTCGATGGCGCACGCGACCGTGACCCGGCGAGTGCGTGCATCGGTGGCCATCCCGACGTGCGCCGCGTTGCCGCCGCGCACGTAGGCGGTCTGCGGCCACACGCCGTCCGGCAGCACCCGGACGAACGGCTCACCGGCGTAGGCGCGCTCGACACCCTCGCGGACGTCGCCGTTCCCGACGCCGTCGTGCAGGTCGGCGGTGATGGTGCACAGCAGGCCGCGGGCCATCGGCAGCAGGTGCGGAACGAACGTCACCGGCGCAAAGGCACCCGTCAGCCGCGCCCACGCCGCCTCGATCTCGGGGGTGTGGCGGTGCCCGGGCGCGCCGTAGACCGCGGCGTTGCCGGCGGCGTGGCTCGCGTGCAGGTCGTCGCGCAGGCCCTTGCCGGCACCCGACGTGCCCGACAGCCCCGCGACATGGACCGAGCCGGGAGCGACGAGGCCGGCGAGCGGCGCGAGCGCCAGCAGCGCCGCGGTCGGGTAGCAGCCGGGGTTGGCGACCAGCGGCGCCCCGGCGATGCCGTCGCGGAACAGCTCGGGCAGCCCGTAGGTCCCCGGCGTCAGGTCGGGGGCCGGGTGGGCTCCGCCGGAGATGTCGGCGAACGTCTCGGCCGGCAGCCGGAACGCCCCGGACAGGTCCACGACACGCTGGCCCCGCGCGACCAGCGTGGGCGCGAGGCTCAGGCTGGCCTCGTCGGGCGTCGCGAGGAACACGAGGTCGCACCCGTCGAGGGCGTCGGGCTCCGCCGGCACGACGACGCCGTCGGCGTCGAGGTGCCCGAACGCGTCGGCGACCCGGCGCCCCGCGCTGCCGCGCCCGGCCACCACCCGCACCACCAGCCCGGGATGCCCGCCGAGCAGCCGCAGCAGCTCACCGGCGGCGTACCCGGACCCTCCGACGACCCCGACCGCGACACCCATTCCCGCAACTATACGCATCGATGCATACTCATGCAAACGCCGTGCGGGTCGCCGTCTGGAAGAAGGATCGGTCACACAGTGGTGACCAACCCTTCTCGGTCGCTCCGCAGAGGCCCGTCGCGGTCACGGCTTTGACTCCGGACCACGGCGGCGCCTCAGGTCAACAGGAACAGCAGCAGCGCCTTCTGTGCGTGGAGCCGGTTCTCGGCCTGGGGGAACACCACGCTCTGCTGGCCGTCGATCACGTCTGCGGTGATCTCCTCGCCGCGGTGGGCCGGCAGGCAGTGCAACGCGATCGCGTCGGGAGCCGCCGCCTGCATCAGCTGGGCGTTCACCTGGTAGGGGGCGAGGTCGCCCAGCCGGGTGGCACGCTCGGCCTCCTGGCCCATGGAGGTCCACACGTCGGTGTAGACGACGTCCGCGTCACGAGCCGCCTCGGTCGCGTCATTGGTGACCGTCGCGCTTCCGCCGGTGGCGCCGGCGAGCCGGGCGGCGAGGTCGATGACGGCCGCGTCGGGGCGGTAGCCGTCCGGGCAGCCGACGGCGACGTGCATCCCGGCCATCGCGCCGGCCTCGAGCAGGCTGTGGGCGACGTTGTTGCCGTCGCCGAGATAGGCCAGCTTCAGCCCGGCCAGCGACCCCTTGTACTCGCGGACCGTCTGCAGGTCCGCCAGCGCCTGGCAGGGGTGACTGAAGTCCGACAGCGCGTTGACGACCGGGATCGTTCCCGCGTCCGCCAGGGCCTCCAGGCGCGACTGGGCGAACGTGCGGACGACGACGGCGTCGAGGTAGCGGCTGAGCACCCGGGCGGTGTCCTCGATGGTCTCGCCGCGGCCGAGCTGCAGCTCCCCGGCGTTGAGGATGGCGGCGTGCCCGCCCAGCCGGGTGATCCCAACCTCGAACGAGACCCGCGTCCGCGTCGACGGCTTCTCGAAGATTATGCCGATCGACATGCCGGCGAGGTCGTCGCGTTGCCGGCGGTCGGCCTTCAGCTCGTCGGCGAGGTCGAGGACCTTCGCGAGCTCCTCGCTCGACAGTGACGCGACGGTCAGGTAGTCCCGCTTGGTGCTCATCGGCGCGCTCCCCCGCCCTCGGTGGTGGCGACCTCACGGATGCGGTTGACGAACTCGTCGAGGTCGAACGGCTTGTCGAACACGTTGCGCGGCCCCAGCCGCTGCCGGGCCTCGGCCGCGGCCTGCGGCTTGCCGGTGACGACGATGACCGGCACGTCGGCGTGCTCGCTGGCGAGCTCGTCGAGGACCCGCATGCCGCCGACGTCGGGCATCATGATGTCGAGGACGAGCGCGGCGGGGCGCAGCATGCGCAGCTTGAGCAGCCCCTCCAGGCCGTCGCGGGCGGTGCGGACCGAAAAGCCCTCGGTGGACAGGATCGTCTCCATCAGCTCGCGAACGCCCGCGTCGTCCTCGACGACGAGGATCACCGGCGCCGCGCCATGTGCCGACTCGGTCACCGTCACCCCGTCTTGCCCCTCCCCGATCACCGCGCCTGCGCGGGGCGGGGCCGGGGCCTCACCGTCACGCG
This sequence comes from Egibacteraceae bacterium, assembly GCA_030446775.1. Taxonomy (GTDB): domain Bacteria; phylum Actinomycetota; class Nitriliruptoria; order Euzebyales; family Egibacteraceae; genus JAUJMQ01. The sequence continues at coordinate 79,321 of JAUJMQ010000008.1, forward strand.
CCGTCGCACGGACGGCAATCACCGTATCGCACCCGGCAGCGGCGCTCGTCGCGCCGGGGGCCCGGATGCAGGGGCGGCGGCGGGGCCCGGGTCAGCGCCGCAGCGCCCCGCCGACGGCCTCGGCGACGGCCCGGTGCACTCCCTCGATGGCCTCCCGCTGGTCGGCCTCGGTCAGCGCCCGCTGCGGGTCGTCCAGGCGCAGGCGGTAGGCCAGGCTCTTGCGACCCGCGCCGATCGACGGGCCGGTGTAGACGTCGAACAGGTCACAGGCGCTGACCCGCGTCCCCGCGCCCGCACGGACGGCCGCCTCCACGGCGGCGGCCGGTACATCGGCGTCGACGACCACGGCGACGTCGAAGCGCAGTGGCGGCAAGGGCGAAGGCTCGACCGCCGCGGCCAGGCGCACGCCGCCGGCGGTGAGCCGGTCCAGCCGGACCTCGCCGGCCAACGTTCTCACCGGCAGGTCCAGCAGCGACACGACGCGGGGATGCAGCTCGCCGACGACGCCGACGTCTGCGCCGTCCAGGCGCAGGCGGGCGGCGCGTCCCGGGTGGTAGGGCGCCTCCGCGGTGGCTACGGCCTCCAGCGGGGCCAGGCCGACGGCGCGCCGCGCCAGGTCGACGGCGCCGAGCAGGTCGTAGACGTCCACGGCCCGGCCGGCCTCGTCGTGCCGCGGGGGGACGAAGTGGCCGCAGGCGGCGACGGCGAGCATCAACGGCTCCGCGGGCAGCGTCGGCGGCTGGGACTCCCACGGGGGCCCGCCGTCGGCGCCGGGCTCGTCGGCGGTGGGCCGGAGGTACACCGCGCCGACCTCGAACAGCGCCAGGTCGGTCGCCTGGCGGTTGACGTTGCGGCGCAGGGCGTGCAGCAGCCCCGGCAGCATGGTCGTGCGCAGGAGCGACTCCTCCCGCGACAGCGGGTTGACCAGGGCCACCGCTCGGCGACGCGGGTCGTCGGCAGCCAGGCCGAGCGCGTCGAGGTCGGCCGGGCCGACGAACGGAAACGCGACGATCTCCGACCACCCCCCGCCGGCGAGCGCTTCCCGGACCCGCCGCCGGGCCCGATGCTCCGCTCGGCGGCCGCCCACGCGCCCGCTGCTGGGCACCCGCTCGGGCACCTTGTCGTAGCCGTGGAGGCGGGCGATCTCCTCGTCGAGGTCCACCTCGATGCGCAGGTCGGGCCGGTAGTCCGGCGGGGTCACCGCCAGGGTCCCGTCGGGCTGGGCGGCCACGGCGCAGTCGATGGACCCCAGCAGCGACGCCTGGCGCTCGTCTGGCAGCTCCATGCCCAGATGGCGGCGCACCCGGTCGGGGCGCAGCCGGATGACCTGACGCTGCTCGGGTGCGGGCCAGGCGTCGGTCGCGGCGGCGACCCGACCGCCGGCGAGCCGGGCCACCAGCGCGGCGCAGCGGCCGGCGCCGAACGCGACCGTCTGCGCGGGCACCGTCTTCTCGAACCGGGTCGAGGCCTCGGTGAACAGCCGCAGGCGCCGGGCGGTGCGCAGGACCGCGGCCGGCTCGAAGGCGGCGACCTCCACCAGGACGTCGCGGGTGCGCTCGTCGACCTCGGTCCGCGCGCCGCCCATGACGCCGGCGAGCCCGACGGCCCCCTCGGCGTCGGCGATGACGAGGTCGGTCGCGGCGAGCACCCGCTCCTCGCCGTCGAGCGTGACGACCCGCTCGGCGTCGCGCGCGTGACGGACCTCGATCCTCGGGCCGGCGAGCCGGGTGAGGTCGTAGGCGTGGGCGGGGTGCCCGGTCTCGAGCATCGCGTGGTTCGTGGCGTCCACGACGTTGGAGATCGGCCGCATGCCGGCGGCGGCGAGCCGCCGCTGCAGCCACGCGGGAGACGGGCCGACGGTGACGCCGTCGACGCGGGTGACGCTGAAGCGGGGGCAGTGGCGCAGGTCTTGCACCGACACGGCGACACCGGTGTCGACGGGGGGGAGGGGCTCGGCGTCGGGTAGCCGCAGCGGCGCACCGGTGAGCGCGGCGACGTCGCGGGCCACGCCCAGGATCGACAGGGCGTAGCCGCGGTCGGGGTTGATGTCGAGGTCCAGCACCGGGTCGTCGAGGTCGAGCCACTCGGCGAGGTCGGCGCCGAGGGGCGCGTCGCCCAGCACCCAGATGCCGCGGTGGTCGTCGCCGACGCCGAGCTCGCGGGCGCTGGCGAGCATCCCGTCGGACACGACGCCGAGCAGCCGCTTGCGGCCGATCTCGACCGGGGACGCCGGGTCCGGTCCGGGCAGCGTGGCGCCGGGCAGGGCTGCGGGCACGAGGTCGCCGGCGGAGAAGTTCGACGCGCCGCAGACGATCTCGTGGCGCTCGCGGCCGTCGAACACCTCGACCAGCGACAGCTTGTCGCTGCCGGGCACCCTGTCGACGCGCTCCACGCGGCTCACGACGACCCCGCGGACGCCGGCGGTGGGGCGCCGGATCGCGTCGACGACGAGCCCGCCGAGGGTGAGGGTCTCGGCGAGCTGCTCGACGGAGCAGTCGGGTCGGACGTGGTCGTGCAGCCACGACAGGGGGACGCGCACTGGGGGAGGCCTTCGGGCAGACGGTGGGGACGGCGGCGGGGCTACAGGGCGGACAGGAAGCGCACGTCGTTGTCGGCGAACAGGCGCAGGTCGTCGATGCCGTGGCGCAGCATCGCGACGCGCTCGACACCCATGCCGAACGCGAAGCCACTGACCTGCTCGGGGTCGTAGCCGGCCATGCGCAGCACGTTGGGGTGGACCATCCCCGACCCGAGCAGCTCGACCCAGTCGCCGACCGCCGGAACCCAGGCGTCGACGTCGGCGGACGGCTCCGTGAACGGATAGTGGTCGGGGCGCATGCGGATGCGGGCGTCGGGTCCGAACAGGCCGCGGCACAGCTCGGCGAGCGTGCCACGCAGGTCGGCGAAGGACAGCCCGGCGTCGACGGCCAGACTCTCCATCTGATGGAACACCGGCAGGTGGGTGGCGTCGGCCGTCTCCTGGCGGAACACCCGCCCGGGCACCGCGATGTAGACCGGCGGTGGCTGCACGAGCATCGTGCGCGTCTGCATGGGCGAGGTGTGGGTCCGCAGCAGGATGGAGCCGGGCGGGTCGGCGTCGACGAGCGACTCCACGTAGATCGTGTCGTGCATGCCGCGCGCCGGGTGGTCGTGGGGGATGTTCATGGCCTGGAAGTTGAACCAGTCCGTCTCGACCTCGGGTCCCGTGACCGCCGTGAACCCCAGCCCGGCGAGGACGTCGACCATCGCCTCCATCGTCTCGGTGATGGGATGCAGGCTGCCCCGGCGCGGGGTGCGCGGCGGCAGGGTGACGTCGAGGGCCTCGGCGGCCAGCACCACCCGGTCGCGCTCAGCCTCCAGGGCCGCCCGCCGCTGGGCCTCGGCCCCGGCCAGCGCCGCGCGGACGGCGTTCACCCGGGCGCCGACCTCCCGGCGGAGCGCGGGGTCCAGCGACCCGAGCAGGCGCTGGACCGCGGTGAGCGCGCCGCGGCGCCCCACGAGCTCGGCTTTGACGTCGTCGAGCTCGTCGAGCGTCGACGCGCCGGCGTAGGCGCGCGCGCCGCGCTCGCGCAGCGCGTCGAGGTCGGGCAGGTCGGCGGTTCCGGGGGTGGTCGTCATCGCTGCGGAAGGCTCCTGGGCACGTCGATGCCGGCGAGCTCGAGCCCGCCGCGGGGCAGGGTGAACGAGAAGCAGGCGCCGGCGCCGGGGGCGCTGTCGGCCCAGATCCGCCCCCCGTGGGCCTCCACGATGCCCTTGGTGATGTACAGCCCGAGGCCCGTGCCGGTGCGCCGCTCCCCCGCCCGGCGGAAGAACTTCGTGAAGATGTGGACCAGGTGGCGGGTGTCGATGCCGTCGCCGTGGTCGCGCACGGAGAAGGTGACGAGGTCGGTCGCGGTCACCGCCGACACGCGGATCTCGCCGCCGCCGTAGTTCAGGGCGTTCTCGACGAGGTTGGTGAAGACCTGCTCGAGCTTGTCGGGGTCGGCGTACAGCTGCGGCACGTCGGAGAAGTCGGTCACGATCGCGCGGCCGTCGTCGCGGGTGAGCCGCCCGGCGACCCGCTGGGCGACCGCGGGCACGTCGACCATCTGCCGGCGCAGCTGCAGGCGGCCCGCGTCGATGCGGCTGACGTCGAGCAGCTCGCCGAGGAGGCGGGTGACGCGGTCGGCGTCCTCGTCGATCGTGGCGAGCATGTGGCGCTTCTGCGCGTCGGTGAAGCGCTCCCACTTGCTCAGCAGCGTCTTGGTGAACCCCTTCACCGACGTCAGCGGCGAGCGGATCTCATGGCTCACGGTCGCGACGAGATCGCTGCGCCCGGCGTCGAGCCGCCTGCGCTTCTGCCCGTCGCGCAGCACGACGAACAGGTGCGCCAGGTTCCCCGAGGCGTCCGCGACCCGCGAGGCGGTCAGGCTGACCGGCCGCGGCCGCCCGTCGCCGGCGCGCAGCTCCAGGTCCCGCAGGGACAGGCGGGGCAGCAGCCGCGGGTCGCCCTCCAGTGGACGGGTGCACGTCCAGAAGTCCAGGCCCGCCTCGTCCGACAGCGGCAGCGCCTGTGGCGCGGGCCGTCCCACGACCGCCGCGGAGGTGGTCCGCAGCAGGCGGGCGGCCCGGCTGGAGCAGCCCACGACCGTGCCGTCGGGCGCCACGACGACCACCGCGTCGGGCAGCATGTCGAGCACCGCCAGGTCGGGGAGATCCGCCATGCTGGCCAGTTCTACAGGGTTTGTGCCGCCGCAGCGGCGTCGCGGCGCTGGCGCGCGGCCTCCGCGGTCACGATCGCGACGGTGGCGGCCAGGTTCAGCGACTCGGCCGCCCCGCGAAACCCCGGGCGGTCGCCGCGGTGCAGCGGGACCCGCACCGCGAGGTCGCATGCGCGCAGCACGTCCGGTTCCAGCCCCGCGGCCTCGTTGCCGAACACGAGCGCGGTCGGCCGGGTGAGGTCGGCGTCGCTGTGGACGGCCTGCGCGCCGGCGTCCGCGGCGACGAGGCGCAACCCGCCGCGGCGGCAGGCACCCGCGACCCGGGAGAAGGCGACCCCGTCGACGACCGGCAGGTGGAACAGCGAGCCCGTGGAGGCGCGCACCGCCTTGGGGTTGCGCGGGTCGACGCTCCGCGGGTCAGCACGACGGCGTCGGCGCCGGCGGCGTCGGCCGAGCGCAGTGCGGTCCCGGCGTTGCCGGGGTCGCGCACCTGGTGCAGGACGACGAGCAGCGACGCGGTTGCGACGACGGTCGTCCAGCGGCGGCTCGGGCAGGACGGCGACACCGACGAGGCCCTGCGGCGTGACCGTGGTGGCGAGCTCGGCGAACACCGGATCGGCGACCACGAGCACGCCGGCGCCGGCGGCGCGGGCAGCGTTCAGCGCCGCGGGAGGCTGCGCCGCCGCGCTCTCGGCGACGAACACCCGCTGCAGGTAGGGCAGTGCCTCGCGCAGCGCCCGGGGTCCCTCGACGAGGAACGCCTCGCCGGCGCGGGCGCGACCCGGGCGGCGGGCGAGCTTGCGCGCCGCCTTCACCGCGGCGTTGCCGGCGCTGGTGATCACCGGCGGGCGCCCGGGCCCCGGCACGCGGGGGGCCGGGGGCCTACAGGTCAGCCCAGCGCCTGCTTGGCGACGCCGACGAGCTCACGGAAGGTGCCGGGGTCGCGGACCGCCAGATCCGCGAGGACCTTGCGGTCGACCTCGACCTCGGCGCGCTTCAGCCCGTTCATGAACTGGCTGTAGCTCAGGCCGTCGGACCGGGCCGCCGCGTTGATGCGGGTGATCCACAGCTTGCGGAAGTCGCTCTTGCGCTTGCGCCGGTCACGGTACTGGTACCGCATCGCATGCATGACCGACTCGTTGGCGATCCGGTAGCGGCGGCTGCGGGCGCCACGGAAGCCCTTCGCCCGCTCGAGGACGGTGCGGCGCTGCTTGCGCGCGTGGACGGCGCGTTTGACGCGTGCCATCGGTCTTCGGCTCCTTGGCGTTCAGGCGGGGCGGCTCAGGCGGGGCGGCTCAGGCGGGGCGGCTCAGGCGGGGCGGCTCGGGGAGGCGAGGCGCCGCGGCCTTCAGTGGCCGCGCAGCAGCTTGCGGATCTGCGCCGCATCCCCGCCGGCGAGCTCGCCGCCGGCCGACAGCCTGCGCTTCCGCTTGCTCGTCTTCTTCTCCAGCATGTGGTTTTTGTTCATCTTCTCGTGCAGGACCTTGCCGGTCCGGGTGACCCGGAAGCGGTCCTTGGCCCCCGAGTGCGTCTTCATCTTCGGCATGGTGTCGTCCTCGTCGGGCGCGTGTGGGCCAGGCAGGGGTGCCGGGGCACGAGAACGCGGGTGCGCAGGCACACCGCGTGCCGCGAGGATAGCGCCCGCGCGTCGGCCGCGTCGAAAGAGACAGACCCTAGCGGCGGGGCGGGCCCGGGTCGCGTCCGGGGATCCACAGCCGGTCGGTGACCGGCGGCGACGGAGGCGCAGCGGGCGGCGGAGGCGCGGCGGCCGCGGCTCGATCGGCGTCGACCGCGCCGGCGGGACCGCCGGCGGGCGCCTGGCCGGCGGCCTCCCGCTCGGCGGAGACCTGCGCGAGCTGCAGCTGGCTGACGCCCTGGCGCATCTGCTCGGCGAGCTCGGGCGGCAGGGCCGCGGCGACGGCGCCCGCCATCGCGGCCATCGCGTCGATCAACGTGCGCGCGTCGGGGCGACCCAGCTTCACCTGGGCGCCGGCGGCGAGCAGGTTGTAGGCCTCGGCGAGCAGCCCGGCGGCGTCGGCGCCGCGCAGCTGCTCCAGGTAGGCGCGCAGCTCCTCGGGCGACGGCTCGCTGGCGGCGGTGGGGTCGCTCATGGCCGCCATGCTAGGCCAGCCGGGGCGCGGGCCGGCCCCGGTCCGGGCGCCCGGACGGTCACGCCAGCCCGACGCTGCGCAGGTAGCCGCGGATGAGGGTGTCGCCGGCCAGCACCGCCACGACGGCGCCGATCGCGAGGTAGGGGCCGAAGGGGATGAGGTCGCGCCGCGACCGGGCGCGCGTGGCCAGCAGCGCCATGCCCGACAGCCCGCCGACGACGAACCCGGCGAACACCCCGAGCACGACGTAGCCCCAGCCGAGGTAGCCCAGGCCGATGCCGATGAAGCCGGCGAGCTTCACGTCCCCCATCCCCATCCCGCGCGGGCTGATCAGCGCGATGACGAGCAGCGCAGCGAACGCCGCGACCCCGCCCAGGACCGACCGCAGGGCAGTCGTCGGGTCCCCCGACAGCAGCCCGGCGAGGACGAACAGGGTGAGCAGGGCCGGGGTCAGGCGGTAGGTGAGGCGGTTGGGGATCTTGCGGGTGCGCGCATCGATGACCGCCAGGACCAGCAGCGTCCACACGAACAGCAGGAACCCGGGCAGTGCCCAGTCCCAGCCGATCCGCGCGCCGACCAGCGCGAACAGCACCCCGCAGGCGATCTCGACCAGGAGGTAGCGGGCGCTGATCGGCTCCCCGCACGCACGGCACCGTCCGCGCAGCAGCAGCCACGACACCACGGGGATGTTGTCTTGCGGGCGGATCGGCGTCGCGCACGCGGGGCACGCGCTCGGCGGCGACACGATCGACGCCCCCTGCGGGACCCGGTGGATCACGACGTTGGCGAACGACCCGACGAGCAACCCGAGCAACGCGCACCCGACGACGACCATGGTCTCCACGTCGGCATTCTCGTCACGGGCTGAAGACGCCGCCACCCGCCCCTGTGGCCCCGTGCGGCGACGCGAGCCACCCGACCGGGTGCAGATGCGGGCGCATACGCACGCAACCGCACCCGGACAAGGCTCCGCGCGCCGGTCGCCCCCGCCCCTGGGCGCGGCCGCACCGGCCACGGCTGCCGACCGGGTGCAGGTGCGGGCGTATGCGCACGAAACCGCACCCGCACTCGGCTGTGCGGCGCCCGATCGTCGCGGCACCCAGGCGCCGCGGGGGTGTCCTACTTCAGGTCGGCCAGCAGCCGCGCCGTCTCGATCGCGGCGAGGGCCGCCTCCCAGCCCTTGTTGCCGAGCTTGCCGCCGGCGCGGTCGACCGCCTGCTCGAACGTCTCGGTGGTCAGCACGCCGAACAGCACCGGCACGCCCGTCTCGACCGCGACCGCACCGACCTGGGCCGACTGCCTCGCGACGTGGTCGAAGTGGGCGGTCTGGCCGCGGACCACCGCGCCCAGCGCGACGATCGCGTCGAAGCGGCCGCTGTCGGCCAACCGCCGCGCGACGACCGGGATCTCGAACGCGCCGGGCACCCAGGCGAGCTCGACGTCGTCGTCGGCGACGCCGTGGCGGCGCAGGCAGTCGGTCGCCCCGGTCACCAGCGTGCGGACGACGACCTCGTTGAACCGCGCTGCGACGAGCGCCACCCGCAATCCCGCGCCGTCCAGGCTGCCCTCGTGGACCTTCATGCGTCCTCCTGTCGTCTACGTCGCGGTGGCGGCGCCGTCGACGCCGGGTGCGGGTGGGACACCCCCGCCTCCGGCGGTCGTCGCGACCGCCGACGGCTCGACGAGCGTCGCGAACTCGTGACCCATCTTGTCCCGCTTGGCCTGCAGGTAGCGCAGGTTCTCCGTGGTGGCGGCCATCTCGATCGGCACGCGCTCGACGATCTGCAGACCGTAGCCCTCCAGGCCGGCCCGCTTCGCCGGGTTGTTGGTGAGCAGCCGCAGCGTCGACAGCCCGAGGTCGACGAGGATCTGCGCGCCGGTGCCGTAGTCGCGCAGGTCGGCGGCGAAGCCCAGCTCGAGGTTGGCCTCGACGGTGTCGGCGCCGCCGTCCTGCAGCTTGTACGCCTGCAGCTTGTGCATGATCCCGATGCCGCGCCCTCGTGGCCGCGGATGTAGACGACGACGCCCTGCCCCGCCTCGGCGATCTGGCGCATCGCGTCGTGCAGCTGGGTGCCGCAGTCGCACCGCAGCGAGCCGAACACGTCACCGGTGAGGCACTCCGAATGCATCCTCACGAGCACGTCGGGCCTGCCCTCGGGCTCCCCGCGGACGAGCGCGACGTGGGAGTGCCCGTCGTAGACCGACTCGTAGCCGACCGCCCGGAACGGCCCGAACGGCGTCGGGATGACCGCCTCGGCCACTCGGCGGACGAGCCGCTCGTTGCGCCGGCGGTGCGCGATGAGGTCGGCGATGGAGATGAGCAGCAGGCCGTGCTCGGCGGCGAAGCGCTGCAGCTGACCGAGCCGCGCCATCGACCCGTCGTCGTTGACGACCTCGCACAGGACCCCGGCGGGGGCGAGCCCGGCGAGGCGTGCGAGGTCCACCCCGGCCTCGGTGTGCCCCGCGCGCTTGAGGACGCCGCCGGGAGCGTAGCGCAGCGGGAAGATGTGGCCGGGGCGGGCGAGGTCCGACGGGCGGGTCGTCGGGTCGACGAGCGCGCGGATCGTGCGGGCGCGGTCGGCCGCCGAGATGCCGGTCGTCACCCCGTCCCGCGCGTCGACCGACACGGTGAACGCGGTGCGGTGGGACTCGGTGTTGGCGGTCACCATCAGCGGGATCTCGAGCTCGTCGAGCCGCTCGCCCGTCATCGACGTGACGATGACACCGGAGGTGTGACGCACGAAGAAGGCGATCGCCTCGGGCGTCACCTTCTCGGCGGCCTTGATCAGGTCGCCCTCGTTCTCCCGGTGGGCGTCGTCGACGACGACGACCATCTCGCCGCGGGCGATCGCCGCGAGCGCGTCGGGGATCGGCGCGAAGGGCGAGGCGGCGATCGGCGTGGGGTCGGCCACGGTCTACGGCTCCTGGTGATAGGGGGTCGCGACGCCGCCGCGCAGCATGCGCTCGACGTACTTGGCGACGACGTCGGTCTCGAGGTTGACCTCGTCGCCGGCGGCGCGCGAGCCGAGCACGGTGGCCGTGAGCGTGTGCGGGATGAGCCCGACACGAAAGCGGCCGTCGTCCACCGCCATGACCGTCAGGGAGGTCCCGTCGACCGTGATCGACCCCTTCGGCACGACGTAGGGCGACAGCGACGCCGGCAGCGACACGGTCATCTCGGTCCAGTCGGCGTGCGGCTCGACGGCGAGGACCTGCCCGACCGCGTCGACGTGGCCGGAGACGAGGTGCCCGCCGAGCCGCGCGTCGGCGCGCAGCGCCCGCTCGAGGTTCACCGGCGCGCCGGGCACCAGCCGCCCGAGCGCCGTGCGGTCCAGGGTCTCGCCCATGAGGTCGGCGCCGAAGCCGCCCGCGGCGCCGTCCGCGCCGTCCTCACCGTCCAGCAGCCTGGTGACGGTGAGGCAGCAGCCGTTGACGTTGATCGAGTCGCCGAGGCGGGCGTCGGCGACGACGGTCGCGCAGGCCACGGCCACGGTCGCCCCGTCCGTGCGGCGCCGCACGGCTCGCACGGTCCCGACCTCCTCGACGATGCCGGTGAACACTGCGGGGCTCCTCAGGCGGCAGTCGGGTAGAGGGTGAGCACGGCGTCGGCGCCGACCCGCTCGGCGGTGTGGAGCCGGAGCCGCGGCGCGTCGGCCAGTGTCGCGGCCCAGGGCCCGTCGAGCAGCGGGCGCCCGGCGGGACCGAGCAGCACGGGCGCGACGTGGACGACGAGCTTGTCGCCCAGCCCCGCCCGCAGGACCGCCCCCGCCACGCCCGCGCCCCCCTCGACCAGGACGCTGCGGACATCCCGCTCCCACAGCGCCGCCATCAGCTCGTCGAGGCCGTGGCGGTGCACGAGCGTCGGGGCCGCGTCGTCACAGATGCGCCGGTCGCCGCCGACGCGGCCGCGCCGGTCCAGGACCACCCGCAGCGGCTGCGGCCCGGAGAACCCCGGCAGCCGCACCGTCAGCTGCGGGTCGTCGGCGAGGACGGTGCCGGATCCGACGACGACCGCGTCGACCTGGGCACGCAGCCGGTGCGCGCTGTCGCGGGCCGCGGGTCCCGTCAGCCACTGCGACGTCCCGTCGGCTGCGGCGATCCGGCCGTCGATGCTGACCGCCGCCTTCACCGTCACGAACGGCCGACCCGTCGCCAGCCCGTGGAGGAAGACCTCGTTGAGCGTGCGGGCCGCGGCGGCGCAGACCCCGACGTCCACGCGCACACCCGCGGCGCGCAGCACGTCGGCGCCGCCGCCGGCGAGCGGGTGCGGGTCCGCCAGCGCCACGACGACACGCGCGACCCCGGCGTCGAGCAGGGCGCCGGTGCACGGGCCCGTGCGGCCGGTGTGGGTGCACGGCTCGAGGGTGACGTAGGCGGTGGCGCCGGCGGCGGCGGCACCGGCGGCGTGCAGCGCCTCGACCTCGGCGTGTGGGCCGCCGGCGCGGCGGTGGAAGCCCTCCCCGACGACCGCCGCGTCACGGACGAGGACACACCCCACGAGCGGGTTGGGCGAGACGGTGGCGCGGCCGCGCTCGGCCAGCGCCAGGGCACACCGCATCCAGCGCTCGTCGTCCACGGTCACCGCCTTCCGCGCTCGTCCGGTCGCACGGGGCGCGGACGAGGGGTGCGCGCGACGCCGGCGGCCCGGGCCGGCGACCGCGGGAGTCGCGACGGCGGACCGTCGGTGATGCTCGCACCTTCTCTCATCCGGACTGTCACCGTCGGCTCCGGCCTGGTCCGCTCCCGGACGACCACCGGATCCACCGCCGGCCGGGGGGCCGGACGGGTCGCGGGCTCCCCGGACCTCTCGGCCCGGACCACCGCCGGTCAGGAATCTCACCGTGCCCCGAAGGTGCTCGCGGCCGGCGACACCGACCGCGCAGCCAGCCTAGCGCGGGCTGCTCAGCCCTCGGTTCGGCCGTCGACCGCGTAGGCGGAGCAGAGGTGGTTGCGCTTGACGTAGCGCTTCATCTCGGTCGCGACCTCGACGAGCTGGCGGTGGTCGTCGTAGTCGCGCCGTTCGTTGGTGGCGACCCCCAGCGCGAGGGTGACCGGCGGGAACCGGCGGACCTCGCCTCTGCGGTCGGCGACCTCGAGGTAGCCGCGGTCAAGATCGGCGGCGTCGTAGTGCGCCGGCAGGCGCCGGTCGAACGCCTCGATGCTCGCGGCGCACACCGCAGCGACCTCCTCGGGGTGGCACACGACCAGGAAGTCGTCACCGCCGATGTGCCCCAAGAAGGCGTCGGGCGAGGCGTGATCGCGCACCGCGGCCGACAGCACGTCGGCGGTCATGACGATGACGTCGTCGCCGCGCAGGAAGCCGTAGTGGTCGTTGTAGGCCTTGAAGTCGTTGAGATCGGCGTAGATCACGGCCAACGGCGTGCCCGCCGCGAGGCGGCGGGCGAGCTCGGCGCTGATCCGGTGGTTGCCGGGCAGCCCGGTCAGCGGGGAGGTCGCCCGCAGCTCGGCCGCCCGCCGCAGCGTCGTACGGACGCGCGCCACGAGCTCCTGCGGGTCGAACGGCTTGAGCACGTAGTCGTCGGCGCCCGCGGTGAACCCGACGACCTTGTCGACGGTCAGCGACTTGGCGGTGAGGATGATCACCGGGGTCTGGGCGGTGCGGGGATCGGCGCGCAGGCGCCGGCAGACCTCGAGCCCGTCGAGCTTGGGCATCATGACGTCGAGCACGATGAGCGCTGGGCGGGTTTCAAGCGCGGTGGCGAGGGCCTGCTCGCCATCGCTGGCCAGCTGCACGGTGAAGCCCTCCAACCGCAGGTTGACCTCGACGAACCGGAGGATGTCCGGCTCGTTGTCGGCCACCAGGATCGTCTCGCTCATCAAGGCACAAGCTTTCGCGCAGCCGGGAGGTGGCGTCACCTAGCGTAGCGTTCAGGGCTCGCTCCGTCGCCGAAACCGGCAGAAGTACATGGCGTCGGTGTCGTCACCATCCGGGTCGAGCTGTACCCCGGGATCCCCGTCGAGCATCCTGCCCGCCCCGCCGGCGACGGCCGGGCTGTCGACGCTGAAGCGGTCGCCGTGCAGCGCGAGGAACTCCCGGACCACCTCGACGGTCTCGGCGGCGGGGAACGTGCACACGCTGTACACCAGCGTCCCGCCGGGGCACACGAGCCGGGCGCACGATTCCAGCAGCGCCGCCTGCAGCCGGCTCAGGCGCCGTGGGTCGCCGGGCTCCCGCCGCCAGCGCAGCTCCGGGCGCCGGCGGACCACCCCGAGCCCGGTGCAGGGCGCGTCGAGCAGCACGACGTCGAAGGCCGCGTCGCGCCACGGCGGCCGCGCCGCGTCGGCGGCGACCACCGCGACCCGGCTGTGGGTGCGCTGCGCCGCTTCGGCGACCTGCCGGGCGCGCGCGTGGTGCACGTCGGTGGCGACGACGTGCGCGCCGAGGGCGGCCAGGTGCGTGCTCTTGCCTCCGGGGGCGGCGCACGCGTCCAGCGCCGACCAGCCTGAGGCCGGCTGTCCGGCGGCGGCGGCCCGGGTGACCAGCAGCGAGGCCTCGTCCTGGACGACGGCGCGGCCCTCGGCCACGCAGGCGAGCGCCCCCGGGGCGGCGCCCGGCACGCGCAGCGCCTCGGGAGCGTGGCGGGCCGGCTCGACGGACAGGCCGGCAGCGGCCAGCTCCGCCGCGAGGGCGTCGCGGTCGCCGGTGGCCCGCAGCGTCACGCCGGGGGGGACGTTGCCCGCTGCGAGCACGGCAAAGGCACGCTCGCCGAAGCGGGCGGTGGCCTCGGTGACCACCCAGGGAGGGTAGCCGGTCCGCAGCGCCATGCCCCGCTCGTCGTCCTCGGGTGGCCACGGCAGCCGGTCGCGGGTGCGGGCCAGCCGGCGCAGCACGCCGTTGACGAACCCGGTCGCGCCCGAGCCGATCTCGCGGCGGGTCAGCTCCACCGCGGTGTCCACGACCGCCCGGTCGGGGGTGGAGCCGTACAGCAGCTGCCAGGCTCCCAGGCGCAGCACGTCGAGGACCTCGGGCTGCACGGCGTCGAGCCCGCGGGTCACGACGGTGGCCAGGGCCCAGTCCAGGGTGCCCTGCCAGCGCAGCGTGGAGTAGGCGAGGTTCGCCGCGAAGGACCGGTCTCGGGCGTCGAGCCCGGACCGCCGCAGCGCGGTGTCGACCGCGGGGCCCGACCAGGCCGCGTCGGCGGACACCCGGCGCAGCGCCCGGTAGGCCGCGCGGCGTGAGCCCACCCCGCCGCCGTTGGACGCGCGACGCTCGTCGCTCATCCCAACCGTTGCCCGTCGGGGCGGTGGCCGTTGCGGTACTCCACCCCGCTCATCCGCGGCTTGCCGGCGGGCTGGACCTCGACGAGCTCGACGGCGCCGCTGCCGCACACGACGATCGGCGAACCGCCGCCGGCGCCCCCCGTGCCGGGCGCCCGGTCGACCAGCTCGGCGCCCGGCTCGACCCGGTGGATCTTGAGCCGCTCCCCGTGCAGGGTCGTCCAGGCGCCCGGGACGGGGTTGTAGGCGCGGACGGCCCGGTCGACGGCCGCGGCGTCGGCGCCGAAGTCCAGGCGCGCGTCGTCGGGGGCGAACTTCGGCGCGTAGGTGGCCCGCCCGGCGTCCTGCGGCTGCGGCTCGATCGCCCCGTCGACCAGGCCGTGCAGCGCCTCGACCAGGACGGGGGCGCCGAGCACGGCGAGCCGGTCGAGCAGCTCGCCGGCGGTCTCGCGCGCACCGACCGGGGTCGACGCCTGCCGCAGCACCGGCCCGGTGTCCATGCCCTCGTCGAGCACGAAGCACGTCACCCCGGTGTCGGCGTCGCCGGCGAGGACGCTGTGCTGCACGGGCGCGGCGCCTCGCCACCTGGGCAGCAGCGAGAAGTGGAGGTTGACGAAGCCACGCCCGCCGGCCGCGAGCACGTCGGTCGGCAGCAACGCGCCGTACGCGACGACGGCGCAGGCGTCGACCGCGAGCTCGCGCAGGGCGGGAAGCACCTCCCGCGGGCGGTCCGGCTGCCACACCGGCACGCCGGCCGCGGCGGCGGCGACCTTGATCGGCGGCGGCGTCAACCGGTGACCGCGCCCGCTGGGGCGGTCCGGGTTGGTGACGACGGCCGCGACGTCGGTCGCCGGATCGGCCAGGAGCGCGGCGAGCGACGGGACCGCGGCGTCGGGGGTGCCCAGAAAGCAGACGCGCATCACGCGAGCCTAGGCCCGGCCGGCGGGGGGACCCGGTGGCTAGCCGACGGCCTGCTCGTGGTCCTCGGGCGGCACGGCGGGCGGGTTCTCCAGCTCCCCCGCCCGGATCCGCCGCATGGCCGCCTTGCGGTCGTGCCGGGCGAGGTGGTCAATGAACAGGATCCCGTTGAGATGGTCGAGCTCGTGCAGAAGCATGCGCGCGCGCATGCCTTCGCCGCTCTGCTCGTCGGGCTCGCCGTGGACGTCGGAGCCTCGCAGGCGGGCGCGCAGCGGACGCTTCGTGGGATAGAACAGGCCCGGAAACGACAGGCAACCCTCGTCGCTTTCCTGCTCCTCCTCCGACGTCTCGACGAGCTCGGGGTTGACGAGCGCCCCCCGGTCACCGTCGACCTCCCAGACGAACAGGCGCTGGAGGACGCCGACCTGGTTCGCGGCGATCGCCGCGCCCGCCGCGGCCTGCAGTGTCTCCAACATGTCGTCGGCGAGCCGCTCGAGCGCCGCGTCGAAGCTCGTGACCTCGGCCGCGCGCTCGCGCAGGACAGGGTCACCGAACAGGCGGATCGGGAGTACAGCCACGCCACAGAGTCCTCACGTTCGCAGGGCGGCGGTCAAACCGGGTCCACGTCGACGCGCACCTTGCGGTCGCCGCGGTCCCAGTCCTGACGCAGGGGGGTCAGCGCGGCAAGCGTGCCACGCAGGTCGGCGGACTTCACGAGCACGCCGCCGTCCAGCCCGGGTCCGAGCACCTCGTCGTCCGGTGGTAGGGCGGCGCGCAAGGCGGCCGCGGCCGCGGCGGCGACGGTGGGGTCGGCGGCCCGGACGGCCACCAGGGAGGCCGCCGGCGGGTAGCGCAGCTCGGCGCGTCGCGGCGCCTCGCGCTCCCAGAAGCCCACGGGGTCCCAGCGCACGAGCGCCTGCACGGCCGGGTGGCCCGGCTCGCGCGTCTGCACGACGATCCGGCGCACCCAGCGCCCGGTCGCCAGCCACAGCCGCAGCGCGTCCTCGGCGGCGTCCAGGGCGGGCCGGCCCAGCATGGCGTCGGCGTCGGGCAGGACGACGACGTCCGCGTGCTCCTCGCCCAGCCAGCGGGGACGTGACACGACGCTGCCGCGGGTCATGACCCCGATGGCGGGGCGCCGCCGCGGACCGGGCGCGTCGAAGCCCTCCATGCGCACGACCTCGGCGGCCGGATGGCTGCGTGCGAGCTCGGCGGCCAGGCGGCCGGCGCCGGCGGCCAGCGGCGTCGCCGTGTCGTCGCCGCAGTCCGGGCACGCGAACGCCGGGCCGTGCCAGCCGCAGGCCGCGCAGCGCCACCAAGGCGGGTCGTGGTCGGTCACCTGCCCGGCGGGCGGGCGCGCGGGTGGCCGTTCGCGCACACACCCAGCGACGAGTCGCACACCGGGCAGGTCAGCCGCCGCCGGCAACCCCGGCACGCGAGCGCGCCGCCCTGCCCGCCGCGGCCGGCCAGCACGATCGCGGCACCTCCGCCACGGACGGCGTGGGTGAGGCGCGCGCGGCGGTGTCGGTGAAGCGCGCGCCGCGCCCCGGGGCGCGGGTCGGACAGGTCGGCGACGTCGACGCGCGGCGCTCGGGCGCGCTGGGTCGCCCGGTCGGCGGCGAGGGCGGTGACGTGCCCGCCCTCCAGCAGGCGCCACAGCGCGGCGCTCGGCAGGTCGCCGAGGAGCACGCACGTCGCGCCCGCCAGGCGGGCACGGGCGAGCGCCACCTCGCGGACGTGGTGGCGAGGGCTGCGCCGCTCCTTCCACGCGGGGCTGGCCTCCTCGTCGACGACGACGAGCCCGAGGTCGCGCAGCGGTGCGAACACCGCGGCGCGTTCCCCGGCCGCCACCCGGGCGTGCCCGGTCCGGCCGCGCAGGAAGGCCCGGTAGCGGGCCCGCTCGGCGCCGGGTCGCCAGTCGGCTCCGTGCGGCCCGGCGAGCCGGAGCACCGCGTCGGGCAGCGCGGCGGCCGGGTCGGGAGCCAGCACCAGCGCGCTGCGGCCGGCGGCCAGGCACCGCGCCACGAGGTCGGCGACCATCGCCTCGCGGTCGTCACCGGGCAGCAGTCGCAGCCAGAACGCCGGCGCCGGTCCGTGCGAGCCGCTGTCGGCGGCGGCCCGCAGCAGTGCCGAGGCGGCGTAGGGCCGCCAGGCCGCCGCGGGGCAGGGCGGCCTGAGGGCCGCAGCGGGGGCGCCGCCGGTCCCCAGCCGTCGGCCTCCGCTCGACACCGGCGACCCGCCCTGGCATCGCGTGGCGCAGCACGTCCGACAGCGTCCCGGCGTAGCGGTCGGCCACCCAGCGCAGGAAGGGCAGGTCCGCTTCGTCGAACCAGGCGCGGTCCGACAGCACCGCGGACAGCGGCCGCACCCGCGCCGGATCCGACTCCGGCCGGTCGCCCAGCCCGACGACCCAGCCGGTGCGCCGCCGTCCCGCGAACATCACCCCGACCCGCGACCCCACGCCGACGGTCGTCCCGTCTCCGACGAGGTAGTCGAACGGCCGGTCGAGGTGCGCCAACCCCACGTCCACGACGACCCTGGCGTACCGCGGCCCCGTCACGACGGGGCAGGTGGTGGAGCGGAGCGAGCGGCGGGCGGTCGCCCCGCGTCCGCGCGCGCTACGACGCACCTCAAACGCCGGGCGGCCAGCACGCACCTCAAACGCCGGGCGGCTCGCGTCCAACGGCTCCCTTCGGGAGACAGCCCTAGGCGCCGGCGGCCGAGCGAAGGTCCTCCGCGCGGTCGGTGCGCTCCCACGCGAACCCGTCGCGGCCGAAGTGCCCGTAGGCGGCCGTCGCCCGGAACACCGGCTTGCGCAGGTCGAGGTCGCGGATGATCGCGGCGGGGCGCAGGTCGAAGACCTCCTGGACGCCCGCGAGGATCTTGTCGGGGTCGTGGGTCTCGGTCCCGAACGTCTCCAGGGTCAGCGACACCGGGTGGGCTACGCCGATGGCGTAGGCGACCTGCAGCTCCGCGCGGCTGGCCAGGCCTGCGGCGACGATCGTCTTGGTCACCCACCGCGCGGCGTAGGCGGCGGACCGGTCGACCTTCGTCGAGTCCTTGCCGCTGAACGCGCCGCCACCGTGGCGGGCCATGCCGCCGTAGGTGTCGACGATGATCTTGCGCCCGGTCAGCCCGGCGTCGGCCTGCGGGCCACCGAGCTCGAAGCGGCCGCTGGGGTTGACCAGCACCTCGGACTCGTCCCACTCCAGGCCGGCGGGGACGACCGGGGCGACGACGTGCTCGATGAGGTCGGGTGTCAGCAGGGTCGCGGTGTCGATGTCGGGCTGGTGCTGGGTGGAGATGAGGACCCGACCGACCCGCACGGGCACGTTGCCGTCGTACTCGATGGTGACCTGGGTCTTGCCGTCGGGACGCAGATACGGGACGGCGCCGGACTTGCGGACGGCGGCAAGCTGCTCGGCCAGCCGGTGCGCGAGGTGGATCGGCATCGGCATCAGGACGTCGGTCTCGCGGCACGCGTAGCCGAACATCATCCCCTGGTCGCCGGCGCCCAGCGTGTCGAGCTCGTCGCCGGTGCCGGTCCCGCGCGACTCCAGCGAGTGGTCCACCCCGCCGGCGATGTCGGGCGACTGCTCGTCGAGGGCGACGAGGACACCGCAGGTGTTGCCGTCGAAGCCCGCGCCGGCCCGGTCGTAGCCGATCCCGACGATCGTGTCCCGCGCGACCTTCGCGATGTCGACGTAGGTGTCGGTCGACACCTCGCCGGCCACGACGACGAGTCCGGTGGTGACCAACGTTCCGCAGGCGACCCGGGCCGCGTCCGGGTCGGGATCGCCGGCCAGGACCTCGTCGAGGACGGCGTCGGAGATCTGGTCGGCGACCTTGTCGGGGTGGCCCTCGGTGACCGACTCAGAGGTGAACAGCCAGCGACGGCTCATGCGGCAGCAATCCTTCTCGTACGGGTGGGCTGACTCTACCGGTCCGGTGTGTCGGCTCCGCGACGCCGCGAGCGGCCAGCAGGCGCTCGACGCGGTCGCACACGACCTCCGCCAGTGCCGCCTTGGAGGTCAGCGCGACCTCGGTCCGCGAGCCGTCGCGTCCCAGCAGCACCGCGGCGTTCGTGTCCCACGCGAAGCCCTCGCCGGGGCGGTCGACCCGGTTGACGACGACGAGGTCGAGGTTCTTGCGGCGCAGCTTGTCGCGCCCGTGGGCCTCCTCGTCCTCGGTCTCGGCGGCGAAGCCGACCAGGACGCGGTCGCCCTTGTCGGCGCCCAGCTCGGCGAGGATGTCGGGGTTGCGCTCCAGGCGCAGCGCCGACGGCGCGTCGGCCTTCTTGACCTTGTGGGCCGAGTAGTCCGCGGGGCGGAAGTCAGCGACCGCCGCGGCGCCGACGACGACGTCGGCCGCCGCGGCGGCGTCACGCACGGCGGTGCGCATCTGCAGCGCCGTCTCGACCGGATGGACCCGCACCCCGGGCAGGGGCGGCAGGTGCGCGGCGGTGACGAGGTCCACGGTGGCGCCCCGGCGGGCGGCGGCAGCCGCCACCGCGTGACCCATCTTGCCGCTGGAGCGGTTGCCGAGGAAGCGCACGGGGTCCAGCGGCTCGCGGGTCCCGCCGGCCGTGACGACGACCCGCCGTCCCACCAGCGACCCCGCGACCGGGCCGGGCAGCGCCGCCGCGACGGCGGCGACGATCGCGGCGGGGTCCGCGAGGCGCCCCGGACCCTCGTCGCCTCCGGCGAGCTGGCCCTCTACGGGTCCGACGACGAGCGCACCGCGGCGGCGCAGGGTGGCCACGTTGTCCTGCGTCGCCCGGAGCACCCCCAGCTCGGTGCGCAACGCGGGCGCCACCTCGCCCGGGCATGACCGGCACACGAAGGTGCTCGACAGCAGGTCGTCGGCCAGACCGGTCGCGAACTTCGCCAGGACGTTGGCGGTCGCGGGAGCGACGACGGCGACCTCGGCCTCGCGGGCGTAGCGCACGTGGGAGACGCGGTGGGCGTCGGCGAAGACGTCGCTGGGTGCGGGACGCCCGGTGAGGCCGGCGAGCGTCGCCGGCCCCAGGAACCGGGTCGCGCCGGGCGTGAGGATCGCCTGCACCGTGGCGCCGGCCGTGAGCAGTCCCCGTGCGACCTCAGCGGCCTTGTAGGCCGCGATCCCCCCGGCGACGCCGAGCAGCACATGACGGCCGCGCAGCGCGGCGAGCGGGTCGCCGTGCGCGGCGACGCCGCCGCCGCTCATGCCCGTGGAGCCGGGCGGGTCAGGCGTCCCCGTCGTCCGACAGCGACAGGATGCGCGCCTCGCCGGGGTCGGCGGTGGCGTCCAGGCCACCGAGCAGGGCCTCGGCTTCGGCGCGCGCGTCGCCGGGGTAGACGGCGACGACCTTGTCCTGTGCGATCTCCTCCAGCGCGATCGACAGCGGCTTGTTGGACTCGACCGAGTCGACGAGCGGCCGGACATACTGGCCGAGACCTTCGCCGAGCTGGTGGTAGTAGGCGTTGATCTCGCGGGCCCGGCGCGCGGAGAGGTGGACCAGCGTGTCCTTGCTGTCGACCTTGCTCATCAGCTCGTCGATGGTGGCGATGGCGGATTCCTCCTTCGGGCAGCGACGCCCGTCGACGGCTGTGGCCGTCACGGGCGCGGTGCCGCGGTGGGCACGACGACATGCCGGCGCGGCCGGTCAGGCGTCGAGTATACGGTCGATCGCCGCGACGGCGCGCTCGACGTCGTCGTTGACGACCTGGTGGTCGAACAGGCCCGCCTGGTCGAGCTCCCAGCGCGCGATCCGCAGGCGCTCGGCGATGCGGTCGGGGTCGTCGGTGCCGCGGGCGCGCAGCCGCACCGACAGCGCGTCGATCGACGGCGGGTGCAAAAAGACCAGGACCGCGTCGGGGTGGCGGGCGCGGACCTGCAGCGCCCCCTGCACGTCGATCTCGAGCACGACGCGCCGCCCGGCACGCAGCGCGTCGCCCACCGATGACCACGGCGTGCCGTAGCGGTGGCCGCCGAAGGCAGCCCACTCCAGGAACCCGCCCGCGGCGATCAGCGCGTCGAAGCCGGCGTCGTCGAGGAAGTGGTAGTCGGCGCCGTCGACCTCGCCGGGGCGGGGCGCGCGCGTCGTCGCCGACACCGACACCGCCAGGTCGGTCCGCCGGCGGGCCAGCGCCGCGACGACGGTGCCCTTGCCGACACCGCCCGGCCCGCTGACGACGAACAGCCTTCCTGAGAGGTCACCAGCGGGCGGCGCTGCCGCCACCGCGGCGCCGGCCTAGCGACCGGACGTGGCCGAGCCCGGGCCGTCGCCCGCGAACTCGGCGAGGAGCTTCTCGCGTTGGTTCGCGCCCAGGCCGCGCACCCGCCGGGACGGGGATATGTCGAGCCGCTCCATGAGCCGGCGCGCGCGGACCTTGCCGACCCGGGGCAGCGCCTCCAGGACCGCCGACACCTTCGTCTTGCCGACGATCTCGTCGGTGCTGGCACGCCGGAGCACCTCGGCGAAGTCGATTTCACCGGCCTTGAGCTGCTGCTTGAGCTCCGCACGGACCTTGCGGGCCTCGGCGGCCTTCTCCAGGGCCTCGCGGCGCGACTGGGCGTCGAGCTCCGGCAGCGGCATTCGGACCTCCAGAGACGTCGACCGAGGGCACGACGGGAAGAGGGAGTCAGGGCGGGCGCGGGCATCCTATCGGGCGCGCCGGGGGGGTCAACCGGTGGCAGGCGCCGGCGGCGTGCGACTGCCGGCGCTGTCGGGCCGGCGCCCAGGTGACGCCTCACCCGGCCGCGGCCGCGTGCTTCAACGCGGTCATCGTGAACAGCGCCCGCAGCGTCAGCCCGTCGGCGCGGAGGTTGGCGGCGCCGCCGGCCTCCCGGTCGATGACGCACACGACGTCGTCGACACGTGCGCCCAGGGCTCGCAGCCGCGCGCACGACTCGACGACCTGACCGCCGGAGGTGACGACGTCCTCCACCACGACCAGCCGCCGCCCCGACACGTCGCCACCCTCGGCGAGCTTGCGGGTGCCGTACGGCTTGGCCTGCTTGCGGACGAACAACGTCGGCAGCCCGGTGACCTGGGACAGCAACGCCGCCAGGGGCACGCCGCCGAGCTCGAGCCCCGCCAGCGCGTCGGCGCCGGACGGGACCAGGGGCGCGAGCGCCTCGGCGATCTCGCGCAGCAGGGCCGGGTCGCCTTCGAACAGGTACTTGTCGAAGTACTCGTCGCTCGTCGCGCCCGAGCGCAGGAGGAACTCGCCGGTGATGTGAGCGCGCCGGTGGACGCGGGCGGCCAGGTCGCCGGTCACCCGGACCCCCACCCAGGTGGTGCCGGAGACCGGTCACCCATCCGGTGACCGATCTCCGCCCACCCCGGGTCGTCGGCCTCGCGTCACAGCTCGGCCAGCAGCGCCCGGCAGGCGGCGGCGGGGTCGTCGGCGCGCGTGACGGGGCGTCCCACGACGAGGTGGCTGGCGCCGGCGGCGACCGCCTGGCGGGGGGATGCGGTCCGTGCCTGGTCGTCGGGCGCGCTGCCCGCCGGTCGGATTCCCGGCACGACGACGAGCAGATCTCGTCCCACCGTCGCCCGGACGGTGGCGACGTCGGTCGCGGCGCACACGACGCCGGCGGCGCCGGCGTCGGCCGCGAGGGCTGCCAGGCGCGGCACCTGCTGCGACGCGGGAGGCTGCCCGACGGCCGCGAGCTCGGAGTCGTCCAGGCTCGTCAGGACCGTCACGGCCAGCACCGCCGTCGCGGGGGCGGCCTTCACGGCGGCCGCGATCATCTGCGGGCCGCCCGCGGCGTGGACGGTGAGCAGGGCGACGCCCAGGTCGGCCGCCGCGGCGGCGGCGCCGGCGACGGTGTTGGGGATGTCGTGCAGCTTGAGGTCCACAAACACCGGTGCGGTGTGCCGTACCGAGGTCACCGCCGCCGGTCCCAGGGCGGTGTAGGCCTGCAGCCCCACCTTGACGGCGCCGACGTGCGGGCCGACCTGCGTCGCCAGGCGCGTCAGCGTCTGCGCGGACGCGGTGTCCAGGGCGACGATCAGCGGGTTGCCCGGGCCGGCGCCGCGCGCCGGTGCGTTCATGCCTGCACCTCAGTCGCCGGGCGGCTCATGCCCGCACCTCAGTCGCCGGGCGGCTTACGCCGACCAGCGCGCCGCGGAGCTCGGCGACCGAGGCGATGCCGCGCTCGGCGCACCACCGCGGGAGCCCCTCGGCGAGCTCGAGCGTCGCCATCGGGTTGGCGAACGTCGCCGTGCCGACGGCCACGGCGCTCGCGCCTGCGAGGACGAACTCGACGACGTCGGCCACCGACCGGACCCCGCCCATGCCGATGATCGGGACGTCGGGGTGGGCCCGGTGGACCTGGTGCACCGCCCGCAGGGCGACCGGCTTGATGGCCGGACCGGACAGCCCGCCGGTGACCGCGGCGAGCTTCGGTCGGCGGGTCTCCGCGTCGATCGCCATGCCGAGCAGCGTGTTGACCAGGCTCACGCCGGTCGCGCCGGCGGCGACGGCGACACCGGCGATCGCGGCGATGTCGGTGACGTCGGGGGTCAGCTTGGCGAACACGGGCACGGTCGCGACGCGGGTGACCTGGGTGATCGCGTCCTTGGTCGCGTCGGCGGAGCACGCGAAGACGATGTCGCGGTCCTCCACGTTCGGACACGAGATGTTGGCTTCGATGGCCATGACGCCGGGCTGGCCGCGCAGGTACTCGGCGAGCATCCGGTACTCCGCGACGGTCTTGCCGGCGATGCTCACGACGACCGGGACGCCGAGGTCGTTCAGCCACGGCAGCTCGGTGGCCAGCCACTGCTCGATGCCGGGGTTCTGCAGCCCGATCGCGTTGAGCATCCCGCTGGCCGTCTCGGCCATGCGCGGCGTCGGCAGGCCCTGGCGCGGCTCGACGGTGACGGACTTGACCACGACGGCGCCCAGGCGCGCGATGTCGAAGAACCGCTGGATCTCCCGGCCGTTGCCGAAGCACCCGCTGGCGGTCACCACCGGGCTCGCCAGCACCAACGGCCCCAGCTCGACGCGGGTGTCGACCTGGTCGTGGCGCAGCCGGTCGGCGCGCGCGGCGCGGGCCGGCTCGGCGGCCGTCACGGGCGGTGCTCGGCGCCGGCGGCGATCGCGTCGTCGCCCGTGGTGACCTCCGGCACCGGCTGGGGACCGATGGCGTCCCACACGATCCGCCGGCCGTTGAGGACC
>JAUJMQ010000009.1 GCA_030446775.1 Egibacteraceae bacterium
CTCGCCGCATCTCGTCGGTCGGCCGGGTGACGGTGTCGCTGCGCAGGTCGATCAACGAACGGCTCCTGGCCGGCGCGGGCGGGGCGCGGGAAGGCTACCGGCGCGCGTCAGTCGCGCAGGAGCCGCCGCGCCATGCCTCGTGCCGCCCGCGGGTCGGCGCAGGTGGGACAGCTCAGCTGGCGCGGCGCAGGGGCACCGGGTCGTCGAGCATCCCGCCGAGCTCGTCGAAGTCGCCCGAGCCGATCGCCACCTCGCCGGACTTGACCCGGGCGGCGTACTCGTCGACGTACTCCTGCCCGGTGAGCATCATGAGCTCGTACATCAGCTCGTCGGTGGCGCTGCGGAACAGAAAGCCGTCGGCGCTGCGGCCCCGGTAGCGGGTCGCGAAGTCCAGCGGCCGGCCGATGCGCAGCTTCACGTGTCCGGGTCGCGGCAGCTTGGCGCCGGTCGGCAGCACCTTGGCGGTGCCGATGATGCCGACCGGGATGATCGGCGCGCCGGTGCGCAGCGCCAGCCGGACCGGTCCCGTCTTGCCGCGGTACAGCCGCCCGTCGGGTGAGCGGGTGCCCTCCGGGTAGATGCCCAGCACCCGCCCGCTGCGCAGGACCTCCTCGCCCTTGCGCAGGCTCGCCTCCCCCGCGTCGCCGCCCTGCCGGGCGACCGGCATCACGCCGACTCCCTCGAAGAAGAAGCGCTGCAGCCCCGAGAAGTAGTCGGCCTTACCCAGGTAGAACACGGGCCGGTCCAGCGCCGCCGGCAGGAAGAACGAGTCCAGGAACGACAGGTGATTCGCGGCGAGGATGGCCGGGCCCGACGCCGGCACGTTCTCCAGCCCCTCCACCGACGGGCGCCACAGCGCGTTGACGATCGGGGGCAGCAGCCCGTGCATGAAGCGGTACAGCGCCGGTGCGCGGTCACCTCGTCGCACGACGTCTCCTGTTGGCCGTCCCGACCGCCGTCGCGGGCTCGCGTGGCGGCAGTCTACGCGCGCAGGTGGCGGGTACCCTGCGCGCCCATGAACGACTCCTCCCCCGAGGCCGCCGCGTCCGAGGTCGTGGAGCTGCGCGGCCACGTCCTGGACTCGGGCCTGTTGGGCCGGATCCTCGACGAGATCATGGAGCGCGGCGCCGACTACGAGATGGTCCGCTTCGACGTCGGCAAGCGCCACGAGGACGTCTCCTACCTCGCGCTGCGCGTCTCCGCGGGCTCCCCCGACGAGCTCACGTCGCTGCTGGAGCGGCTGCAGTCCTACGGCGCGAACCCGGCCACCGACGAGGACGTGACGCTGGAGACCGTCGAGCGCGACGGCGTCCTGCCCGAGGGCTTCTACTCGACGACGAACCTGCCGACCCGCATCCGCGTCGAGCGGCGCTGGGTCGACGTCGACCACCCGGAGATGGACTGCGCGATCGTGTTCGACGCCGAGGCGCTGCGGGCCCGCACCATCCCGATGGACGACGTGCGACGCGGGATGCGGATCGTCTGCGGGGTCGGCGGTGTGAAGGTCACGCCGCGTCAGAAGCCCCGGGTCGACGCCGGCGACGTGACGTTCGAGTTCATGTCGTCGGAGATCTCCTCGGAGAAGCCCCAGGCCCTGCTCGTGGACAAGGTCGCGCAGGGGATGCGCGAGGCGAAGGCGTCGGGCGGGAGGATCCTGTGGGTTGCGGGTCCCGCCCTCGTGCACACCGGCAGCGTCGAGCCGACCTGCGCGCTGATCCGCGCCGGTTACATGGACATCCTGTTCGCCGGCAACGCCCTGGCGACCCACGACATCGAGGGCAACTTCTACGGGACTTCGCTGGGGGTGTCGCTGTCCCACGGCATCCCCACCGAGCACGGCCACGAGCACCACGTCCGGGCGATCAACCGGGTGCGGCGCTCCGGCTCCATCCGCGCCGCCGTCGACGACGGGACGATCACCGACGGGATCATGTACCACGCGGTGAAGCACGGCGTGGACTACGTCCTGGCCGCCAGCGTCCGCGACGACGGGCCGCTGCCCGACGTGATCCGCGACGCGATCGAGGCCCAGGGGGAGATGCGCAAGCGCATCCCCGAGGTCGGCTTCGCGTTGATGGTCGCGACGCTGCTGCACTCGATCGCCACCGGGAACATGCTGCCGGCGCACGTTCCGCTCGTGTGCGTCGACATCAACCCCGCCTCGGTCACCAAGCTCGTCGACCGTGGCTCGGTGCAGAGCGCCGGCATCGTCACCGACGTGGGCCTGTTCCTGCGCGAGCTCGCCAGCCAGCTCGCCCCCGCGGAGCTCGAAGCGATCCGCGCCGGGCACGCCGCCTGACCCCAGGCCAACCTGGTTCCCCCGAGCCGACCCCCTGACCGGCTTGTTCGGATCGGGTTTCCCCCGGGAAACGGATCAGAACAAGCCGGGACGGCGAGGCCGGGCGGTCAGTCAGCCGGGGACCACCCGGGTGCCGGCGGCGCCGCGCAGGGCGTCGTCGGCGCGCGCCAGGCTCGTGATGACCGCCCGCCCGCCCGCCTCGGCCACCGCGACGGCGGCGGCCACCGTGGGGCCCATCGAGCCGGCCGGGAACTGCCCGTCGTCGAGCAGCCGGCGCGCGTCGCCGGCGGTGACCTCCTCCAACGGCCGCTGGCGGTCGGTGCCGTAGTCGAGCAGCACCGCGTCGACGTCGGTGAGGATGAGCAGCGCCTCGGCGTCGACGAGCCGCGCGAGCAACGCGGCGGTGGGCTCCTGGTCGATGACCGCCCCGCCGCCGCCGAGGTCGCCACCGGCCCGGGTGACCGGGCAGCCGCCCCCGCCGCCGCACACCGCCACGCCGCCGGACTCCAGCAGCGACCGGACGGCCGCGATCTCGACGACGTCGACGGGCAGCGGGCTGGGCACGACGCGGCGCCAGGTGCCGCCCTCGACCTTGCGGTACGCCTCGCCGTCGATGACCCGGTCCGCCGCCAGGGGGTCGTGCTCGGCCTGGTCGCCCTCGGCGCGCTGCGAGCGGAACTCCAGCTCGGTCTCGGTGTAGTGGGGCCCGACGGGCTTGTCGGGCGCGTCGAACGCCGGGTCGCCGGGGTCGACGACGACCTGGGTGAGCAGCGCGACCACCGGCCGGGTCACCCCCCGCGCGCGCAGGGCGTTGCCGAGCTGCTGGGTCAGCAGGTAGCCGATCTGGCCCTGGGTCTGGGCGTCGAGAACGTCCAGGGGCATCGGCGGGACCTCGAGCGCGGCGGCGCGCTGCTGGATGAGCATGCGCCCGACCTGCGGTCCGTTGCCGTGGGTGATGACGAGCTCGTGGCCGGCGGCGACGAGGTCAACGAGCTGCTCGCAGGCGGCACGGACGGTCTCGCGCTGCTCGGATGCCAGACCCTCGGTGCCCCTGGCGAGGATCGCGTTGCCGCCGAGCGCCACGACGACGCGCACGTGTCAGCTGCCCGCCGCGAGTGCGAGCAGCGCGGCGCCGACGAGCCCGGCGTCATCGGCCAGCTGCGCCCGCACGATCGGTGCGACGGTGCGGTGACGCCGGCCGAGGATGCGCTCGGCGGCGGCGGCGCGAGCCGGTTCGAGCAGCAACTCGCCGGCCTGGATCGCCCCGCCGCCGACGACGACGAGCGCGGGATCGAGGGCGTCGACGAGCGAGGAGATCCCGACACCGAGCCAGAAGCCGGCGGTGGCGAGCACCGACGCCGCGTACGCGTCGCCGGCGTGCGCTGCGACGGTGACGCTCTTGCCGGTGACCTCGTCGCGCGGGACGGCCCGCAGCGTGCTGCCGGCGGGCGCCGACCCGTCGGCCAGACCCACGCGGGCGATCCGTCCGATCGCCGTGCCGCTCGCGAGCGGCTCCAGGCAGCCGCGGTTGCCGCACGAGCACCGCGGACCCCCCTCGTCCACGATGACGTGGCCGAACTCCGCGGCCAGGCCGTTCGCCCCCCGCATGAGCGCGCCCTCGAGCACGAGGCCCCCGCCGACCCCCGTCCCGAGGGTGAGCATGACCAGGGAGTCGCCCGCGGCGGTGCCCGCGCCGGCGCGGTACTCCCCCCAGGCGGCGACGTTCGCGTCGTTGTCCACGGTGACGGGACCGTCCAGGAGGGCCTGCAGCTCGGCACGCAGGGGGTAGTCCACCCAGGCGATGTTCGGCGCGAACCGCACGGTTCCGTCGCGGTCGACCAGCCCCGCGGCGCCGACCCCCACCGGCACCCGCGACAGCCCGTGGCGGTCAACGAGGTCCCGCGCGACCTCGGCGATCAGCGGGACGATCGCGTCCCGCTCGTCGGCCGGCGTGTCGCGGCGCACCCGCTCGACCACCGACCCGTCCGCGGCCACCAGCCCGGCGGCCAGCTTCGTCCCCCCGACGTCCACGCCGACCGCCAACCCCCCGCCAGACCCCGTCACGCCCCAGCCCCCTCAGCCCAGCGGCGCCCACCCACCCCGGCCGCACCGGCGTGGAGTGTCATCCCATTGCGACGTCCGTCGCCCCGGCCAACACCGACCGGCGGGGCGGGAACGAGGCTGCCGGGCACGGCCGGAAAGGCGGGTGCGTTCCTCGCGGAGGGGGCTAAAAGGGGTTTCCGCCCCCGGAGCGAGGAACGCATCCGCCGACCACCGATCCACGATGCCCGCCGAAGACGAGCCACCAACCGACGCGCGCTAGAACCGCAGGAGGGCGGCCACCGGGTGGCCGTCGAGGCGCACCTCGTCGCGGAACAGCTCGATGTGGGCGCCGCTGCGGACCGCCTCTTCGATCACCTCGTCGATGAGGTCCTCCACCGGCTCGACCGGCTCGCCGTAGGCCGCCGCCTCGCCCTCGTGCAGCGCCAGCGCCCCGCTGGACGCCCGGTAGCCGGGCGATCCGGCTCCCTCGACGACGAACAGCACCTCGACACGCTTGCCGTTGACCGCCTCCAGGACGTGGCGCAGGCCGCGCGCGGCCTTCTCCGCCTGGCCCTGCGCGGCGGCCAGGCGCTGCAGCAGCCCGCTGCGGCGGGTCGACACCAGCGACTGCTCGACGACCTGCATCCGCTCGCGCAGGTCGTCGGCGGTCACGTGCAGCGGGATGGAGATCGGGTCACCGTGGACGACCTCCTGCAGGTAGGGGTGGAGCTGCTTGACGAGCTCCTTGGCCTCGGCCTGCGGGCCGGCGACGACGAGCGCGTCGATGCGCTGCTCGGCGTGGAGCAGGCGCAGCACCTCCACGACGTCCTTCATGTGGTGCAGGACCTCGTGCTCGATGCCCTGCTCGAAGGATCGCTGCGACCAGCCGCCCTGCTTGTGCTGGCCGTGGACGTCCGAGGCGATCCGCAGGTGCTCCTCGACGCGGCCCAGCTGGTAGCGGAAGATCCGCGCCTTGTCGCGCTCGACGATGACCAGGGACACGTGGTGGGAGCGGCCGAGCAGCGCCTCGAGCGGCACGACGTAGGGACGGTCGGAGACGCGGGCGATGTTGCGGACCCCGATCGCGACCTGGACGGTCTCGAAGACCTCGCCTGCGGCGGCGAACACGGCGATGCCGCGGACGTCGCCGCGCCGGAAGTCGTTGCGGACCCAACGGCTGATCGCGTCGGCGTCGGCGGCGACGGCGTCGCGCGCCGCCGGCTTCAGGCCGTCGCCCTGCTTGCGGACGTCGCGCAGCAGCCCGTCCAGGCGCGCCTCGTAGTCACCGGCCTTCGGGAAGCGCGCCCCGTCGGTGTTGAGGTACACGCTGGTCACCGGCACCTCGCCGACGGGTCGGTCCACGAGCTTGCGGATCTCGCCGGTGGTCACGTCCACGCCTGGCTCCTGTTCGTCGGGGGTTCGTCGGGCCGGGGGGTGCGACGGCCGCGGGGCGCCGCGGGGCTGGACCGCAGGCTAGTCGACGTCCCGGCGGGGCGGCCAAGCCGAGCCGGCCCGCCCGTCAGGCGTCGGACTCGATGCGGCGTTTGAGGCCTTTCAGGGCGGTGTCGATGACGCGCCTCGCGACCTGGCGCCGGAACAGGGCAGGCACCGCCATCGTCGTCTCGATGGCGAGCTCGTAGGTCACCAGCGTCGTCCCGTCGCCCTGGTCGGTGAGCAGGTAGGCACCGTCGTTGCGGCGCAGCATGTCGCTCTCGACGAGGGTCCAGCGCATCTCGGTGTCGCCGTAGGTGTAGTCCAGCACGTAGGTGGTGCGCACGACCCGCGCGTCGACGTCGAAGCGGACGCGCGTGCCCCAGCCGTCGGCGTCCGTGTCGAGGATCTCGACGCCCCGCACCTCGTCCTGCCACTCCGGGTAGGCCCCGAAGTCGGCGACGACGTCGAGGACCGCGTCGGGGTCGGCGGCCACGACGATGCTGTCGCGAAGGACGTCGCTCACGAGCTCCCTCCCGGTGGTCGAAACGCGGCCGGCATGTCGTCGGCCGGGCGGCGGTGGCGATGGTAGTGCGGGTCAGATCCGCAGCGCGGCGACGGTCGCGGCGACGCCGGCCATCGTCAGCCCGAGGACCGCGACCACGAGCCACAGCAGGGCCCGGCCGCCGAGCAGGTCGGGCTCGCCGCGCGACAGCCGGTGGACGTCGAGCAGGCTGGTGGCCCACAGCACCGCGGCTCCCAGCAGCAGCGGGGCGGCGGCCGGCGCGGTCGACGGGCCGCCGCCGCGCAGCAGGAACACGCCTCCCGCGGCCCAGGTGAAAAACAGCAGCAGTCGTGCCAGCCCCGTCCCGGTGCGGCGGGCGGCGATGTGCCCTGCGCCCGGCGCCACCGCGGTCACCGCCAGCGCGGCGCTCCAGCTCGGCGGTGCGGTCGCCGGGGCGCCGGAGGTGAAGCCGGCGGTGAAGGGGGTGGCGCACACCCGGCAGCGCGTCTCGTCCAGCGACGAGTAGCTGCCGCACGTCGGACAGGCCCACTCCAGCCCCGCGTCGCCGTCGCGGAGCACCGGCGCGGCGGCGGGTCGCCGGTCGGAGGCCGGCAGCACCGGCGCCGGAGGGTTGGCCGGACGCAGCGCCACGGGGGGCTCGGGGTCGGCGACGGGACCCCGGGACGGTGCGGCGGGCGGCTCCAGGGTGGCGTAGCACTGGCCGCACCATGCCGCGTCCGGCGGGTTGCTCGCCCCGCAGGCGGGGCAGCGCCTCATCGTGGCCCCGGACTGAGCCCGTGCGGGCGCACGCGCAGGGTGCTCGAGCCCGAGCGCATGGCCGGCAGGCTGGGAGGCGAGCGGGTGGCGCTGCTCAGCCGAGCGCGCCCAGCGTGAGCGCCGCCACAAGAGCGACCGC
This sequence comes from Egibacteraceae bacterium, assembly GCA_030446775.1. Lineage (GTDB taxonomy): Bacteria > Actinomycetota > Nitriliruptoria > Euzebyales > Egibacteraceae > JAUJMQ01. The sequence goes on from JAUJMQ010000009.1 coordinate 7,195, forward strand.
ACCGACGCCGGCGGCCACCGTGGCGCGCAGGGCCGCCCGGCGCCGCACCACCGGCACGGTCCAGGCGAACGCGATCATGAAACCGGCGGCCAGCCCGCCGAGGTGGGCCTGCCAGGCGATGTTGGACCCGGGCAGCAGCGGCAGCGCGAGGTTGATGCCCAGCAGCACGAGCAGCTGGCGCAGGCTCGCCGCGCCCGCCAGGGTGTGGCGGGTCCGGTAGGAGGCCGCGAGCCAGGCGCCGAACAACCCGAAGATCGCGCCGGAGGCACCGACGGCTATCCCGAACGGCTGGGTGAGGTAGAAGGCCGCGCCACCGGCGAGCGCCGAGGCGACGTAGAGCGCGGCGAAGGGCACGGACCCCGCCTGGCGCTCGAGCTGCGGGCCGAAGATCGACAGCGCCCACATGTTGAACGCGATGTGAGTGATGCCGTCGTGGAAGAACGCCGCGGTCAGCAGGCGCCACCACTGCCCTTGGCGGACCAGCTCATTGGCCTGCACACCGAGTTGGGTCAGCGCCAAGCCGATCGCCGGGACAAACAGCTGCAGGGCGAACACCGCCACGGCGGCCCCCAGCACCGTCCAGGTGACGACCGCCGGGCGGGACTCCTCGCGGAGAAGGTCCTCGCGGTCCAGCACCCGGTTGTGCTCGTCGGGCGCGGCGCATTCCGGGCAGCGCTGACCCACCCGGGCCGTGTGCATGCAGTCCACGCAGATCGGCCGGTCGCAGTTGGAGCACGCCAGGCGGGTCTCGCGGTCCGGATGGCGGTAGCAGGTGGGCAGCACCGGTTGGGCGGTCACGGCGCCACGCTAGCGTGACCCCCTGCCCGCGTGATCCGCGCGCGAAGGAGACCGGCCGCCGGCGCAGCGCCGCTACCGCGGGAACAACGCCTCGATCTCGCTGGCGAAGTTGGCCGCGACGTTGCGGCGGCGCAGCTTCAGCGACGGCGTCATCTCGTCATGCTCCAGGGTGAAGTCGCGCTCGAGCACCTTGAACTTGCGGATCGACTCCGCGCGGGAGACCGTGGCGTTGGTCTCCGCGACGGCGGCGCGCATCTCGGCCTGCACGGCGTCGGCATCGGCCAGCGCCGCCGCGTCGCCCGACAGGCCCTTCTCGTCGGCGAAGGCGGCGAGCTCGTCGGGGTCCAGGGTGATCAGCGCCGCCACGTACGGCTTGTCGTCGCCGACGACCATCGCCTGGGACACCAGGCGGTGCGCCTTGAGACGCTCCTCGAGGACCGCCGGCGCGACGTTCTTGCCGGTCGAGGTGACGATGATCTCCTTCTTGCGTCCGGTGATGCGGACGTAGCCGTCGGCGTCGATCTCGGCGAGGTCGCCCGTGTCGATCCACCCGTCGTCGGTGAGGATCTCGCGGGTCGCCGGCTCGTTCTCCCAGTAGCCCGCAAAGACGTTGCCGCCCCTGAGCAGCAGCTCGCCGGCGTCGCCGACGCGCGCCTCGACGCCGGGCAGCGGACGACCGCAGGTGCCGATCCGGAACTCGTCGGGGGTGTTGACGCACGCCGGCGCCGTCGTCTCGGTCATGCCGTAGCCCTCGAGGAGCGGGATGCCGGCGGCGTAGAAGAACTTCGACAGGTGCGGGCTGAGCGGCGCCCCTCCGCTGATCACGTACTTCAGGCGCCCACCGAGGGCCTCGCGGATCTTGCTGTAGACGAGCCGATCGGCGACGGCGTGGCCGGCCGACACGATCGGTCCCGCTCTGCGGCCCGCGGCCACCTTCGACGACCAGGCGGCGGCGTTGGACACGGCGAAGTCGAACACGCGCCGCTTGGAGCCCTGCGCCTTGCGCTGGGCGCCGTTGAACACCTTGTCCATCACCCGCGGCACGGCGAACAGGAACGTCGGGCGGAACGACGCGATGTCGGCCTGCAGCGTCCCCAGGGAGCGGGCGAAGCCGGTCGAGACATCCGCCTCGAGCACCATCAACTGCACGAGGCGCGCGAAGACGAGGGCGAGCGGCAGGAACAGCAGCGTCGCCTCGTCGGGCCCGGAGAGGATCTTGCGGAGCTGGACGGCGGCCTGCCGGACCGTCCACAGCACGTTGCCGTGCGTGAGCATGCAGCCCTTGGGGTTGCCCGTCGTCCCCGAGGTGTAGACGATCGACGCGAGGTCGGTCGGTCGGGTCGCGCGGGCACGCTCGTCGACCTCGGTGCGGTGCTCGTCGCCGGCACGGTCGGCCAGCGCGTCGAGCCCGCCGTCGTCGAAGACGAAGACCTCGCCCAGCGCCGGAGCCTGAGCCCGCGCCGCGTCGAGGTTCTTGGCGTGGTCGGCGGTCCCCGCCAACGCCAGCACCGCCCCGGAGTCGGTCAGGATCCACGCGGACTGGCTCTGCGAGGACGTCTCGTAGATCGGCACGGTGACCGCGCCCGCCGCGAGGATGGCGAGGTCGGCGACCGTCCACTCCGGGCGCGTGCCGCTCATCAACGCGACGCGGTCGCCCGGCTCGACGCCCGCCGCGACGAGGCCGGCGGCGACGGCGCGTACCCGTTGCGCCAGCTCGCCCCAGGTGATGCCCTGCCAGCCTCCGTCGGCCCAGACCCGCAGGATCGCGGTGGAGCCCGCGGACTCGGCGCGCTCCCACAGCCGCGTCGTCAGGTTCTCGTCGGGACCGACCTCGACGGGCGGGTCGCCCTTCGCGTGTTGCACCGCCATCGTGGCTCCTTCGCCGCGGCTCGGTGGCGCCTGGCACTCCCCCGTGGCGCCGCATCGTACCCAGCGGGTCCGCGTTGCGGTGCGGCAGCCCGCAGCGGACCTGTGACGCGCTGGCAGCAGCGCCGACGGGGGCCGGCGGCGGCCACGGTCAGCGTCGGGCGTCGGCTCGCTGCAAGAAGTCGTCGACGACAGCCAGCCAGGCCGACGGGTTCTCCAGCTGCGGAGAGTGGACCGCGTCGGGCACGACCGCGAGCTCGGCGCCCGCGGCGGTGCGCGCGAGCAGGGCCTGCTCGGCGGGAAGCCAGGCGTCGTCGTGCTCGCCGTGGATCACCAGGACGGGGATGTCGACGCCTCGCAGGAACGCCCCGAGGGGCGCCGCCGCCATGAGGTTGCGGGCGAATCCCACGACCGCCGCGGGGTTCAGCGCCAGGAACCGCCGCCGCACGAACGCCTCGCGGACGGGGTCGGCGCGGATGCCGTCGCGCGCCCCCGGCCGGTCGCGGCTGACGAGGTAGGCCTTCTCCATGCTCTCGTCGCGGGCGGCCACCGCGATGCGCACGCAGTGCTCGGCCGCCTCGTCGCGCAGCGCGCCCATCCCCGTGGCCATCAGCACGAGCGAACCCAGCCGCTGGCTGGCTGCCGACGCGACCCGCTGGACGACGAGCCCACCGTGGGAGTGGCCCAGCAGGTGGAACTCTCCCAGCCCCACGGCATCGGCGGCACGCAGGATCCAGCCGGCGGTGGGCGCGAGACCGTAGGCCGCCGGGTCGTCGGGCCCGGGGGAGCCGCCGTGGCCGGGCAGGTCCAGGGCGACGACCCGGCGGCGCTCGGCGAGGGCGTCGACGACCGGGTCGAAGTCCTCCTTGGACCCGGTGAACCCGTGGACGAGCAGCAGCGGCGCGCCGGGCCGCCGCCCGCGTCGCGCAGGGCGACCGGCCGGCCGTCGATCGTGAGCGTCATGGCCGCCGAGGGTAGCGGGGGGCGCCGGCATCCCGGAGCGCCGGCCACCCGCGGCCGGGTTGCGGGCCGCCCCTGGCCCATCAGATCCCTGGCTACGCTGGGCCGATGCCGACATCACCCGTCTCCCCGTCCGAGGGCTGGGGCGTCCTGCACCTGTTCTTCCACCTGCGCCGCGACCTGCTGGAGGACTCCACCGCCGCGGCGAAGGACTTCGCGGGACGGCTGCAGGCCTTCGACGCCCGCGACGACTACCAGGTGCTCGCGTTCAGCGTGCTCGGACAGAAGGCCGACATCGGCGTGATGGCGCTGGGCCCGGACCTCGCCGAGCTCGACTCGCTGTCGGTCGAGCTGGCCGCCTCGCCGCTGGGCGCGCGGGGCTGCTGCCGGCGGCGTCCTACGTGTCACTGACCGAGCTCAGCGAGTACACCGCCACCGAGGACGACGAGCGCGAGCGCCTCGCCGCCGAGGACGGGCTGGCGCCGGGGTCGCCGGAGCTCGAGGCGAAGCTGGCCGAGTTCCGGACGCGCATGGCCGAGTACCGGCGACACCGCCTGCACCCGAAGCTGCCGGCCCGCAAGGTGCTCGCCTTCTACCCGATGAGCAAGCGACGGGCCGCCGGCGACAACTGGTACACGCTGGACTTCGGCGAGCGCAAGCGGCTCATGGCCGGGCACGCCCGCGTGGGGCGGACCTACCGGGGGCGGGTGCTGCAGCTCATCACCGGGTCGGTCGGGCTGGACGACTGGGAGTGGGGCGTCACCCTGCTCGCCGACGATCCCAAGGCCGTCCGCGACATCGTCTACGAGATGCGCTTCGACGAGGTCAGCGCCCGCTTCGGCGACTTCGGCCCGTTCGTCACCGGGCTGGTGATGGAGCCGGCGGCGCTCATGACCCACGTCGGCCTGCTGTAGCGACGTCGCGCGCGCGCATGCGCGGCGCCGGGCTGTGGTTTCCTGGGGGCCGCGGAGCCGGGCGGCCGGGTTCCGGGCGTCGCGGAGCGGATGGAGAGTGACCGTGAGGGGTGTGCGCCTCGGACGCCCGGTCACCGCCGCGCTGCCGCTGCTGGTCTCGGCGGCGCTGTTCACCGTCGTCGCGCTGCTGGCCGCCGCGGGTGTGGGCGGGGGCGCCAACGCCGTGGAGCTGCGACCGCAACTGCCGGTGCCGGGTCCCGGCGGCGCGATCGCCACGGTGCTCCCGGACGGGGCGCCGGTGTTCGTCATCCGCCACGACGACGCCTCGGTCAGCGTCGTGTCGGCCGTCGACACGCACCTCAACAACCTGGTCGTGTGGTGCCCGGACAGCGGCGGATTCGTCGAGCCGGGTCCCGCGTCCCGTTGGGATGGGCGCGGCCGCTACGTGTTCGGACCGGCGCCGACGGGGTTGTCGGCGTACGAGGCCGAGCTCACGGCCGGCGGGAGGGTGCGCGTCGGCCGGCGGCTCGACCCGCCGGCCCGCAGCGTCGACGCGACCCCTCTCGCGACCGACGCGTGTGTCGACGCGGAGGGCGCGGGGGGCATCAGCCCCGACGAGTCGCTCCTGCCCCCGGTCCAGGCACCCGAGGAGGTCCGCGGCTCCGGGCAGTTCGTCCGCGTGCGAGGACGGCTGTCGGTGCCGCGGGACGGGACCCCGCGGCTGTGCTCGATCCCCAGCGACGGGGTCGAGTGCCCGACGTCCGCGGCCGAGGTCGAGTCGCGGTTCTACGAGCGGGTCGGGCTGGGTGAACTGGTCGGCCACGCCGACGGGGTGTTCCTCGCGCGCGCCCTTCCGGGCCGCCGCTTCGCCGAGGTCGCCGGTCCCATGGGCGTCGTGCCCGACCAGCTGGTGTTTGGCGACCCTCCACCGCCGGACGTCGAGGCGATGCTGGAAGGGCACCTCGCGGACCTCGACGTCGACGGAGACGCGGCCACGCTGGTGTTCGTCGATCCTGTGGCGCCGTCGGCGTCGGGCGCGGATCCACCGGCGACCTCCCGGCCGGCGCGCGCGTGGCCGCTGCGCTCCGACGCGCAGGTGTTCGACCCCAACGACACCAACCCCTCGGGGGTGATCTCGGTGGCCGAGCTGCACGACGACCTTCGACGCAACGGACCGCTGCAGGTCATCGCCAACCTCGACATCGAGGGCCGGGTCACCGCCGTCTTCGTCGACCCCGACCGGCCCCCCGAGCCACCGTAGCCGGCGGGCAGAGCCGGGGGCGGCGTCGCAAACGTCGGTCCCTCACGGCCAGCGCGGGCCTCTGGGCGGGAGGACACATGTCACCTCCCGGAGCCGAGCCGCCCGGGACTACGCGGGCGCCCCGCCGGAGACCTCGGCAGACACCCCTCGTCAGGCTGGCGTGAGCCGGGCGGCGTGGTGCTCCTTGGCCGAGACACGCGGCCATGCGGCGACCGCGCAGACGAGCGCCTCCTGCGCGAGCTCGGCGGCGACGTGCCGTCCCCGCAGTACAGCGTCAGGGCGCCACGAGCCGAGGGTGCTCGCTGCGACTGAAGGCGTCCAGCCGCGCCTGATCGGTCGCCTCACCCCGTCGCGTCACCGCGCTTCGGTCTCGTCCACACCGCAAAGACGCACGACGAGCATCACTCATGACACGCCGGCTCGAGAAGCGCTGCGTGAGCGCGGGAAGGAAGGTGACCCCGATCCGCAGCACGCCGCGAACAGCATGCAGCCACGGGCGACGACACCAGCATGAAGGTTCAGCGGCGTCGAGAGCGTCGAGCTGCATCAACACGGGTGGCGAATTCGGCGGGCCGCACCACCGGCCGGCCTCTCCACGGCGACATTGCCGTCAGGTCGACGTCGTCGGTGACAATGATGTCCGCCTCCGACTCCAGGGCGAGTTCGAGGATGCGGTTGTCCTCCCAGTCCGGGCAGTCGTCGACGCGCACCGTCGGTTGGACCACACCACCGCCAGACGCCTCGGCGATGTCGATGATCGTCTCGACGTACTCGCGGGCGGGACCGGTTTCCCACCCCAACCCGTCAGGCGACACGAGCACGCGGACGAGGTTTGTGAGCACGTGATCGCTCACGAACAGCGCGACATCCACGGCGTCGTTCGCGATCCCGACGCAGTCGGCGGATCGGTTGTCGCTGACGGGCGGGGGGTTGGGCCACACAAGGAACGGAGAGTTGCCGCCGGCCACCGCGCCGACGAGGACGTTGATGTCGTAGACCGCCCGAATGCGGTCGGTCACGCGTCAGCGCGCTCCCTGAGGACCCGCTTGACCAGCGCGGCGGCATCCTGTGGCGCCAGCCCACGCTCTGCGGCGCGTGCCGCACCGTACCGCTGCAGCCGCTGAAGCCGCTCGGCGCGGGCGGCGGCCTCCATGTGGCGCATGGCACGCCGGAGAAATGCGCTGCGGCTGCCGTCGCCGAACGTCTTGACCAACACATCGAGGCGCTCAATGTCGGGCTCTTCCAGGGAGAAGCCAACACTTCGGGCGCGTCTCGCCATGATCCCCCCCTTCCACTAGGGTCACCGACTGTGCATTGTGAACCGTTCACAACGGGAAGTCAACGTCTGTGGTCGGACGGGCTTGCGCTAGGTCGTCCAGGTGTCGCTAACGCCCACGGCCGGTGTCCATTGCATGCGTGCGGTCTTGCCGATGATTGCCGGCGGATCCAGCTGGTACGGCGCATGACCCGTTCGGCGACCGTGACAGGGGCTACACGTCCGCGGAGTCGTCCTGGCGGACCGACAGACGAGCCTGCTGGGAGGCGGCGGTGGGCAGCCCGGAGGCTGCTCCGTCTGCTGGGAGTCGGACGATCACCGACGGGTGAGCGCGGTACCGGCGCACGTGCGCGCGCGCTACCAACCGTGGTGCGAGGGCGAGAGCGAGCCTGCGCGCGCGACGCGACCAGGCAGCTCGCGCCTGGCACGCTCGGTCAGTCGCTGGAGGGCGTGCGGGTCGGCGTCGAGCAGCAGAAGGCCCGCCCAGGTGACTCCGGGGAGTCAGTGCCGCCGGGGCGGTGGGGCGGTCGGCCTCGCGCAGCAGCTCGTCCTCGTCAAGAGCAGTGGGGGCTGCGCCAGCGCGGCGTTCGCTCGCGCCGTCGAGTCGGCGTCCTCGCCGAGCTGGTCGGGGATGAGCACCGTCGTCGCGTCGAGACGATTCGGGCGCAGTGGAGGCGTTCCGGCGATGGCCTGGCGTCGGCCCGCGGCTGATCGCGGCTCCGCAACCGACGCAGCAGGTTGAGCCGACCTCGTAGCAGGGGTCGGCGTCGGCATGCTGTCGGGGCGTCCTGGTGCGTGCTGTGGTGGGTGCGGACGTGAGGGGGCACGGTCGTGCCGTGGGCGCCCTCACTGTGGTCTTGGTGGTGCTACCTCCGGTTCATCGCGGTTCGGGCCGACTTGGCTGGGGTTTCGGGATGTCGGCGGGTGGGGTTACGTGTTGTGGCCTTAGCTGTTGATGGCGTCCTTGAAGCCTTTGCCCGGCTTGAAGGCGGGGGCCTTGGAGGCCGCGACCTGCATCTCCTCACCGGTCTGGGGGTTGCGGCCGGTGCGGGCGGCCCGCTCGCGCACCTCGAACGTACCGAAGCCGGTCAGCGACACCTTCTCGCCACTCCCCAGCGCACCCTGGATGGACTCCAGGACCGCGTCGAGCGCCGTGCTCATCTGCTTCTTGTCGAGGCCCGCCTTGGTCGCGGCGGCGTCGGCGAGCTGGCTCTTGTTCATGTCTGCTCCTGTGCGTGGGCGTCGGTCTGGCGGTCGGGGACAAGGAGCGCCCGCGGATGTTCCGCGGCCGGCAGCAGTGCTCGGGTGCGGTGGCTGGCGGGCGCCACGCCGGGCGAAGCGGGTGCCGTCCGGCGGCCGCAGCGGGCTACGTTGCACGGAAATCCGCGCCACTGCAAGCACCCGGCCCCGCGGTACCGTCCCGGGATACCCGGGTCGCCTCGCCTCGAAAGGTGCCAACGCGTGTCCGGACGGCCCAGGTTGCGTCGGTGGGTGTGCCTCGACGTCGGTGAAGTCCTGGTCGACGAGACCCGCCTGTGGTCGACGTGGGCTGCCACCCTCGACGTTCCGCGCCTCACGTTCCTGGCGCTGCTCGGCGGTGCCATCGAGCGCTGGGGTGACCACACGCGCGCGTTCGACCTGCTCGGTGTGCCAGGTTGGCGAGACACCGAGCCGGAGGTGAAGCGGGCGTTCGGGGCCCTCCGTGCCGACGACCTGTACGTCGACGCCCGGTCCGCGCTCGTCGGGCTTCGGGAGGCGGGCATGGGCGTGGCCGTCGTCGCCAACCAGCCCGCGGACCGCCACGCTGAGCTTCTGGCTCTCGGCATCCAACCGGACGTGATGGCGATGAGCGGCGCGCTCGGGGTCGCCAAGCCCGACCCCGGCTTCTTCGCCCGCATCCTGTCACTGCTCGGTAACCCGCCGCCCGGCGAGGTGGCCTACGTCGGCGACCGGATCGACAACGATGTCGTCCCTTCCCGCGCCGCCGGCATGCGTGCCGTGTGGCTGCGGCGAGGGCCGTGGAGCCTGCTCGCCGAGGACACCGGCGGCGCGGCGCATCTGGTCGTCACCTCGCTGGCCGAGCTCGCCGCCGATCCCGACGCCGCCTGGCGCTGAGCCACTGCCGCATCGTGGACCGCTCGTGCAACCGGTGCGGGTCAGCCGCTCTTCGCGCGCTGGGCGAACGCCGTCCAGGAGGCCTCGTCGTCGCCGACGGCCAGGTCCTTGCCGCACCGCACGAGGGGCAGGCGCAGCATCGTCGGGTCGGCGGCCATCCGGGCGAGCCAGTCGTCGTCGGAAGCCGAGACGTAGCGCAGGCCCTGGTCGACGTAGGTCCTGGAGTCCGGGTCGAGGAGGCGTTCGACGCCGAATCGCTGCACGAACCGCTTGAGCTCGCCCGGGGACGGCGGCCGCTTGCGCACGTCCACGAAGTGCACCGCCACCCGCCGCTCGCTGAACCACCGCTGAGCCTTGCGGGTGGCCTTGGAGCCGGCGTGCCCGAACAGCTGCACGTCCATCGTCGGGCATGCTAGCGGCGATGTCCGACGTCCTGACCGGGTGCTCGGCGGTCGCGCTGGCCGAGCGGGTCCGCCGCCGGAAGCTGTCCCCGGTGGAGCTCGTCGAGGCGACGCTGGACCGGATCGAGCGCTGCGACGGGCCGCTCAACAGCGTCGTCACCGTCGACGCCGAGGGAGCATTGCGCGCCGCCCGCCAGGCCGCGGACCGCGCCGGGACCGACGGGGCGCCACCGCTGCTGGGCGTGCCGGTCGCGATCAAGGACCTGTCGCTCACCCGAGGGCTGCGCACGACGTTCGGGACCGCGGCACTCGCCGACTTCGTGCCCGACATCGACGACGAGGCGGTCGCCCGGCTGCGTGCCGCCGGGATGATCGTCGTCGGGAAGACCAACGTGCCCGAGCTGGGGACGCTGCCGTGGACGGAGTCGGCGCTGCTGGGTCCCTGTCGCAACCCGTGGGATCTTGGCCACACCCCGGGCGGGTCGTCGGGCGGCGCGGCGGCGGCGCTGGCAGCCCGGCTGGTGCCGGCCGTGCACGGCTCGGACGGCGCCGGCTCGCTGCGCATCCCGGCCGCCAACTGCGGGCTGTTCGGCCTCAAGCCGTCACGGGGACGGGTGTCCAACGCACCGCTCGGGGACGGCGCCGGCGGGTTCTCGACCTCGGGGCCGCTCGCGGTGCACGTCGCCGACGCGGCGGCGCTGCTCGACGCCATGCGCGGCCCGGCGCCGGGGGACCCGCACTGGGCGCCCGAGCCCGCCCGCCCCTACACCGTCGACGCCGGCACCGACCCGCCGGCGCTGCGCGTCGGGCTGGTCACGACCTCCCCGCTGGGGTCGTTCTCGCCGGAGACCATCGCCGCGGCCGAGGACGCCGGCCGGCTGCTCGAGGGGCTCGGGCACGCCGTCGAGCCGGCGACGCTGCCGGTCACCGAGCAGTTCAAGACCGACTTCACGACGCTGTGGACCGCCAACCTCGCGGCGCTGCCGCTGCCGCCCGCGACGCTGGAGCCGTTCAACCGCCGTCTCGCCGAGCGGGGACTGGCCTGCTCCGCCGTGGACCTGCTGCGCGCCGCGACGAGCCTGGGACTCCAGGCCCGCCGGATCGTCGCCGCGACCGCCGCCTTCGACGTCATCGTCTGCCCGACGCTCATGCGAGCCCCGCTGAAGATCGGCGAGCTGGCGCACCTGCTCGACGACGCCCCCGCGATGCTCGACGCCCTCGCGAGCTACGTCGGCTTCGCGCCGGTCGCGAACGTGACCGGCCAGCCGTCAATGAACCTGCCGCTGGGCCGGTCGGCCGACGGCCTGCCGCTCGGCGTCATGGTGACCGGCCGCCCCGCCGACGAGGCGACGCTGTTCTCCCTCGCCGGGCAGGTGCAACGCGCCGCGGACTGGAGCGCGGACGTCCCGCCGATCCCGGAGCCGTGATGCCGCCCGACCGCCTCGTCCTCGTCACCGGCGCCACGAGCGGCATCGGCCGCGCCTGCGCGATCGCCTTCGCCCGCACCGGCGCGCGCCTGGTCGTGTGCGGCCCGCGGACCGACCGCCTCACGGCGCGCGCCGGCGCGGTCCGCCCCGAGCTGCACACCCCCGCCCAGGCCGCCCCCGCCCGGGCGGCCGGCGGGGGGAGGGTGGCCGGGCAGCCCCAGGGCGGGCGTCGTCCTCGTCACCGGCGCCACGAGCGGCAGCGGCCGCGCCTGCGCGCTCGCCTTCGCCCGCACCGGCGCGCGCCGGGTCGTGTGCGGCCGGCGGACCGACCGCCTCACGGAGCTCGCCGGCGAGCTCCGCACCGACGTCCACACCGCGACCGTCGACGTCCGCGACCGGGCGGCGGTCGAGGCGATGGTCGCCGGGCTGCCCGACGGCTGGCGCGACATCGACGTGCTGGTCAACAACGCCGGCCTCGCGGCCGGCCACGAGCCGCTGCACGAGGGCGACCCCGACGACTGGCAGCGGATGATCGACACGAACGTCACCGGGCTGCTGTCGGTCACCCGCGCGGTGCTGCCGGGGATGGTCGCGCGCGGTCGCGGGCACGTCGTGAACATGGGCTCGATCGCGGGGCGCCAGGCCTACCCCAACGGTGCCGTCTACTGCGCGACGAAGGCGGCCGTCGCCCGCATCACCGAGGGCATCCGCCGCGACGTCCTCGGCTCGGGGGTGCGGGTGTCCCTCATCGAGCCGGGGCTGGTGGAGACGGAGTTCTCGGTGGTCCGCTTCGGCGGCGACCGGGACCGCGCCGACGCCGTCTACGCCGGCCTGACGCCGCTGACCGCCACCGACGTCGCCGAGACGGTCCTGTGGGTCGTCGACCGGCCGCCGCACGTGCTCGTCGCCGAGGTGCTGCTGCTCGCCACCGACCAGGCGACCGCGACCGAAGTCGCCCGCCGCGGCAGACCCTGACCCCGACGGGCGCTACCGTACGGGCGTGACCAGCACCGACGACCGTCGCGCACGGGCGCCGGACGCCGCGTTCGCGGCGCTGTCCGACGTGGTGCTCGCACTGGCGTCGGCGCGCACCGTCGAGCCGGTCCTCCAGCGCCTCGTGCACGCCGCCCGCGAGCTCGTCGGCGCGCGCTACGCCGCCCTCGGGACCCCCGACGGCGCCGGCGGGTTCTCGCGCTTCCTCACCTCCGGCCTGTCGCCGCGGGAGCAGGCGGCGATCGGGCCGCTGCCGCGCACCCACGGTCTGCTGGGCGCCATGCTGGCCGACAGCGCCTCCTACCGCACCGACGACATCACCGCCGACCCCCGCTTCTGGGGCTGGCCGGCCCGGCATCCGTCGATGCGCTCGTTCCTCGGCGTCCCGGTCGTCGCACGGGACGAGGTCGTCGGTGCGCTCTATCTCACCGACAAGGTCGACGGGGCGACCTTCGACGACGCCGACCAGCGCGTCGTCGAGCTGCTCGCGGCCCACGCCGCGATCGCGATCGACAACGCCCGGCTGGCCGAGCGCAGCCGCGAGCTCACCGTCGCCGAGGAGCGCGACCGCCTCGCCCGCGAGCTCCACGACGCGATGACCCAGACGCTGTTCAGCCTGTCGCTCACCGCCGAGGCGGGCGCCGCGGCGGGCGGCGACGCCCCGGCGGCGGCGCGGGCCCCCCGCGCCACGGGCCCGCGGCGGGGCCGCGAGTCCGGGGCGGGGCGGCGGGGCCTGATCGTGGGGCTGCGGGCGGCGGCCCACGCCGCCGACGGGCTGGCGGCGACGCTCCGCAAGGACGTCGAGGTGCTGGGACGCGCGCAGCCCGTGGCCCTGCGGCTGCGCGCCGGCTCCGAGCGCCGGCTGCCCCCCGAGGTGGAGCGGGAGCTGTACCGGATCGTGCAGGAGGCGCTCCACAACGCGCTGCGCCACGCCCGCGCCGCCAACGTCGACGTCAGCGTCGACCTGGCAGCCGGCCGCTGTGTCGTGGAGGTCCGCGACGACGGCGTCGGCTTCGACCCGGACGACGCCTGCGTCACGACGGCGCACCTGGGGCTGTCGTCGATGCGGGCGCGGGCGGCCGCGCTCGGTGCCGCGCTGACGATCACGTCCGCGCCCGGCGCCGGGACCGGTGTGCGCGTGGAGCTGCCCGGTGACTGAGGCGGTGCGGGTACTCGTCGTCGACGACCATCCGGTCGTGCGCGAGGGTTTGCGTGCCTTCCTGGCGTCCCGCGACGGGATCACGGTCGTGGGTGAAGCCGGCGACGGGGAGGAGGCGGTCACCCGCGCGCGCACGACCAAGCCTGACGTCGTGCTGCTCGACCTCGTCATGCCGGGCGGAGGGGGCGTGGCCGCCATCCGGGCGCTGCGAGCGGTGGACCCCCGGTTGAAGGTCCTGGTGCTGACCAGCTTCGCCGGCGACGACCAGGTGCTGCCCGCGGTGCGCGCCGGCGCGGTCGGCTACCTGCTCAAGGACGTCGAGCCGGCCGAGCTCGAGCGCGCCGTCCGCGCCGCGGCGCGGGGCGAGTCGCTGCTCAACCCGCAGGTCGCCGCGCTGGTCCTCGACGCGGTGGCGGGCAGCGCTCCGGACCCGGCCACGGCGCTGACCCCACGGGAGCGGGAGGTGCTGGCGCTGCTCGCCGAGGGGCTCACCAACCGGCTGATCGCGCGGCGGCTCGTCGGGGCCTAGCACGCACCTCAGACGCCGGGCGGCTCATGTCCAACGACTCCCTTGGGGAGACAGGGCCTAGGACCAGCGGACCAGGCGGGTCCGGTCTCCAGCGGGAGGTCGCGGCGACCGGCCGCACCTACCGTCGGCGCATGACCAGCTCCCCGGCCACCGCCGCCACCGCTCCCCTCACCGCCGCCCCCGCCGACCGCCCGGTCGACCGCCCGCCGGTCGCCGTGGTCACCGGCGCATCTCGCGGGCTGGGCCGGGCCCTGCTGTCCGGCCTCGTCGACGCCGGCTGGTCGGTCGCGGTCGACGCCCGCAACGCCGAGGATCTGCACGCCGCCGTCGCGGCGCTGCCGCCCGGCGCCCGCGTCCGGGCCGTCCCCGGCGACATCACCGACCGGACCCACCGCCAGGCGCTGCTGGACGCCGCCGACGAGCTCGGCGGGCTCGACCTGCTCGTCAACAACGCCGGCGTCCTGGGACCCAGCCCCCAGCCCGCTCTCGCCGACCACCCGCTCGACGCCCTCCGGCGGGTCCTCGAGGTCTACGTCGTCGCGCCGCTCGCGCTGGTGCAGCTTGCCCTGCCGCGCCTGCGACCGGGCGCGCGGATCGTGTCGATCACGTCTGACGCCGCGGTGGAGGCCTACCCCGGCTGGGGCGGCTACGGCGCGGCCAAGGCGGCGCTGGAGCAGCTCACCGCGGTCCTCGCCGCCGAGCACCCCGACCTGCGCGTCTACACCGCCGATCCGGGGGACATGCGCACCCGGATGCACCAGGAAGCGTTCCCCGGCGAGGACATCAGCGACCGGCCGGACCCGGCCGAGCGGGTGCCCGCCCTGCTGCGCCTCACCGTCGAGGACCTGCCCAGCGGCCGGTACACCGCCGAGGGGCTCGCCGCGGCCCTCACGGCGGCGGGTCGACGGTGAGTGCCGCGCTGCCGCTGACGGTCGCCGGCGGCCTGGACTTTGCGCTGCCGGCCGAGCTCGAGGCGACCGCCCCGGCGGAGGCGCGGGGGTTGGCCCGCGACGCGGTCCGGTTGCTCGTGGCCGCCGGCGAGGCGCCGCCTGTCTCGGTCCGGTTCGCCGACCTGCCGGCGCACCTGCGTCCCGGCGACCTGCTCGTCGTCAACTCCTCGGCGACGCTGCCCGCGGCCCTGGAAGCCCGCGCCGGCGACCGGATCCTGCGCCTGCACCTGTCGTCACGGCGCCCCGACGGGCGCTGGGTCGTCGAGCTCCGCGTTCCCGACGGGCCGGCGAGCCTGCGGTCGGACGCCGGCCGCCGGGGCCTGCGCCTGTCGCTGCCAGAGGGGGGCGAGGCGGTCCTGCTGCGCCTGCTGGCGGGCGCCGGGACGCCCGGAGCGGGCCGGCTGTGGGTCGCCGAGGTGGCGCTGCCGGTGTCGCCGGTGACCTACCTGAGCCGCCACGGATCGCCGATCCGCTACGGCAAACCCGGCCGCGCGTGGCCCCTGTCGGCCTACCAGACGATGTTCGCGACGGAGCCGGGCAGCGCGGAGATGCCCAGCGCCGGGCGCCCCTTCACTCCGGCGGTCGTGCGGTCTCTGGCCGAGCGAGGGGTGGCGGTCGCCTCGATCCTGCTCCACACCGGCGTGTCGTCGCAGGACGACGGCGAGGAGCCCTACCCCGAGCCGTACACGGTGTCCGCGGCCGCCGCGGCGCGGGTCAACGCCACCCGGGACCGGGGCGGGCGCGTCGTCGCGGTCGGCACCACCGTGACCCGCGCGCTGGAGACCGTCGCCGACCGGTCCCGTCGGGTGCGTGCCGGCGCCGGCTGGACCGACCTCGTGGTGACCCCCGAGCGCGGCGTGCGCGTCGTCGACGGGCTGATCACCGGCTGGCACGCCCCGGGGGCCTCGCACCTGCGGCTGCTCGAGGCCGTGGCCGGGCGCCCGCTGCTCGAGCGGGCCTACGCCGCGGCGCTCGCCGAGGGCTACCTGTGGCACGAGTTCGGCGACAGCTGCCTGCTGCTCCCCTCGCCGCGGTGACGGCGCGGCCGGCGCGCGAGCCGGGTCGACCGCGGTGCCTCCCCATGGTGTCGTGGATGCCGGCGGCTACAGCGGGAGGCGGCGGAACAGCGCGCGCGGCAGGTGGCGCAGGACGACCATGACCGGCCGGAGCACGGCGGGCACCCACACGACCTCGCGGCCGCGGCGGATCGCCGCATCGACCGCGGCGGCGACCTCCTCGGCGGTGGAGCTAAACGGCACGGCGGCGCGGCCGGCGGTCATCTTCGTCGTCACGAACCCGGGCCGGACGACGACGACCCGCGCCCCCGAGCCGACCAGGCTGTCGCCGAGGGCGAGCGCGAAGCCGTCGAGGCCCGCCTTTGAGGCCCCGTAGACGAAGTTGGAGCGCCGCACCCGCTCCCCCGCCACCGACGACAGCACCACGAGGGTGCCGTGCCCCTGGGCGCGCAGCCGCCGGGCGACGCACAGCGCCGCCGACGCGCAACCGGTGAAGTTCGTGTGCAGGACGTCCACCGCGACGCGCGGGTCGCGTTCGGCGGCCTCCTGGTCGCCGAGGACGCCAGCCGCGAGCACGGCGACGTCGAGGTCACCTCCGGCGAACAGCGCATCGATGGCGCCGGGGTGGGTGTCGGTGTCGTCGGCGTCGAACAACGCGGTCTCCACCGTCCCCGCCCCGGCGGCGCGCAGGGCCTCCGCCGGCTCGTGCAGCCGGTGCGGGTCGCGGCCGGCGAGGACGACCCGGCCGCGCCGGGGCGCGGCCAGCCGCCGGGCGATCGCCAGCCCGATGTCGGACCCGCCGCCCAGGACGAGGACCGACGACACCGTGCCCAGGCCGTCACGCACGCGCTGGTCCCACCGGTCGGACGGAAGCGCCGCGGGCGGACCCGTCCCGTCGCCGCCGGGGCCGCTCGGGCCGGGCATCCGGTCGCAACCCCAGCCGCCGCGACAGGTCGGACTGCACGACCCCGTCGGGATCGAGCCGGGCGCAGATCTCACGCCACTCGTCCAGGCGCGGGTACATCGCCGCCACGAGCTCGGGTCGCAGCCGCGAGTCCTTGGCGAGGTAGACCCGACCGCCGGCGGCCACGACCAGCTCGTCGAGCTCGTCGAGCAGGCCGGGCAACGCCGGTGGCCCCACCGGCAGGTCCAGCGCGAGCGTCCAGCCCGGCCGGGGGAACGACAGGTGGCCCGGCGTGGCGTCGCCGAAGCGCTTGACGACCGCGAGAACCGACGGGCAGCGCGCGGCGGTGAGCCGCTCGAGGGCGGTGCGCACGACCTCGCCGGCGGCGGGCGGCACGACGAACTGGTACTGGACGAACCCGCGGACCCCGTACATCCGGTTCCAGTCCCGCACGCCGTCCAACGGGTGGAAGAACGACGGGATCGAGTGCAGCTCCCCGTGCCGGCTGCGGGGGCTCTTGCGGAACCAGGCTTCGTTGAGCAGCCGTGCGGTGAGCGGGCGGACCAGGCCCGACGGCATCCATCCGGGCGCGGCGAGCCGGACGTGGGGGTCGTAGCCGAGCAGGTCGCCGCGGCCCGGACGACGTCGCTTCGCCGGCAGGTCGTCGGGCTCGGCGTGGTCGCCGCGGGTCAGCACCGCCCGTCCCAGCGACCGGCCGCGGGTGACGCAGTCGATCCAGGCGACGGAGTAGCGGTAGCGCGCGTCCCCGGCGACCATGCGGGCCATGAGGTCGTCGAGGTCGTCGGCGCGCTCGGTGTCCACCCGAACCAGCGACGTGCGGATCGCCAGCAGCCGCAGGGTGACCTCGGTGACGACCCCGGTCAGCCCCATGCCGCCGGCGGTCGCCCAGAAGACGTCGGCGTCGCGGTCGGGAGCGACGGTCCGCGCACCCAGCGGGGTGTCGAGGCGGAGCTGGGTCACGTGACGGGCGATGCTGCCGTCGTGGTGGTGGTTCTTGCCGTGGACGTCGGCGGCGACCGCGCCGCCGACGGTGACGAAGCGGGTGCCAGGCGTCACGGGGACGAACCAGCCGAGCGGCACGAGGGCCCGCAGCAGCGCGTCGATGCTCGTGCCGGCCGCGACGGTGGCGAGGCCGGAGTCGCCGTCGAAGGCACGCAGCCCGACCAGGCCCGTCATGTCCACCACGGTGCCGCCGGCGTTCTGCGCGGCGTCGCCGTAGGAGCGGCCCAGGCCCCTGGCTACCAGTCCTCGCCGGTCGGCGCCGGCGACGGCGGTGCCCACCTCGGCGGCCCGCCGGGGGGTGACGACGTCGGCGGCGGTGGCGGGTGTCCGGCCCCAGCCGGCGAGCAGCCGCCGGTCGGCGCCGCCGTCAGCCGGCATGGACGCCGGCGGCGTAGCAGGCGGCCCACAGGACCCCGAGGACCTGCAGCGTGCGGTCGGCGAGGAAGACCTCCTCGGGCGCGCCCGCGTGCCCCTTGGCCGCCAGCAGCGCGTAGCGCAGGATCGCCAGCGTGAACGGGATGATGGACAGCTCGAACCACACCTCGCCGCTGGCGACCTGGATGAGCGACCACAGGCAGTAGGCGATGATCGCGACGGCGGCGCTGACGGCGCCGACGTACTGCAGGAAGCCGGGCGGGTACTCCGCGAGCGCGGGCCGGTGGCGGATCGCCTCCTCGCCGAGGGTCAGGTGCTCGGCGTGGCGCTTGCCCACGACGATGAACAGCGACGCGAACGACGTGACGATGAGGAACCACGTCGACACCGCGACCCCGGTCGCGACGCCGCCCGCGATCGCGCGCATCACGAACCCCGATGACACGATCGCCAGCTCGATGACCGCCAGCCGCTTGAACACCAGGGTGTAGCCCTGCATGAGCGCGACGTAGACGGCCAGGACGATGGCCAGGCGCCCGTCGCCGACGAGTGCGCCGAGCGCCACGCCGCCGGCGAGCAGCCCCAGCCCCAGCCCCTGCGCGAGCGCCACCGGGACCGTCCCGTCGGCGATCGGCCGCAACCGCTTGTCCGGATGCAGCCGGTCGGCGGTCACGTCGAGCGCGTCGTTGAGCAGGTACGTGCCGCTGGCGACGAGACAGAAGCAGGCGAACGCCGCGGCGGCGAGCAGCAGGACGGCGGGATCGAGCAGCACCCCGGCCGCGGCGGGCGCCGCCAGGACCAGGACGTTCTTGACCCACTGCTTGGGCCGGGCGGCGCGCACGAGCCCGCGCACCACGGCGCCTGTTCCGCGCGGCACAGGGATCGTGCCGGGCGGCGGCTCCACCCGGGTCCGCACGTCGTCGCTCATGGTGCGCCAGCCTACGCGGCGGCCCGGCCAGGGCCGTCCCGGGGCCCGACGAGGCGGTGCCCGCCTCGTCCGCACGCCGCGATCGCCGCCGGCGTCATGATCGCCTGGGCCGGCGCGCTGTGGCCCTAGGCTGGACCCCGCTGCGCACGTCGGTGCCTTCGACGAGAGGTGAGGCACGTCGGATGCCGGCGCAACCCAGCTCAGGACCGTTGTCGTGACCCGATGAGGTCGACGAGATCCTCACCGGCGACCTCGTTGTCGCAGTCGGGGTCGCCGACCCCAGAGGCGCGTCGTCTTGGACAGCGTCACGCCCATCGGCCTGCGGGATCGGACCGCCGGCACGATCACGATCACCACGTCTGTCGGGTTCGCCCGGAAGCACGGCCACTGCGATCGGCCGAGCTTCCCGCGGGTCTGTGGCGATGCGCTCGAGCTACGAAGACCGCGTGGGCGTGGAGGTGCAGGCACGACGCATCCTGTGGTGGCCCGACGGCTCACTGCGCGAGGACCCGGTCGTGCCCGGCGAGCCACGGCCCGACACCCCCTCCCCGGCACAGCAGCCGCCACGTGACCCGCTGACTCCGCGAGTTCCGATCAGGACGGTCGCCCGCGCGGCGGCCATGGAGCATCGACTCCGCGGTGTGGTGCAGGGCGACGGCATGCCGCTGATCCTGCCGGTGACCGTCAGCTCGACGACGGAGAACGCGCTCACTCTGACGTGCGACTCGGACATGTTGCCGTCCGGCGGGCGGCGTGCCGGGTTCCTCGCCCACCGGTTCCGTCCCAAGCTCGTCGGGCTGTCGACGGCGCGACCCACACCGGTTGGCTGCAGGTCGACCGGACTGCGTCGTGGACCCCCCACACCCGACACGGGTTCACCGCGCCGCCGAACAAGACCCTCCTTCTGCTCGAACGGCGTCGCGGCGCGCTGGGGCTATCGCAAGCGCTCAGACAGGGTGGCGCGTCTCGGACCCGGGAGGACGCTCCGGCGGCGGAGGTCGGTCAAGGCCGAGCACGATGCCCGGTGCGCTCGCAGAGCAGGTGCGTGCCGGGCGGCCAGGAAGGCCGCCACGTTCAGCGTGGCGTGCGCGACGACGGCGGGGGCGACACTGCCGGTGCGGCGGCGCAGCAGGGCGAAGCCGGCACCCGCCGCTGCCGTCGCGGTGACGGACCCGGCGACCGCCCGGCGTTGCCACCCACCGGCGAGGGCGGTGCGCCCCAACGGGTTCTTGGGGAGCGTGTCGATCGTCGGCAGGACGTGCCACGCGCCGAACAGCGCCGACGTCCACGCCACCGACGCGGGCCACGACCGCCGGCGCAGCGACAGGCCCAGCAGGGCGCCGCGGAACACCAGCTCCTCGCACAGGGCGGTGCCGACGGGGATGCGCACGAGCGCCTGGTACGCGGCGGTGCGCGGCGTGAGCGACAGGACCCGGTCGTCGGCGAACAACCCGCGCGTCGGCACCGCCACCGCCGCGGCTGACACCACCGCGAGGATCGCAGCCGCGACGCCACCGGCGGCCGGCAGCCCGGCCGCGACGTGCCCGCGCCCGAGTCCCAGGTCCGACCAGGAGACGCCTGCCCACCGCGCGACGGCAAGCACGGCGCCGGCGACCGTGAGGTTGGCCGGGACGTACACGGCCGCCGGCAACCGGCGGTTGGACAACCAGTTGTGCATGGCGACCAGCGCCACCACGGCGGCCTCGGCCTCATGCCGCCGGGCGACGGTCGCGATGCCCCGGTAATCGTGTCTCGCGGTCGTCACACTGCCCCTTGGCCGTGGTGACGCCGATGGTCGGCCACGTCACCCGCGATCATGTCCGCTCGCCGGCCGGCAGCCGCGCCGGTGAGCCGGCACACCTCGGGCAGGTACCCCGCCAGCGTCGTGGTCACCTCGACGGTCGACCCCGGAAGCGGCGGGTGAGGTCGGCGTAGAGCGCGGCGACGCGCGGCCCGCTGCCGACCTTGCTGCGCCGCTCGCGCAGCTCCGTCTCGAGCCCCGCCAGCCTTTGCGAGGTCTCGGCCAGCTCACGGGCGAGATCGCGCACCTGCGCCTCGAGTGCCGCCGCGCGCTCGGCCGGGGACGACCCCCGCCCGTCGGCCGCTGCCGACTGGGACCCGCCGTCGCCGCCCCCGGGGCGCCGGTGTGCTGCTCCGCGGTTCCCCGCCGCAGCCTCGCCGGGCCTGGGGATGCTCCGCAGGACCCGGGCGGGGTTGCCGGCGACCACCGTGTAGGCATCGACGTCGCGCAGCACCAGCGAGCCGACACCGACCACCGCGTGTGCTCCGATACGGCAGGGCGCGACGACGATGGCATTGCTGGACACCCAGACCCCCTCCTCGATGACGACGTCGCGCCCCGACTTCGGCACGGCCACCTGACGTTCGGCACCGAACGTCGTCCAGTCGTGCGTGCCGGTGAGCACCGAGACGTTGTGGCCGAAGAAGGCGTACTCGCCCACGGTGACCTCCCCCGACGAGAGGTTGAACAGGGCGTTGTTGACCACCGCGGTGGCGGCGATGTGCAGCCGCGCGGGATCGCCGTACACGAGGGGACGGAACAGCGCCGGGTCCTCGGTCTCCCGCGCTCCCCCCGGCCGCCCGACCGCCGACGTCGCACGCCGATGCGCGCCCGCCAGCGCGCCGACGCCCTGCACCGCCCGCTCACGCAGTGACATCCGCGTCCCCTTGCACCGCTGGCCTGGGCCCTGACCGGCCCGAGTATGCAGCCGTCCGCGGTGCGGCGGGCCGATCGCCCGCGACGTCACCGCTGTCGGCAGCCGCTCGTGGCACAACACCTGGCGCTGGGCGCTGGCCCCCGATCGGCATCCGGGGAGGTCCCTTGCGCCGGTACGGGACAATCGGCGCCCATGGGATCGCTCCTTCTGCTCGTCACCGGGCCGCCGGGTGCGGGGAAGTCGACGGTCGCGCGGTTCCTCGCCGGCAGGTTCGAACGGAGCGTGGTCGTGGAGGGCGACGCGTTCTTCGGTTTCCTCGCTCGCGGCGCCATCGCGCCCTGGCTGCCCGAGGCGGACCACCAGAACGAGGTGGTCACTCGAGCGGCGGGGTGCGCGGCAGGTCGGTACGTGTCCGCCGGGTACGCCACGGTGTTCGACGGCGTAGTCGGACCCTGGTTTCTTCCCAGCTTCATGCAGGCCACCGGCCTTGGTCACCTGCACTACGTCATTCTGATGCCGGCCCTCGAGCGGTGCGTGGCACGCGTCGCGACGCGACTCGGGCACGGGTTCGCCGACGAAGACGCGACGCGACGGATGCATCAGCAATTCGCCCGCGCCGCCATCGACCGACGGCACCTGCTGTTGGATCCGCCCGAAGAGGTCGAGGCCGTCGCCGAGCGAATCCTGGCGGCCGTCGCCGGCGGAGAACTGAGGTATCGCAGCTCGTCGCCGTAGCGCAGATCCGAGCACCCGACCCGTCGCCCGAGTGGAGCCACGGTGCACGACCGACGAGGGGATCCTGCCGGCTGCCGGCAGGGGCTCCCGCAGGACCGGCTTCGGCCGTGACTAGGGCGCCACGACCCCCGGGGTCGTGTAGATCACGGCCGCCACGCACGACAGGCCCGCCGAGAGGGCCAGCGCCACCTCGAAGGCGCGGCCCCGCAGCGCCCACGCGAGGGCGGCGACCAGCGGGAAGGCGGTCGTCACGAAGCGCGGGCGGGCGCCGAGGGTGACCGACAGCAGCGACAGGGCCAGAACCCCGGCGGTGTAGACGACGAGCACCGCGGGGGGCCGCCAGCGCGCCAGCGCCAGGAGCGCCACGGCGACCACCACGAGCCCGGCGACGCGCAGCAGCGTCGCCATGGGCAGGTCCGCCAGGTTGAGGTCGTCGGCGAGGCGCGACACGGTCACGATGTCGCGCATCGTCGAGCGCCCGAAGTCCACGCCCTCACCCCAACCCTGGCGCTGCACCCGCAGCCACATCAGCGGCTCGCCGGTGCGCCACCACAGCCAACCGAGCCACGTGACCGCGCCGAGCGGCGCGAGCGCGGGCGCGACGAACACCCGCCAATCCCGCTGGGAGCGGAACACCGCCAGCGCAGCCCAGGCGCAGCAGGCGGCCAGGACGAGACCGTTGGGCCGGGCGGCCGACGCGAGGGCGCCGAGCAGCCCGGCGGCCAGCCACCGTTGCGAGAGCAGCGCCAGCAGGCACCCGGCCGCGGCGGCGAGCATGACGGACTCGCTGTAGACCATCGAGAAGACGACGGTCCCGGGGAAGAACGCGAGCAGCAGCGCGGCGCGGTCGGCGACCTCGTCGTCGGCGACCCGACGCACGAGCAGCCACACCGCGACGACGGCGAGCGCCCCGAAGACCCAGGTCAGGGCGATCGCGGCCGCCAGCGGGGTCACTTCCGTCGCCCCGGACGCCCAGCGGATGAGCAGCGGGTAGGCCGGAAAGAACGCAATGTTGACCTGACCCACGTCGGCGCCGGGCGGCAGCTGCGGGTAGACGTAGCCGGCGGCCGCGGACAGGTACCAGTTGCCGTCCCACAGGTGCAGCGAGTCACGGACCAGGTCGCGGGCGCCGCGAAGGTGGTTGCCCGCCGCGATCGCGGCCAGGACGAGGACCCTGGAGGCGACGAACGCGCCCACCGGGAGCGCGAGCCTGCGCAACGCCGGCGGCCGCGACGCCCCCCGCGTCATCAATCCGCGGCCGCGCGGACGGACGAGGGTGGTCATGGCGCCAGTATCGCCGCCGCCTGGCGCCAGCCGCCCCAGCCTCGCCGGAGCCACCCACCGCTCAAAGCAGGGTTGGTCACGATGGCGTGACCAACCCTGCTACGCGCCGGTTGGGGCCGCCGACCGCCCGCCGGTCCGAACGGTCCGAAGCCCGGGCCGGGTCAGGCGGCGCGCGCCTCCGCCACGACCTCATCGGCCGAGGGGTTGATCAGGAAGCGGTCGCCGATCTGCACGGTCGGGACGATCTCGTGGCCTCCGGTCGCCGCGCGGACGATCTCGGCCTTGGACCGGTCGGCCCAGATGTCGACCGTCTCGTAGTCGACGCCGTGCGCGGTGAGGTCGCCCTTGAGCGTCTCGCAGTAGCCGCACATCGGTCGCCAGTAGATCGTCACGGGTGGCACGGGACAGGGCTCCTCGCCGGCTCGTCGCATTGGACTGATGGTTCCAACGCGCCGGGCTGCCCAACCCTTCCCGTCACACCGCGGCGCCGACGCTCCCCTCGCCGACGACCTCCATGCGCGACAGCTCCCCGCGGGGGGCGATCCGCCAGAAGGCACCACCGGCGGCCTCCCAGTCGTCCAGCAGCGCCGTCGCCCGCAGCGAGCCGGTGACGCGCACGTGATGCTCGAGCAGCCCGCGCAGCCGGCGCAGCTGCGCGCCGTCGGGGCGCCGCGCCTCCACGAGCCCGGCGTTGACGCGGGCCAGGACCTCCGCGTGGCCGTCGCAGACGTAGCACTCGCCGCCGGTCATCCCGGCGCCGAGGTTCACGCCCGTGGGGCCGAGGACGACCACGACCCCGCCGGTCATGTACTCGCAGGCGTGGTCGCCCACCCCCTCGACCACCGCGGTCGCGCCGGAGTTGCGCACGGCGAAGCGCTCGCCCGCCCGGCCGGCGACGAACAGCTCGCCTCCGGTGGCCCCGTACAGCACCGTGTTGCCCACCAGCACAGGCCGCGGCGCGTCCCGGCCGTCAGCACCCACCGCGCCGGCGCCGGCGTCGTCGGCGGGCGGCCGCACGACGATCCGGCCGCCCGCCATCCCCTTGCCGACGTAGTCGTTCGCCTCCCCGGTCAGCACGAACTCCACGCCGCCGGACAGGAACGCGCCGAAGCTCTGCCCCGCCTCGCCGGTGAAGCGCACCGACACCCGCCCACGGTCGTCGCCGTCGATGTCGCCGAACTCCAGCCCGACCGCTCCCCCGAGCCGCGCGCCGACCGCGCGGTCGGTGTTGCGGATGTCGTACTTGAGGTGCTGCACCGTCCCGCCGTACAGCGCCTGGAACGCGTCGTCGCAGACCCGGTCTCCGAGCGCGTCGCGGGGTGCCTGGATCGCCAGGCTGCCGGAGTAGCCGCGCGGCCCGTCGCCGGCCGGAACGGCGAGCAACGCGCTGACGTCGAGGGTGCCGGCACGACCGGCGCGCCCGGCGCCGTCGGGACCGGCGCCCTCGGGACCGGACACGCCGGAGCCCCTATCGCGGCGCCGGCGCAGCAGCTCCACGCGGCCCACCGCCTCGTCGAGCGAACGCAGCCCCAGCGCCGCCAGCCGGCGGCGCACGTCGTCGGCGACGAACAGCAGGTAGGCGGCGACCATCGCAGCGGTGCCGCGGTAGCGCTCGCGCAGCTCGGGCCGCTGCGTCGCGACGCCGACGGGGCAGGTGTCGCGGTGGCAGGCGCGCACGAGGATGCAGCCCTCGGCGAGCAGGGCGGCAGTGCCGAAGCCGTACTCGTCCGCGCCGAGCAGCGCCGCGACGAGCACGTCGCGGCCGGTCTTGAAGCCGCCGTCGACCTGCAGCCGCATGCGCCCGCGCAGGCCGTTGGCGACGAGCGTCTGCTGCGTCTCGGCCAGCCCCAGCTCCCACGGCAGCCCCGCGTGCTTCACGCTCGACAGCGGCGACGCCCCGGTGCCGCCGTCGGCGCCCGCGATCTGCACCGCGTCCGCGAGGCCCTTGACGACCCCCGCCGCGACGGTGCCCACGCCGGCGCACGACACGAGCTTGACGCTGACCGCCGCGAACGGGTTCACCTGCTTGAGGTCGTAGATCAGCTGGGCGAGGTCCTCGATGGAGTAGATGTCGTGGTGCGGGGGTGGGCTGATCAGCGCCACCCCGGGCTGGGTGTGGCGCAGGCGCGCGATGAGGTCGGAGACCTTGTGGCCGGGCAGCTGCCCGCCCTCGCCCGGCTTGGAGCCCTGCGCCATCTTGATCTGGATCTCATCGGCGTAGGCGAGGTACGACGGCGTCACGCCGAACCGTCCCGAGGCGACCTGCTTGACCTTGGAGTTGCGGTCCCGGGCGGTGCCGCGGGTGCGGAAGCGGCGGGGATCCTCCCCGCCCTCGCCGCAGTTGGAGGCGCCGCCGAGCATGTTCATCGCCTCGGCGAGCGTCTCATGCGCCTCGGGTGACAGCGCCCCCAGCGACATCGCGCCGGTGAAGAAGCGCTGGACGATCGACGTCGCCGGCTCGACCTCGGCGACATCGACGGGCGCGGCGCCGCGGTCGGCGGCGGGCACCGCCTCGAGCAGGTCGCGCGGTTCGCTCGGCGGCCGGCTGTCCACCAGCTCGGCGAAGCGGTCGTAGTGCTCGCGGCGGCCGTCGCGCACGGCGACCTGCAGCAGGTGGGCGGCCCGCATCCCGGCGGTCGTCGCCAGCGGCGCGAGGTCGCCCTCCAGGCCCACGGCCCGGTGGAGAGCGCCGACGACGTCGGGGTTCGTCGCGTGGTAGTCGCCGCCGGGCTTGTACTTGTAGAACCCGGGGCTGGCCAGCTTGGGCTTGGCGCCGAAGGCGGCGGCGTGGCGGGCCAGGACGTCGTCGGCGAGATCGACAAGCCCGATCCCCCCGAGCCGCGACGGCGTGCCGCGCAGGGCGGCGTCGACGACGTCGGCGCCCAGCCCGACCGCCTCGAACACCTGCGCGCCGCGGTAGGAGTCCAGCGTCGAGATGCCCGCCTTGGACAGGATCTTGAGGACCCCGTCGGCGACGGCGTGCCGGTAGGTCTCCTGGGCCTGGCCGGCGGAGGCGCCGTCGCCACCCAGCCGGCCGTTGTCGGCCAGCTCGGCGATCGACTCCAACGCCAAGCGGGGGCACACGACGTCCGCGCCGTAGCCGAGCAGGCAGGCGTAGACGTGGGTCTCGCGCGCGTCGTCGGTCTCGCACACGACGCTGGTGCGGGTCCGCAGGCCGGCGGTCACGAGGCGGTGGTGCACCGCCCCCACCGCGAGCACCGCCGGGACGGGCGCGCGCTCGGCGTCGACGCCACGGTCGGAGCACACGAGGATGCCGGCGCCGTCGCCCGCCGCTCGGACGGCCTCGTCGCCGAGGGTCCGCAGCCGCTCGGCGAGCCCCTCGCGCCCATCGGCGACCGCGAACGTCGCGTCCAGTCCCGCCACCGCGAACGGGATCCCGGGGGACAACACGAGCTCCTGCAGCCCCGCCGGCGTCATCACGAAGCCGTCGAGCTCCAGCAGCCGGGCCGCGCCGGGGTCCTCGCCGAGCAGAGACGCACGCGGGCCGAGCTGGGTGCGCAGGCTCATGACCGAGAACTCGCGCAGGTGGTCGATCGGCGGGTTCGTCACCTGCGCGAAGCGCTGCTTGAGGTAGTGCGCGACGGTGCGCGGGCGCCGGGCGAGGACCGCCAGGGCGGTGTCGTCGCCCATCGAGGAGATCGGCTCCTTGCCGTCGTTGGCCATCGGCCGCACGACGGTGGTCTCCTCCTCCTTGGTGTAGCCCGCCGCGACCTGCCGGGCCAGCAGATCGGTCCCGACCGCGGTGACGGGCGCGCCGGGAGCGACCCGGCGCTGGGAGGACCGAAGCCAGTCTCCGTACGGCCGGCGGTCCGCCAGGCGCCGCTTGAGCTCGTCGTCCTCGACGAGGTTGGCGCCGGGGTCCGGACCGCTGGGGTCGACGAGCAGCATCTGACCGGGGCCGAGCCGCTCGCGGCGGACGGTGCCGGCGCCGGCGGTGCGCACCGCGCCGACCTCCGACGCGCACACCACCGTCGCGTCGTCGCACACGACGTAGCGCAGCGGGCGCAGGCCGTTGCGATCCAGTCCCGCGACGACGCGCTCGCCGTCGGCGAGGACGAGCGCCGCGGGCCCGTCCCACGGCTCGGCCAGCGCCGCGTGGTAGCGGAAGAAGTCCACCACCGCAGGCGGCAGGTCGCGGCGGCCCTCCCACACCTGCGGGGTCAGCATCGCCAGGGCGTGCGGCAGGTCGCGACCGCCGGCCACGAGCAGCTCGAGCGCGGCGTCGAGCATCCCGGAGTCCGACGTCGTCTCGTCCAGCAGCGGCGACAGCAGCGCCTCGCCCTCGCCCCCCAGCTCGGGCCAGTCGGCGCCGAACCGCCCCTGGCGGGCGCGCATGAGGTTGGCGTTGCCGGCGATGGTGTTGATCTCGCCGTTGTGGCACAGCAACCGGAACGGCTGGGCGCGCTCCCACGTCGGCATGGTGTTCGTCGAGTAGCGCTGGTGGAACACCGCGAACCAGCCGCCGACGTCGCGGCGGGCGAGGTCTGGGTAGAAGTCGGCGAGCGCGTCCGCCGCGACGAGCGCCTTGTACACGACGGTCCGAAAGCCGCACGACGCCATGTACAGGTGCGCCCCGGCGTCGCGGCAGGTCCGCTCGGCCCGGCGTCTGGCGACATAGGCCCGCCGCTCCCCCGCCGCCGGGCCGACGTCGGCGGGGCGCGTGAACAGCGCCTGCTCGACGACCGGCATGCAGCCGCGCGCGGCCTCGCCGAGCGCGGCGGGGTCGACGGGCACCGATCGCCATCCGGCCGGGTCCAACCCCGAGGCGACGAGCGCCGACTCCAGCGCCGTCCGCGCGTCGGCGCGGTTGCGGTCGCCGTGGGCATCGCCGCGGCCATCCAGGAAGCACATCGCCGCGCCGAGCCGGGCGGGGTCGACCGGCCGGGCGCAGGCCCCCGCGCGGTCCCCCCGCCGCCGCGGCCGCCGCCCGCCCGCCCCCCAGCAGGCCAGCCCCGTCGCCGGACCGCTCGTCGGCGGCGACCGCGCCGCGGTGCTTGACGCCCTCCAGCCCCTCCCGCGCCGCCTCGACGATCCGTCGCGACGGCCTGCCGGCGAGGTCGGCGACGAAGCCGATGCCGCACGCGTCACGGTCGAACCGGGGGTCGTGGAGCCCGTCCATGCGCCTCCCTGGGACGTCGGGGGAAACAAAAGACGGCGCCCGCCGTGGTGGCGGAGCGCCGTCGCTCTGGCCGCAGACTACACAACCTGCCGGCGCCCATCCGGCCGGCTCCTGTGGCCGAACGTTTCAACGACGGTTGAAACGTGCGCGCCCGGGACAGGAGTGCGCGGCTGCCCCCGACGAAGCTCCTGCGACGAAAGCCCCCTTCGTGAACCCTCCCCTCGCGCTCTCCCGGCGTCGCTTCCTGACCGGCGTGGCCGTCGCCGGCGCCGGCGTCGCCCTCGGCGCCTGCGCTCGCGGCACCGACACCACCGCGACCCCCGCGGTGCCGGCGGCGGCGGCCGCCGCGGCGGCCGACGGCCGCACCATCCGGGTGGCGACGTTCACCAACAGCCACGCGGCGTCACCGCTGTACTGGGCGCAGTTCGCACCCGACGGGCTGACCGTGGAGACGACGACGCTCACATCCGGCACGGACATGAACCAGGCCCTGGAACGCGACGAGCTGGACTTCGCGCTGTTCGGCATCGTGAACGGCTTCGTCGAGGCCGAGCAGGGGCTCGGCTCCGGGATCATCGCCATGGCGGCTCGCAAGGGCGCCGGCCTGATCGTCGGTGCCGATGCCGCCTTCGAGACGCTTACAGACCTGCGGGGGGAGCGGATCGCGTTCAAAGGCCCGTCGATGCAGTCCCTGGTGCTCAATGCCCTGCTCGACGAGGCCGGCATGGACCCGGCGACCGACGTCGAGCTCGTGCCGGTCGAGTACAACGACATGCCGGGGGCGCTGTCACGGGGCGACGTCGCGGCCTTCATGGGCACCGAACCCAACCCCAGCACGTCTGTCGCGACGGGCGACGGCCGCCGGCTGGTCGACCCGTACACCACCCGCATCGGCGAGCTGAACTCCTGCATCTGGGCGTCCCCGCGGATGCTCGCCGAGGAGCCGGACCTGTGCCGGGCGGCGGTCGAGCTGCAGCGCAGCGCCGCCGAGCACCTGTCGCCGGGCGGGGAGAACGACGAAGAAGTGTGGCGCGACCTGATCGTGGACCAGTACGGGCTGGCCGAGGACGTCTTCCGGGAGCTCCTCACGAACGTCGGCGCGGTGTGGGAGCTCGACGAGCGCTGGATCGATCAGGCGAAGGCCGGCGGCGCCGACATGGTCGACCTCGGGATCCTGCAGTCCGAGCCGGACTACGACGACCTGCTGCGCACCGAGTTCCAGCCTTCCTCCGGCTGAGGCCGGCGACCTTGCAGCCCGACGCCTCGGCCTCGCAGCAGCGGCTGCTGGCGCCCAGCGGCGCCCGTGCCCGCAGCGCGCCCCGCGGATGGCTCGGCCTGATCCCGCCGCTCGCCATCGTGGCGGTGTGGGCGGCGGTCACCGCGACGGGCATCATCTCCCCGCGGGTCCTGCCGACGCCTGCCGCCGTGGCCACCGCCGCCGCCGACTTTCTGTTCGGCACGAGCACGACCACGCTGCCGGGCGTGGTGCGCTTCGAGGGCGCGGGACCGTTCCACATCGCCGCGAGCCTGCGACGCCTGCTCGTCGCCTTCTCCCTGGCCGCCGCGGTCGGCGTGCCGTTGGGCCTGGCCCTGGGGCTGTCCCGGCGGGTGGCCCTGCTGCTGGACCCGCTCGTCCAGGGGCTGCGCCCCATCCCGATCTACGCCTGGCTGCCGCTGGCGTTCGCCTGGTTCGGTCTGGGCGAGGGCTCGGCGCGGTTCCTGATCTTCATCGGGGCGCTGTTTCCGATCGTCGTCGCAACCGGCGACGGCGCCGCACGGGTGCCGCGGGCGTGGGTCGAGACCGCGGTGATGCTGGGGACGCGCCGCTCGGACCTGGCACGCAGGGTGTACGTGCCCGCGACGCTGCCGAGCATCGTGACGGGCCTGCGCCTGGGCCTGACGCTGGGCTGGATGAGCGTCATCGTCGGCGAGCTGACCGGGACCCGCCGCGGCATCGGGGCGATGATGTTCGCCGCTCGGGAGGTCGGCCGGCTCGACCGGGTGATCGTCGGCATGGCCTGCTTCGCGCTGCTCGGCCTGGGCACCGATCTCCTCGTTCGTCGGCTCACCCAGCGCTTCACGCGCTGGGCGCTGACGTGATCACCGTCGCCGGCGTCGTCAAGCGCTTCGGCAGCGTCGGCGTCCTCGACGGCATCGACTTCGCCGCCGAGGCCGGAGAGGTCGTCGCCGTCCTGGGGCCCAGCGGCTGCGGCAAGTCGACGCTGCTGCGGCTGCTGGCCGGCTTCGAGCGTCCCGACGCCGGGGAGATCCTCGTGGGCGGCCGACCGGTGGGGGCTCCGGGACCGGACCGCGCGATGGTCGACCAGTCCTCCACGCTGTTTCCCTGGCTGCGGCTGCGCGACAACGTCGCGTGGGCACCGCGAGCCGCGGGCGCCGCCGACCCGCTGGCGGAAGCCGACCGGCTGCTGGAGGCGACCGGCCTGTCGGACTTCGCCGACGCGCTGCCCGCGACCCTGTCGGGCGGCATGCGCCAACGGGGCGCGATCGCGCAGGTGCTGGCCACCGGCGCCCCCGTGCTGCTGCTCGACGAGCCCTTCGGCGCGCTCGACGCGCAGACGCGCCTGGCGATGCACGTGTGGCTGCGCGACATCCTCGCACGCACCCGCCCGACCGTCGTGCTGGTGACCCACGACATCGACGAGGCGCTGCTGCTCGGCGACCGCCTCGTCGTGCTGAGCCGCCGGCCGGCGCGCGTGGCGGCCCGAGTGGCGGTGGAGCTCGGCCGGGACCGGGGGCGCCACACGACGACCGACCCGGTGTTCACCGGGCTCAAGGACCGCATCCTGGATCTGCTCACCCCCGCCTGACCCCCGAACCCACCCTCCTCCGCCGCGTTCGTTCTGATTTCCGCGGCCGGCCAAGGCGATCAGAACAAGCAGTCCAGGGGCCGCGCGGCGGGGGCGCGGGCCGGTCAGGTGTGGGCGAACTGGGTCCGGTACAGGTCGGCGTACAGGCCCTCGGCCCGCACGAGCTCGTCGTGGGCGCCTCGCTGGACGATCCGGCCGTCGGCGACGACGAGGATCTGGTCGGCCCGCACGATGGTCGACAGGCGGTGGGCGATGACGAGCGACGTGCGGCCGGCCAGCGCGGTGGCGAGCGCCTCCTGCAGGAGCGACTCCGACTCGCTGTCGAGGTGCGCGGTGGCCTCGTCGAGCACGACGATGGCGGGATCCTTCAGTAGCACACGCGCGATCGCCAGGCGCTGCTTCTCGCCGCCGGATCCCCGACGACGGTGTCGTAGCCGTCGGCCAGCGCCGCGATGACCGTATGGATCTGCGCGGCGCGGCACGCGGCCTCGATCTGGGCGTCGGTGGCCTCCGGCCGGGCGTAGCGCAGGTTCTCGCGGATGGTGTCGTGGAACAGGTGGGGGTCCTGGCTGACCACGCCGACCGCCGCCGACAGCGAGGCCAGCGTGACGTCGCGCACGTCGTGGCCGTCGAGGCGTACCGCTCCCGACGTCACGTCGTACAGGCGCGACACGAGGCCGATGATCGTCGACTTGCCGGCGCCGGAGGGCCCGACGAGCGCGACCGTCTGCCCGGGCTCGGCCACGAAGCTGACGCCGTGGAGGACCTCGGCGCCGGGCGTGGCGTCCAGGACCGCGCCGAACCCCCGCTCCAGGGAGGCCAGCGACGAGTCCGCCGCCGAGGGATAGGCGAAGCGGACGTCGTCGAAGACGATCTCGCCCCGCGGTGCCGCAAGGGCGACGGCGCCCTCGGCGTCGGCGATGGGGTGGCGCAGGTCCAGGATCTCGAACACCCGGTCGAAGCTGACCAGGGCGGTCAGCACCTCCACCGGCGCGTTCGTGAGCGCGGCGAGCGGCTGGTAGGCCTGGGTGACCAGGGCGGCGAAGGCGACGACCGCACCGGGGCTCATCTGCCCCGACAGGGCCAGGCGCCCCCCGATGAGGTACACCGCCGCGGTGCCCAGCGCCCCGACCAGCGACAGGATCACGAAGAACAGCCGTCCGACGACCGCGCTGCGGATGCCCACGTCCGCCACCCGCTGTGCGCTGCCCGCGAACGTGCCGGTCTCCTGGACGGGGCGTCCGAAGAGCTTCACCAGGAGCGCGCCCGACACGTTGAACCGCTCCGTCATGACGGTGTTCATCTCGGCGTTGAGCTGCATCGACTCCCGCGTGAGCGCCTGCAGCTTCTTGCCGACGTTCTTGGCCAGGACCACGAACAGCGGCAGGACAGACAGCGTGAGCAGCGTCAGGCGCCACTCGATGGCGAACATCGTGCCGACGGCGGCGACGACCTGGACGATGTTGGCGGTCAACGTGCCGAACGTCCCCGTCAGCGCCCGCTGGGCACCGATGACGTCGTTGTTCAGCCGCGAGATCAGCGCACCGGTCTGCGTGCGGGTGAAGAAGGCCAGCGGCATCCGTTGCACGTGGTCGTACAGCATCCGCCGCAGGTCGAAGATGAGCTGCTCGCCGATCCACGACGACAGGTAGCGCTGCCACAGCGAGAACGCCGACGCCGCGATCGCGACGCCGAACAGCGCCAACGCGTAGACGGTGACGATCCGTGCGGCGCCTGGCGGCTGGGAGGAGATGGCGTTGACGATCGGTTGGATCAGCAGCGCCGGGACGACGACGAGCGCCGACGCAGCCGAGATCGCCACGAGGAGCTGCACGAGCTTGCCGCGGTACGGCCTGGCGAACTGCCGCCACACCCGCCGGATCAGCCCCTTGGGGAGCCGCTGCGTGGTGGCGGGGTCCTGCCCGTTTCGCACGAGGCTCGTCCCGGGCCGCATCCCGCGCCCGCCGCCCAGCCCGGGTCCCATGCTCATGCCCACGCCGCCCAGGATGTCACGCGGGTGTGACAGGCGGCGCGGCGCTCGCGCCGCGACCGGAGCCGCACAGCGCGGGCCGGTCGCGACGCCGGTCGCGCTCAGCTGTCCTGGCGTACGAGGGCGACGTCGATGTCGACGGTGACCTTGTCGCCGACGAGCACACCGCCCGTCTCCAGGGCGGCGTTCCACGTCAGGCCGAAGTCCTTGCGGTTCAGCTGGGTCGTTGCGCTGAACCCGGCGCGGGTGTTGCCGAACGGGTCGCGCGCGACACCGTTGAACTCCAGTGCCAGCTCGACGGTCTTCGTCACGCCGTGGAGCTCGAGGTCGCCGACGAGCAGCCAGCCGTCCCCGTCGGCGCGGATGCTGCGCGAGGTGAACACCATCGCGGGGAAGCGCTCGACGTCGAAGAACTCCGCAGAGCGCAGGTGCGTGTCGCGGGCCTCGTCACCGGTGCGGATCGAGGCGAGATCGATCTCGGCGCGGACCTCGGACGCGGCCAGGTCCTCGGCGACGATGACCGTGCCGGACACGCCTTCGAAGCGGCCGCGCACCTTGGAGATCATCGCGTGCCGGACGGTGAAGCCCGCTGCGGAGTGCGACGGGTCGATCGCCCAGGTGCCGGCGTCGAGCTCGGTCTTGGGGGTGATGGTCGTGCTCAAGGGGTCCTCCTGCGGGATGGCAGTTCGCTTGCTATCGCAAGTATAAGGATCCTAACGGTATCGGATGCGGGCGGTATTCCCCGCCCTACGCTGGTCAGGTGACGACGACGCGCTGGCTGGACTCCACCGAGCAGAACGCCTGGCGGGCGCTGCTGGCGGCCCACGCCACGCTCGTCGCGGTCCTCGACCGTGAGCTGCGCGCCGAGCAGGGCATGGCGCTCGCCGAGTACGAGGCGCTGGCGGTCTTGTCCGAGACGCCGGGCGGCTACCTGCCGATGGCGCAGCTCGCCGAGCGCCTCCACGTCTCCCCCAGCGCGCTGACGCGGCGGATCGACCGGCTCAGCGCCCGGCAGCTGGTGTGCCGCCGGGCCTGTCCCACCGACGCGCGCGTCTGGCACGCGGTGCTGACCGACACGGGACGGCGCCGCCTGGAGGCCGCCGCCCCGACGCACGTCCGCGGCGTCCGCGAGCATTTCGTCGACCGGCTGACGCGCGCCGAGCTCGAGGCGCTCAGCGTGGCGCTGCAGGCCGCCCTCGACCCTGCGACCGGCTCGCCCGACCCCGCGCCACCCCGCGCGCGCTGACGCTGCCGGTGCCGCGTCAGCGGCTGGCCAGCTCGCGGGCGGTGATTGGCTCGAGCTCCGACTCCCGCCTGGCCCCCTCGTCGAACAGCGCGCCTGCGCGGT
Organism: Egibacteraceae bacterium; assembly: GCA_030446775.1. Classification (GTDB taxonomy): domain Bacteria; phylum Actinomycetota; class Nitriliruptoria; order Euzebyales; family Egibacteraceae; genus JAUJMQ01. Next base: position 42,093 of record JAUJMQ010000009.1, read on the forward strand.
CCTACGCCGCGGCGTGGTCCGCCACGCCCGCCGCGACCTTGTCCGGGTCGTCGTAGACCGCCGGGTCCGCGAGCGTCCGGGTCAGCTCGGCGACCTCCGCCTCGGCGGCACCGAGCTCGCGCTCCACCCGCTCGAGGCGGCGGCGCAGGTCCTTGGTCTCGCGGTGCACGGCGTTGCGACGCTCGGCCTCGGCCCGCTTGGCGTCGGCGTCCCGGCGCGCCTCGGCGGCACACGGGGCCGGTGTCGCCGGGGCCGCCGCCGCCGCGCCGCGCTCGGCGGCGCCCCGCCCGTCGAGGTCGACGCCGGTCTTGGCGGCGTAGTACTCGAAGTCGCCCGGGTACACGGTCGCCGTCCCGCCGGACACCTCGATGATGGTGTCGGCCACCGAGCGGATGAGGTGGCGGTCGTGGGTGATGAGCACGACGGTGCCCGGGTACTCCACGAGCGCGTCCTCCAGGACGTCGCGGCTGGAGATGTCCAGGTGGTTGGTCGGCTCGTCCATGCACAGCAGGTTCGCGGGGTTGGCGAGCATCTTGGCCAGCGCCAGGCGGCTGCGCTCGCCGCCGGACAGCACCCCGACGCGCTTGTCGGCGTCGGTGCCGGAGAACCGGAAGCTGCCGAGCATCGAGCGGGGGTTGACCTTGCTCGTGTCGACCGCGGCGGACAGCTCGGCCAGCGCCGTCTTGCCGACGTCGAGCGACTCGACGGTGTGCTGGGCGAAGTAGGCGACGGTGACGTTGTGCCCGAGCTCGCGGTCACCCCGCTCGAACGGCAGCACCCCGGCGAGGATCTTCAGCAGCGTCGACTTGCCGGCGCCGTTGGGGCCGACGAGGGCGACCTTGGCTCCCCGCTCCAGGACCAGGTCCAGCCCCTCGTACACGACGTTGTCGCCGTAGCGCTTGCCGACGCCCCGCAGGGTGACGACCCGGCGGCCCGAGCGGGGCGGGTCGGGAAACTTGAAGCGCATCGTTGCGACGCGGTCGGAGCCGACCTCCACGCGCTCGAGACGGTCGAGTGCCTTGACGCGGCTCTGCACCTGCCGCGCCTTGCTGGCCTTGTAGCGGAAGCGCTCGATGAACCGCTCGGTCTGCGCGATCCTGCGCTGCTGGTTGGCCGCCGCGGCTCGCTGCTGGGACAGTCGCAGCTCGCGCTGCTCGATGAAGTCCGCGTAGTTGCCGGGGTACTCGACGGCGGTGCCGTCCGCCAGCTCCACGACCGCGTTGGCGATCTCGTTGATGAAGTCGCGGTCGTGGCTGACGAGCACGATCGCGCCCGCGTACTCGGCGAGGAAGCCCTCCAGCCAGGTGACGCTCGCCAGGTCCAGGTGGTTGGTGGGCTCGTCGAGCAACAGCACGTCGGGGCCGGCGAGCAGCAGCCGGGCGAGCGCCACGCGCATCATCCAGCCCCCCGACAGCAGGCCGATGTCGCGCACGACCTGGGTGTCGGCGAAGCCGAGCCCGGCCAGCACCCGGCGGGCCTCGGCCTCCAGGCCGTAGCCGCCGAGGTCGTCGAAGCGGTGGGACACCTCCCCGTACTCGGTGAGCAGCGCTTCCTGGTCGGCACCCGGCGGCGTAACCGCGATCCGCGCCTCCAGCTCGCGCATCCGGTCCTCGAGCCCGGCGACGTCGCCCGCGCCGGACATCACCTCGGCGATGACGCTGCGCCCGGCGGTCTCGGCGACCTCCTGGCGCAGGTAGCCGATGCGGGTGTCGCGGCGGCGGCTGACCTCGCCGGTGTCGGGCTGCTGCTCACCGGCGATGATGTCGAGCAGGGTGGTCTTGCCGGCGCCGTTGGGGCCGACGAGCGCGAGGCGCCGGCCCGCGTCGATGCGCAGGGAGACGTCGCGGAACAGCGTCCGCGCCCCGTGCGACCGGCCCACCGCGTTCAATGAGATCATGGCTGCCGAGAGTACGACCCCGCCGACCGGGTGCAGTCGCGGGCGCACACGCACGAAACCGCACCCGCTCCCGGCTCCCGCCAGCCGGCCCGCGGGGACAGGGCCGCGTCGCGCCGGGCGCGGCCATGCGGCGGGTACGCTGCGCTCATGAGCCTGACGGCGGTGCACGGCTACGCCTTGGGGTTCGTGCTCATCGGCGCGTGGGCGACGGTGTGCGGCTGGGCGCTGGCGCTGCGCTTCACGCGGTACGCGCAGACGCCGACGTTCTGGCGCGTCGTGTCGGTGGCCCAGATCCTGCTCGGCCTGCAGATCCTCGTCGGGCTCGTCCTGCTCGTCCTCGGGCGGCGCCCGGGTCCGGCCGGCGCCGGCGGCGCCACCCTCGCGTTCCACCTCGGCTACGGGGTGGTGTTCCCCCTCATCACCCTCGTCGTCGGCCACCGCGTCGCGCGCGCGAGGGCCGCTACAACCCGCACGGGGTCTTCGCCGTCGTGGGCCTGGTCATCTTCGGCCTCACGGCGCGGGCCTGGATGGTGGGCGTCGCGGGCGCCTGACGCGGCGCGACAAGGAGCGAGCATGACCGACGACGACCACGCCACCCACGCCGCGCTCGCCGAGGAGCTCGTGTCGAGCATCGCGCGTCTGCGCTCGGACCTCGCGGCCCGCAGCGACCCGATGCTCGATGAGATCGCCCATGCGATGGAGCTGCTGCTGGGCCTGACCACCCACGCCCACGACCACTCGGTGACCAACAGCGAGCGCCTCACCCGGCTCGAGCGGGAGCGCTGACGCCGGTGGCGGCGTCGGCCCGTCGCGCGCTGGCGCAGCGTCTGCTCGCGCTGACGCTGGCGCTCGTCGGCGTGCCCGCCGCGCTGTCGGTGTCGCTGTTCCTGATGGACGCGCCGATCGTTGCCGGCGAGACGTCGCCGCGCACCGTCGTGGCCCCCGACCTCATCCGCGTCACCGACCCGGTCGCCACCGCCCGGGCCCGCCGCCTGGCCGCGCAGGAGGCCGGCGAGGTCGTCGTCACCGACCCCGACGCCACGGCGGCCGTCGTCCAGCAGGTCCGTGACGCGTTCGCCGCCGCCCGTGACGTCCGCGCCCCCGGCGCCGACGGCAGCAGCGCCCGTCCCGCCGACCAGCAGGCGGCGCTCGCCGAGTCGCTGACGATGCTCGACGAGCGCGGCGTGCGTCTCCTGCTCGCCCTGGACGACGACGACCTCGCCGCGGTCGCCGCGGAGGCGCTGTCAGTCGCCCAGCAGTTCGCCCGCCAGCGGGTCACCGCCGCGCGCCTGCAGGACGCCACCGACGAGCTGCTCGGCACCGAGCTCGCGCTGCGGTCGTTTCCTCCCGGGGTCGCCGAGGCGGTGATCGACCCGATTATCCGCGACGCCGTGCGCCCTACGGTCCGCATCGACGAGGCCGCCACGCAGGCCGCCCGGGAGGAAGCAGCCGCCGAGGTCGACGACGTCGTGCGGACGTTCCCGCCCTCGGCGGTCATCGTGGACGCCGGCGAAGTCGTCGACGAGGTGCAGTTCGCCGCCTTGCAGGCCCGCGGCCTGGAGGGCGCCGAGCCGTGGCGCGCCGCGCTGCGTGCCGTCGCGCTTGTCGCCGTCGCGACGGCGGCGATGTGCGCGTACCTGCGCGCCTACCGCCGCAAGGTGTGGCGCTCCACCCGCCGGCTGCTGCTGCTGGCGACGCTGTTCACCGGCTTCGCGCTCGTCTTGGAGGCGGTGACGCTGCTGGCGCCCAGCGCCGCGTCCGGGTGGCGCTACCTCATCCCCGCGGGCGCCGTGGCGATGCTCGCCACGGTCCTGTTCGACCCGCCGATCGGGGTGCTCACGATCATCCCGGTCACCGCGCTGGTGGCCTTCAAGGTGCCCGGCGAGTCCGGCGTGATCGCCTTCGCAGCGGTCGCGTCGCTGCTGTCGGTGCCGCTCGTGTCGCGGCTGTCAGCCCGCAGCGACCTGCGCCGGGCGGCCTGGCAGTGCACGCTGCTGTACACCGCACTCGCGGGGCTGTTCGCCGCCGTGTTCGGCGACGTCGCGTCGGCCCGCCTGGCGTTGCTCGCCGGCCTGCTCAACGGCGTGGCGACGGCCATGCTGGTCACCACGAGCCTGCCGTTCCTCGAGTCGCTGTTCCGCATCGTCACCGCCGCGGGGCTGCTCGACCTCGCCGACCGCAACCACCCGCTGCTGCGCGAGCTGGAGTCAAGGGCGCTCGGCAGCTACAACCACTCGATCGTCGTCGCGACGATGGTCGACCGGGCGGCGCGTGCGATCGGCGCCGACCCGCTGCTGGGCAGCGTCGCGGCGCTCTACCACGACATCGGCAAGGTGCGCCGCCCCTGGTTCTTCGTGGAGAACCAGTTCGGGATCGCCAATCCCCACGACGAGCTCGAGCCCGATGTGTCGGCGATCATCATCCAAGAGCACGTCACCGACGGGATCACGATGGCCCGCACCTACCGGCTGCCACCCGAGGTCGTCGAGGGGATCGCCACCCACCACGGCACGACGCTGGTGACCTACTTCCACCGCAAGGCGCTCGCCTCGGCCCCGCCCGGCGCGCAGATCGACGACGACCACTACCGCTACAAGGGCCGCAAGCCGGCGAGCCGGGAGATGGCGGTGCTCATGCTCGCCGACTGCTGCGAGGGGGCGAGCCGCGCCGCCGCCCAGAACAACCGCAACCTGACCCGGGCCGACCTCGAGCTGCTCGTGCGCAGCCTTGTCGCCGACCGGGTCGACGACGGCCAGCTCGACGAGTCGGCGCTGACGTTCGCCGACCGCAAGGCCGTCACCGAGTCGTTCATCGAGACGCTCGTGGGCGTCTACCACCCGCGGATCGCCTACCCACCGGCGGTCGACCGCGGCGCCCGGACCGCGCCGGGGCCGCAGTTGCCGCCCGGCCCGGACCCGCTGTCCGCCCCCGGCGACGCCGCCCGGGCCGAGCGCTGACCCCGCTGTCCGCCCCCGGCTACGCCGCCCGGGCCGAGCGCTGACCCCGCCCGACCCCCTGGCGCCCGGGCCGGGCGCTGCGCTGCTGGGCGGGGTACGGGTGCTCGACCTGTCGCGCGTCCTGGCCGGGCCGTTGGCGACGATGATCCTCGGCGACCTCGGCGCCGACGTCATCAAGGTCGAGCGACCCGCCGGCGGCGACGACACGCGAGCGTGGGGACCACCGTTTCTCACCGGCCCCGACGGCGAGCGCGGCGACGCCGCGTACTTCCTCGCCGTCAACCGTAACGACCGGTCGCTCACCCTGGACCTCGCCGACCCCGAGGGGCCGCGGTCGTCAGCGGCCTGGCGGCGGCGGCCGACGTCGTCGTCGAGAACTTCTTGCCGCGCCACCTGACGTCGCTGGGGCTGGAGGCGGTCCGCGAGGCGACGCCTGGAACCGTGTGGGTGTCGGTGCGGGGTGCGGGCGGTGACGGGCCGGCCGGCGCGCTGCCGGGCTACGACGCGATGGCGCAGGCCCGCGCAGGACTCATGGGCATCACCGGCCACCCGGAAACCGGACCGGTGAAGGTCGGCGTGGCGATCACCGACGTCGTCACCGGCCTGTACGCGGCGGTGGCGGCGCTCGCGGGGCTGTTGCGCCGCGGGGGTGAGGGCCACCGGGCTCCCCGGCTGGAGGTCGGGCTGCTCGAGGCGGCGGTCTCCACGCTGGTCAACCAGGCCGCGAACCACCTCGTCGGCGGCATCGTGCCGGGGCCGGCCGGCAACGAGCACCCGAACATCGCCCCCTACGGGCCGGTGCGGTGCGCCGACCGCGACCTCGTCGTCGGAGCCGGCAACGACCGGCAGTTCGCCGCGCTGTGCCGGGCAGTCGGCCTCGCCCGTCTCTGCGACGACGGGCGGTTCGCGAGCAACGCCGGGCGCGTCGAGCACCGCGACGCGCTCGCGGCCGAGCTCGCCGCGGTGTTCACGGAGCGGACCGCCGACGCGTGGCGGACGGTGCTCGAAGACGCCGGCGTCCCCTGCGCGCCCGTCAACGCCGTGGACGAAGTCTTCGCCGACCCGCACGTCCGGGCGGTGGACCTCGTCTCGACCGTCGAGCATCCGCTCGGAACGCTGCCGCTCGTCGGCTCGCCGCTGCGGGTCGACTCCCGGCGCCTGCAGGTGCGGCGCCCGCCTCCGACCCTGGGCCAGCACACCGGCGAGATCCTCCGCACGCTGGGCTTCGACGACACGCGGATCGCGGCCATGCGCGCTCGCGGCGCCTGCTGATGCCGGCGGGCGTGGCCGGCCCGGCCCCCGAGAGCCGGGGGCGACCGAACACGGCCGCCCCCGAGCCCGTCGGCGAGCCAGCACGCACCTCACACGCCGGGCGGCCTACCTCCAACGACTCCGTTCGGGAGACAGGCCCTAGTCCACGAGGTGGAACACGAACACGACGTCGGTGTCCTCGGGGTCGTCGCTGAACACCAGGTGCACCTCGCCCTCGGCGTCCTCGAACTCCCCCGTCCCGCCGGTGATCGCGAGCACCGAGCCGCCCGGCCCGTTCGGGAACGTCAGCGTGCCGGCGACCTCGATGTTGCCGCGACGGCGCAGCGTGAAGGTCGCGTCGCAGCGGAACCGCTCGAAGATGTCGGTGCAGCGGACGGTGTCGTAGCCGAGCGGCCGGCGGCCGTCCCGGCTGCGCAGCCGCTCGGTGAACACGACGTAGTCGCCAGGGCTGAGGCCCGGCTCACCGGTGTCGACCTCCTCGAACTGGTCCTCACGGCCGACCACGATCAGCCTGCGCGCCCCGTCGGGGGCCGCCGCAGCCGCCGCCCTGACGCTCGCCGCGGCGCTGCGCTGCGACGCCCCGCCGGCCGCCGGCTGCCCCCACCGGCCCTTGGTCGACTGCTGCGGCGCCGCCGTCGCCACGCTGCCCACAGCCATGCCGAGCACGGCCCCCACGGCGACGACCCATACCACTGTCTTGCGCATCCCGTCCCCTTTCGACGTTCACGTTCGAAGCGTCGGCCGCCGGCGCAGGATGCACGGCCGACAGCAACGTGCCCCGGTATCCCGCCTGCGCCGCCAGCAGCGTCGGCCCTGCGCGCACCGACGGCAAGGGGCAATCTCACCGCACGCCGGGCGATAGCCTCGCCCCCGTGGCGCACAACCGGGTCGACGTCGTCGAGGGCAACCTCGACGCCTGCCTGGACGAGCTCCGGCCGGCGGAGCGCCGGCTCGCGCCCGGCGAGCCGCTGACCTCCGCCACCCGGCTGACCGCCGGCGACGCCGTGGCGCTGTTCACCGACCAGGTCCGCTCGCGCGTCCTCGACGTGGTCGCGCGCGAGCTCAAGGCCCGCGGCGAGAGCTACTACACGATCTCCAGCGCCGGCCACGAGAACAACGCAGTCATCGGCGCACTGCTGCGCACGACCGACCCCTGCTTCCTGCACTACCGCTCCGGCGCGTTGATGATGGCCCGCTCACGCCAGGCGCCGCGGGTCGACGGGGTACGCGACACGCTGCTGTCGTTGACCGCGTCCGCCGACGACCCGATCTCCCAGGGGCGCCACAAGGTCTGGGGCAGCGTCGAGCTGTGGGTGCCGCCGCAGACGAGCACGATCGCGTCGCACCTGCCCAAGGCGGTCGGTGCAGCCTTCGCGCACGCGCGGATGCGCCGGCTGGGGCTGCCCCGGCGGCTCCCCGACGACACCGTGTTCTGCTGCTCGTTCGGCGACGCCTCCGTCAACCACGCCACCGCGCTGTCGGGCATCAACGCCGCCCGTTACGCGTTTCGCCGCGGCAACCCCGTGCCGGTGCTGTTCGTCTGCGAGGACAACGGGGTCGGGATCTCGGTCGACACCCCGCGCAGCTGGGTGGCCGCGACGTTCCGGGCGCTGCCCAACCTGCACTACGTCCGTGCCGACGGTGAGCTCGACGAGGTCTACGACGCCGTCGCCGGCGCGATCGACCGCTGCCGGACCGCGCGCGCCCCCGTGTTCGTGCACCTGCCGACGGTGCGGCTGTGGGGCCACGCCGGCAGCGACGTGGAGACGACCTACCGGAGCCTGGCCGAAGTCTGCGCCGACGAGGCGCGCGACCCGATCGCACGCAACGCCCGGCGGCTGGTCGCCACGGGAGCCGCGACCCCCGGGCAGCTGCGCGACATCGTCGCCCGCACCCGCGCCGAGGTGCGCGCGGCCGCACCAGCGGCCGCGGCGACCCCCACGCTGAGCACCCGCGCTCAGGTCGTCGCGCCGCTCGCGCCCTACACCGAGGACCGTTGCCGCGCCGACGCCACCGCCACCGCGCCATCCGACGAGCGCGCCCGCCACTTCTCCGGCAACCTGCCCGAGCATGCGGCCGCCGCCCCACGGCGGACGCTCGCAGCCGCCATCAACGCGGCGCTGCGCGACGAGATGCTGCGCCGGCCCGAGATGGTGCTGTTCGGCGAGGACGTCGGCCGCAAGGGTGGCGTGTACCACGTCACCGCCGGGCTGCAGCAGGCGTTCGGAGCCGGGCGCGTGTTCGACACGCTGCTCGACGAGACGACCATCCTCGGCGTCGCGCAGGGCGCCGGGCTGCTGGGCCTGCTCCCGGTGCCCGAGATCCAGTACCTCGCCTACATCCACAACGCTCTGGACCAGCTGCGCGGCGAGGCCTGCTCGCTGTCGTTCTTCTCCAGCGGCCAGTTCACGAACCCGATGGTGGTGCGCGTCGCCGGCCTGGCCTACCAGAAGGGCTTCGGCGGGCACTTCCACAACGACAACTCGATCGGGGCGTTGCGCGACATCCCCGGGCTGGTGCTGGCGGTGCCGTCGCGCGGCGACGACGCGGCGCGGATGCTGCGCGGCGCGCTCGCGCTGGCCAAGGTAGACGGGCGCGTCGTGTGCTTCCTGGATCCGATCGCGCTGTACCACGAGAAGGACCTGCACACCGCCGGCGACGGCGGCTGGCTGTGCGACTACCCGCCGCCGGGGTCGGCGCTGCTGCCCGGCGAGGTCGGCGTCCACGGCGGCGAGCCGGGCGCGGCCGCCGACCTGCTCGTCGTCACCTACGGCAACGGCGTGCGGATGTCGCTGCAGGCCGCGAGGCTGCTCGCGGAAGACCACGACGTCGCCGTGCGGGTGCTCGACCTGCGCTGGCTCAACCCGCTGCCGCTCGAGCAGGTCCGCGCGCACGCCGCCGACTGCGGGCGCGTGCTCGTCGCCGACGAGGCCCGCGCGACCGGCGGCGGGATCGCCGACGCAGTCGTCGCCGACCTCGTCGAGCACGGCTTCCGAGGACCGGTCGGCTCGGTCCGTTCGGCCGTCAGCTACGTGCCGCTGGGGCCGGCCGGCGGCACGGTCCTGCTGTCGACCGGCGACATCCGTGACGCGGCGATCCACCGCGTCAAGGCCTGATCGCCTCAGTCCTCGAGCGGTCCGAGCACATCGTCGACCGGCAGGCTCAGGCCGGGCACCTCGGGCGACTCCAGCGTCTCGCCCCGGCGCAGCAGCCGCGGCGCCGGGTAGCGCCCGGACTCCAGGCGGTGGACCTCGATCCGGTCGGCGTCGAGGTCGACGTACCAGTACTCGGGCACCCCGAAGCGCTCGTAGACCTCCCGCTTGCGCACGAGCTCGAGCCGGCGCGTCGAGGGCGACGACACCTCGACGACGACGTCAGGCGCCGAACGCACGAACTTCTCGGTGAGCTTGGCTGCGTGCTCGCTGCGCACGAGCAGGACGTCGGGCTTGAGGACGGTGCGGTCGTCGAAGTAGACGTCGGTCGGTGCCGGGTAGACCTTGCCGCCGTGCTCCTCGACCCAGGCGAACAGCCGAGCCGACACGCGCATCACGACGTCCTGGTGGCGCAGCCGGGGCGCGGGCGTCACGATGAGCTCGCCGTCGATGAGCTCGCGACGCAGGTTGTCGTCCGGGAACCGCGCGAGGTCGTCGTAGGTGTAGAGCGGGACCGGAGCCTGCGTCGCCATGGAAGGCCTCCTTGCCGCCGATGTGAGGACGAACCGTCTCCATCGTGCGCCATGCCCTGCAGGATGCGGGCACGCCGGCCGGCAACGGTGGCCGGGACGACGTGCCCTGTGGAACCGCGATGCCTGCGCTACCTGCGCCGACCGGGCCTGGCGAGACACCGGTCGGGATCGCCCGGCCCGCCGGGGGTTACGAGGCGTCGGCGCCGCGGTCCACGACGCGCACCATCCCGCCGGCAGGGTAGATGTTGGACTCGTGGCCGTCGTCCCAGGCCACAGCCAGCTCCAGCGGCTGCTCGCTGAGCAGGGCCTTCACCGATCCCCTGCGAACCTGCGCCCCGACCTGGTTGCTGTTGATCTCGATCACGTCACCGACGTGGATGTCCATTGTCCTTGGCCTCCTTTCGCGCGCGCGAACCCGACGGTACCCCTTGGCGGCCCGCTCTCATCGGGCACGCCTGACGCGTGTCACCGTCGAACGGCACCGCATCCGACTCAATCGTCGTCGTTGTCGTCATTGCCGTCGTCGCCGACGTTCACGCCTCCCATCAGGGCGTTGACGCTGACGTTGACGACGGGCGCGTCCTCGGCGACGTCCGCGGCGCGGATGGTGTCGTCCACCCCCCGGCCGCCCATGATCGCGAGCCCGCCGAGGTTCACGTCCGTCCCGGGCCGCACCAGGATGTCGACCCCGCCCATGACGGCCACCCCGTCGATGGTGACCTCGTCGCCCGGCCGCAGGTCGCGCAGGTCGATCTCGGCTCCCCCCATGAGCGTCGCCACGTCGACCTCTCCACCGGCGTCGCGTACCTGCTGGGTGCTGATCTCGGTGCCGCCCATGACGGCGCCGGCGTCGGGAACCCCGCCGACGCCCATGACGAGGAAGCCGAGCGCCACCGCGAGGCCGACCGCCGGGCGCGGCACGCGGCGCCACGGGGACGGCCGCGTCGCGGCGGGCTCGGTCGAGCGCGGCGGCTGCGGGGGCGGCTCGGACTGCTCGACCTCCGGCAGGTCGGCGACGACCGCATCGAGCTCTTCCCGCGTCCGGGCGTCCAGCGCCAAGGCCAGCCGCTCGCCGAACTCCTCCAGTGTCAGCGTGTCGTCGACCACCGCCTGGCGCAGGCGGTCTTGGACCTGGTTCCGCTCGGCGTCGCCGATGCGCTGGCCGGCCGGCACGGCGGCGGCCCGCGCCCCGGCCCGCGGCGCTGCGGAGGGAGGCCGGCCCGCGCGAGGGTGCCCCTGGGTGTCCGCCGGGGTGGCGGGCCGCTGCGCCGGCAGCGGCCGGGCCGCCGCCGGGGCGTCGGTCAGCGGCGGCAGCGGACCGGCCCGCTCGCCGTCCAAGACCCTCCCCCGGGGGTCGTCACGGCCATCGCGCCCGCCCATGGGAGTGATTGTCGCAGACCCGACGTCGCGTGTGGGTCCGTCCCCGGCGTCCGCCACGTGCGGTGGTGTCACCCGGGCAGGCGGAAGTCCAGGTCCGCGGCCACGTCGTCGACGTCCATCTGCGCCTTCTGCAGCTTCCCGGCGTAGTCCCAGTTCATGGCCTGCCAGCGGGTGAACTGGTCGAGGACCCAGATCCCCGACTGGCGGCTGCCGTTGCCCGACTTGCCGTTGCCGCCGAAGGGCAGGTGCGCCTCCGCGCCGGACGTCGAGTTGTTGACGCTGACCATCCCCGCGGTGACCCGCTCCCGGAAGCGGAACGCGTGCCTGGGGTCGTTGGTGTAGATCGACGACGACAGCCCGTAGCCGTGCCCGTTGGCGAGCTCCATCGCCTCGTCGAAGTCGCCGAACGACGCGACGCCGACGATCGGCCCGAACGTCTCCGTGCGGTACAGCTCGTCCTTGGCCGTGACCCCGTCGACGATGGTCGGGTGGTAGTACAGGCCCTTCGCGGGGTCGCCGACGAACCCGTGGCGCGGGTTGTCGGGGGTGATGCGGCCGCGCCCCGTCGAGCCGTGGACGGTGTGGTGGCCTTCGATCAGGCCGAGCCAGTCGACGAAGCGGTCGGCGAACTTCTCCGAGATCATCGGCCCGTACAGGACGTCGGTGGTCGGGTCGCCGATCGCGGCGGCCTCGGTTCGCGCGACGAAGCGCGCCAAGAAGTCGTCGTGGACCGACTCGGCCACGATGACGGTGCCCAGCGACGTGCAGCGCTGGCCGGCGGTGCCGAAGCCGGAGAACAGCGCCCCCTCCGCGGCGAGGTCGAGGTCGGCGTCGGGCATGACGACGAGCGGGTTCTTGCCGCCGAGCTCCAGGCACGGCTGCTGCAGGTGGCGGCCGCACAGCTCGCCGATCTTCGCGCCCACCGCGGAGGACCCGGTGAACCCCACCTTGTCGACCAGCCCCGCCTCGATCGCCTGCTCGAGGCCGGCGAAGGTGGTCGAGCCGTCGGCCTGGACGGTGTTGAGCACGCCGTCGGGCAGCCCGCCGGCGCAGAACAGCTCGGTGAGCGCGTCACCGAGCGCGGGCGCGTAGTCGGCCGGCTTCCACACCACGGCGTTGCCGCACAGCAGCGCCGGCACGAGGTACCACGACGGCACGGCGACGGGGAAGTTGCCGGCGGTGATGATGGCGGCGACCCCCACGGGGGTGCGGAACGTGAACAGCTGCTTGTCGCGCATCTCGCTGGGGACGGTCTGGCCGTACAGCCGCCGGCCCTCACCGAGGAAGAAGTTGCAGGTGTCGATGATCTCCTGCACCTCGCCGAGCGACTCGGCGTACGGCTTGCCGATCTCGCGGGTCACGAGCCGGGCCAGCGCCTCGGCGTTGGACTCGACCAGCCGTCCGATCTGCTGGATCGCGCGGCCGCGCACCGGCGCGGGGGTCGCGGCCCAGCCCGCCTGCGCCCGCCTGGCGGCGCGGCAGGCCTCGACGAAGGTCGGCGCGTCTGCCAGGGCCACCTCCGCGACGACGTCGTCGAGGTCGGCGGGGTTGGTCGACGTCAGCCGCCCACCGGGCCCCGGGGCTCCGGGAGCGGTAGTCGGGCGCCCGTCGATCAGGGAGGCGATGGTGCGGCTCATGGCGGCTCTTTCGGCTCGGTGCGGGGGAATCGTCTAGGCGGTGGCGAGGCCGGCGGGAGCGCGCGACAGCACCCGGTCCAGGGCGTCACACGCGGAGGCCAGCTCGTCTGCGGACACCGCAAGCGACGGCCGGAAGCGGATGCCGCGCTCACCGCAGGCGAGCATGAGCACCCCCTCGTCGGATCGCAAGCGCGCCTGCACGTCGTCCCGGACGGTTGCCGAGGGCAGGTCGATCGCGCACATCAGCCCGCGTCCGCGGGGGTTGGACACCAGGCCCGGGTACGTCGCCGCCAGGTCCTGCAGCCGCTCGACGAGCCGCGATCCCAGCCTGGCCGCCGCGACGACCAGGTCGTCGCCCTCGATGACCTCCAGGATGCGCCTCGCTCGCACCATGTCGGTGAGGTTGCCGCCCCACGTGGAGTTGATCCGCGACGACACGGCGAAGACGTTGTCCGTGACCTCGTCGACCCGGCCCCCGGCCATGATCCCGCAGACCTGGGTCTTCTTGCCGAACGCGACGACGTCGGGGGCGACCCCCAGCTGCTGGTAGGCCCAGGCCGTGCCCGTCAGACCCATGCCGGTCTGCACCTCGTCGAGGACGAACAGCGCGTCATGCTGCCGGCACAGGTCCTGCATGGCCTGGAGGAACTCGGCCCGCAGGTGGTTGTCGCCCCCCTCCCCCTGGATCGGCTCGGCCACGAAGCAGGCGATGTCGTCGGGGTGACGGGCGAAGGCCTCCCGGGCGGCGGCCAGCGCCCGCTCCTCGGCGGCCTGGACCTCGGTCATGTGCTCGTGCAACGGGTGGTGCACCGCCGGCACCGGGATGCGCGGCCAGTCGAAGACCGGGAACAGCGCGGTCTTGATCGGGTCGGTGTTGGTCAGCGACAGCGTGTAGCCGGTGCGGCCGTGGAAGGCGCGGGTCAGGTGCAGCACCTTGGTGCCGAGGGAGCCGTCGCGTCCGTGCGCCGCGTTGTGGCGGCGCTTCCAGTCGAATGCGACCTTCAGCGCGTTCTCCACGGCGGGCCCCCCGCCCTCGATGAAGAACAGGTGCGGCAGGGCCGGGTCCCCCAGCACCCGGCTGAAGACCTCGACGAACTCCGCGTAGTGCGTCGTGTAGACGTCGGTGGTCGCCGGCTTGTTCACCGCGACCTCGGTCAGGGTCGCCAGGAACCCGGCGTCTCCCACGAGGCCGGGATGGTTCATTCCCAGCGGCGAAGAGGCGTAGAAGGTGAACATATCGAGGTAGCGGGTGCCGTCGCGCGCGTCGACGAGGTACGAGCCGGACGACTTCGCCGTGTCCAGCACCATGTCGAGGCCGTCGACGAGGAGGTGGCGGCGCAGCACGTCGTGGACTGCAGCGGGCGGGATCGCGGCGCTCATCGGTCCTCCAGCGGCTCTGGGCGGGCACTCGGGCGGGGTTGCGAGGGCGCGGTAGCCGGCTGCTCAGTGTCGGCGTTGGACGCCGCCGGCGCACCGCGCGAACCGTCGATGCTCGCGCGTCGGGGGGACGGTCCGTGCACAATGACCGACGGTTCGTCGGTGACGCGAGCACGGAAGGCGGCGCAGCATGGGCGGCATGGACGGCATCGACGAGCGGCTGCTGGCGCTGCTGCGCGACGACGGGAGGGCGTCGATGGCCGCGCTCGGCCGGGCGGTCGGCCTGTCGCGCACGGCGACGCTCGCCGCGTCCGCCGCCTGGAGGACACGGGCGCCATCCGCGGCTACCACGCCGACGTCGCCGACCCGGCCGGGGTCGCCGAGCACGTGGCGCGGGTGGGGATCGTCGTGCGCACACCCGACGTCGGCGCCTACGTGCGCCGGCTGGCGTCGCTGCCCGAGCTGCAGGAGGTCGAGACCGTTGCCGGCGAGTTCGACCTTCTCGTCAAGCTCGCCGCTGCCAGTGCCCCGCGCCTCGACGCCGTCCTGGACCGCGTCAACGGCTGGCGCGAGACCGTGTGCACGACCACGTTCGTCGTCCTGACGCGCTACCGGTAGCCCGGCTCGGCGGGCGAGCGCGCGGCATCCCGCGCGTAAAGAACCCGAGCCCGCTGCCGACCATTGAGGTTGCCGACCTCCGGAAAGCGCAAAGGAAACCTCGTGCTTCTCGCTCGCAGCCGCGCCTGTTCGTGGGCGTGTCCGCCGTCGTGCTCGTGCTTCTGTTCGGCGTGGCAGCCTTCGCCGTCAGCTCCGTCGTGGGCGCCGACGGCGTCATCCACGGTTGCTACTCCGACAAGGACGGCTCCGTGCGGGTGGTCCCCGCCGGCCGCGCCTGCAGGGCCGTCGAGACGCGACTCAAGTGGAGCCAGAAGGGCCCGGCCGGTCCTCGGGGCACGCGGGGGCTCCAGGGCCCGCGCGGCGTCGCCGGTCCCGAGGGCGTTCCCGGCCCGCGCAGGGCGTCCCCGGCGAGCGGGGCCCACAAGGTGCCCCCGGCGACGTCTCCAACCTGCCCTTCATGGCTCACATCGTGCTCTGACGCCTGGGGACGAACTTCACGCCGTGCGATGACGGAGAGTGGCATGTGCTCGCAAGTGGGCTGCGGCGACGCCGCCCAGGCTGGTGACGCCTACTCCGTGCCGATCGACACCTCGGCCATCCCGCTGGCTCCATGGTCCGCGTCGCCTGGGGCATCCGCATCGGCTCTGCTGACACGACTCTGCGTTCGGCTCTACAACGCCAGCACAAGCCTGCCCGTCGTGGGAAGCGAGGTCTGCGAGAGCTCCCCAGGGTCGACGCTGCGCCCGATCTGCGAATGACCCCCGAGCTTCAGCTCCGTGAGAACCTCGGCGAACATCTGTACGTCGTTCAGCAGAAGGGACCTTCACCTACACAGCCAACTTCGCTGCAGTCGGCGCGGATCATCGTCACGAAGGCCGCGGGGCAGTAGCGCCGGCGGTGGGTCACGTGGCGCCGTCGCCCCCGGGCTCCTCGTAGGACCAGTCGAGGCGCTTGCGGCGGTAGTCGGTGTCGAGCCGGACCTCGCCGGTGTCGTGGTCGAGCGACGTGATCTTGGGGACGTCCAGGACGTCGTCGTGGTCGCACGGCCCGTCGAGCCGGGCGGTGAACTCGTCGGCGAACGTCTCCAGCGCGCTGCCGACCACGAGGGCGTGGCCGACCGGCAGGTAGCAGCGGTTGCCCTCGGTGACCAGCGTGCAGCGCCGGCGCAGCTCCTGCAGGTCGGCGGGCGTGCCGCCCCGCCGGCACAGCGCCTCGAGCCGCTCGTGGAGCTCGACGCCGTGGAGCTTGCACGGCGGGCACTGCCCGCACGACTCGACCGCGAGGAACCGCGACAGCGACGCGACGACCTGCACGATGCAGCGATGGGCCCGTACACGACGAACCCGCCGCTGCCCAGTCCGGTGCCGGCCTCGCGGAACGAGTCGAAGTCCATCGGCAGCTCGAGCAGGTCGGGGGTGACCACGGTGTTCGACGTCCCCGAGAAGATCGCCTTCATGTCGGTCGCGCCGGCGATGTCGACGAGCAGGGTCCGCAGCGACGTCCCCAGCGGGAGCTCGTAGACGCCGGGGCTGCCGACGTCACCGATGACGGTGAACAGCATGCTGCCGGGCGCCTCCACCGTCCCCTGCTGGCGGAAGCGCTCGGCGCCCTCGGCAAGGATCCCCGGCACGTGGGCCAGGGTCTCGACGTTGTTGACCACGGTCGGGTTGGGCGCGTGCATCGTCGCGTGGAGCCCGTACATATATGGCGGCAGGATGCGCGGCATGGGCAGCTTGCCCTCCACGACCTCCAGCAGCCCGGTCTCCTCGCCGTAGAGGTACTCGTCGGGGCCCAGGACGATGGCCACGCGCTCGGCGCCTGCCCAGCCGGCGGCCACCATCTCCGCGCGGGCGCTGCGCAGCCGCTCGGCCTCGTAGGGGTACCGGCGCTTCGTGGCGAGGACCACCTCCCGGGCGCCGACGGCGTAGGCGGCGATGAGCGCGCCCTCGATCACGCGGTACGGGTCGCGGCCGAGCAGCGTCCGGTCCTTGTAGGTGCCCGGCTCTCCCTCCGCGCCGTTGCACACCAGGTGCACCGCCGAGTCGGCCCCGGCCTCGGCGACCGACGCCCACTTCCGACCCGTCGGGAACCCGGCGCCGCCGCGCCCACGCAGCCCCGAGCGCTCGACCTCGGCGATCACGTCGGCCGGTTCCCGCTTCCACGCCGCCGCGAGCCCCGTGCCGCCGCCGCGGTCCAGGTGCTCCGACAGCGACATGACCGGGGTCTCGGGGAGCAGGGAGATGCGCACGGTGCCTCCGAGGCTGGGACGTCCCCGCAGCCTCTCAGCCGGCCCGGTCGAGGAAACGTCGCGCTCCAGATCGAGCACGCCGGCGCCCACGGACCTGGCCGGCATGACGGGCATCGCCGATACGCCGCTACAGGCCATCCGGGTGCAGTTTCGTGCGCATACGCCCGCGGGGGCGCACCCGGTCGCGGGTCGGCACCTCCCGACAGACGTCCGGGGCGCCGCACGGCGGGCGGCGGGGCGTCGGCACCTCCCGACAGACGTCCGGGTGCAGTTTCGTGCGCATACGCCCGCATCCGCACCCGGTCGCCGGCGGGGGCGCCGGCGGGGCGGCGGGTCGGCACCTCCCGACAGACGTCCGGGTGCAGTCTCGTGCGCATACGCCCGCATCCGCACCCGGTCGCCGGCGGCGCCGGGCGCGCCGGCGGGGGCGCCGGCGGGGGGCGCCGGGGGCGCCGGCGCGCCTCAGCGCGCCAGCATCACCGCCTGGTACGGCGCCAACGGGAACGTGCCGTTCGCGGTGGCCCCTTCGCCCTCGCCCGTCGTGGAAAGGCAACGGTCCATTCACCGTCGGGAACGGCCAGGCTGCCCGCCGCGTCGCCGCAGTTCGCCGCGACGAGGACGCCACCCCGCTGGTAGGACACGACCGGACCGTCTTCGCCGATCCAGTCCACGGGCTGTGCGTGGAGGTCGGGGTGTCGTTGCGCAGCGCGACGAGCCGCCGGTAGGTGTGCAGCGTCGACCCTGGATCGTCGCGCTGCACCGCGACGGTGTCCGCGTCCGTCCGCCCGCCCAGGGGCAGCCAGGGCTGCTCGGCGGTGGTGAAGCCCAGCCCCGGGGCCGGGAGCCCACGGCATCGGCGTGCGGGCGCCGTCGCGCCCCACGGACGCCGTGCGGCGGGCGACCGGGTCCTGCGCGTCCTCGCGCGGCACGACGCCGTTGTCGAGCCCGAGCTCCTCGCCCTGGTACAGGAACGGCGTCCCCGGCAGGCCGAACAGCAGCGTCGACAGCGCCAGCGCCCGCCGGCGGCCGATGTCGCCACCGCCGAAGCGGCTCACGGCCCGGGACCGGTCGTGGCTGCCCGAGACCCACGCGAGCTGGTCGGGCGCGGCGTCGGCCGCCGCGCGAAGCACGCTGCGGATCGTCGCCGGGTCCCAGTCCATGTGCAGCGGCTTGAACCAGAACGCCAGGTGCAGACCGTCCTCGGCGGCGACGTACCGGGCCAGCTGCTCGGCGGACAGCAGGTACACCTCCCCCAGCAGCAGACCGTCGTAGGGCTCGACGAGCCTGCGCCAGCGGCGGTAGACGTCGAGGACGCCCGGCTGGTTCGTGTCGTACAGGTGCTCGTAGTCCAACGCCTCGGCGGCGGTCGTGTCGGCGTCGCCCTTCTCGCTGGGCCGGGTGGCACGGGGGTTGTCGCGCGCTGCGGGTCCTTGACCAGGGCGTGCGCGACGTCGATGCGGAAGCCGTCGGCCCCCGGTCCAGCCAGAAGCGCAGGATCGCGTCGAACTCGTCGGCGACGGCCGGGTTCGCCCAGTTCAGGTCCGGCTGCTCGGGCAGGAACAGGTGGCACCAGTACTGCCCGGTGGCCTCGTCCAGCGTCCACGCCGGACCCCGAAGTTCGACACCCAGTTGTTGGGCGGTCCCCCGCCGGCGCCCGCGGCCGTTGCGGGTGCCGGGTCGCGCCAGATGTAGTAGTCGCGGTAGGGGTTGTCGCGCGACGACCGCGCCGCCCGGAACCACGGATGGTCCGACGACGTGTGGTTGGGGACGAGGTCGACGACCTTCAGGTCGCGATCGTGGGCCGCGGCGACCAGGCCGTCGAAATCCTCGAGCGTCCCGAACAGGGGGTCGACGCCCCGGTAGTCGGCGACGTCGTAGCCGTGGTCGCGCATCGGTGACGGGTAGAACGGCGTCACCCACACGATCCCGACGCCGAGCCAGACGAGGTGGTCGAGCCGGTCGCAAAGGCCGCGCAGGTCCCCGACACCGTCGCCCGAGGCGTCGGCGAACGAGCGGAGGTAGACCTCGTAGCCGACGCGGCTGCTCCACCAGGGCAGGGTCGTGTCCGTCATCGCGTCAGCCTCCGTCGCCGGCGTCGCCCGGCACGTCGTCGCCGGCCCAGGCCACGAGCCCGGTGTCGGCCCACGAAAGCAGGTCGTCGTTCGCGGGCACGACGCGGACCGCGAAGCCGTACTCCCCGGACTCCGTGCAGGTGAAGGCGCCCCCGAAGACGTGCCCGCCGCCGGTCTCACCGTCCGGCTCCAGCTGCAGGATCTCCACGCGCTCCAGCGTCCCGTCGGCGCGCACAGGGCCGTGGAGCAGCTGGACGCAGACGTCGTCCCGGCCGAGCTTGCCCAGCCCCACGACGACGCGGACGTCGCGCCGCTCGCCGATCGTGGCGACGCCCTGGTCGCCGCTGGCCTCCAGGACGCCCACGTCGGCCCACGACACGCGCGCGTCGCCTCCCGCCAGCTCGCCAGCGTCTTGGCGCGGGCGTGGTCGTCGGCGTTGAGCCGCCGGGCCCGCACGGCCAGCGGCACGTACAGGTCGGTGACGTACTCGCGCACCATGCGCGTGGCCAGCACCCGCGGCCCGAGCGTCTCCAGCGAACGGTGGACCCGCGCCAGCCAGCGCCGCGGCAGCGGGCTCTCGGTGCGCTCGTAGAAGGTGGGGATCACGGTCCGCTCCAGCAGCTCGAACAGCGACTGCGCGTCGGCCGCGTCCTGCTGGCCGGTGTCGGGGTTGTCGTGGGCGGCGCCGATGGCGAAGCCGTTCTCGCCGTCGAACATCTCGTCCCACCAGCCGTCCAGCGTCGAGCAGTGCAGGGCGCCGTTGAGCACCGCCTTCTCACCGGACGTGCCGCACGCCTCGTGGGGGCGGCGCGGGTTGTTCAGCCACACGTCGACACCCTGGTACAGCACCCCGGCGAGGTCCATGTCGTAGTCCTCGACCATGACCAGGCGGGTGCGGATCGCCGGGTCGGACGAGAAGTGGACGAGCTGGCGGATGATGTCCTTGCCGACGTCGTCGCGGGGTGGGCCTTGCCCGCGAACACGAACTGCACCGGGCGGTCGGTCGCGGTCAGCAGCGCCTTGAGCCGCTCGGGCTGGCGCAGCAGGAGCGTGCCGCGCTTGTACTCGGCGAAGCGGCGCGCGAAGCCGATCGTCAGCGCGTCCGGGTCGAAGACCTCGTCGGTCCAGGCCAGCGTCGCCGGCGACTCGCCGCGCCGCTCACGCGCCGCGCGGACCCATCCGCGGAGGCGCTGGACGAGCCGCTCCCGGGCGCGGGCGCGGGCGCGCCACAGCACGTCGTCGCCGATGTCGCCCACCCTGCGCCACGCCGCGGGGTTGTGCGCCCAGTCCGGCGCCAGGTGGCGGTCGTAGACCGCGGTCATCTCCGGGCCCACCCAGGTGGCGGCGTGCACGCCGTTGGTGACCGAGGTGATCGGCACCTCGTCGGTGCCCACCCCGGCCACAGCCCGGCGAACATCCGCCGGCTGACCTGGCCGTGGAGCTGCGACACGCCGTTGGCGGCGGCCGACAGCCGCAGCCCCATGACCGCCATGTTGAAGCTGCCGTGCACGCCTCCCCCGTCGACCTGGCCCAGCGTCATCAGCCGGTCCAGCGCCACCCCGCAGTCGGCGGCGAAGTCGGAGAAGTAGCGCTGCATCAGGGCGCCGGGAAACACGTCGATGCCCGCCGGGACCGGCGTGTGGGTGGTGAACAGCACCGCCGCCCGGGCGCTCTCGATCGCCTGGTCGAAGTCGAGCCGGTCGACGTCGACCAGACGTCGGATGCGCTCGAGCTGGAGGAACCCCGCGTGGCCCTCGTTGGAGTGGTAGACCTCCGCACCGGACGCCCAGCCGTCGCCGAGCTCGCCGAGATCGCAGGCCAGATCCAGCGCCCGTACCCCACCGATGCCGAGGACGATCTCCTGGCGCAGCCGGTGCTCGACGTCACCGCCGTACAGCTTGTCGGTGACGACCCGGTCCTCGGGCGCGTTCGTCGGCAGGTCGGTGTCCAACAGCAGCAACGGCACCCGACCGACCGACGCCTTCCACACCTGGCAGGCGACCATGCGGTCGGCCAGGCGCACCTCGATCATCGCCGGCGCACCGTCGCGCTCGAGCCGTTGCAGCGGCAGGCTGTAGGGGTTGAGGTCGGGGTAGTGCTCCTGCTGCCACCCGTCGGCGTCCAGGTGCTGGCGGAAGTAGCCGTGGCGGTACAGCAGCCCCACCCCGACCAGGTCAAGGCCCAGGTCGCTCGCGGCCTTGAGGTGGTCGCCGGCGAGCACGCCGAGCCCGCCGGAGTAGACCTGCATGACGTGGGTGATGCCGAACTCGGGCGAGAAGTAGGCCACGCGCGGGGGGCGGCTCTTCTGCGACTGCGCCCAGCGCGGGGCGGTCAGGTAGCGGCGGAGGTGGGCGTGCACCTCCGCGAGGCTCGCCAGGAACGCCGCGTCGTCGGTGAGCGCCGCGGCACGGCCCGGCGACAGGCGGCCCAGCAGCGCCACGGGGTTGCCGCCCACCTCCTCCCACGCGTCTGCGTCGGCCCAGCGAAACAGCTCCTCGGTCGGCTGGTTCCACGCCCAGCGCAGGTTGGCGGCGAGCTCGGTCAGCGGCTGCAGCTCCGGCGGCAGCGACGGGTGCACACGGAACGTGCGCAGGGCCTTGATCACGGGCTCTCCGGTCGGTGAGTTGCGGGCGATGGCGCTGGGTCGCGGTAGCGGCGACGGGGGTGTGTGTGGAACGACCCCCGGTGCCGCGCGACGCCGGCGCCGGTCGCCGGGGGGAGCGGCGAGACGATGGGACTGTCCAGCTCGGCGACCACCAGCCCGATGGTGCCCGACCGGGCCGACGGCACCAAACCCGTCGGCTCCACCCGGGTCGGCGGTCTTCGTCAACGTGGCCGAGCACCTCGCTGACCGGTTGGCCGGGTGGGTGCTGTGGTTGACCCGGACGGGGTGCCGCTGGCGCAGTGCGCGGCGCTGCACCTCGTCGACGTGAGCACGATCAGGGGCCTGTTCGCCGAGCTGCCGCCGTGGGTGTCGCTCGTCGGCCTCCCACCGGAGGGCAGGTGGTTGGAGCCGCTCGTGTCAGCCGAGCACATCGACCTCGACCTGCCACCCCCGACCGACGCCCCTCCACTTCCGGCGGAAGCGACGGCTCAGCCGTCCGCGGGGCCGAGGACGTCGTCGACCAGCAGCTCCAACCCCGGCAGCTGCGGTGAGATCAGCGTCTCGCCCCGCAGGAGGACCTGCGGGCGCTCGTAGCGGCCGTCCGGGCGCAGCCGGTGGACCTCGACGCGGTCGGCGTCCAGGTCGACGTACCAGTACTCCGGCACCCCGGAGCGCTCGTACAGCTCGCGCTTGGCGACGAGCTCCAGGCGGCGCGTCGACGGTGACGACACCTCGACGACCACGTCGGCGGCACCGCGCAGGTAGCGCTCCTCCAGCCGGTCGAGATGGTCCGGAGCGACGTAGACGACGTCGGGTTCCACGACATCGGAGTCGGTGAGCAGCACGTCCAGCGGTGCCGGGAAGGCCCTGCCGCCGGCGGCCCTCGCGTAGTCGACGAGGCGCGCGGTCAGCTCGGCGACGACACCCTGATGGTGGACCCGGGGCGCGGGAGTCACGATGAGCTCCCCGCCGATGAGCTCTCGGCGGAGGTGATCGTCGGGGAACGACGCCAAGTCGTCGTAGGTGAGCCCGGTCTGCAGCGGTGCCGGCATCGCGAACCTCCCGCGGTCATCAGCCGACGCCAGGAGACGCTCGCCGGCCTCCTGTAAACCGCGTCCGTCGAGCTGTGGACAGACTAGGCGGACGGGCGGTCGGGGCGGCGCGATTAGCCGGCCCGCAACGGCGGGAACGGAGGTGCCATGTCCAAGCGCCTCGCGCTCATCCACACCGTCCCGTCGCTGGCCGAGCAGTTCCAGGCGCTGGCGGCCGAGTTGCTCCCGCAGGTCGAGACGATCAGCGTCGTCGACGAAGGGCTGCTGCAGCGCACCGTCGACAGCGGCCGGCTCACCGCCACCACGAGCGAGCAGCTGGCGCAGCTGGTGACCGACATCGACGGCGACGTCGACGCGATCATGGTCACGTGCTCCACGCTCGGTCCCGCGGTCGATGCCGCGCGAGACCGCTGCACGGTGCCGCTGCTGCGGGTCGACGAGCCGATGGTGCGCCACGCGGTGGGAGCGGGCGAGCGCATCGGTGTCCTGGCGACCCTGGCGACCACCCTGGCACCGACCGTGGACCTGATCGAGCGTGTCGCTGCCCGCGAAGGGCGGCCGGTCGAGGTCGTCGCCCACCTGTGCGAGGGCGCGTTCGAGGCGGTGACCGCCGGCGACGGGGAACGCCACGACGCTCTCGTGCGAGCCGGCCTCGAACGACTCGTCGGGCGGGTGGATGTCGTGGTGCTCGCCCAGGCGTCGATGGCCAGGGTGATCGCCGCGCTGCCCGACGCGCCGG
Organism: Egibacteraceae bacterium; assembly: GCA_030446775.1. Lineage (GTDB taxonomy): Bacteria > Actinomycetota > Nitriliruptoria > Euzebyales > Egibacteraceae > JAUJMQ01. Next base: position 65,632 of record JAUJMQ010000009.1, read on the forward strand.
CGGTGCCCGTGCTGTCCAGCCCGCGGCTGGCGATCGAGCACGCCGGCGCGGTCCTCGCGCAGCCGGTCTGACGCCGGCGCCGGGAGCCGCGCCGCGCCGCGTCGCACCGCGCCCGCCGGTCGTCAGTGCGGCGGCGGGTGCCCGGCGGTCGGGGCGGCCGGGGGCCGCGGGGGGGGGTCGTCTGCCCGGTGCAGGCCGGCGCGCGAGTACGCCGGGATCTGCCCGCCGGCCACCCAGGCGGAGGTCTCGCGGGCCGCGCACAGCTGCCCCAGCACCTGGCGGCGCAGGGCGGGCAGCCGCAAGGCGGCCGGGTCGTCCAGCGCGATGGCCAGCACGCGCACGGCGCCACGGGCGCCGGCCACCTGGCGTGCGAGGTTCCGCGACCACGGCGCCAGGTCGGCTCGCAGGCGCTGGTTGCCCAGCGAGGAGCACAGACGCGCTGCGGTCGCTGCCAGGCCGTCGAGGACCGCCGCGACGTGACGCACGGCGTCCCGGCGACGGTCGGGGCTGGTCTCCCAGGTCCGGCCGAAGGCCTCCAGCGGCTCGGCGAGCGCGTTGGCCAGCTCGTCGCCGGGCTGCAGCGGCGACCGCCGCGCCAGATCGGCGAGGACCGCAACGGCGGCGGCATCGTCCTCGTCGCCCGTGACGGCCAGCAGAGCGCGCCGCCAGGCCGCCTCCGGGTCGTAGCCGTCCGGGTCGGCGGCGTACTCACCGATGGTGGACAGGGCGATGCGCGACGCCTCCGGCTGGAGGGCGAGGTTGGCCAGGATTCCGCTGGCGGCGGATCCCAGGCCGGCTTCGCGGCCTCGCAAGGGCCCCAGGTGCGGATCGTCGCGCATGCAGCCGTCGTTGACGGGGTGGTTGTCCCAGTACAGGACCGGTCGGCGCAGGCTGGCGCTGACGGCGCGCGTGTGCGCGAGCGTCAGCCGCTGCGAGCAGACGTCCGGGCCCGTCCAGCAGATGTCGACGTCGGGGGAGATGCGTTCGCCGATCTCCCGCACGTAGGGCGCCGCAGGGTCGCCGTGGTAGTGCAGCGGGACGAACCACAGCCGGCGGTCGGCTCCCCGCTGCGCGAGCGCGCCGCGGACACGCTCGACGACGGAAGCGTGCGCGGCGGCCAGCGTCGGGAAGCGCCGGGCGTCGGCGCTGGTGGCGAACGCGTCGGGCATGTCGTCGGTGAGCAGACAGAACCGGCGCACACCGGCGTCGTCGGCGGCGCCAAGCTTGGCGAGCAGCCGAGCCACGTCGTGGTCGTCGGAGGCCCGCAGCCCCAACGGGCTGACGCCGAAGCAGAACTCCACGCCGGACCGGGCGCACGCGCGAGCCAGGCTGGCGAATCGGCGCCAGTCCGAGGGCCGGTACGGCTCGCGCCAGCGGTCGCGGTGCAACGGGTCGTCCTTGGGCGCGTAGGCGTAGGCGTTGAACCCGTGCCGGGCGAGGAATCCGACGAGGCGCTCCCGCTCCTGCCACGACCACGGGCGCCCGTAGAAGCCCTCGACGACGCCGCGGACGCCCAACGCCGTCACGTCACCGACACCAGCGCCTCCGCGTGCTGGCCGAACCGCCGCTCCCCCACCCGCAGGTCGGCTGCCACGATCGCTCGTCGCACGGTGGTGCCCGGTGCGGGGGTGACGGTGAACGGCAGCTTGGCGTGCTCGCCGGGCCGCAGGTACGCCGACGACTGCGCGGAGTCGACCTTCCAGCCGGTCGGCGCGACGATCGTGACGGTGACGTCTTCCGCGCTCGGGCACGGGTTGCGGACCTCGACCTCCAGCGACACGGGCTCGCCCTCGGCGACCTCGGTCTGGTACGGGCGGATCCAGGCCGCGAACCCCTCCGCGTCGAAGTCGGTGCTCTCCAGCGGGAGCAGGTCCTTGTGGAGACGCTCGAGCTGCGCTCCGCGCTCCAACAGGTCCTCCAGGAACCCGTCGCCCACCCGCACGGGGCCCCAGTGGCCCGTGAGCAGCAGCTCGGGCTTCAGCCGCAGGTACAGCTCCCCGGTGGTCCGGTAGTCACCGATGCGGAACCGGTTCTGATAGACGTAGTTCAGCCATCCGTCTTCGCCGTGCTGGTCGCCGGTTGCCAGCACACGGGTGCCGTCGACGGTGGCCTCGACCGCGACCGCGTGCAGCGTGTGGCCCGGGAGGGGATGCAGGGTGAGCTCGTGCTCCTCCCAGCGGAACGGCTGACCCAGCGGGATGATCCGATCGACCTGCACGGGCTCGTACCACAGGCACGGCAGGTCGTGGTAGGACGGGTCCGCCAGGACGTCGGCGCAGTTGGCCCCGGCCCAGACCTGGGTCCCCTCGACCTCGCGCAGGAGGTTGAACCCGGCCACGTGATCGTCGTGGTAGTGCGTCGGGATGACGACGTCGATCTTGGACACCCCGTACATCTTTCGCAGGACCGGCATGGTGTACAGCCAGGGGCGGCGTGACGCACGGTCGCTGCCGGCCGGGATGCCGTAGTACTGGTCGTACCCGTAGTCGATCAGCAGCGCCTTGCCGCTGTCGGACAGCAGCACGTACGTCATCGAGTGGGCGGTCCGGTTGTACAGCCGGTGCGGCAGCACGTGGTCGGAGGGGCGGTTGCGGCGCTCGATCACGTCGAGGTGCTCGCCACGGAGCGCGAGCAGCTTCTTCAGACGGCCCACGAGCAGGTTGATGGCGGCGTCGACGTCGTTCATCACCTGGCCGTGGGACGGCAGGAGCACGTCGGGACGCCGGTCCTGCACGTCGAGCAGGGACAGCGTGGTGGCGGCCAGCCCCTCGGCGCCGGCGTACGACCACTGGGTGGCCGCGAGCGACCACAGCTTGCCCGGGGCCGCGAGGAGGTCGCCGGTGAAGGCCAGCCGGCGCCCGTCGATGCGGGTGAGGAACCCGACCGATCCCACCGTGTGCCCCGGCAGCGGCACGACGATGAAGGGGCGACCGCCGAACCATGTGGTGCGGTACTCCGGCAGCGTCCCGGCGACCGGGATGGACTCGGCGATCGTGAACCGGTCCTCGCGGACGTTGTAGTTGTTCCACAGGTTCCGGGACTGCCAGTGGTGCTCCACCGCGGTGAACAGCTCGACCTCCGCCCCGGGGACCCAGATGCGCGCGCCGGCCTCGACGGCGCGGGGCAGGCCCTGCGCCTGGTCGCGGTGGTGGTGGGTCATCAGGACGTCGCTGACCCGCTCGACGCCGATCTCGGAGAGCGCGTCGAGGACGTCGCCCGCACCGAAGTCCACGACCACGGCCTCGCGCCCGTCGCGCAGCACGTAGACGTTGCAGGTGTCGACGAACCGGAACAGGTTCTCTGACAGTTGCTGCATCACGGGTCTTCCTCGCTGGTGTCAAGCCGGGGTCTGAGTCAGTGGCGGTGGTTGCTGTCGGGCGCGCGCGGGTCGCCGGGGTGCTCATGGCCGGCGGCGACCGTCACGAGCTCGGCTCGGCGCTGCCCGAGCCAGGCGTCGAACCGCCGGCCGCGCTCGGCGGCCAGCAGATCCGCCGCGATCGCCTCCCGGACGGCCTCCAGGGGGACGGTGGCGGCCGGGGTGACCGCCTCGACCCTGGCCACGTGCCAACCGAGCTCGCTGCGCAGCGGGCCGACGACGTCGCCGGGCGCGGCGGCGAACAGCGCGTCCTCCAGCGGACCGCAGACCTGCCCGCGGGAGACCTGCTCAACGGTGGCGCCCGCCGGCGCGCCGGCGGAGCCAGTCGACCGGACCGCTGCGGGCTGCGACGACGGGGCCCGGGACCGGGCCCGGGCGGCGACCACGTCGGCGCTGCCGCGGTCGGCGAGCACGAGGTGGCGCACCCGGCGGGTCTCGGGCCGCAGGTAGCGGTCGACGTTGCGGGCGTAGTATTCGTTGACAACGTTGTCGGCGACGGTCACGTCGGCTGTGACCGCCTCGAACACCGCAGCGACGACACCGGCGTCGGGCTCGGCGGCGGCGTCGTCGACCAGCGCTCGCGACGCCGCCTCGGCCGCGACCACGGCCTCGTTCACCAGCGCGTGGAGCACCCAGCGCCGCAGGCGCCGCTCCGCGGGGCTGCCCGCCGCGGGCAGCGACTCCGGCCCGGCCTCGGCCCGGATCCGCTGCACTCGCCGCGCCACATCGGCTCCCGTGATCTCCAGGGCGCCCACGGTAGCGAGCGTCTCTGGACGCGTCACCCCGACCTCGCCCGCGCAGCGACGGCGCCGGCGCGCTCGCGTCCCCGGCCGACCTCGAGTGTCAGGCTCGGGGTGTACAGCACCCGCCCGAAGTACATGACCTTGACCAGCGCCCAGGCGGTCGTCGGGACCGTACCCGGCGGGCACCGCACGGCGAACCGGACCGTCTCCACGCCGCGCGGCGGGACCGCGAAGCCCTGCGTCCACGGCGACACGTGTTCCCAGGTTCCCCACGGGCTGATGATCTGTGCCTCACCACGGATCTCACCGGCCACGAGGTTGGACAGCGCGACCTCCACGGCAGCACTGTCGCCGGGCCCCACGTCCACGGCCGCCGTGCGCAGGTCGACGCCCAGCTCCCCGCCGGCGGAGAACGTCCCTGCCGGATCGAGCCGGCGGTCGGCGATCACGGCCTTGCGGGTGGCGCGTTCCAGCAGCAGCACCCGCGACACCGCTGCCGCCGGCGGCCCCGCCTGTCCGGCGGCGGCCGGACCGTAGTCGACGGTGACGACGTCCTCGTGCGTCTGCCCGGCCTCGTCGGCGATGCGCGCGGCGACGAAGTAGCGGCCCGGGGCAGCGTCCGGCGGCGGATGCACGGTGGCGGTCATCTGCAGGTGCGCGCCGGGGGCCAGCCGGTACACGCGGTCGGCGGGCTCGGCGACCCAGCCAGGCGGCGCGACGATCTGGATGCGGCCGGCGACGGGGCCGTCGGTTCGCTCCGAAGCGACGACGACGGGCACGTCGAACGTCGCGTCGGCGAGGATCGCCCGGGGTGGGATCTGCACCGTGACGGGCTGGTAGCCCAGCGGCGCCGCGCCCTTGTTGTGCAGCCAGTAGTCGCTGTGGACCGGCTGCGCGGGCTCACGGCGACGACCGAGCGCGACGACGTCGGCGGGGGCCGGTGGCCGCTCGACGACCGCCCCGAGGGTGACGATCTCGTAGGGCTCCAGCCGGTGGCGGACCACGCCGCCGGTCACCGCGACCGGTCGGCGGCCGTGCTCGAGCAGATCGGTCACGAAGGCGCCGCGCAGCGGCTGGGGGAAGCGGATCTCCACGTCGGCGACCTGCCCGTGGGCCTCGTAGCAGCGCAGCGCGATGCCCGCCGACGGGTCCATCACCGTCCCCGCCATGCTGGCCATCGGGTTGCCGGCCGGCTTCATGGCGGTGACGACGACCGTCTCGGAGTCGACGGCGACGAGGGAGGTGGCGGCCGGCAGCGCACCGGCGTGCACGTCCAGCGTGCGCGCGCGCAGCGGGTTGTTGTGCTCGTGACCCGCACGGACCATCCCGGCACGTCGCCAGTCTCCGGCCGCGGCGACCAGCGCGTAGCAGAACTCGTGGGTCCAGTGCTGGAACTGGAAGCTGGACCCGTCGGGCGCGGTGCGGCGAGGGGGTCGAGCCACACGCCCGACGGCCATCCGCTGCACGAGCGCAGCAACGACAGGTACAGGTCGCCCCGCGCGTCGACGTTGAAGCCGGGCAGGCCCCGGTTGCACACCGCGACGGTGTAGTCGTCGGTCCGCCCGTGGTCGCCGTCGAGGTCGGCGGGCTGGCTGACGTCGATGACCGCGTCGACGAGGTCGTCGCCGAGCGCGGCCAGCGCCGCCCGGGTCGACGCGCGGTCGGAGCCGGCGACCAGCAGCACCGGCAGGTCGCGGACCCCCCGCAGGTCGGCGTTGGGCCGCCACGTCTCGCGCAGCGGGCGCTGTGCGGGGATCCACATCCGTGCCGCCCCGTCGGCGGCCAGTCGCCGGTCGAGGTGGGCGCGACAGCGCGGGCCCGCCGCGGCGACGACCTCGGCGGCGAAGGGGTTGAGGTCGGGACCGCCCACGACGATGCGCACATCGGGCAGGTTGGAGTCGGCGTCGATGCTGCCGTAGCGGCTGCCGGTGGCTCGCGACACCGTCGACGTCACGCCCTTGCGGACGAGCGCGACCACGAGGTCGCGGACGGCGTCGTCGCCTCCCCAGCCGTCGGGCGCGACGACCTCGGCGACGCTGAGCGCGCGGGAGCCGCGCTCGCCGGCGTGGCCGGGCTCGTGCAGCGCGACGCGGGTGGTCGCGCCGACGCCGAACCAGTTGTAGGCCGGGTTGTCCAGGGTGTAGGGCACGTCGGCGACGTCCACCAGGGGGAAGCCGAACCCGCGTCCGACGACGGCGTTGCCGACCTCCGAGACGGGCATGCCGCCGGCGACGTCGGCGGCCACGCGCATGCGAAACAGCGTGTCCTGGCCGGAGAAGCCGTCGAGCCGGGTGACGCACTCGACGCGTGCGACGCCCCCGTACAGCGCGACCTGTTGGACGGTGTCGCACCCCGACAGCCTGCCCCGGGCGACGATCCGCTCGCCGACGGCCGACCGCTCGGTCGTCACGGTCGCGGGCCGCTCGGCCGCGGACCGGACGCTGCCCCGCGGCAGCAGGTGCCAGGGGCCCTCACCGAGCTGGGGGTGGGTCGGGTACTCGTCGTAGGCGAGCAGCTCGTTGCCGAGCTCTCCCGGCTTGAGCACCGACCGGCCGTCGCGGCGGTCGACGAGGTCGCAGATCGCCCCGCCGCGGTCCGCGTCGACCTGCACCTCGTAGCAGCCGTTGGTGATGCGCCGTGTGTCGACCCGCTGCCAGCGGGCGTCGTCGGGGAGCGCCGCGGCGGGCCGCAGCCGGTAGGTGCGGTAGCCGACGCCGGGGACGTCGGTGGCGACGAACACGAGCACGCAGCGCAGCAGCCGCCCGGCGTCGTCGCGCACCTCGGCCTCGACGACGAACGGCACGGCGTGGCCGGCGTCGTCGGTGAGGTCCAGGCCGGGGGCGGGGTCGACGAGCTCCACCTCCGCTCGCACGACGTCGGTCCGCGTCCACGACAGGGCGTTGAACACCGCCAGCGGCTGCCCGCCTGCGCGGGTGTCGATGTGGCGGCCGATGTGGTCCAGGGCGTCGTCGAGCACCTCGCGCGCCAGCTCCCACGTGTCGCGCCAGCCGCCGACCAGGTCGAGGTAGACCTGGTCGGACTCGGTGCCGGTGATGCCGTCGTGGTGGGCGCCGAACAGCAGCTGCCGCCACGCCTTGTCGCAGGCCTCGGCCGGGAAGCGGGCACCCAGCAGCGCGGCCATGGTGGCGAACTTCTCCGCCGCGAGCAGCGTGTTCTCGCCGGCTCGCTGCGCCTGTTTGGTGTCGATGTAGGACACGTCCTTGCCGGTGTAGACCGGGTTCATGTCACGCGTCTGGGGACTGGGCCCGCCACGCTGCGCGAGCTCGGCTTGGACGGCGCGGAAGAAGTCACGCGGCAGCGCGACCTCGAACTTCGGCCAGCTGTAGCGGGTGTTCCAGTCACGGTGGATGGCGGTGACCCAGCGGTTGGGCGGCGTGTAGTCGGTGCCCACCGGCAGCAGGACGTTGCGAGTGGCGGCGACCGCCTTGAGCTCGCCGAACAGGCGCAGCGCCTCGGCCTCGGCGTCGGCGAGGGTGGCGGCCTTGTCCAGGTCCCACCCGGCCGAGTAGTGGTTGGCCATGTAGCTGGTGAGCAGGCTGCGGCCGCTGGGCGACACCCAGTCGAACTCGCTGTCGAACTGCATCCGCGGGTTGCCGCCGGGGGCCCGGTTGGGCCCCCACTGGTGGAACGGGCCGCGCGCCCAGGAGCTGGAGGTCAGGCCGGCGTCGGCCATCATCCCGGGGAACTGGGGGTCGTGGCCGAACACGTCCAGCTGCCAGGCGGTGGCCGGCCGGCCGCCGAGGACGTCGCGCTGGTAGCCGACACCGTAGACGGCGTTGCGGACGGTGCTCTCGGCGCTGGTGAGGTTGGTGTTGGCCTCGTTGTACGTGCCGCCCATCAGCTCCAGCCGGCCCTCGTCCAGGAGCCGGCGCAGGTAGCCGCGCTCGGCGGGGAACACGTCCCAGTACGGCTTGAGGTAGTCGAGCTCGGCCAGGACGAACTTGTAGTCGGGGTCGCGGCGCGCCATGTCGAGGTGGGCCTCGATCAGCGTGAACGCCGGGTGCTGGCCGCGGCCCTCCCAGGGCCGCTCCTCGCGCGACAGCTTCTCCCACGTCTCGGTGTAGAACGCCTGGGTGTTCCACCACACCGGGTCGTAGTGGAAGTGCGACACCAGGAACATGCGCCAGCCCGGCTCGGCGACGACGAAGGAGAAGGGGCGCCGGTCGGCCACACCGGCATGCTCGGCGCGGACCTCGGCCGGCACGGTGTCACCCGGCCGGAGGCCGTGCGCGACGGCCACGCCGACCTCGACGCGGGCCTCCTGCCCGGGCGCGAGGTCCGCCACCGCCGCCCGCCGGGCGGTGACGACCCCGTCGCCGACGACCTCGACGGTCGCCGGCGCGTCCACCGACCACCCGGCGTCGCCGGCGTTGACGACGGTCACGGCCACCACCTGAAGCGGGTCGTCGTCGGACGCGACGAACAGCTCGGTCGACGCCGCCTGCGTGATCCTCACCGGAGAGCCTGTCTGGTGGTGGCGGTCGGCGGCCCTGGCGTCACGGTGGGATTTCGCCCGAGCCCCGTGTCACCAGCCGTGTCGGGAGCACGACCTGGCGGGGCGGCCCGGTGTCGCCGGCGAGCCGGCGGAACAGCAGCTCGGCGGCCGCACCGCCCATCGCGGCGGGGTCGTGGGCGATGACCGTGATGGGCGTGGCGAGCATGTCGGCCAGCTCGAAGTCGTCGAACCCGACCAGGGCGACCCGACGGCCGGGGTCGCGCAGCGCCCGCAGCGCCCCCAGGCTCATGCGGTTGTTGACGGCGAACACGGCGGTCGGCGGGTCGGGCAGGGCGAGCAGCTCGCGCGCCGCCGCATGAGCGTCCGCGGCGTCGTGGGGCCCGATGCGCAGCAGCCGCTCGTCGACGGCGATGCCGGCCCCGGCCAGGGCGGCCCGGTAGCCGAGGGTCCGCTGCGCCGCGGTGAACACGCTGGTGCTGTCGCCCAGCAGCCCGATCCGGCGGTGGCCGGAGGCCAGCAGGTGCTCGACCGCTCGGCGGGCGCCTGAAACGTTGTCGACGACGACGGCATCCGCCTCGATGCCCCCCGGCGGGCGGTCGATGAAGACCACCGCCGTGCCGGCGGCCAGCTCTGCCAGCAGGTAGCGGTGGTCGCGCCCCGCCGGCACCAGCAGGATGCCGTCGACCCGGCGCATGCACAGCGTGGCGACGAGCTCTTTCTCGTGCTGGGCGTCCTCATGGGTGCTGCCGGCGATCACCATGTAGCCCTCGTCGCGCGCCACCTGCTCGACGGCGCGGGCGATGCCGGAGAAGAACGGGTTGCCGACATCGCCGATGACCAGCCCGACGGTCGAGGTCTTCTGGCCCGGCCGAAGGCTGCGCGCCAGGTCGTTGCGGTGGAAGCCCAGCCGCTCGATCGCGTCCGTCACCCGGACCGACGTGTCGGGGGCGACACCGCGCTCGCGGTTCACGACACGGGACACCGTCTTCAGGCTGACGCCCGCGGTCGCGGCGACGTCCCGCATCGTGGGTCGGATGACTGCTCCACCGCCTCCGTGTGACGGCGCCGGACAACGTTGTCGGCCACCAAGCCACAGCGGTTCGGCCCTGTCAAGATCCCCGGACGACGAGGCAGGTAGCCGACACCGGAGCGGTCAAACCGCCACGACCGGAACCGCGAGCCACGGCGCTTGCGTCAGCCGCTGGTCGCCGGTCACCAGCGGGCAGCGCAGCCGGCGGGCGAGCGCGGCGGCGTCAACGACGACGGGTCGCAGCGTCCAACCGCTCCTCCCGCTCCCGGCGGGCCTCGTCCAGTGCGCCGGCGACGTCGACACCGTGCACCGGCTCGTCCTCGCCCAGTCCCTCCAGCCACTCGCGCTGGCTCGGGAGCGACAGGTCACGGCGGAGCACGTGGACAACGTAGTCGCCCGGCGTCATGGCCGTGCCCTTCCCGACGCGTGGAGCAGGTGGATCTTCGCGGCGGCGACCGTCCTGACCGCCGCCAGGCCCCGGGTCCGGAGGCCGGCGTCGAGGGCGTCGAGCTGCGCGGAGGTCATCCGCTCGCGCCCGCCCATCCCGTCGAGCAGGGCCTGCTCGAGGTCGGTGGCGATGTTCATCTTGGAGATGCCACCACCGGGCATGGCCAGCGCACGGGCGACGAGGCCGGCAGGCAGCCCCGACCCTCCGTGCAGCACGATGGGGGTGGCACCGATCGCCGCGCGGATGGCCGCCAGGCGGTCGAAGTCGATGGTCGGCCCGGCGGGCGGGTAGATGCCGTGGGCGGTGCCGACCGACACGGCGAGCGCGTCGCAGCCGGTCTCGGCGACGAAGCGCCTGGCCTCCTCGGGGTCGGTGTAGGCCTGCGCGCCGCCCTCGGTCTCCAGGCGGTCGGTCGTCGTCAGGCGCCCCAGCTCGGCTTCGACGCTGACGCCGCGCCCGTGGGCCTCGTCGACGACGGCGCGGGTGCGCGCGACGTTGCTCTCCAGCGGCTCAGCAGATGCGTCGATCATCACCGACGTGAAGCCGGCGTCCATCGCCTCGGTGATGAGCTCGCTGGTCCAGGTGTGGTCCAGGTGCAGCACGAACGGCAGGTCGACCCGCAGGTCGGTGGTCACCCGCTCGACCTCGTCACGGAAGGCCGCGGGCGTCAGGTCGAACCACCCGAGCTCACGCTGGCTGATCTCGACGACGAACGGCGCCCGCTCGGCGACGGCCGCCTCGACCACCGGGCGGATGCAGGCGAGATAGCGCGGCGAGAACGCCGGCAGGGCGTATCCGCCGCGCTGAGCGGCGGGCAGCAGGTCGGCCAGGGTGGCGGCGCCCGCAAGCCCGTCAGGCACCGGTGTCTCCTTTGCGTGCGGCCCGCCAGGCGTCCCTGACGGCCGTGTAGTCCTCGGCGCTGAGCTCCTCGTGCGACGCGACGGGCTCGTGGATGGGGGAACCCGCCTCGGCCCGTAGCTGCAGGTAGTGATCCCAGGCCACGTGTGTCCGCTCCTTGGTCCAGGGCGGCAACCGGTCCAGGTGCGTGGCGTAGTACAGGGAGGGCACGCCGAGCCGGGGCTGTGCCCGGACGTACTCACGGAACGACTCGGGGTCGGGCATGGGCCAGTTGTCGGTGTCGACGAGCAGCTCGGGGCAGGCGGCGGCGACCACGCCGGCCCGGTGGGTCATCTGCGCAACGACCGGCGCGCGGGTGTTGACGTCGTTCAGGCGGATCATGTCGGTGACGTCGGCGAAGTGAGGGTTGGGTGTGTGGGTCATCACCAGCGCGCCCGGCTTCGTGCGCTTGGCCTCGTCGTACAGGATCTCCAGGAGGCGGTGCAGCAGCTCGACACCCCACGCGGCGCCGTGCCGCCTCAGGCCCGGCCCGCTGGGCGTGCGTGCCGAGAAGTCGACCTTGAACCCGTCGGCGTCGTAGCCGTCCGGTCCGAGCATGCGCCGGACGCTCGCGCGCAGCGCCTCCTCGTAGCGCGGGTTCGACGGGTCGGTGCCCACCGGCATCCCGGCGGCGTTGCGGACGCACAGGTCCCCTGGCAGCCCCTCGGGATCCCAGGCCTTCCACCACAGCAGCACCCGGCGCCCCTCGTCGTGGCGGGCGTCGATCCATCCGCGCAGGTCCGGCCACTTCGTGGGGTCGGCGGCGCAGGTGCCGTAGGCCGCCTGCCACTTGTCGTCGAGCACGACCGTGCCCGGAGCCACCCCGCCGCGGTCCAGCGCACCGAGGAAGCCGTCGTAGCTCGCCTGTGTGGCGTAGTCGCGGGGGCGGCCGCCGTGCCTGCGAGCCAGGATGCACTGCGAGCCCCAGCCGCAGAAGATGGGCTCCGACCACCAGGCGGGCGGAGCGGTCCTGTCGGAGGCCCGCAGGTAGCCCAGCTCCCGCAAGGTGGCGACGTAGCCGCGGATGCCCGCGTAGGGGTCCGGCGCGTCGAACGCGAACACCACCGACGGTGCCGTGAAGCGGCCGGTCACCCGCGTCTGCCCCTCGTAGGCGAGCCGCAGCGAGAAGGCGGCCTCCACCGCTTCGTAGTGCAGCGCCGTGAAGTGCTGCTCCCCGGCGGCGACCCCCAGGCCCATGACCAGCCAGGGCCCGGAGGGCAGCTCGTCGCGGCACTCCGGTGCCGGCGAGCGGCTGGCGGCCAGGCACAGCGGCGGGGGGGTGAAGAACCAGTGCTCCTTGCCGGGGACCGGCCCGCCCATGACGTCCAGGACGGTCGACTCGCCGGCGGGCAGCACCCGGCGCTCGGAGCCCCACGGCTCGGGGTTGAACACGCTGGAGAAGTCCGCGCCGCTGGAGAAGAACCCGCTGCCCTGGCGCGGGTCGGCGCTGCAGTAGCCACCGAGCAGGTGGACGTCGGTCAGCTGTCCCTCGCCGGCGACCTCCACGGACACGCGCAGGCGCCGGGGGTGGCAGTCGAGGGTGACCCGCTTCGACGTCCACGCCGTGCTCTCCGCGTCGATCGTGACGCGGTGGCCGTCGCTCGTCGCCTCGACGGCGGCCGGGTGCAGCCGGATCGTGTCGTCGAGCACGCCGAGGGTGTGCACGCTGGGCGCCAGGAACAGCTCACCCCATGGCACGCCGTCGCGGTCGGCGAGCAGCGCGTAGGGCTTGCCGGCGGGCAGCCACAGGACGTAGGCGGGCGCTCGCACGTGCAGCCCGTCGACGCGGGCGTCGACGCGGACGGGGTCGGTCATGCGGAAGCTCCACCTCCTGGGTCCATCCCGACGGCGTTGCGGGTGAAGACCGCGCGCACGAGGGCGGCGCTGTCCTTGGGGATCCGTCGCAGGGTCTGGAAGTCGACGTAGACGACGCCGAACCGGGGCCGGTAGCCCAGCGCCCACTCGAAGTTGTCCATCAACGACCACACGAAGTACCCCCGCAGGTCCGCGCCGGCCTCGATCGCCCGGTGCGCCGCCGCGAAGTGGTTGCGCAAGAAGTCGACCCGGACGGGGTCGTGGACCGCCCCGTCGTCGGCCAGCCGGTCCTCCAGCGCCACACCGTTCTCGGTGACGAACAACGGGGTGCCGGGATAGTCGTGGGCAAGGCGGATGAGCAGCTCGGTCAGCCCGCCGGGCGCGATCTCCCAGCCCATGCTGGTCGTGGCGCCGCCCGAGCCGCCCTCGAGGACCTCGTAGCCCAGGTCGTGGCCTGGCGTCGCCCGGACGACCCGGGGCTGGTAGTAGTTGACACCGAGGAAGTCGATGCCGGCGGCGGCTTCGGCGGTGTCGCCGGGAGCCACGAAGTCCAGCGGGCCGGCGAGCCGGCTGAAGTGGTCGACCATGTCGTCGGGGTAGCTGCCGCGCAGGACCGGGTCGAGGAACCAGCGGTTGAAGTAGCCGTCGGACAGCCGCACGGCTTCCCGGTCGGCGTCGCTGTCGGAGTCCGGGCTGTGCGGCGCCAGGTTCAGGGTGATGCCGATCTCACCGGGGTGGCCCTGCTCGCGGTAGGTGCGGACCGCCCGGCCGTGGGACAGGTGCAGGTGGTGGGCGGCCCGCAGCGCCGCCACCAGGTCTCCGCTGACACCCGGCGCGTGCACGCCCCGCCAGTAGCCCAGGAAGGCGACGCACCACGGCTCGTTGTGGGTGATCCAGCGCACCACCCTGTCGCCAAGACGCGCGAACACGACGCCTGCGTACTCGTCGAAGCGCTCGACGGTGGCACGAGCCGTCCAACCGCCCTCGTCCTGCAGGGCCTGGGGCAGGTCCCAGTGGTTCAGCGTCACGGTCGGGGCGATGCCGTGCTCCAGCAACCGGTCGACGAGCCGGTCGTAGAAGTCCAGCCCGCGGGTGTTCGCCGGGCCCGTGCCGGTCGGCAGGACCCGCGCCCACGAGACCGAGAAGCGGTAGGAGCCCGCACCGAGGTCGGCGAGCAGGTCGACGTCGGCCTCGAACCGGTCGTAGTGGTCGCAGGCCACGTCCCCCGTGGCGCCGTCGACGACCTTGCCGGGGGTGCGGCAGTAGCGGTCCCAGACCGACTCGCCGCGGCCGTCGCGGTCGACCGCCCCCTCGATCTGGTAGGCCGACGTCGCCAGCCCCCAGGTGAAGCCGTCGGGAAAGCGCAGCTCATCCATCGCAGGGCTCCTCGTCGTCGGCGGAGGGCGGGAAGGCCTCCGGGTCGTCCATGGCGACCAGGCAGCCGTGCAACGTGACGCCGACGCACCAGGCGTGCGACAGCGTGAGCAGCGAGCCCTTGGGCTGGAAGCAGTTCGTCTGGTAGTAGCGCTCGGTCACCATGCCCTTGCGCGCATTGAAGTCGCCGTCGACGCGGGCGACGAGCTGCAGGAAGCAGTCGAGGTTGTCGCGGGCCCGCCGCAGGTAGTACTCGTCGCCGGTGTGACGCCACAGGCGGGCCAGCTCCCCCAGGCACACGAGCCCGTAGGCGTGCAGGTGCTGGTTGGACGGCGACGCCTGGTCCGCGCCGCGGCTGCGGAAGTCGTAGCGCCCGAGCAGCGTGCGCGGATCGAACGCGACGTTGTAGGTCCAGCGGAAGGTCATCATCCAGTCGGCGGCCTGCCGTGCCAGCCGCAGCCACCGCCGCTTCCCGTCGGTCTCGTACAGGGCGATGTAGGCGATCAACGCGTTGTAGGCGTCCTCGGAGGTGGGCGCCAGGTGGACGTCCTCGGGCGCCCCGTAGATGAACGCGTCCTCCACGAAGCCGGCGTAGTGGTCCCCCGCGCGGCGGGCGGCGGCGAGCAGGCCGGGGTCTCCCAGCAGGCCGGCGCCCTCGACGAGCGCGGCGATCCACAGCATCCCGGCGGCCGAGCCGCGCTCGGTGACCGCGCCGGTCTGGTGGTGGTAGTACGACCCGACGTTGCCCGAGCCGTCCTGCCGGCTGACCGCGAAGGCGAGGTTGTCGGCCACCGCGCGCACCCACCCGGGGTGCGCGGCACCGTGGCGGTCCTCCAGCCTTGCGGCGCGGGTCATGAACAACGTCGCCTCGGCCAGCGTCCGGGCGTGCAGCCAGGCGCCGTCGGGGTTCCAGCCCCCGCGCCAGCCCCGCTGCAGCGTCCACATCCCCCAGAACGTCCCCGCGGGGGTGCGGGCGCCGGCGATCTTGTCCAGCACGCGGGTGGCCGCGTCCACGTACGGCCCCGTCCGGCTGCGCCGGCCGTAGGCCAAAAGGGCGTGCGCCCACGGCGTGCCGCTGACCCAGCCGACGTGCATGTGCGGCCGGTCGAGCTCGGGGTGGGCGCGGTCGAAGGCGGCGGTCTCGTAGAGCGCGTCGTGGTCGGGGCGCCAGTGCCAGCGGTGCAGCCCGTAGGCGGTCAGCCTCGCCGCCTGCGCGGCCGACATCCACGGTGCGGGTTGATGCTCGCGGCGGTGGCGGTCGTACAGGTGGCGGACGAAGGGGTCGTAGGCGTGCGCCTGTGGCGGGCCGACCCACAGGCGGTAGGAGAGCCGGCGCCGCTCCCCCGGGCGCCAGCGGTGCCAGCGCACGTCGGGAGGCGCCGCCACGGGAAAGCCGTCGTAGACGACCGGCTCCTCGCGGTAGGGGAAGTCCAGCCACACGCGTGCCGCCTGCTGCTCGAGGCCGAAGCCGACACCGGACAGACCCAGCGCCGACCGCGGCTCGGTCGCGAGCCCGACGCACGCCGCGTCGGTCCAGCCGAGCACGGCCGGCACCGCCGTACGGTCGGAACGAAACGACCACCACGAGGACTCGAGCAGGGCCGGGTCGCCGGCGCCGGCGCCGGCCCGCGGGGAGCGGCGCACGCAGTCGGCGACCCGGTTGTGGCGGTAGAAGCAGCCGGGGCCCCGCCCGTCTGGCT
>JAUJMQ010000050.1 GCA_030446775.1 Egibacteraceae bacterium
TGCGGGATCAACCGGCTGTTGACGCGTCAGGTGAGGTCGCGTCGTCGAAGTAGGGAGCCGACCCGTGTGAGCGCCCCCGCCAGGGTGCAGTCACCAACTGACTGTTGCTGCTACTGGAGCTGAGCGGTGATCCCGGCGGTCGCTCCCGTCGCGGCAGATGAGGACGTACCACCAGGTGGTAGTGACCGATAGCCGACCCCTACACCCCGAGATCGCACCCGCTGGGGTGCAGGCACCTTTGGAACGCCCGCTGTCTACACCTGTGGGCACGTCGTCCGGGGCTGGCTACATGTAGAAGGCGTACCGTCCTTGGGGACGGTCTTCCGGCCCGAGGTGCCGCAGGATCCTGCCCACGCTCTCGGCGGTCCGCAGCGTGATCGGGTCGTGGCCGTCGAGCTGGGTCTGGTTCCAGTTCATCTTCGCCAACGCGAGAATCTCCGCGGCGAGGGCCTCCGGGCTCGATTCGGTCTCGACGGTCCGAAACGACAGCGGCGACGGGATGTACATGGCGGGGTACGCGCCGTAGAACGGGACGCTGCCTTTCGTGTAGAGGACGTGCCGTTGCGGGGTCAGCGTGAGCATCGTGCCGCGCAGCGGCGGGTGCTCGGCCGCACGAAAAAGCCGAAGCGGGTCCGACGACGGCAGCCAGAGCATCTCCAGCACGTCGAGCCCGGCGTCGTCGGCGGCGGCCCGCAGGCCGTCGGCTTCGTCCGGCGTGTACGACGAGCTCTTGTGGACGACGAGCCGCGCAGGAAGGTTCCGGTGCTCGTCCTTGTACCGCCGGAGCGCGTCCTGGAGCAACGCCCGGGCGTCGTCTCGCGCCAGGTGGGGCTGGCGGTCGTCGCTGGACACGACCGCGGCGGCGCCGCGGACGATGACGCCGTCGCCGCGCTGGTTGAACACCTGCGCGACGCTTGTCTGCAGGGTCGCGGCGTCGTTGCTCCGGTAGAACGTGATCCCGACGTAGCAGCTCGTCAGGTCGCCTGTCTCACGGGGCAGCCGCCATGGGACGCCGCCTGCCTTGTAGAACAGGGCGGTGTGCAGGTTCCACGCGCGGGTCGCCTCGTCCTGGATCTTGCGGCGTTCTGTCTCGCCCGGGGGCTTGAACGCAGGGTCCCACGTGGTCCGGCGGACGATCTGGATCGGGCGGCTGCCGCGCATCGACGCGGCCTTGAGCAGGTCGCGGAAGTCCGCCGCGAGCGGGTTCTGCCTTGGCGCCCCTCGTCCCTGCGGGGCCGTCGTGAGGCGTTCGGGGAGGTCGTCGGGGCGGGCGACGAGAATGACGTCGCAGCCCGGTTCCTCGTCGAGGACGGCGAGCTGCTCGGCGTACAGCGCGACCGCTTCGTGGACGGCGGCCTCCGGGTTGAGCCCGGCGAGCCGGTGCAGGTCCCGGGCACGGATCGGCCGCTGCAGACGGCTGTCGAACACGAGCGTGGACCTGAACCCGACGCCGTCGTCGAAGCCCGGGAACGGGACGAACAGCCGGCCGAGGCGGCTGTTCTTAGCGGCTACAGGCTGGCGGCACTTGTCGAACCACCTCATCAGGCCGTCGATCGCGTCGTGCGTGCCGACGATCCCGGCCCGGATGGCCTTCGTCGCGGCGCCCGCCGGGCCGTAGTCGACCAGGCCGTGCCGAGGGTCGACGTGACGGGCACCGCCGCCGAACTCCAGCTGCGGCTCCGGAAGAACTGTCGCTCTCATCATTCGAACAGCCTCAGCGGGTCGTCGTCCGGCGGGTCGTAGTCCTCGTCGGGTTGTGGCGCGCCGGGCCGGTGGTCGACGAGCCAGTCCTTGTCGTCGATCCCGACCTCGACGTCGAACGAGAGCAGGCCGCCGTAGCCGAGGACGGTCTCGCGCGGTCCAAGGAGGTCCTCCTCGCCCTGGAGCCAGGCGGCCCACATCTTCACGTCCCCGAACACGCCGCGGTTCTTGTTGAGCTTCTTGAGCCCGGCCCTCAGGTCGCCGGAATAGTCGGACTCCCGGTAGCCGTCCCGGGTGTAGTGGTGCGTCGCGTCGAGCGCGCACCACCACCTGCCGTCCGCGAACAGGAACTGCCAGGACAGCGCGGCGTGCTTGTAGTACCTGACCCGGCTGCCGTCCTTCGTGCGCTTCGCGTGGAACACCAGACGCGGCCGTCCGGTCCCGCCGAGGATCTTCCGGTCCTGGAGCCTGGGCGTCGCCTTGAAGTAGATCGTCTTGCGGTCCTGCGTCCAGTCGCAGTCGAGGCGCTGGTCGTGCCGGAACGTGCTGTTGAGGAGCTCGACGACGAGACGGTGGCCGTCGTCGCCCGACCCGGCGAGCTCGGCCGTCGCGACGGGCTCGGACGGCCCTGCACACGCCAGTCCGAGGGGCGTTCCTTCCGTCGGCTGCCACGTGTACAGCAGGCCGCCCCGCACCAACCAGTCGAAACGCAGAGGCGCGCCAGCGTCGCCCTGCGCCGCGAACACGTCCGTCGGCGACCGGCCCGGGGCCGGGCTCCGGTACAGGGTCGTGGGCACGGTCACGGCGAGCAGGTTCGACGTGAGCGTCTCCGGCTTCTGCGCGGGCACCGGCACGTACGCGTCGCCGTGCGGGTCGGCGAGAGCGAGCAGCCGCGACGCGCACACCGCGCCGAACCGTTGGGTCGCCTTGTCGAAGTCGACCCGTCCGCTCGCCCGACGGCCGGGATCGGAGAACCAGCCTTGGACGTGCGCCCACCAGGCCTCGCCGGTCGCTGGGTGGGAGCAGACGAGCAGAACGGGGATGGGCGAGTCCATCCAGTAGTCGACGTCCTCCGGGCGGCACAGGTAGTGGAACCCGCGGTCGTTCTCGCCGGGGAACCGGTTGTCGCTGCCCTTGCTCTGGACGAGGAAGTGCCGGTTGTTTACCTGGCCCGTCGACGGGTCGCGGAGCTCGATCGACCCGTCGATACCGGCGTCGATCTTGCGTTCGTGCCAGACGAAGTCCATCTCGTTGACGCGCCCGTGGACCAGCGCGATCGCGCTGTCGCCGATGTGGGCGCTGCGGTCGATCTTCTTCCCTGTGCGTGCTGGCAACGGATCGCCGTTCGTCGAAGGTCCTATCGTCCGGACGCTAGGCGCTGCCTACGACAGAACGGAGCGGCGCGCGAGGGGGGTGTGGACACCCGCATGCCCGCCCGGCGCGCGCGCCTCGTTCTTATTCCCACCGCTGGCCTGGCAACTCGCCGGCGTCAGCTCGACGCTGCTCGACGAGCCGGGATGGGCGGACGCGACCGACTGGCTCGCGGTCCCACTCGCCGACACCGTCGACATCGCCGCGGTCTGCCCGTCGCTGCCGACGGTCACGGACCCACTCACGACCCCGCCATCGCGGACCATCTCGTCCACCTGTTCTCCGACGAACTCACTCCCATCGTCGCGTCGGCCTGAGCATCTGACGCCGGCCAGCGGGCCGGCCGCGTTCGGCCCCGGGGATGCCGCTACTCGGGCTCGCCCGGAGCGAGAGCTTCTTCGACCGTCAGCGGGGAGCCTTCGGCCGGCAGGTCGACGGTGCCGCGGCACACACCGTCCGCGCCAGTCGACGTGATCTCCCACGACCCCGTGCACGGACCGGTCAGCAGAAGGGCTATCGGCGGCAACGGGACGGTGTCGTGCGGCCTGAGGTGCACTGGATCGAACCGGACCCGGACCGAACCGCCTTCTTCGATGTCGAAGCCCGACAGGACCGGCAGAGAATAAGAACGCGGCAACAAGTACGACGTGTCGATGCCGAAGCCGGCGCCTATCCCAAGACGGTTCACGCGCCGAGGGCCGTACGGGCGAGGCGGGCCAGGCAGCCCAGGGCCGTCTTCGTCGGGCTCCCCCGCGCGGGCATCACCCGGCACGTGCAGGACAAGGCGCACGTCCGGGAGGTTCTTGCCCGTGTCGTTGCGGAGCGCGAGCCTGCAGGGCGGGAGCAACCGCGTCGCGGCGGCGCGCAGCTCGGCGGGCAGGGCCGACGCGAGCGCGCGCAGATAGTGCTCGACCTCCTCCTCGTAGTCCTCTGCCGACCGTTCCTCGGGCTCGGTGGACCACATCGCGCCGATGGCCTCCGACGCCGCCCTCATCGTCGCCCGCATCGCCTGCCTCGCCGAGTCCAGGCGTGCTTGCTCGTCCGGGCTGAGCACGTCGCCGTCCGCAGCGCGCTGCTCCAGCGCCTTGAGCTCGGACAGGCTCAGGCCTTTCCGTTCGCCCGGCTCGATGGTCTTGAACCGTCGCGGCTCGGGCTCGGGCGCGGTTTGAGCGCGGCGCAGGCTCTCCAGGCATTCGTCGCGGGCCGCAGCGACCCACGCGCCGATCTCGTCGGGCCCGAACGCGACCGGACGGACGGGCCCGGACAGCAGCTCGACCGAGACTCCGGTCAGCTCCTGCGCCGACGACGCACGCCCTACGAGTGCCGCGATCTCGCCGCTTGAGGCCCGCTCGGTCTGGCCCGCTCTACGCACGAACACGTCGCCGTCCATTAGCCCGGTCGTGGACTTGCGGGCCGTGAACGGGGGATCTCCCGGCCGTGGCGCCGCGACCTCGACGACGAGGACGCTCTTGCCGTCGACGGACACCCAGTGGGGCACCCACCTGGGACCGTCCGCCCCCAGGTACGGCGTCCACCAGTTCGTTAGATCCGCCGGATCTACGTCGGGCTGTCCGACGAGCCGACCCGGCTCCGCGCCGACAACGACGTACCCGCGGCCTTCGCAGAACCTCGCGGCGGCGTCCGGCTGCCTGTTCGCCAGCCCCAGCACGCACCTGACAACCGCGGCCTTGCCCTCCGCCGACCCGAGGTCAAGAGACGACTTCCACTCGATCCAGTGGCCCTCGTCGCCCGGCCCAGCGGCCACGACGGCCCGGACGAGCTCGACAAAGTCCTCCGCGCGCATCGGCGCGCGAGACGAGTCGAACCCCAGAGCCATCCGCCACCTCCCATGCCACGGGGATTCTGTCGCCCGGCTCCGACATGAACGCGAGCCACCCCGATCGTTGGCCCTACCCTCACGGCCACCGTCGCGACCTAGGAGGGCCAGATGGACCGGCGCCGCCTCGAAGCGCGCGTGATCGACCACGTCGAACGGGTCGTCGCCGGAGGCCGCGTCGAAGACGACCTCGTCGAATGCAAAGCCCAGTGGATCGACCCCGCGAAAGCCGCCCGCCGGCTCGCCGGGCACGCGAACGCCGCCCGAGGCGACGACATCGTCTGGATCATCGGCCTGGACGAGGACAACCACGCCGTCGTCCCGCCCGAGACGACCGAGGCGGCGAGCTGGTGGGCGCAGGTCCAGAAGCGGTTCGCGGACGGCGTCACGCCCGACATCTCCGTCGTGAACGTCCCGACCCCGCACGGCACAGTCGTCGCCCTCGGGTTCGCCACCGACCGATCCCCCTACATGGTCACCGTCGGCGACGGCCCGGTCGACCTGGAGATCCCCTGGCGGGCCGCAACCGGCGTCCGCAGCGCGCGCCGCGGCGAGGTCCTCAGCCTCCTCGTCGAGGCGACGAACCCCCCAGCCGTCGAGCTGATCCGGCCCGTCCTCACCGCAAAGCACATCGAGTCCGGGGAGGACACCAACAGCAACTCCCGCGAACAAGAACGCATCGAGCTGGAGCTCGACGCGAAGATCTTCTTCGAGCCCTCGGGGCGGGCCAGTGCCACCGCCGGGCTCC
>JAUJMQ010000051.1 GCA_030446775.1 Egibacteraceae bacterium
TGGACTGGGTAAAGTTTCGAACGTGTGTTCGAAATTATGAACGGTAGGTCGGATCCGGTCCTCGCCACGCTTGTCGCGGTCCGCCCGCAGACTCTTCAGTCGCGGATCTGCAGGCTCGCTCACCGCGGGTGCTAGAGCGGTACGGCCTTGAAGTCATCGAGGAAGTGCGCGGTGCGCGAGGTCAGGTCCGGCGCGCTCCTCCTACACAAACGCCACGGTCGTCCCATCGACCCGTGTGACCAGAGCCTTAGTCGGGGCGGCACCCAAGCCAACGACGATTCATGCAGGGGCCGGGGACCAGTAGGCGACCGGCATGCCTGCGTCATATCTGGCGCCTGCGCGCCGCTCGCTGCGGCGAATGACAGAGTCCCAGGACCAGCTTGTCCAGACCTAGGGGGTCGCCGGTGTTGCGGCACGGCATCGCCGAACTGTTCGCCGGGGTCGGATCTGTGGCCGACGGATTCTCCCGCGGCGGACCGTTCCAGCCCGTCTACCTCAACGATGTCGACCCCTCGCCCGCGGCGACGTACCGGGTCAACCGCGGCGAGAAAGGGGGCGAGTACGACGTGCGTGATGTGCGCCAGGTTACGGCGGCGGACGTCCTCAAGGCAGCCGATGGGCGTCAGGTATCGGGGGTGTTGGGCTGCCCGCCATGCCAGGGCTGGTCCGCCGCGGGGCGACGCCTTGCGGACGACGAGCGGAACATGCTCATCGGGGACTACTTTCGACTGGTCAGGGACCTGCGTCCGTTGTTCTTCGTGATGGAGAACGTCCCCGCCGTCTCGGGGCGCCCGGAGCTCCGCCGGGCCCTGGCGACAGAGGCGCGAGGTTATCGGTGCTGGTCGGGGGTGCTGAATGCCGCGTCGTACGGACTGCCGCAGACCCGGCAGCGGACGCTGGTGCTGGGGTACCGGGAGGACCTGGGCGTCCGGCCGACGCCGCCTCCGCCGACCCATGCTGGGCGCCGGGAAGTCTGGGACTACCGCCGGGAAGCCCTTGTCGCGCCGACGGCGGAGACGCTCGACTCGCTGCTCGGGTCCGCCCCGACGCTGTACGTGACCGGCACGGGCAGCGCCCACACGATGAGGGGGATCTACGCGGCCAGGACGCTCGAGCTCGCGGACCTGGTGACGGTCGGCGACGCGATCGGGGATCTCGACGAGGACCCTCCGTCGCGGTCGTCGGCGTACGCCCGGGCGATGCGGACGGCGGGCGGGCCGCCTGCCAACCATGTGCCGTGGGGGCACGGGGAGGACCTGGTCCGCAGGATGTCGACGGTGGTCGAGGGCTGCCGGCCGCCGTTGACGGCCACGAACGGCAGGCGGTACTACTCGCAGGCGTACGCCCGTCTGCACCGCCGCGGCCTGGGTCGGACGATCACGACGAATTTCCACAACCCGGGGAGCGGCCGGTTCCTGCACTACGCCCGGCCCCGGACACTGTCGGTCCGGGAGGCGGCCCGGCTGCAGGGTTTCTCTGACGACTTCGTCTTCACCGGCCACCGCGGCCATCAGGCGCGGATGGTCGGGAACGCGTTCCCTCCGCTGTGGGCCGAGGCGATCGCAAGGCACGTCAGCGACGAGCTCGCCGACGCGCTCTCTGCCTAACGCAAGAAAATGCTCGTCGATACTTGCACGTCTGTCATTCGGTATGTAACCCTTCATGGACGGGGGTTAGTAGTGACAGGGAGACCGGATGGCAGCCCAGGAGCACCACGCAGGACACTGCTTGCAGCGCGACGACGACGAGCCGCAAGACGCTGAGATCGTCGAGGACACGGCACCGGGCCCGGTCCCCGCGCCCGACCGGGACCCGGGCGTCCTTGGCAGCGTGATCAGCGACGACCGGTCCCCCAGCTTCGAGTCCGTCGGGTTCCGGCTCGCCCCCGGCGCGGCGGTCTCCCCTGGCATGTTCGTCGTCGCGGAAGCCGGGACTGCCGGCGAGCCGACCTTCGTCCTGTGCCGGGTCCTGGGCGCGCACGAGGTCAACCCGCACGAGGACGCCCTGTCCTCGACGGTCCGTTCGGTCCTGCCGTTCGGCAGCCAGTACGCGAAGGAGGGCTCGTCCACCGTCATCTACCGGATCGCCCGGACCGAGCCGCTGGAGGAGTTCCCCCTCGACCACGACGGCCGCCCCGGCGACCCCCACGAGGTCCGGTCCATCCCCCTCGCCGGCGGGCTCGTTCTGGCCGCCGGTGCCGACCTAGTCCAGACCGCGATGGGCTTCCCCGACTCGACCGACGCCGGGCTGCACATCGGTGCCATGCACACCGACCCGTCCGTGCCCGTCACGCTCGTGAAGGACGCCGTCCAGCGGCACGTCCTCATCGTCGGCGGCATCGGCTCCGGCAAGAGCTACACCCGCGGGGTCCTGGGCGAGGAGCTCCACCTCCACGGCGTCCCCCAGGTCAATATCGACGTCAACGGCGAGATGATCTCCGCGTGCGCCGAGCTCGGCGGCGTCAACCTCGTCCCCGGAGCCGGCTTCACGCTCCCACTGAGCGCGCTAACCCGCGAGGACCTGCTGGAGTCGGTCAGCGGCGTCCAGCGCGGCACGAACATCGAGACGCTCATCGGCTACACCTTCGACGTCCACCAGCGCGAGGTCCGCCAGAACCGGCGCACGACATTCGGCGTCGACGACCTCGTCGACGAGATCGAGACCCAGGCCCCGCTGCTCCAAATGCAGGCCGCGAACACCCTGCGCCCGGCGCAGCAGCGGACGCGCGCCCTGGAGCGCATGAACTACATCGGCCAGGCGTTCAACTGGGAGACCGCGCTTGTCCCCGGCGCGTTCGTCAACATCGACTGCCGCAGCATGCTGATCGCCGACCTGCGGATCATCACCGCCGCCGTCGCCCGCGCCCTCCAGGGCCTTGCCCGCCACCGAAGGATCCCGTTCACGGTCCTGAGCATCGACGAGTTCCACCTCGTCGCGCCGAACGACGACCGCAACGTCAGCACCCAGGTCCTGCGGAGATCGCTCGGATCGGACGGCACTACCGCCTCGGGCTGCTCCTGACTACGCAGAGCCCCGCCGACGTCGACCGGAGCATCCTCAAGCGCCTGCTCACCCGGTTTCTCCACACCATCGAACCCGATCAACTCGACGCGCTCAGGGGGTGTTCTCCGATGCTCCGCCCGAGGTCCTGCACTCCATGCCGAAGCTCCCCGAGGGACGTGCGTCCTCACGGGCGTCGCGGAGACGGTCCGGCACGCCACTGTCGTCGACGTCCGGCGCCGCGTCACCACGCACGGCGGCGCGACGCCCGACGTGGTCGCAGACCTCGCCGACCGCGGCTGGGCCAGCAAGCGACCCCTGGCCGGCCTGCGGTGACCGGCCCGTCCCGCAGGCTCGACGTCGGCGAGCGGGAGCAGGGCGTGTTCCGAATGCTCCGCGGCCTGGCCGACCCCGACCGCGGCGCGACGGTCCCCGCGATCCACCGGCACATGACCGAGACCGGATCCAAAATCCCCGGCGCCGCCGAGCCCGCGCGCGACACGGTGACGCTGCCCGTCTACTACAAGCTCGCCCGCAGACTCGTCTCCACGGGCCACCTGACGGAGGTCCCCGGCGACGACGACGACCCTGGCGGCCAGCGGTACGCCCTCGCGCCGCACCTGCACGCCGACACCGCGCTGACGCTCGACGACATCAGCGACCTCGCGCACATGCCGCCGAGCGAGGCCCTCGCGACGCTGGTCGACGCCCGCGAGTACGTCACTAGCAGGCGCGACGAGGTCCTCCGCGGCGCCGCCCGGACCCTGCGAACGGTCGACCCGCGGGCCCTGGTCATGGAGATGATCCAGAGCAAGATCGGCTGTTACAACGACGACCTGGCGCTGTACGTCGCTGCGGGCGAGGACGACGACCGGCACCTGCGCCGCCTCAAGACCGCCCGGGCCGAGCTGGAGCAGATCTGCTACCGGTGGTTCGGCCTATCCCACGAGGCCGTCGAGATTCGGCCCGCCGCCGCCGGCCGGCACACGCCGATCGTCGCTCGGCACGACGTCCTCGCGACCCAGCTCGCCCGTAGGGTCTACGGCCGGACCGCGATAATCCGCGTCGGCACGGATAACCCCCACGATCCGCAGGACTGGCACAACGTCGTCGTCTCCGGCAGCGACGGCAGCACATACAGCAGCGCGATGCAGGTCGACACCGCCGCCGCGTTCGTCGACGACACGGGCAGCGAATACGTCACGTTCAACAACAGCGTCGTCTACGTCCGAATGCTCGGCGAACTCGCCCGCCGCCACCCGTCGCCCTGGTACAGCGTCCCGCTGACCCGCAGCGCGATCGACAGCCCCAACAACGCCGGCATGGTCATGGCGCCGTTCATGTACCGCCACGAGGGCCTCAACGACGGCGAGTATGAGCACATGGCGAAGTGCGCGACCGACGTTGTGCAATGGCGCGCCGACGAGGAGGTCTTTCTCGGCCACGCCCGGGCCCTCGGCGGGAGCGGCTTGCTCCCGCCGCCGCAGGTCCACCTCCGCGACGGAACGGTCACGCTCCAGGAACGCGAATCTCACCACTACACCCGGACCGACTCGTACGGCGAGATGGTCCGGGAAGGTGTCCGGCTGTCCCACGACGTCCTGCGGCACATCCGGGACCGGCGCACCCCGCCGGTGTTCGCCGGTGCGGTCAAGAGCTCCCAGATCCACCTATTCGCAACTATCGTCAACTGGTTCGTGGCGCACGGACACCCGGCATGCGGTGTCCCGCCGGTCGATCCGGGCTGGGATGTCAGCAGGGCGTCGCTGCTCGCGGACAATGAGGCGATGACGATGCTCCTCGGCACGCTCAACGGCGAAAGGCACGGCGGGTGGTTCACCAGCTTCGTCGTGGTCCGGCCGTTCCACTCCCTCACCGACATGTACCGGTTCCACGAGCAGGAACGCGACGGCTACTGGATCGATATGTTCCAGGGCCGCCAGGACAAGGCCAGGGCCGACCCTATGTCGGACAGCTACTGGAAGACCGTGCCGGACGTCGCCGACGACCCGTACGTGCGGATGATGGAGCTCGCCGACTACGCGATGTTTTACGTCGGCCACAGCGACGGCGACCCGCAGCCGCTTGCCCCCCGATACGAGTTCCTCGACGCCCTTCGCCGACTCACCCCGGAACAGGCGGAGCAACGGGTCGAACGCAACGTCGGCCTGCTCGTGGCCGCCCTCCGCGAAACCGGCCTGTCAATCGACCTGGACCACAACTTTATGTCGCGCAAGCGCCTCGTCAAGCTCGTCCCGTACGTCGTCTACGAGGCCCACGAGAAGTGCAAGTCCCTGGGGCGTCAGCTGGAAAGCGAGCTCAAGTCGATGGTGATCGCGAACCTCCAGTACCTCCAGCGGGCCCGGGTCGGTCCTCAGCCCGAGGTCAGGTTCCGGCCCATGCCGGTCCGGGCCTATATCGAGCGGTACCGCAGGGCACGGCAGGAGCAGGCCGCTCTGCCCGACGGCGACGGCGACGTGGACGTGGACGAACAGCGATGATCGTTCAGAACCGGGACAGCGCTGGTCGCCGACCCCCGCCCGCGGAAGCCGGGTACTGGATACTCCTCAATATGGCGAAGGAGCGACCGGGCGACCCATAGAGCAGACTCTGGATCCGGCTTCTGTCAAGAGCGCCGATAGTGACTGGGGATGACCAATGCTTCTCCACAGCAGTCATATTCACCGATCTGGGCTTGCGTTGTGACGCCTAGGCCGGTACAGTATCGAACGTGAGTTCGAGCGCGGTCGGGGAGCTGGGGCGGACGGTCGACGCGCTGGTCGCCGTGCGACCCGAGACGCTGTCGGTCGGCGAGCTGCAGGCC
>JAUJMQ010000052.1 GCA_030446775.1 Egibacteraceae bacterium
CGGCTCCTGAGTGTCACACCCGACAGGCTAACGCCGGCTACTCCTGTGGAGAACTTGTTCCCGCGGGAACGCGGGACGCCGGATAGCCACTTTCCGCCTTGAGCAACGACCGGTGTGAGGCGGTCGCCTGACCGGCCAGGAGACCGGCTCCGGCCGACCCGGGGATGACTTGCGGTGATCGCACCCGCCCCGCCGTGTGCACTCGACCTGGCGGGTGTGCTCAGCGGCTGCGGGTGAGAGCGCCAGGTCGTTTGCCTCTGGCTACTTGTCGAGGACGGGCTTCTATTGGCCCAGGGGAGAGCACCTCCCATGGCTCCTCGTCTGCCTCCAGGCGCCCCTTGGCTTGCCGCGCGTGATGGCTGGCCCGTCCGGCGCGCCCGGTCAAGGCCGTGCGGCCATTCCGCGGCCTGCCCGAGCCACGGATCGGCGGCTGGGCACCGGCGCCCGTTGCTAGCTCCAAGACTCCAGCGCATCACAAACCGACGGGGCGTTCTTGGCGAGCGTCGTGCGCCAGTCCAGACGCCCCCGATGCTGGAGTAGCCCGATCACGACGATCCGTGACACCCCGAGCCTTGTTGCGACCTGCTCCACCCAGGGGCCGCTGATCCGTGGTGGGACGTCGGGGAATCCGTCCGGCCAGGTCAGTTGCCCGGCTTCGCGGTTGGCTTGGCTCTCCCGTTCGCTGGTCGACCCGTGCCTGTCGTCGAGGTCTTCAACTATGAAGCGGTCAGCATCAACGTGCTCGAGAAGCACGTGCGCGATCTCATGCAGCAGCGCGAACAAGACCTTGTCCAGCCGTTTGCCGCGTCCGGACAGGCCGACAACCGGGTAGCCGTCGACGTACATCGCGCACCCGTCGATCTTCGCGCCCGGTAGCGCCTCGACGTACACCAGTCGTACGCCGGCCCGGCTGAACCTGGCGGGCAGATCTGCAAAGTCGTCCGGCTTCTGCAGAGCCTTCGACAAGGGGCTCGCCAACTTCTTCAACTTCGTTGCCGAGTACTGCGCGCGCGGAGGAGACTGGCGTGCTTGCTTTCTCACGCACGCGACCCAGGCACGCTGCAGAACGCTGATTTCTTCATGCGGGTTTACTCGCTTTGCAGCGGCGGTTAGGGCTGGCTCGTCCTCGAGCGAGGCGAGTTCGAGCAGCTCCATCACTTCGGCCTCGAGTGCGTCCAGGGTCGTGCCGGTCAGGTAGCCCCGCTTGCGCAGCAGCTGAATTGGCGCCTTGTCGTTCAGTCGGGCGCGGCGACGAACCTCGTCAAGCTTGACCTGCGTGCTCGCGTTCTTGGACTGCTCGACGAGCAGGTGCTGGTCTTGCAGGTTCAGCCAATACTGCGGTGTGTGCCCGAGGGCCGCCCCGATCTGGGCGGCCGATTCGCGAGTGATCTCCTTCTTGCCGTTGACGATCTCGGAGACGAACTGCGTCGGCCTGTCCAGCACCAAAGCGAAGTCGGCTTGCGACCAGGCTCTCTCTCGTAGCTCCCGCTCAAGGATCGCCCCCACCGGGAGCGGCAGGATCGGCAGCGGGTCGTGTCCAGTTGTGCTCATCGCTGGCTGTCCACTTCTGCGGGCACCAAAGCGAACAGCACGGCGCCCTGGCTCTCGGCATCCTTAAACGTCAGGTCGATCACCCGCCCGGAGCTCAACGTTGCCAGCGCCCGGTGCGGGTCGCCGGTGTCGTGCGGCTGAAGCCGGAGCATGCGCGTGTTGCGTAGGTCCGTGTCGACCTCAGCTGCACGCGCGCACTGCACGAGTAGGCGGAAGTCCGCGATTTCAGGCTCCGTCCAGCCCTGTGGGAGGCAGCCGGGATCGGTGGCGAGGCGCTGGAGCTCCTCATCCAGGTACTCCCGGTGCACGACGACTGCTCTCCATCACCCGTCCGCTGATGACCGCTCACTGACCGGACCGTACTGCCGCCAGCGGACGGCTGCTTGGCCGACGCGCGGGACCCTACTCGCTAATAGTACTTCACCCTAAGGGTGATGGGCCCTCTGTTAGCATGCTCACACATGCCGGGTCCGCCGGGCGCACGAGCTAATGGCAGCAGTGACAGAAAGGAACGATCATGAAGGACGACAGCAATAAGCCCGGGCCGGACACCCTGGCGGTGACGGTGCACGCGCCGAACAACAGCTCGCACGAGTTCGTCGCGCGGGCCCGCGAGCGGGTCGACAAGCTCGCCCGGACCGCGGTGGTGCACTTCGCGGACGCCGGGCTCATGCAGAGTGCGGACTGCGGCCTCGTGCTCGTCCAGGACGGCTCGGCGACGCCGTTGGACGACACGAGCCGCCTCGACGAGCTCGGCCTGCGCGACGGAGCGGTCCTCAAGCTCGTCGTGAAGGAGCCCAAGACCGACGGCGCGGAGCGGTGACGCTTCACCCGGCGATCCTGGCCGACCTGCTGGCCGCGGAGGCCGACGTCGCCCAGGAGCGGCTGCGAGACCGCGTGGACAGCATCGACGCGGCGGGTGACCACGTGATCGTCGCGTTCCGGGCGCACGAGCGGACCTGGCGACTGCGCCTGGACGGGCCCGACTACGACGCGAGGCCGCTAGCCGTGTCCGTCGTCGATGGCAGCGGCGCCCCGGTCGGCGCGGAGCGCTGGCCGCCCGGCCTGGTCTACGGCGGGGAGCACCCCGTCGCGCGCCGACCATGGGTGTGCATCCGCGGGACGCTGGAGTACCACACCTACCCGGGGCACACCGCCGACGGATGGGAGCTCTACCGCGGCACCCTGCGGATGCCCGACGTGATCGCTCACCTGCTCGAGAAGGCGGGCGCATGAGCGCCCCGGGGACGGGGCCGCTGGTCGTGCTCCCGGACGTCCTCGAGCAGGCGCGGGTGTTCTTCGAGGACCGCGGCGTCATCGGCTGCGAGGGGACCGCGCTGATCGCGGGCGTTCCCGGGGAGCCCGCGGACCGGCTGGTCGTGCCCGACCAGCGGGCGACGCCGGTGCCGCGGGCATCGGTGACCGTGACGCCGCGGGGCGACCTGGACCTGCTGGTCGCGCTGTCCGACGAGCAGCGGTACTTCGCCCGGATCCACAGCCACCCCGGGCTGGCGTTCCACTCCCCAACCGACGACGCGAACCCGGTGCTCACGCACGAGGGAGCGGTGTCCATCGTCGTGCCGTTCTTCGGCCTCGGGCTCAGGACCGGCCTGGCCGCGTGCGCGGTGTACGTGCTGACCGGCGGGCGATGGACCGAGCTGCCGCCCGGCCCGGAGCGTGACGCCGTCGTGGCCGTTCGATGACCGCGGATCCGCGCGTCGCGCTCAGCCGAGAGCTGACCGCGGCAGACGCCGGCCCCGCGCTCGCGGCGCTCGACGCACGCCGGGTCGTCGTCCGCGTTCCAGACGCGGCGACCGGGCCGGAGGCGCTGACCGCCGCGGCGATGCTGGTCCAGGTGACCCGCGCCCACGCCCACGTCGACCTCGACGGCGACGCCGACCTGCCGCCGAACCCGTGGGCCATGAGCACGCTCGGAGCGCTCAGGGCCGCGCTGTCGGGCATCGGCCCGGCGCCCGCGGCTGACGCCTCGAGCACGGCGGTTGTCGACGTCGGACGGCCCCGCCGGGGCCTTGCGGCCTCACTGCTGGTTGCGGCGCAACCTTGGACGGCCGCGGTCAGCGAGACCGGCTCCCTTCCCGACGGCGACCCGCCGGCTCCGGGCGCCCCGTACGGCGGCCTGCTCGGCGCCGGCCTGGCCGCTGCCCGGCTCTTTCGGGAGGCCCTGCGGCCGCTCGGGCTGCCCGCAGCCGCCGAGGAGCGTCTCGTGGTGTGGAACGTGCTGGACCACCGCAGGTCCCCCGCTCCCGCACAGGCGGCCCTCGCGGCCGCGGCGCCGTCGTGGCCCGCCGTCGCGCTGCTCGCCTGCGGCTCGGTCGGGTCGAGCGCGGCGGCCGCGCTGGCGTGCGAGGACCTGACTGGGATGCACGCCGAGACCGTCGACGGGGACACGTTCGACGCGAGCCGCAACACGTTCCGCTACCCGGCGAGCATCGGGTTGGGCGTCGGCCCGAAGGCCGACTGGGTCGCCGGGATCCTGCGGGCGGCGGGCGCCGCCGCGACCCCGCACTCCGGGTCCGTCCGCGGGTGGGTGCTGGGCCGCGCTACGCCCGGCTGGGACGGCATCGTCGTGGCCAGCGTCGACACCGTCGATGGGCGGTACGACGTCGCGGACGTCCTTGCCCGCACGACCGTGTCCGCGGCCGTGGCAGGGCTGGCACTGCACGTCCAGGTCGAGCGGCTCGGCGACGGGCTCCGGTGCCCGTACTGCGACTTCGTCGATCTGCAGCCCGCGCTGAGCCGGGCCGCCGCGGACGCCGCGTTCCTCGGGCTCCCCGAGACCCGGCTCGTCGAGCTCGCCGACGACCCCGCCGGGCTCCGGCAGTCCGACCTGGACGCTGCTGTCGCCGCCGGCAGGCTCCTGCCGGACAACGCGGCCGCGCTCGTAGGCAGGCGCGTCGCGGACCTCCAGGCCCGGGTGTACGCGCAAGGGCTCGTCCCGGCCGGTCCGCAGGCACCGCCCGTCCCCGTCTCGGCGCCGTTCGTGTCCTGGGTCACGGGCGTGCTGTGCGCAGCGGAGGTCGCCAAGGCCGCGCGCGGCCTCCCGCTACTCGACCGCCGGACTGAGCTCGACCTGCACGGCGGGCCGGACGACTTCGTGCACCGGCGGCCCGCGGACACCTCCGGCAGGTGCGCGTGCGCTGCCCAGGTCCGCCGGCGGTGGATGCGCGCCCTGTACGGCAGGGTTGCGTGACGGCCGCCGCCCAGCGGCAGGCTGCGGACCGAGGGCCGGCTCCGCGTGCAGATCGAAGTGCCCCGCGTGCCCGGCGGGGGCGCCCCGTCCTGATCCGGCTGCTCCGACCGACGCCGTGTGCTGCACCTGTAGTCCCCGGCGCACCGCGGGCCCTTCAAGGCGCACGCATCGCCTGAGCTCATCGGCGGTGACCTGATGGTGTCGATCGTCGGCATTACCGGACCGCCCGCGACGGCTACATGGCGCCCGTGGTGCTGCGTATCCCGCTCCGACAGGCTCCCGGCATCCGCTCATCGGCTATGAGAGGTCGACGCTCCTCCATCCAGCAGACCGCACCGGTCGACGCACGCTGACCGCCGTGATCGCACCCGCCCCGGTGCACTCGCCTGAGGATCCCGTCACCGCCC
>JAUJMQ010000053.1 GCA_030446775.1 Egibacteraceae bacterium
CCCGGGCAGCCCGAGCGCCGGAGCGAGCCCCTCGCGCAGGCCGCGCTCGATCCGCCCCACGTCCTCGCGCCAGCCCCCCTCGGCCAGCAGGCCGGTCGAGGCCAGGGCGACCGCGCAGGCCAGCGGGTTGGCCATGTACGTCGGACCGTG
The DNA here is from genome assembly GCA_030446775.1 of Egibacteraceae bacterium. Classification (GTDB taxonomy): domain Bacteria; phylum Actinomycetota; class Nitriliruptoria; order Euzebyales; family Egibacteraceae; genus JAUJMQ01. The sequence goes on from JAUJMQ010000053.1 coordinate 151, forward strand.
CATCAGCGCGCCGCCCTGCAGCGCGTCGGCTACCTGCGGCGTGCACAGCGTGGCGGCGAGCGTCAGGTAGCCCCCGGTCAGTGCCTTGCCCAGGCACATGACGTCGGGCACCACGCCGGCGTGCTCGCAGGCGAACAGGGTGCCGGTGCGCCCGAAGCCGGTGGCGATCTCGTCGGCCACCAGGAGCAGGCCGTGCTCGTCGCACAGCGCGCGCAGCAGGCCCAGCACCCGGGGGTCGTAGAACCACATCCCGCCGGCGCCCTGCACGACCGGCTCCACGATCACCCCGGCCAGCTCGCCGGCGTGGGCGGCCACCAGCGCGCACAGGTGCTCGGCATACGCGTGGTCCAGCACGGCCGGCGGGCGGTCGGCGAACACGTGCTCGACCAGGGCGCCGGTGAACAGGCGGTGCATGCCGCCCAGCGGATCGCAGACGGCCATGGCGCCCAACGTGTCGCCGTGGTAGCCCCCGCGGACGGTCAGCAGCCGGGAACGCCCCGGCCGGGCCTGCAGGCACAGCTTGATGGCCACCTCGACGCAGACCGAGCCCGAGTCGGCGAAGAAGACGTGCTCGAGCCCCGCCGGACTCAGCTCGACCAGGCGCTGGGCGAGGCGTACCGCGGGCTCGTGGGTGAGCCCGCCGAACATGACGTGGGCCATGCGCTCGAGCTGATCGTGCGCCGCGGCGTCGAGGACGGGGTGGCGGTAGCCGTGCACCGCGCACCACCACGAGGCCATGGCGTCGACCAGCTCGCGTCCGTCGGCCAGGCGCAGGCGCACGCCCTCGGCGGAGGTGACGGGCAGCGGCGGGCTCGTGGCCGGCATCGGGCCGTAGGGATGCCAGACATGGCGGCGATCGAGCTCTGCCAGCTCGCCCGCCCACGGGCTCCCCGCGCGGACCGCGGGGTGCACGACCTCGCGCATCGGCGCGCCACCCTATCGCTCAGCGTGGCGCGTTGTTCTTGCCGCCGCTGTTGACGGGCACCCAGACCACGCGCACGGTGGCGATGCACGGCCGCCCGCTTACACCCAGGGCCGTCGGGTAGGGGGCTCGTCATGTTCACAATCCTTCTCAAGGCCGAGCTCCCGATCCTCGTGGTCACCGGCATCATCGCCCAGAAGATCGCCGCGAAGATCTGGAGCCGGGCGTTCGACGACCAGGTGCCCGACACCGCGCAGGAAAACGTCCGTTGGCAGTGGCTCATCCCCGCCGCCGTCCTCGAAGGCACGCTCTACAAGCTCGTGCGCATGGGCGTGGACCGCGGTCTGCGGGTGGCGGCCTCGAGGTCGGAGGGCACCTGGCTCGGGAAGACCGGCGAGGGGGAGTAGGAGCTGCGGTGCTCCTGCTGCTGTCAGCCTGACTCAGCTACGCGGGGGTCGGATCGAGCACGATCGTGACCGCGTCGTCTTGGAGCGGGTCCTCCGCTGCTTCGACGACCGCCTCCTGGATCGCCCTGGCGATCGCCGTTGCCGACCGGCTGCTGGCCGAGCGCACGGCCCGCTCGATCCCGTCCAGACCGAACAGCCCGGCCTTGGTGCGGCGGCCCGTGATCCCGTCTGAGTGGAGGATCAGCCGCTCGCCATCCTCCAGACGCCGCTGGCGGCGAATGAACCTGCGCTCGCGCTCCATCAGGCCCAGCGGGAGCCTGGGCGGAGTGAAGAGCTGCTCGATCGTGTCGTCGGAGCGCACGACGAGCGGTGGCGGATGGCCGCAGTTGATCCAGCTGAAGGTCGAGTAGACGGCATGCCATCGCGCGACGATCGCGGTGACGAAGAACTCCGGCCTGCCCACGTCGTAGGTGACCTCGTGCATCGTCTGGGCGGCAGCTTCGAGGCTCTTCCCGCTGCGCCGCGCCGCGCGCAGGGCGGCAAGGGCGATCGCGCCCAGAGCCCCGGCGGTCGCCCCCTTGCCCGCGGCGTCGGCGATCGCCAGCCAGGCGCCGTCACGGTTCTCGACATAGTCGAACCAGTCTCCACCGACCTCGTAGCTGGGCAGGACACTGCCGGCCAGCTCGCCCGCGCCCATGCGGGCGATCCGAGGCGGGACGAGGCTCTGCTGCAGCTCGGCGGCCGCGTGGGTCCCCTTGCGCCGTCGCGCGGCGTCGAGGACGTCCGTGTAGCCGCCGGCGAGCTCCATCGCCGCCGCGCCCTGCCGGCCGAGGTCGAGGAGCGACCCCTGGTCGGCGCCCAGCGCAAGCAGCAGGCCGATCGCGCGGCCGCGCAGCCACATCGGGACGACGACGACCCCCGGAAGCTCTGCTTCGATGCGCGCCTTGAGGTCTGGAATGCCGTCCTCGGCCAGCTCCGGGCCGAGGGCCAGGGGTGCATCGAGGCGGTCGGGGAACTCCTCGGGTCCGGCAAGGCGCAGCAGGTAGGTGCCGTCGATGTCGAGTACGTAGAGCGCCACCGGCGTGCCGCTGAGACGTCGGGCCTCCGCGATGAACTGCTCCGGGAAGAGGTGTGGCGGGATCTCGTCGAGCACCCGCGCGATGTCGAGCGTCGCGCCCCCGAATTGCCCTGGGGGGCGAAGCCGCTCGAGCTCCCAGTCCTTCTCGTAGGTGACATCGGAGAGGATCCCGAGGACGCCGTAGACCTCGCCCCCGGGAGCCCGCAGCGGATGCGCCCCGATCGCGGTCCACGTGACTCCGCCGGCGCCATCCTGGTGTCCCCTGACTCCCGCCTGGGCCTCCTTGGTGCGCACCGCCCGGCTGAGCGGGTACGTCCCGGTCGGGCAGGCGGAGCCATCCTCGTAGATCACCTCGCGCCGGGGCTCGGTGAGCCGGTCGCCGACCTCGATGCGGCCGCTGGGAACGAGCACGCGACCCGCGCGGGGGTTGATGGCCAGAAGCCCGCCGTCTGCATCGAGCACCACGAGTCCTTGGTCGAGGGGCTCGCAGATCGAGCGATGCAGCCCCGCCGCGGCCTGCCGCGGATCGCTGGCCAGCCCCGCCCGGAGGCAGGCGTGCAGGAACTGCGCAGCGGCGCGTTCGAGCCAGGCCGCAGGCGGGCTCGGCGCGATCTCCGCCGCACGTCTGAGCCGCTCGATCATGGGCAGCATCGCGGCGGCCGCTTCGCGCCCCTCCGACCCCAGCGGCGCCACCCCGAGGACGTCCAGCCGCCGCTCGCCTGCCAGGTCCGCGAGCGCGTCGATGAGGGCCCTCAGCACCGCGAGCGGCGGTCGATCCCGCGAAAGCGTCTCCTTCACCGTGTCGCGCGCCGCGGCGAGCGCGTCCTGGCGCAGTGCGTCCTCGACCGCCTCGCGCGTCGGGAAGTGCCTGTACAGCGTCGAGCGGCTCACCCCTGCGTCGGCCGCCAGCGTCTGCATGTGGAGCTCGGAATCGCGCCGAAGCGCGCGCACGGCCGTCGCCAGGATCGCCGCCCGGTTCTGACGCGCGTCAGAGCGCCGACGGCGCGAGCGGCCTCGCGCGCGCTCCGTCACGAGCGACGCGCTGCGCGATCGAGCCGTGCGGCCGCGTGCCGCCACGGCGATGCGCTCAATGGGACAGTCCGCCCGGTTGCCGAGGAGCACTGTCTCATTTTACTCTCGACCTTCGTCGAGCTCGCGTATCCTCTGCGCGCGGGTCTAGGGAAGTGAGACATATCGCAATGGCGGGAGGTAGGTATGGGCGCGGAGACCCCAGAGGAATACTGGCAGCGGATCAGGAATGACAGCGCCCCCAGGGCACGGCCCCCCGAGCGCTCACCCGGCGTCGTCCGGGAGCCGGCGAGGGCGCAGTCGACGGCGAGCCCGACTCGTGGGCCCGATAGGGGGAGCCCGGCCCTGGGCGAGGGCCAGCAGTCGAGCAGACGCACCGAGGGCGAGTCGGAGGAGCCTTCGACCGGCGATCTGGTCAAGCAGCTCACCGAGCAGACCAAGACCCTGGTCAAGCAGGAGATGCGCTTGGCCCAGGCTGAGCTGCAGGAGAAGGGAAAGAAGGTCGGGATCGGCGCCGGCATGTTCGGCATCGGCGGCCTGGTGGCGTTCTTCGGCGCGGCGACGCTGATCGCCGCGCTCGTGCTGGCTCTGGCCACGGTGATCGCTCCCTGGCTCTCGGCCCTGATCGTGGGAGTCGTGCTGCTGGCAGTCGCCGGCGGGGCCGCGCTGGTGGGCAAGAAGCAGATCGAGCAGGCGACGCCCCCGATGCCGGAGCAGACGGTCGAGACGGTGAAGCAGGACGTCGACCACGTGAAGGCCAGGGCGAAGCGATGAGGGAATCCGGCCAGCAGAAAAGCGAGCCCGCGACGGCGCCGGATCGGTCGCGCAGGAGGTGGACGTGATGCAGGAAGGGGACCCCGGCGCAGCGCCACAGCCCACCGAGCCGGAGCAGATCAAGTCCGAGATCGAGCAGACGCGCGAGGAGCTCGGCGAGACGGTCGAGGCACTGGCTCAGAGAGCAGACCTCAAGGCTCAGGCGAAGGCGAAGGTCGACGAGCGCAAGCAGGCGGTCCAGCACAAGCAGCAGGAGCTGAAGGGAAGGGCCGGCGACATTCGCCGTCGAGCGCGGGAGGTGAGACCCGAAGATGCGAAGCGCGTGGCGTCCCAGGCCGCGGACAGGGCTCGGGCGCGACCGGGCCCGGCGATCGCCGGGGCGCTGGTGACCGCGCTCTTCGCGCTCCGGGCGGTCACAGGACGACGGCGGGAGCGCCCGAACGGTCCCCGGCGGGCCAGACCGCACAACCAGGCGAGGAGGCGCTGAGATGGCTGGGACCAGAAAGCTCGATCCCACGGGGTACGAGCGCCAATCGAGCACGGGCGGGACGCTGAAGCGGGCCTTCTCGGAGTTCAAGGAGGACAGCGCTACCGACTGGGCGGCGGCGCTGACCTACTACGGCGTCCTGGCGCTGTTTCCGGCCC
>JAUJMQ010000010.1 GCA_030446775.1 Egibacteraceae bacterium
CACACAGCGGTGACCAACCCTGCTTTCACAGGGCGTACGGTCCGCGGGCCGCCGGCGCGGCGGGAAGGGGGGACGGCGGTGGGTACCGGTGGCGAGCGGGTCGCCCGCGCGCGCTACGACGCGGTCGTCGTGGGGGCGGGCCCCAACGGCCTGGCAGCCGCGATCACGCTGGCCAAGACCGGCCGCTCGGTGCTGCTCGTCGAGTCCGCCGCCACCGTCGGCGGCGGCGCGCGGTCGGCGGAGCTCACGCTGCCCGGCTTCGTGCACGACGTCTGCTCGGCGGCGCATCCGATGGTGCTGGCGTCGCCGTTCTTCGCGCGGCTCGGTCTGGATCGCGACGGGCTGGAGCTCGTGCAGCCACCCGCGCCGCTGGCGCATCCGTTCGACGACGGTACCGCCGCGGTCCTGGAGCGCGATCCTGCCGCGATGGCGACGCTGGGCGTCGACGCGGCGGCGTGGCGGTCGCTGTTCGCGCCGCTGGTCGCCGACGCCGACAAGCTCGTGCGGTCCTTCCTCGGGCCACCGCCGATCCCGCCGCGCCACCCGCTCACGATGGCACGGTTCGGCGTGTCCGCCGTGCGCTCCGTCGCCCGGCTGGCGACCAGCCGCTTCGCCGGCGCGCGGGCGCGGGCGCTGCTGGCCGGTATCGGCGCGCACGCGATCCTGCCGCTGACCGCTCCCGCGACCGCGGGGTTCGGCCTGCTCCTGGGCACGCTCGGTCACGCCTACGGCTGGCCGGTGGTGCGGGGTGGCTCCCAGCAGCTGTCCGACGCGCTGGCCAAGCGCTTCGCCGATCTCGGTGGCGAGGTCGTCACCGGGTGGCACGTCGGCTCGCTCGACGAGCTTCCGCCGAGCGGCGCCGTGGTCCTCGACGTCACGCCACGCCAGCTGCTGGCGATGGCGGGGCGGCGGCTTCCCTCCGGCTACCGGCGGCGGCTGTCGCGCTTCCGCTACGGACCGGGAGTGTTCAAGGTCGACTGGGCGCTGGACGGTCCCGTGCCGTGGACGGCCGAGGGCTGCTCCCGGGCCGGCACCGTGCACCTGGGCGGGACGCTGCCCGAGCTGGTCGCGTCCGAGGCGGCGGTGGCCGCCGGCCGGGCGCCGGCGCGGCCCTTCGTGCTGGCCGTGCAGGCGAGCCGCTTCGACCCCACCCGCGCGCCGGCGGGCAGCCACACCCTGTGGGGGTACTGCCACGTCCCCAACGGCTGCGACATCGACATGACGGACGCGATCGAGCGGCAGGTGGAGCGGTTCGCGCCCGGGTTCTCCGACCGGGTCCTGGCGCGCTCGGCCATGGGCCCGGCGGCGATGGAGGCCCACGACGGCAACTACGTCGGCCGCGACATCAACGGCGGCATGTCCGACCTGCGCCAGCTGTTCTCCCGCCCGACGCCGCGCTGGCCGCCGTACACGACCCCCGACCGGCGCCTGTATCTGTGCTCGTCGTCCACGCCGCCGGGCGGCGGCGTCCACGGCATGTGCGGGGTCGGTGCCGCCCGCGCGGCGCTGCGCCGGGTGCTGTAGCCGGGCCCGCGCCCGCGTGTGTCGCTACGTGGGGTCGGGACGCAGCCGGGCGTAGATCTCACGCGTCGCCGTCGAGCGGTTGAGTGTGTAGAAGTGGATGCCGGGCGCACCGCCGGCGAGCAGCTCGGTGCACAGGTCGACGGCCACCTCCACACCGATTGCGCGCACGGCCGCCTCGTCGGCGGCGACGGCGCGCAGCCGCCGGGCGAGGTCGTCGGGGAAGCGGGCCCCCGACAGCGCCGCGAAGCGCTCGATCTGAGCGACGTTCGTCACGGGCATGACCCCCGGGATGATCGGCACGGCGCAGCCGAGGCCGGCGGCGGCGTCGACGAGACGGAAGTAGTCGTCGGCCCGGAAGAAGAACTGGGTGATCGCGAAGTCGGCTCCGGCGGCGCACTTCTGCGCGAGGTACTTCACGTCCGTGTCGCGGTCCGGTGACGCCGGATGTCCCTCGGGGAACGCGGCGACCCCGACGCAGAAGTCCCCCTCCTCGTGCAGCAGCCTCACGAGGTCATCGGCGTGCTCGACGCCGCCGGGGGTTGCCGTCCACGGGGCGGTCGGCCCCTCGGGCATGTCGCCGCGCAACGCCAGCACGTTGCGGATCCCGGCCTCGGCGAAGTCGCGGGCGACCGACCGCAGCTCGTCGCGGGTGGCGCCCACACAGGTCAGGTGCGCGACGACGGTCAGCGACGTCTCTGCCGCGAGGCGCTTGACGACCCGCAGGGTGCGGTCGCGCGTGGAGCCCCCCGCCCCGTAGGTGACGTCGACGAACGTCGGGCGCAGCGGCTCGAGGTCGCGCACCGCCTCGAACAGGACCCGCTCCCCCGCGTCGGTCTTGGGCGGGAAGAACTCAAAGGAGAACGACGGCCGGGCGGCCAACAGCAGCGTGCGGACGTCGGCGCTCATCGACGGATGCGCGGCCTGCGGCGGCCCAGGCCCCCCGGCCCTGGCTTGCGGTCTACCACGTCGCGGGCCCCGCGCGGGGCGCCCCGGCGGTCTAGTAGACGTCGCGGTCGCGCTCGACGTAGCGCTCGCGCGCCGGCACGTCGCGCTCGACGTAGCGGTCACGCCGGGAGCTGAGCGCAACCGTCAGGATCGCCCCGACGAGCCCGCCGAGCATGAGGATGTAGCCGATCACCTGGATGTCGACCCCGGCGACCTGGAAGTCGACCGCGAAGGCGAGGATCGCGCCGATGACGATGAGGGCGATGCTTGCACCGAGGGTCATCTCAGCTCCCGGGTCCGTCGGTCGCGGCACCGTCGCGCCGCCCCCCAACGGTACTCCAAGCGACCGTCGCGACACCGCAGGGCGTGGACCGTTGCAGGCCCGGCTTCGGGCTGCGGCCGGTCCGCCGGCGGTCAGTGCTCGGTGGGCTCGGGCAGCCAGCTCATCATCGACCGCAGGCGGCGGCCGACCGTCTCGATCGCGTGACCGGACTGGCGGCGCCGGGCGGCGTTGAACGCCGGGCGTCCGGCCTGGTTCTCCAGGATCCACTCGCGCGCGAAGGTGCCGTCCTGCACCCGCGTCAGCGTCTCGCGCATCCGCTGCTTGACGCCCTCGTCGACCACCACCGGGCCGCTGGCGTAGTCGCCGTACTCGGCGGTGTCCGAGACGGAGTGGCGCATCCGCTCGAAGCCGCCCTCGTAGAGCAGGTCGACGATGAGCTTGAGCTCGTGGAGGCACTCGAAGTAGGCCACCTCGGGCTGGTAGCCCGCCTCGGTCAACGTCTCGAAGCCCTTCTGCACCAGGCTGGAGACGCCACCGCACAGCACGGCCTGCTCGCCGAACAGGTCGGTCTCGGTCTCCTCGGCGAACGTCGTCTCGAGCACGCCGGCGCGCGTCGCGCCGATGCCCTTGGCGTAGGCCAGGGTGACGTCGCGGGCGGTACCGGACCGGTCGGCGTGGACGGCGAACAGGGCCGGCACGCCCGTCCCCTCGGTGTAGGTCCGCCGCACGAGGTGTCCCGGGCCCTTGGGCGCCACCATGCACACGTCCACGCCGGGGGGCGGCGTGATCTGGCCGTAGTGGATGTTGAAGCCGTGGGCGAACAGCAGCGCGTTGCCGTCGACGAGGCCCGGCTCGATCTCGCCGCGGTACACCGACGCCTGCGACGTGTCGGGCAGCAGGACCATGACGACGTCGGCACGCTTGACGGCCTCGGCGGTCTCCAGGACCTCCAGGCCGGCGGCCTCGGCGTCTGCGGCGCTGCGCGACCCGGCGTAGAGCCCGACGACCACCGCGGCGCCGGACTCCGCGAGGTTGCGCGCGTGTGCGTGCCCCTGCGAGCCGTAGCCCAGCACCGCCACGGTGCGCCCGGCCAGCGCCTCCAGCGAGGCGTCGTCGTCGTAGTACATCCGGGCGTGTGGTGCGGCCATCTACGCGCCCCTCTCCAGGCGCAGCCCGCGCCCGTCGGTGATGCTGCGTGCTCCCCGGCCCACGGCGATCATCCCCGAGCGGACGAGCTCGCGGATCCCGTAGGGCTCCAGCAGCCGCACGAGCGCGGCGAGCTTCTCCGGCGATCCTGTCACCTCGAGGGTGAGGGTCTCGGTGTCCACGTCGACGACGTTCGCCCGGAAGACGCTCGCGACCTCGATGACCTGCGAGCGCGTGCCGGCGGCGGCGCCGACCTTGATCAGTTGCAGCTCGCGCTCGACGGCGGTGTCGCGCTCGAGCTCGACGATCTTCAGGACGTGGACGAGCTTGTTGAGCTGCTTGGTGACCTGCTCGAGCGGCGCGGCGGCCGCGTCGACGACGATCGTCATCCGCGACACCCCGGCGACCTCGGTCGGCCCGACGGCGAGCGACTCGATGTTGAAGCCGCGTCGGCTGAACAGCCCGGCAACCCGGGCCAGCACGCCCGGACGGTCCTCGACGAGCACCGACACCGTGTGGGTCGCCATCGCAGATCCCCTCCCTTCGACCTGTTGTCTGGGCGCCGGCGCCGTCGCGCCGGGCGCACCCTGGACCGCGTCGCCCTCGTGCATCGAGGCGGGCAGCGCGGCGCCGCCCGGCTCGCCGCTGCCGCCGGGCACCCCGGCGGCGGCCTTGGCGTACCACTCCTGGGCCGACTCGACGATCTCGTCGTTGCTCGCGCCGGCGGGGACCATCGGAAAGACCTTCTCGGTGACGTCGACGCGGAAGTCGACCACCACGGGGACGTCGCCGACGGCGAACGCCTTGTCCAGGGTCGACTCGACGTCCTCCGGCCGCTCGCAGCGCAGGCCGGCGCAGCCGAAGGCGTCGGCGAGCTTGACGAGGTCGGGGACCTCCCAGCCCAGGTCCACCGACGACCACCGGCCGCCGTAGAACAGCTCCTGCCACTGGCGCACCATCCCGAGGGCGCCGTTGTTGATGACGCAGAACACGACGGGGACGTGCTCGGTCCGCGCTGTGGCGAGCTCCTGGAGCGTCATCTGGAACGAGCCGTCACCGTCGATCGCGACGACGGTGTCGTCGGGCCGGCCGATCTTGGCCCCGATCGCGGCCGGCACGCAGAAGCCCATGGTCCCCAGGCCTCCGGAGTTGATCCAGCTGCGGGGACGCTCGTAGGCGATGTGCTGCGCGGCCCACATCTGGTGCTGCCCGACGCCGGTCACCACGATCCCGTCGCCGGGCAGCCGCTGACCGATCGCGCGGATGACCGTCTGGGGCTTCAGCGGCCCGTCGAGCTGCTGGTCGACCCGCAGCGGGTGCGCTCGCCGCCATTCGTCGAGCGTCGCCCACCACGGTGAGAGGTCCGCCGGCGTCTCGCCGGCCGCCAGCAGCTCACTGACGGCTGCCACGAGCTGCTCGCCGACCTCCCGGCAGTCACCGACGATGGGCACGTCGACGGCGCGGTGCTTGCCGATCTCCGCCGGGTCGATGTCGACGTGGACGATGCGCGCCCCGGGGGCGAAGGCGGACAGCTTGCCCGTCACCCGGTCGTCGAAGCGGGCGCCCAAGGCGAGGAGGAGGTCGCTGCGCTGCAGCGCGGTGACGGCCGTCCAGTGCCCGTGCATGCCCGGCATCCCCAGGTGCTGCGGATGGCTGTCGGGGAACGCGCCCCGCGCGGTCAGCGTGGTCACGACCGGCAGCCGCAGCATCTCGGCGAGGCGGCGGAGAGGATCGTGCGCCGCGGCGCGGATCGTGCCGCCGCCGACGTAGAGGACGGGCCGCCTCGCGGCCAGCAGTGAGCGCGCCGCCTCCCGCACCATCTTCGGGTGGCCGCGCAGGGTCGGCCGGTAGCCCGGCAGCGTCAGACGGTCCGGCCAGCGGAACGGGCACCGCTGCGTCAAGACGTCCTTGGGGATGTCGACGAGCACCGGGCCCGGGCGACCGGTCGCCGCGATGTGGAACGCCTCTTTGATCGCACCGGGGATGCGTCCGGCATCGGTGACCATCTCGTTGTGCTTGGTCACCGGCATGGTGATGCCGGTGATGTCGGCCTCCTGGAACGCGTCGCCCCCGACGGCGCCCGTGGGCACCTGCCCGGTGATCGCGACGAGCGGCACGGAGTCGCAGTGCGCGTCGGCGAGAGCGGTGACGAGGTTCGTCGCCCCCGGACCCGAGGTGGCGAGCACCACCCCCACCCGGCCGGTGGCGTGGGCGTAGCCCTCCGCCATGTGCCCGGCGCCCTGCTCGTGGCGCGCCAGGACGTGGCGGACCGGGCTGTCGAGCAGCGGATCGTAGGCCGGGAGGATCGCGCCTCCCGGATGGCCGAAGATCACCTCGACGCCCTCGGTCTCCAGGGACCTGATGACGGCCTGCGCTCCGGTGATGTCCATGCGGTCCGGCCTCTCGTAGAAGGAGAAGACCTCCGGCCGGCCGGCGGGAGGTCTGCGCCTGGGGGACCGGAGAGGTCAGGCCAGGCGCTGGCCGACGCATACGCACAAACGCACGGAGACGGACGAGGGCGTCCGCTGGGCGCTCGGCGTGGTCGTCATCACCGGCCAGTGTTGGCACACCGACGTCGCGGTGTCAATCGCCGAGGCACCCACCGAGCGCGGAAAAAGAGGCGCGGGAAGGTTACGGTGGCCGATAGGTCGGGAACAACAGATCTCACCTCGAGGCACCATGCGGGGGGCGGGTTCCCGCCCCCTCCCCCCGCAGACGGTGTCCCCTCTGTGTGTCATCGTGGGCGTCAATCGTGGCGGCCGGACGGCGTCGTGTGGTGGCGGGAGGCCGCCGGCTCGAGGTCAGCGCACGAGGCCGTGACGCATCGCGATCACGACGGCCTGCACCCGATCGGTGGCCTTGAGCTTGGCGTAGAGCTTCGACAGATGGCTCTTCACCGTCTCGTCTCCCAGCCCGAGGGTTTCGGCGATCTCCCGGGTGGACTTGCCGGTGGCGAGCTGCTCGAGCACCTCCTGCTCGCGCTTGCTCAGCTGGTCGAGCCCGGCGTGCATCGCCAGCGGTCCCACCCGCTCCAGGAACGGTCGCGTCACGTCGGGGTGCAGGAAACCCTTGCCCGAGGCGACGGCACGGACCGCCTGCACCAGCTCCTCGCGCCGCACGTTCTTCGGCAGGTAGCCCGCCACGCCGGCGGCCACCGCGCGCGTGACCGTGTCGTGGTCGGTGAACATCGTGAGCGCCACCGTCTGTGTGGCCAGCCCCCGGACGCCGATCTCACGGACCGCGGCCAGCCCGTCCATGCCGATGAGGTTGACGTCGACGAGGGCGACCTGCGGCTGGTGCTCCTCGACGGAGGCGACGAGGTCCTCACCGGAGGTGACGATCTCCACGACCTCCATGTCGTCCTCGAACGACAGCATCGTGGCGACTCCGTCGGCGACGACGCCGTGGTCCTCGGCGATGACGATGTGGATCAGGCCGGCGTCCGCAGCGGCCGCCGGACCGGTCGGGGCGGTACGCACATCGCTCACAGCGGCACCTCCACCCGCACGCTCGTCCCCGTCCCCGGCGCGCTTTCCACCGTGAAGGTACCCCTCGCGAGCTCGGTGCGCTGCGCCATCAGGGCAAGTCCGTGGTGCCCCGGCGGCACCGTGGCGGGATCGAACCCGCAGCCGTCGTCGGTCACCTCGACCTGGAGCGCCTCGCCGACCACCCGCAGCTCCACGGTCACGTGTTCCGCACGCGCGTGGCGGGCGATGTTCGTGAGGCATCCGCGGACGAGCTCGAGGGCCATGATCTCGACCGCCAGCGGCAGCTGCGGCATCGGATCGGGGGCTCGCAGGTCGTTGCCCACGCGGGCGTTGACCCGCAGCTCCTCCAGGGACTCCCGCAGCGCGGGAAGCAGGCCGCCAGGTACGACGATCTGCCGGCGCAGTGCCTCCAGCACGTCGCGCAGGTGGCGGATTCCGCCGTTGACGGCCTCGCGGGTAGCGCCCGCCAGCCGGTCGGCACGTTGGGGGTCGCCGCCGCCTAACGCCGAGCGCACGTTGTCGGCCTGGATCTCGGCCGCTGCGAGGAAGGGCAGCACCTCGTCGTGGATGGCCAGCGCGATGCGGCTGCGCTCGCGGGTGCCCTCTTCCAGGATCCGGCCCGACAGCGCCACCCGCGCGCGCTGGCCTTCGGCCACCTCGGTCTCCAGGACGACGCGCTGCAGCGCCATCCCGAGCAGACCCGCGGCCGCCTCGATCACGGCCAGCGTGGGGCCAGGCACCTCGGGGGGCACCCCGATGGCCGCCGGCTCGGCCCCCGGCACCTTCACGACGAGCAGCTCCGCGCTGACCATCCCCGACAGCGAGAACTCCACGGGCCCGGTCTCCAGCAGCTCCCCGAGGGCGGCGGCGCCTGTCGTCGCCACCTCGTCGGCGCGCCGCGACGACAGCAGCGCCGTGCCGAGTCGGTTGAGGTTCTCCAGCTCCTCCACCTGCGCCGCGAGCTCCTCGGCCCGGTCCTCCGCCACCCGCGCCGACCGCAGCGCGCTGTAGCCGAGGTAGCCCGGAGCGGCCAGGAGCAGAGGCGCCCACACCCCGATGACCTCGTAGCCGAGCACGATCGCCAACGCGAGGAGTGCAACGAGGCCGTAGTCGACGACGAATCGCGGGAAAGGCGCCGCGATGTCACGAGCCGCTCTTCCGAAGCCGAGGCGTCCTCGCAGGTTCAGCCAGAAGGTGACGGCGATGGTGTTGACCGCGTTGTGCACCAAGACCGCCGCCAGCGTCGTCCAGACCGGCCCGAACGGCAGACCCTGGGCGACGATCGCCGCCGCGTAGGCGGACAGGGCGATCTGCGAGCGATTGAACAGGATCGCCCACGCCGAGGTCCCTCCGCGGAACTCCCGCTCGTTGGTGAAGCCGGCGAAGTTGACGATCAGCGCGAGCGGAGGCGGCAGGACAACGGACGCGGCCACGGACACGGATGCACCGATGCCGGCGTCGATGTCGTATTTCGGCAGGACCGGGATGGTCAGCAGGTTGGCCGCCATGAGGCAGGCGGTCCACACGAGCAACTCGATCCAGCGGCCCGGCAAAGCGCCGAAGGATCCGGGAAGAGCAACCAGACACAACCCCGCGAGTCCGAGGACGTATCCGCGCAGGGCGAGCGACGTCCCGGCGATGCGTCGCTCCGTCTTGCCGTCCGTCAACTCCAGCCTCCTCGACCGCGCCTCGCGCGACACGCGGCGGCGCGACTAGTGCGGCCACCGCGCGTGCGAAAGCCGCGGTCAGCCAGCCTACCAGCCGCTCTTGTTCGCCATCACGCTCACCACCCGCTCTTGTTGCACCGGGCCGAGGCCGACAGCCAGCCGCTCTTGTTCGCCATCACGCTCACCACCCGCTCTTGTTGCACCGGGCCGAGCCGACAGCCAACCGCTCTTGTTCGCCATCACGCTCACCACCCGCTCTTGTTGCACCGGGCCGAAGCCGACAGCCAACCGCTCTTGTTCGCCATCACGCTCACCACCCGCTCTTGTTGCACCGGGCCGAAGCCGACAGCCAACCGCTCTTGTTCGCCATCACGCTCACCACCCGCTCCGGTTCGCGGCGCCGGCGCTCATGAGCGCGGCGATGGCGGTCAACATGGAAAGCACGCGCGGGGAGAACTTGTGCATGGGAGCTACCTCCAAGGGTGAATACAGCAGGTCGCTCATGGGCCGTCGTACGGCGTCGCGACCGGAAAGAGTGAGCGGGGTGCAGGGGCCTCGCTCGATCGGATTGTGACATAGCATCCTAACCACGAAAAGTCGACCAGGCCAGCCTGTCTGACTCTGTGTGATCGCAAGATCGACGGAGAGCAATAGCGCGCTCGCCGCTCGCGTGATATAGGGGCTCGCCGTGTCGACTGGCACACTGGCCGTAGTGGGCTCTTATGAATATTTGACGCTGCTGTGCGCCTGTCTCGTCGTCACCGCGCCGCTGGAGTTGTGGCTCGGCGTGCGGGTCTACCGCCAGGCACTGCGGCTGGGGCTCTCCCTCGGCTGCATGGGCGCAGTCTTCGTCGGGTGGGATCTGCTGGGCGCCCGCCTCGGGCACTGGGCCTACAACCCGCAGGCCGTCACCGGACTGCGCCTGCTCGGCCTGCCCCTGGAGGAGTACCTGTTCTTCGCCGTCGTGCCGCTGTGCGCGATCCTCGCGTACGAAGCGGTCCGGCTCACGCTCGACGGCGTCTCGGCGTGGCTTCGGGCCAGGCGCCCGGGACGCCGGGCATGAGCCGCCCGGCGCTTGAGGTGCAGGCGTAGGCCACCGGTGCTTGAGGTGCCAGCGTGAGCCGCCCGGCGTTTGAGGTGCGGGCGTGAGCCGCCCGGCGCTTGAGGTGCAGGCAGGCCGCCCGGTGCTTGAGGTGCCAGCGTGAGGTTCGGCTACACGGTGTTCTGCCTTGTGGCCCTGGGGTTGACCTTCGGCCTGGAGCGGATCCTGCGCACCGGGATCTTGCGGGACCGTCGCTTCTGGATCGCGATGGCGATCGTCGGCTTCTTCCAGCTCGTCGTCGACGGCTGGCTGACGTGCCGGCCGGTGGTGACCTACGACGAGCGTCAGTTCAGTGGGGTGCGCCTGGGCTGCCCCGACGTCACTGGTTCCGGGCGGGGGGCATGCCGCTGGAGGACCTGCTGTTCGGGTTCGCGATGATCACCCAGGGGCTGATGTGGTGGGTGTGGTGGGGACGGCGGCTGGGCGCGGACGTCGACTGAGGGCCTGTGCCCGGTCAGCGACGTGTGCGTGTGAACCGACCCGTGGCGGTGTCTGGGACGCACACGCCGGCAGGGCGACCTCCGGTCAGGCGAGCAGCTGTGGACCGAGGTCGTGGCAGCGGGTCGCGCCGGCGGCCCAGGCGGCGATGCGCAGCTGCTCGGTGAGAACGCCGACCGCCTGCGCCGCCGCGTCGACGCCCTGCGCCCCCGCCGCCAGCAGTCCCCGAGCCACGCCCGCGATGTCGGCTCCCAGGCACAAACCTTCAACGCGTCGACGCCGTGGCGCAGCCCACCCGACCCGATGAGCACGACGGCTGCGGCACCGGCGGTGTCCAACGCCGCGCGGGCATCGCGCACGGCCGTGGCAGTCGGCAGTCCCCAGTCCGCGAACGCCAGCGCCACGGCACCGGCGCGGTCGTCACGCAGCCCCTCGACGCGCGCCCAGTTCGTGCCGCCCGCCCCGGCCACGTCGACGCCGGCCACGCCCGCCGCCACGACGGCGGTGACGTCCCGCGGCGACAGGCCGAAGCCGACCTCCTTGACGACCACGGGCACCGGCAGCGCGTCGCACAGCTCGGCGATCCGCTCCACCAACCCGCCGAACGTCGTGTCACCGCCCGGCTGCACCGCCTCCTGCACGGCGTTGCAGTGCAGGACGAGCGCGTCGGCCTCGCAGGCCTCGACCAGCCGCCGGCAGTCGTCGGCGGCGTAGGAGCGCAGCTGGACCGCGCCGAGGTTGGCGAGCAGCAGCACGTCCGGCGCCACGTCGCGGACCCGGAAGCTGGACAGGTCGCCACCCTCGAGCACGACCCGGCCCGACCCGAGCCCCACGGCGACCCCGTGGCGCTGCGCCGCGGCGGCCAGTGCCCGGTTGACCGGTCCGGCCTCGCTGACCCCGCCCGTCATGCAGGACACGAGCAGCGGCGCGCGCAGGTGACGCCCCCAGCACTCGAGTCCGAGGTCGACGTCCGCGAGGTCGGTCTCGGGCAGCGCCCGCGGCACGACGGAGATCTCGTCCAGCCCGGTGCGCAGGGTCGCGAAGCCGACGTCGCCCTCCAGCGACAGCCGCAGGTGGTCGCGCTTGCGCCGCTCGGCGTCGCCGGCGGTCACCAGCCCACCCCGCCCCGGGCAGGCGGCTCCGGCACGGCAGCTGCGAGCGGCATGCGTCTCTCCTGCTGCCCGCGACGGGACCCGGGCGGGCTGGCGGGACCGGACCCGGACTGTAGCCCGGCCCGCTGCCGGACCGCCGTACACGCCTCGCGATGGCCGCCACCCCGCAGCGGGCGGTACGTTGGGCCGAACGCCGACCTCCAGGACGCGCCGATGCTGCTGGACTCGATCGACTCCCCCGCGGACCTCCGCGCGCTGACCAGCGCCCAGCTCGCGACCCTCGCCGAGGAGGTCCGCACCTTCATCGTCGCCGCGGTCGCCCGCGGCGGCGGCCACCTGGGGTCCAACCTCGGCGTCGTCGAGCTGACGTTCGCGGTGCACCGCGTCTTCGACTCGCCGCGCGACGCGATCCTGTGGGACACCGGTCACCAGGCCTACGTCCACAAGATCATCACGGGTCGCCGGGACGACTTCGCGCGGCTCAAGCAGGCCGACGGCCTGTCCGGGTACCCGTCGCGGGCCGAGTCCGAGCACGACTGGGTCGAGAACAGCCACGCCTCGACGATCCTGAGCTACGCGCACGGCCTCGCCACGGCCGACGAGGCGCTCGGCCGCCGGCGCAACGTCGTCGCGATCATCGGCGACGGCGCGATGACCGGCGGCATGGCCTACGAGGCGCTGAACAACCTGGGCCACAGCGGGCGCCGCGTCGTCATCGTCCTCAACGACAACGGGCGCTCCTACGCCCCGACGGTGTCGCGTCTGGGTGAGAGCCTGTCGATGCTGCGGCTGTCGCCCTCCTACGTGTCGGCCAGCCGCCGCTGGGAGCGTCGGGCGCGCCGGCTGCCGGGCCCCCTCGGCGGGATCACCCGCTCGTGGATGCGGGGCACCAAGGCGGCCCTGCGGGAGGCGTTCGAGGAGCCGCCGACGTTCTTCGAGGCCCTCGGCGTCCGCTACAGCGGCCCGATAGACGGCCACGACGTCGCGACCGTGGAGGAGGCGCTGCGCCGCGCCGCGACCTACGACGGGCCGGTCGTGGTCCACGTCATGACCCAGAAGGGGCGCGGCTACGGCCCCGCGGAGCTCGACGTCGAGAAGTGCCTCCACGACGTCTCCGCCTTCGATCCCGTCACCGGCCTGTCCCCCGCGACGGACGGCCCGCCCAGCTACACGCAGGTGTTCAGCGACGCGATGATGCGCCTGGCCGACGAGCATCCCGAGGTCGTGGCGATCACCGCGGCGATGCCCGGGTCGACCGGCCTGCTGCCGCTGCAGGAGCGGCATCCCGGGCGTGTCCTCGACATGGGCATCGCCGAGCAGCACGCCGTCACCGCGGCTGCGGGCATGGCGATGGGCGGGCTGCGCCCCGTCGTCACGGTCTACTCGACGTTCTTCACGCGCGCCTTCGACCAGGCGAACCTCGACGTCGGCCTGCACGGCCAGCCGGTCGTGTTCGCGCTGGACCGGGCCGGCATCACCGGTGACGACGGCGCCTCCCACCACGGCGTGCTCGACATGGCGCTGTGCCTGAAGGTCCCCGGGATGACCGTCTTCGCGCCGTCGTCGGCGCAGGAGCTCGAGCTCATGCTCGCCGAGGCGCTCACCCTCGACGGTCCCGCGGCGGTCCGGTTCCCGAAGGGTCCGGCGCGCGAGGTCGGGCCCGACGCGGTCGGCGCGGGGCTGTCGGCGCGCAGGGTCCGCGGCGGCACGGACGTCTGCTTCCTCGCCGTCGGCCGCATGCTCGCCGCGGTCGAGGACGCCGCCGCCCAGCTCGGCGAGGATGGGGTGTCGGCCACCGTGTGGGACGCGCGGGTCGTCAAGCCGCTCGACCCCGCGATGATCGCCGACGCCGCGGCCCACCCCCTCGTCGTCACCGTCGAGGACGGCACCCGCATCGGCGGCGCCGGGGCCGCCATGGCCGACGCGATCGCGGCGCTGGACGAGACGCGCGCGGCCCCCCGCGTGCTGCCGCTGGGCACGCCCGACGCCTACATCCCGCAGGGCAAGCCCGCCCGGGTCCTCACCGACCTCGGCCTGGACGCCACCGGCATCACCGCCGCGACCCGCAAGGCCCTCGTCCCGCCCCGCTAGCCCGCCCCACCCGGGGGTGCCGTGGATTGCCTACCGAATCGGTGGTGGATCCACGGCAGCGCGGGTGGGGTGGAGCACCTCGCGGACCGCGACCGCGACCCTGCGGGGCCCCGGCACGGCGGCCCGGACCGCGAAGACCTGATAGTCGGCGGCCTCGATCGCGTCGAGGATCCCCGCGTAGAGCCGGTGGGCGATGCGGACGCACGTCCGGCTCGACGGGGCGAGCATCGCCCAGCCGGCCTCGGCGCGCCGGTACAGCGCCCGCGTCCGGTCGATCTCGAAGGCGAGCAGCCGCCGCATCCCCGGCGTGACCCGCCTGGCGGCGAAGTCCTCCTCGCCCACGCCGAAGCGGTCGAGATCCTCGCTCGGCAGGTAGATCCGGCCGCGGTCGTAGTCCTCGGCGACGTCGCGCAAAAAGTTCGTGAGCTGGAACGCGACGCCGAGGTCCATCGCCCGACCCCGTGCCCCCGGGGTCACCGGCTCCAGCACCGGCAGCATCATCGTGCCGATGACCGCTGCCGACCCGTGCACGTAGACCGCCAGGTCCGCGAACGTCTCGTAGCGGGCGACGGTGAGGTCCATCGCCATCGACCGCAGGAACGCCCGCAGGTCGTCGTGGTCGATGCCCAGCTCGCGAACGGTGTGCAGGACGGCCGGCAGGACCGGGTCGTCGGTGACGCCGGTCTCCAGCGACGTCAGGAACGACGCCGACCACGACTCCAGCGCCTCCCGGCGCTGCAGCGGGCTCCACGACAGCTCCAGGTGGTCGACGAGGTCGTCGGCGTAGCGGGCGAACCCGTACAGCGCGTGCACGTGCCGGCGCTTGCGCGCCGGCAGGAAGCGGGTCGCGAAGTAGTAGGTCCGGCCGTGCGCGGCGTTCAGCCGCCGGCACAGCTCGTAGCTCGTGGCGAGGTCGACGGGTGCCGCGCCGCGGCGGGCGAGCCCCTCGTCGACGATCCGCGTGGACGGCGCCGGGTGTGCATAGCCCCCAGCTCCCCGACCGGGCGGCCCCGCCCGGCTCACGTGCGCGCTCCGACCGGCGACGGCAGGCCCAGCATCCCGGTGACCCGCTGCGCGGCGAGCTTGCCCGACACGAGCACCATCGGCACGCCGACGCCGGGGGTGGTCCCCGACCCTGCGAACACGACGCCCGCGACCTTGGGCGCGACGTTGGCCGGACGGAACGGCCCCGTCTGGGCGAAGGAGTGGGACGCCGCGAACGGCGTGCCCGCCGCCATCCCCTGACGGGCCCAGTCCTGCGGCGTGACCACCTCGCTGACGGCGACGGTCGCGGACACGTCGCCGTAGCCGGCCGCGCTCAGCCGCCGCAGCGCCGCGTCGAGCTCGCGGGGTGCCTGCGCGTCCCAGTTCAGCATGCTGCCGCGCAGGTTGGGTGTGGGCAGCAGGTAGAAGCCCACCGTTCCCCCGTCGGGGGCCATCGCCGGCTCGCTGACCGTCGGCACGGTCAGGAACCACGACGGGTCGCGCTGCAGCCGTCCGGCGAGGATGTCGTCGAAGGACTCGGCGTAGTCCTGCGCGAAGTGGATGTTGTGGTGCGCCGCCCCGGCGAGCCGGGCCCGCAGCCCGAGATGGACCACGACGCACGAGGGCGAGTAGCGCAGCCGGCGGACTCGCCGTGGGGTCGTCTCCTCGGGCAGCAGGTCGCGGTAGGCGACCGGCAGGTCGGGGTTGAGCACGACGGCGTCGCATCCGAAGCGCTCGCCGCCCGCCGCGCGGACGGCGACGGCCCGCCCCCCGACGACCTCCACCCGCTCGACCGGCGTGGACAGGCGCAGGTCGACGCCGGCGCGCACCGCGAGGTCGGCCAGCCCGCGGCTGACCGCGTGGATGCCCCCGTCCGGGAAGTAGACCCCGGCGATCGCGTCCATGTAGGCGATGACGGCGTACACGCCGAGCGCCTCGTAGGGGCTCATGCCGGCGTACATCGCCTGAAAGGTGAACAGCCGCACCATGCGCCAGTCGGTCAGGAACGACGACACGAGCGGCATCATCCTGCGGAACCCACCGAGGCGGGCGAGGCGCGCGATCCGCACGGGACGGGCGAGATCGACAGGCGAGTCGAAGTTGGTGTCGATGAAGCCGTCGTACTCGGCCTCGTACAGCGCCTTCAGGTGCGCGGCGAAGCGCACGAACCGTGACGCCTCGGCGGGACCGCACACGTCGCGGACCTCGGCCTGCATGGCCTCGACACTGCCGCGGATCCGCAGCACCGAGCCGTCGTGGAACACCGCGCGGTAGGCCGGGTCGAGCCGGCGCAGGGTCAACGCGTCCGCCATCGACTCACCGGCCAGCGCGTAGAGCTCGGCCACGAGCGCCGGCATCGTCAGGACGGACGGCCCGGTGTCGAACTCGAAGCCGTCCCGGCTCAGGCGTCCCGCCCGCCCGCCCGGCCGGTCCGCGCGCTCGAGCACGGTGACCGCGACCCCTGCGGTCGCCAGGCGGATCGCCGCGGCCAGCCCGCCCAGACCCGCGCCGACGACCACGACCCGGCGGGCGCCGGGACCGGCGACGGCGCTCACACCGAGCGGAACGCGGCCAGGTCGGCCAGCTCGGACAGCGCCGCCCGCGCCGGCTCCGGCAGCCGGCCCGCCGCCCGGCAGGCGGTTTCCTGCTGCCCGGCCAGCATCCGCTCGACGGCGTCGAGCGCCCCGCACGACACGATCGCCTCTCGCGCGCGGTCGGCGCCTGCCTCGTCGAGGTCGGGGTTGCCCAGCGCCGCGCCGACCACCGCCCGCACCTCGCGGGTGCCCAGCTGCAACGCGCGCAGGACCAGCACGGTCCGCTTGCCGCCCCGCAGGTCCTCCAGCGCCCCCTTGCCGGTCACGGCGGGGTCGCCGAACAGCCCGAGGATGTCGTCGCGGAGCTGGAAGGCGAGGCCGACCGCGTCGCCGTAGGCGCACAGCGCCTGATCCAGCAGCGGGTCGGTGCCGACGATGGCGGCACCCAGCTGCAGCGGCCGCGTGACCGTGTAGCGCCCCGACTTGAGCAACGCGACCCGCCGGGCGTCGACCTCCGTCGCGGTCGTCAGGCCGGCCAGACGCAGGTCGAGGTACTGCCCGGCCATCACCTCCACGCGCAGCGCCCCGAACACGCGCCGCGCGCGCTCGATGGCGTCGGGCGGCAGGTCGGCCTCGTCGAGCAGCTGGTCGGCCCACACGAACGCGAGGTCGCCGGCGAGGATCGCCCCGCCGACCCCGAACCAGCCGGCGTCGCCGCTCAGCCCCTCCGCGCCGTGGGTGCCCGCGAGCGACACGTGGGCGGCGGGGCGGCCGCGCCGCTCGGCGGAGCGGTCCATGACGTCGTCGTGGATGAGCGCGAAGGTGTGCAGCAGCTGGACCGCGGCGGCGGGCACGGTGACGCCATCGTCGTGCGGCGCCCCGGTCGCGCGGTGACCCCAGTAGACGAACGCGGGCCGCAGGCCCTTGCCGCCGGTCGCGACGAGATCGGCGACCGCCGCGCCCACGGGCCGCAGCGCCGGGTCGAGCTGCTCGAGCTCGGCCACCCGTTCGGCGAGGAACCCGGTCAGCAGCCGGTCGACGGGCCCGACGACGTCGTCGAGGACCCACAGCCCGTCAGCGCCGCGACCGAGGTCGCTGTCGCGGCCTCGCCCAAGGTCCGGGGCGGCGGCCAGGTCGGAGGAAGTCGTCGAGCCCAGCGTCGTGCCCCTGTCGCGGTCGGCGCGCCCCGCACCTCCACAGCGCGGCGCAGGCCACCCTACCGTCACCCGTCGGGAGCGGTCAGCCGCCCGGTGAGCAGTTCGTTGACCAGTGCGGGGTTGGCTTGCCCCTTCGTCGCCTTCATGACCGCGCCGACGAGCGCGCCGACGGCCTTGCGGTTGCCGTCGCGGACGCGCTGCGCCGCGGCGGGGTCGGCGGCGATCGCCGCGTCGACGGCGCGTTCGAGCTCCCCGGTGTCGGAGATCTGTGCCAGGCCGCGGGCCGCGGCGACCTCGCGCGGCGGCCCCTCGCCGGCGAGGACCCTGTCGAGGACCTGGCGTGCGAGCTTCTTGCTCAGCGTCTGGTCGGCGACGAGCGCGGTCAGCTCGGCGAGGTGCGACGCGGTCAACGGCGCGGCGGCCGGTTCCACGCCCCGCTCGTTGGCCCAGGCGGTGACCTCGTTGGTCAGCCAGTTCGCGGCCTCGGCGGCCGGCGCGCCCGCGGCCACGGCCTCGTCCAACAGCGGCGCCAGCCCAGCGCCGACGACGCCGGCGGCCTGCTGCCCGGACAACCCCAGGGACTCGACAAGGCGCGCCCGGCGGGCGGCCGGCAGCTGTGGCAGCGACGCGCGGAGCTCGTCGACCCATGCGGGGTCCGGCTGCACCGGCACGAGGTCGGGGTCTGGGAAGTAGCGGTAGTCCTCGGTCGTCTCCTTCACCCGCAACGTCGAGGTCGTGCCCGTCGCCTCGTTCCAGTGCCGGGTCTCCTGCACCACCGGCTCGCCGCGGGTGAGCAGGTCGGTCTGGCGGGCGATCTCGTAGGTGATCGCCCGGCCGAGGGAGCGCACCGAGTTCATGTTCTTGACCTCGGCGCGGGTGCCGAACACGGTGTGGCCGACCGGGCGCAGCGAGACGTTGGCGTCGCAGCGCATCGACCCCTCCTCCAGCTTCGCGTCGCTGATCCCGAGCGCGAGCACGATGGCGCGAAGCTCCGTCAGGTAGGCCTGCGCCTCGGTCGCGGTGCGGATGTCCGGCTCGGACACCACCTCCAGAAGCGGGATGCCGGCGCGGTTGTAATCGACCAGGCTGTAGTCCGCATCCGAAATCCTCGTCACGCGCAGACCCTCAGCAGGGTCGACGCCCACGCCCGACGTCGTGTCAAGGACATGAAGGGACTTGCCGGTGTCCTCCTCCATGTGCACCCGGGTGATGCCCACGCGGCGCTCGCCGGCGTCGGTCGCGACGGTCAGCTCCCCGCCGAGGCAGATCGGGACGTCGTACTGGGAGATCTGGTAGTTCTTCGGCATGTCGGGATAGAAGTAGTTCTTGCGGTGGAACTGGCTCGACGGCGCGATCTGGCAGCCCAGCGCCAGGCCGAGCCGGATCGCGTACTCGACTGCGCGGCGGTTGACCACCGGCAGGGTCCCCGGCTGGCCGAGGCACACCGGGCACGTGCGCGTGTTGGGTTCGCCGCCGAAGTCGATCGCGCACGAGCAGAACATCTTCGTCCGCGTGGCGAGCTGGACGTGGATCTCCAGGCCGATCACCGCCTCGAAGCGGGTCGCCTGTTCCAGGGCCGTCGTGGTGCTCACGCCGCCACCTCCGTCAGGGAGTTCGGGCCCCGGGGGGCCGGGTCGAAGCCGAGGTCGCTCTCCAGCGCCCGCGCGACCCGCAGCATGACGGGCTCGCACAGGACGGGCGCCATGATCTGCAGCCCGACCGGCAGGCCGTCGTCATCCAGGCCCACGGGAAGCGACATCGCGGGCGACCCGGCCAGGCTCGACGGGATCGTGAAGACGTCGTTGAGGTACATCGCCAGCGGGTCGGAGACCTTGTCGCCGAGCCTGAACGCGGTCGTCGGCGCCGTCGGGCTGACCAGCACGTCGCAGCGCTCGTGCGCCGCGGCGAAGTCACGCAGGATGAGGGTGCGCACCCGCTGCGCCTGCGCGTAGTAGGCGTCGTAGTAGCCGGCCGACAACGCGTACGTGCCGATCATGATCCGGCGCTTGACCTCGGCGCCGAACCCGGCCTCGCGGGTCGCCGCCATCATCGCCTCGGCGGTCGAGCCGTCGCAGCGCAGCCCGTAGCGGACCCCGTCGTAGCGCGACAGGTTCGACGAGCACTCGCTGGGAGCGATGAGGTAGTAGGCGCTGACCCCGTACACCGCGTGCGGCAGGCTCACCTCGACGACGTCCGCGCCGAGCTCGGCCAGCCGGTCGATCGCCTCGGTGACGCGGGCCTTGACCCCCGCCTGGAGCCCGTCGGTCCCGAGGAACTCGCGCACGACGCCGACGCGCAGCCCGTCGACTCCTGCCTCCAGGGTGCCGCGCAGACCGGGCAGGGCCTCGGGGATCGAGGTCGAGTCCAGCGGGTCGTGGCCGCTCATCGCCTCCAGCAGCCAGGCGGCGTCGGTCACCGTCCGCGCGATCGGGCCGGCCTGGTCGAGCGACGAGGCGAACGCGATGAGCCCGTAGCGGCTGACGGTCCCGTAGGTCGGCTTCACGCCGACGAGCCCGGTGAACGCGGCGGGCTGGCGGATCGAGCCACCGGTGTCGGTGCCGATCGCCAGGGGCACGTGGCCGGCGGCGACCGCGGCGACCGAGCCGCCCGACGAGCCACCGGGCACGCGCTCGAGGTCCCACGGGTTGCGGGTCGGGAAGAACGCCGAGTTCTCGCACGACGACCCCATCGCGAACTCGTCCATGTTGGTCTTGCCGACGACGATCGCGTCCGCCTCGCGCAGGCGCCGCACGACGGTCGCGTCGTAGGGGGGGCGGTAGGACTCGAGGATCTTCGAGCCGCAGGTGGTCTCGATCCCCCGGGTCGCCAGGACGTCCTTGAGCGCCAGGGGGACGCCGGCGAGCGTCCCGGTCGGCTCCCCGGCGGTGATCCGGCGGTCCACGTCGGCCGCGTGGGCGAGCGCCTGCTCGCCGGTGACGCGCAGGAACGCCGACAGGTGACCGTCGCTGGCGGCGATGTGGTCGAGGTGGGCCTGCACCACCTCGACCGCCGACACCTCGCGCCTCTCCAGCAGCTGGCGCAGGCCCATCGCGCTGTGCCGGGTCAGCGGGGTCATACGGGCTCCCCGATGATGCGTGGCACCGAGAAGCGGCCGTCCTGGGCCGCCGGTGCGGCCGCGACCGCCTCGGCGGGCGGCAGGGACGGGCGTGGCTCGTCGTCGCGCCAGACGTTGCGCAGTGGATAGGGGTGGCTCGTGGGCGGCACGTTCGCGGTCGCGACCTCACCGACCTTCTCGGCGTAGGCCAGGATGTCGGACAGCTGGCCGCGCAGCGCCTGGACCTCGTCGTCGGTCAAGGCCAGCCGGGCCAGCCGCGCGACATGGCGGACGTCGTCTGTGCTCAGGGACACGGGGGGCGCTCCGGTGCTCGATATCGGATGAGATCGACCGCGGCCGACCGAGGTCGACGCTACCGCGCCGCCGCGGGGACGGGCGAGCCGGCGGCGGCGCCGGCCGCGCGTCGCCGGACCGGCAGGCGTTCAGCCGGGCACGATGCCGGTCTCCAGCAGCTGGGCGAACCCGGCCTCGTCGACCGTCGGGACGCCCAGCTCGGCGGCCTTGGCGACCTTCTGGGCGCCGGGGTCGCTGCCGACGACGAGCACCGACGTCTTGGCGCTCACCGTCGAGGTGGACTTGCCGCCACGGTCGGTGATCGCCTGCTTCGCCTCGTCGCGGGTAAAGCCGGCGAGGTTGCCGGTCACGACGACGGTGTGGCCGGCCAGCGCGTCGCCGACGGTGACGGTCTCGGTGTCCATGCGGACCCCCCGGGCGGCGAGGTCGGCGAGCAGCGATCCGGTGCTGGGGTTGTCCAGGAAGCGGCGCAGCGCCTGGGCGCGGATCGGGCCGACCCCCGCGATCGCGGCGATCTGCTCGGCCGGCGCCGCCTGCAGCGCCGCCATCGTCCCGAAGTGGCGGGCGATCACCCGCGCGACGGTCCCGCCGATCATGCGGATGTTGAGCGCGATCAGCAGTCGCTCGAGTGGCTGCTGTTTGGACGCCTCGATCCCGGCGAGCAGGAGATCGACCTTCTTGCGGGCGAACCCCTCCAGCGGCAGGAGGTCGTCGGCGGTGAGCCGGTAGACGTCGGCGAGGTTGGAAACGAGCCCGCGGTCGCGCAGGATGCGGGCCGTCTCGTAGCCCAACCCCTCGATGTCCATGGCGCCCCGGCCAGCGAAGTGCGCGAGGGACTCCAGCAGCCGGTTGGGGCAGTCGACGTTGCTGCAGAAGCTGGCCGACTCCCCCGGCAGCCGCTCGATCGGGGAGCCGCAGAACGGGCAGGTGGTCGGCATCCGCCACGGGCCCGCCGCCTCGACCTGCGGTGGTCGCAGCGACAGGACGGGGCCGACGACCTCGGGGATGACGTCGCCGGCCTTGCGCACGATGATCGTGTCACCGGGCCGGACGTCCTTGAGCCGCGCCTGGTCCTCGTTGTGCAGCGTCGCCAGCTGCAGGGTCGAGCCGGAGACGCGGACGGGCTCGAAGGAGGCGAACGGCGTCACCTTCCCGGTGCGGCCGACGTTGACGAAGATGTCGGTGAGGACCGTCTGCTGCTCCTCGGGGGGATACTTGAACGCGATCGCCCAGCGGGGTCCGTGGCTGGTCGCGCCCAGGACCCGCTGCTGGGCGAGCTCGTCGATCTTGACGACCACACCGTCGATCTCGTAGTCCGCGTCGTGGCGGCGCTCGCCCCAGTAGGCGACGTAGGCGCTGACCTCATCGAGGTCGCCGAACGTGCGCGTCTGCTCCGCGACGGGCAGGCCGGCCTGCCCGAGCAGCGCGAGGAACTCACCGTGGCGGGCGACGGCGAGTCCCTCGACGGCGCCCATGCCGTGGCACACGACCGCGAGCGGACGCGATGCGGTGATCCGGGGATCCTTCTGGCGCAACGCGCCACTGGCGGCGTTGCGCGGGTTGGCGAATCGCGCTTCCCCCGCCCGCTCGCGCGCCTCGTTCATCGCCTCGAAGGCGGCCACGGGGTAGTAGATCTCACCGCGGGCCTCCAGGAGGGCGGGAGGGTCGGCGAGCCGCAGCCGGTCGGGGATCCCCGCGATGGTGCGCACGTTGGCGGTGACGTCCTCGCCCACCCGGCCGTCGCCGCGCGTGACCGCGCGCTCCAGCCGCCCGTCGCGGTAGCTGAGCGAGATCGCGACGCCGTCGACCTTCAGCTCGCAGGTGTAGCAGGGGGCGGCGCCCTCCAGGATGCGGGCGTTGCGCTCCGCCCAGCGCCGCAGGTCGTCGTCGGCGAAGGCGTTGTCCAGCGACAGCATCGGCTGGCGGTGGACGACCGGGGCGAACGCCGCCGACGGTGGCGCCCCGACGGTGTGCGTCGGCGAGTCAGGGGTGTCCAGCTCGGGGTGCGCGGCCTCGAGCTCGCGCAGCTCACGCACGAGCGCGTCGAACTCGGCGTCGGTGACCTCGGGGGCGGACAGCGTGTAGTACCGGTGGCGGTGCTCGGCGATCTGGTCGCGCAACGACTCCACGCGCAGTCGGGTCTGCTCGTCGGCGGCCACCATGCCCGCAGGGTAGCCCGAGGGTGCGACACGGCGATCCCGCAGTCGCGGCGGTTCCCGTGCATCTGTTCAGTTTGGGTTCGCTCCCTGCCGAGAACCCTGGTGCTACGAACCCGTGGAGACCCCCCACGACCTGTAAAGGCCAACCGATGGCGCCGATGCTGATGGTCCTGCTGGTCACCGCCGTGATCCTCGTGCTGCTGGCGCAGACGGCCGCGAGCCTCGCACCGGTCCGCGTCCGCCGCCGCCCGACCCGGGCCGAGCTCGCGGAGGCGTGCCGCGCCGAGCGGGAGGCCGACCGCCTCTAGTCCGCGGCCCCACCGGTGTATGCGCTGCCGGCGCCGGCCCGCGTACCGGTGGGCCCTTCGGTCGCGGCGGCCGTCCCTCCGCCGAGACACTCCTCGCCGTCGTAGAAGACCACCGCCTGGCCGGTGGCGACCCCGACCGGCCGGCCCCGGGAGAACTCGACGCGCCAGGTCGACGCGTCGATGCTCGGTGCCGCATCGCACGGCAGTGCCTCGCCGCGGTAGCGCAGCTGCGCCGAGACCGGGCCCGACGGCGGCGAGCCGGCGATCCAGCGGACCCCGGTGACCGTGACCGCCGCGGTCTCGAGATGCTCGCGGGGGCCGACGAACACGGTGTCGCCCGCGATGCCGGTCACGTACAGCGGCGCGCCGGAGCCGGCCAGGCCCAGCCCGCGGCGCTGGCCCACCGTGAAGCGGTAGGCGCCGTCGTGGGTGCCGACCGCGGTCCCGTCGGGTCCGACGAACGCGCCGGGCCTGGCGCCGAGCCGGGGACGCAGGAACGACCCCAGATCGCCGGAGGGGATGAAGCACACGTCGGAGCTGTCGGGCTTGGCGGCGGTGAGCAGGCCGCGCTCGGCCGCCTGCGCGCGCAGGTCGGCCTTGCGGTGCTCGCCGACCGGCCAGCGGGTGGCCGCGAGCTGGTCCTGGGTGGCCATGTAGAGCACGTAGGTCTGGTCCTTGCCGCGGTCGGCGGCCCGCCACAGGTGCGTGGCGCCGTCGCCCCCCACCCGCAGGCGGACGTGGTGACCGGTGGCGAGGGCGTCGAAGCCGAGCGCCCGCGCGCGTGCCAGCAGCGCGCTGTACTTCACCCGCTCGTTGCAGCGGATGCACGGGTTGGGGGTGCGCCCGGCGGCGTACTCCGCGACGAAGTCGTCGACGACCCGCTCGTTGAACGCCGCGGAGAAGTCCCACACCACGAACGGGATGCCGAGGCGGTCGGCGACCCGCCGGGCGTCACGGGCGTCGTCAAGGGTGCAGCAGCCCTTGCCCCCGAGCCCGCCGGCGCCTGAGGCCTGAGCAGGCCCCGACGGCGTGTCGGCCATCTTCAGGTGGACGCCGGTGACGTCGTGGCCCTCGTCGACGAGCAGGGCCGCCGCCATCGACGAGTCGACGCCACCCGACATCGCCACGAGCACGCGGCTTCGGCTCCCGGCGCCCGGCTCCATCGGCGTCATCCCTACAGGTAGCCGCCGCCGGCCGCACGCAGCGAGTCGACGGCGTCGGTGAACACCGCGACGGCGGCGTCGACGTCGGTGGCGGTCGTGGAGCGCCCGCAGGTGAAGCGCAGGTGCGCCCGGTCGGGCGGGGCGCCGATGGCCGTGAGGACGTGGCTGGGAGCGGCCGCGCCGGACTGGCACGCCGAGCCCGCCGACGCGGCGACGCCGGCCATGTCGAGCGCGAACAGCAGCGCCTCGCCGTCGCAGCCCGCCACCGAGACGTGGACGTTGTGCGGCAGGCGCCGGTGCGCGTCGCCGTTGAGGCCGACCCCCTCGACGGCGAGCAGCCCGGCGGTGAGCCGTTCGCGCAGCGCGCACAGCCGCGGGACCTCGGTGGCCATGGTGCGGCAGGTCAGCTCGGCGGCGGCCCCGCAGCCGACGATCCCGGGGGTGTTCAGCGTGCCGGACCGCACGCCGCGCTCCTGTCCACCGCCGTGCAGCACCGGCTGCGCGCCGAGGTGGCGGCGCAGCATCAGCACGCCGACCCCCTTGGGGCCACTGATCTTGTGCGCCGACAGCGCGAGCGCCCCGATGCCCCAGGCGTCGCAGTCCAGGCGCACCCGACCGAAGGCCTGCACGGCGTCGGTGTGCAGCGGCACTCCGCGCTCGCGCAGGGCGGGACCGATGACGTCGAGGGGCTGGACGGTACCGATCTCGTTGTTGGCCGCCATCACGCTGACCAGGACGGTGTCGGGCCGGACGGCATCGAGCAGCCGGTCGGGGTCCACCACACCGTCCCGCTCGGGCGGCACGACTGTGAGGTCGAAGCCCTGGTGCTCGGCCAGCCACGCGGCGGAGTCTCCGACGGCGTGGTGCTCCAACCCGGTGGTGACGAGGTGGGCGCCCCGGCCGGCCTCCCGGGCCGTCCAGGCCATGCCCTTGACCGCGGCGTTGTCCGACTCCGTGCCGCCGCTGGTGAACAGGACCTCCAGGGGGGTGACGCCCAGCGCGGCGGCGACCTGCTCGCGCGACTGCTCGACGCCGGCGCGGGCGGCGCGCCCGCGGGCGTGCGACGACGACGGGTTGCCGTGCTCGGCCTCGAGGTAGGGCCGCATCGCGGCCAGGACCTCACCGGCCAGCGGGGTGGTCGCCGCGTGGTCGAGGTAGATCGTCATCGCCCTGACGGTACCGCGCCATCAGGCGTTCACGACAGGCGTGGAACCTCTCGACATGTTCGGGCGTCTGCACTCAGTACAGACCCGCGGTGGGACGGACACGGGCGCGCGAGGGGACCGACGTGAGGACGATGCGCGACACCGCTGACCGTTGCACCGGACGCGCTCTCGGGCTCGCGCTCGCCCCTGGGCTCGCCCCGGCCGCCGCCGTCGCCGACCTCGTGGACCTGGCCGGCGCCGACCCGACGGCGCTGGAGATCGCTGCGGCGCGGTTTCGGGCCTGCCTGCGCGACACGCCGTCCAGCGAGTGGGCGCGGACGGCGCTCGACCTGTGCGAGGAGGCGCTGTCCCAGCCGCTGCCCGCCAACTCGGCGACGGCCTGACCACCCGGGCGCGGTCCCGCGCA
The DNA here is from genome assembly GCA_030446775.1 of Egibacteraceae bacterium. Classification (GTDB taxonomy): domain Bacteria; phylum Actinomycetota; class Nitriliruptoria; order Euzebyales; family Egibacteraceae; genus JAUJMQ01. Next base: position 26,045 of record JAUJMQ010000010.1, read on the forward strand.
AGGACGCACCTCAAACGCCGGGGGGCACGCCGGGCGGACAGACGCCAGGACGTCCAACGACTCCCTTGGGAGACAGATCTCAGTAGGTGCCGACCCGCTCGCCGACGAACACCTTCGGCCACAGGAAGTCCTGGTTGCCGTCGTAGGTCCGGGAGCAGCCGTGGCTGGCCGGGTAGGTCGGGATCGACGGGTAGCCGTGGATCGCGTACCCCCGGTGGAAGAAGATCCCCTTGTAGATGCCGTTGGCCTGCCGGTAGCTGCGCTTCTCGTAGACGGTGAAGTTGCCGCGGATGGTCGGCGTCGACGCCTTGCCGGTCGAGGTGTGGATGTGGTGGGCGACCCGGCCGTCCTCGACGAGCAGGATCAGCTGCCGCGCGATGTCGATCTCGATGTGGGTCCGCCCCAGCCGGGGCCGCCGCACCGGGCGGCGCGGCGCGTCCAGCAGCCGGTTCCACTCCGCCTCGCCGAACCGGCCGTTGGCGCGGCGACCGGCGACCTTCTCGAACGCGTACACCGCCCAGATGCTGAACCGGTCACGGTGCCCGTCGACCCGCCCCATGACGTAGCCCTGCCGGCGCAGCTCTCGCTCGATGCAGTACCACGGCCGGTAGCGGCCGCGGGCTGCCTGGCAGCGGGGCATCCGGCCGACGTCGCCGCGGTCGCCGAACACGCTCAACACCGCCGGGGCGTCGCGGTCCAGCCAGACGGCCGTCCGGTGCGACAGCTCCCGTCGTTTGGTGACGAGCAACGTGCCGCCCCGCCGCGAGCCGGCGAAGACCCCTGCCGTCAGCGCCGCGGTGCCCGACGCGCGCCCCACCAGCACGGGTCGCCCGTCGAGGCCGAGCCTGCGGGCGCGGCGAGCCACGGCGGCCGCGGTGCCGGCAGGATCAGAGCCGGCCAGGCGGCGCACCGAGGGAAGTCCCCGCACGAGGGGACCGGGAACCCGGGAGGCCGGCCCGACGACGTCGGTGGTGCTGGCGCCGAGCCGCTGCACCCGGCGCCGCAGCGTGGAGCGATGCCCCGGCCTGGTCAGCAGCACCGGGTGGGTGGTGCCGGCGGCCAGCGCCGCGACACCCTTGCCGTGGTCGAGCCGCACGCCGCTGGTGACGATGACACGCCGCGCGTCGGCGCCGAGCTCCACGGCCCTCGTCGCGACCGCGAAGGAGGTCCGGTAGCGGTCCCCGCTCCCGAGCCGCTCGACGCGGGCGATCCGGCCGATCGCCGCGGCCGCGCGCCCCCGCGTCAGCCTGCCGACGACGTAGACCCTGCGCAGCGGTGTGGCGGCCGACCGCAGCCGCCGCAGCTCACGGGCGGTGTGCCTGGACAACCGGTCGGGCCGGGTGAGCAGCACCGGACCGCCGCCGGCACCGGCCAGAGTCGACGCGCTCAGCACGTCGGCATGGCTTGCGACCTGCACGACGACGGCGGCCCCAGCGCCGCGCTTCCAGCCCTTGCGGCTGATCCGGGCGGCGGCGGCGTCGGCGGCGCCGGCACCGAGGTACTCCATGGAAGGCCGCCGCCAGCGGCGCTGGTTCAGCCGCAGGTCCACCGTAGGCTGCGCCATGGCCGCGTAGGCGGCGGGAGCCGGTTCCGTGGGGTCGGGCAGGGGGGTCCCCTCGCCGGGAGCCGGCGGATCGACGCGGTCGGGCGGTCCGGACGCCGCCTGACCGGACGCCGCCTGCGCGGGCCCCACCACCAGCAGCCAGATCAGCAGCGCCGCGAGTCCCGCCACCCGCGCCCGACAAGGTCCCGTCACCACGTCCTCCGTTCGTCCCGCACCCTGCCGCCACCCGGCGGTCCGCACGTCCTGACGTCGAGCGGCGCGACGGAGTTGCGTCGCCCTGCACAGCAGTGTGGAGTTTTTCGCCCATCCCCTCAATGGCTGGCCCACATGGGCCAGCCGCAGCCACGCCGGGGGCGCGGCCCGAGCGGCGGCCGTTGCCCGAGCTACCGCCGGCGTTCGAGCTCCTCCACCAGAGGCGGGATCACCTTGTGAAGATCCCCGACCACCGCCAGGTCGGCGATCGCGAAGATGGGCGCCTCCGGGTCCTTGTTGATCGCGACGATCGTCTGGGCGGTCTGCATCCCCGCACGGTGCTGGATCGCGCCGGAGATGCCGGCGCCCACGTACAGCTGCGGCGCGACGGTCTTGCCGGTCTGGCCGATCTGGTGCTGGTGGGGGTACCAGCCGGCGTCGGTTGCGGCCCGCGAGGCACCGACCGCGCCCCCGAGCGCGTCGGCCAGCCGCTCGAGGAGCGCGAACCCTCGGCGTCGCCGAGCCCGCGGCCGCCGGCGACGATCGTGGCCGCCTCGGTCATCTCGGGCCGGCCGCCGGCGGCCTGCTCCACGACGTCGACGACCCGGGCGCGGCGGGCGCTGTCGTCCAACGTCACGTCGAGGGTGGTGACGTCGACATCTCCGCCGCCGCCCTCCTGTGCCGAGAAGGCGTTGGCCTTCACCCCGATGAACTGGGGCCTGCCGCTGCGGACGTGGCAGCGCGACGTCATCTCGCCGCCGAAGATGGCCTTCGTCGCGATCATCGTCGCGCCGTCGAGCTGCAGGTCGACGGCGTCGGTGACGACGCCGGCCTGCAGGCGCACCGCCGCCCGGGCGACGACGTCGGACGTGAACGGGTCCGACGCGTACAGCAGGACCGGCGCGCCGGACTGCTCGAGCGCCGCCACGAGCGCGGCGACGCGCGGCTCGGTGGCGTAGGCGTCGGCGTCGGCGCTGTCCCACACGAACGCCTTGGTGACGCCGTAGGCCCCGAGGGCGCTCGGCGGCCGCGGCTGCGCCCTCGCCGAAGATGGCGGCGTGCACCGCCCCGTCGCCGCGCTCGCGGGCGGCCGTCAGGATCTGGTTGGTGACCTTCTTGGGGGTCCCGGCGTCGTGCTCGACCAAGACGAGGATGTCGGTCATCGCGGGCTCCTCAGACGAGCTTCTTGGCGGCCAAAAAGTCGGCGATCGCCTTCGCGCCGACCGTCCCCGATCCGTCGTCGGTGACCTTCTCGCCCGCGTCCTTGGGGGTCGCGGGGTCGCCTCGACGACCTGCGTCCACGACCCCGCGAGCCCGACCTCGTCGGGCGCCAGGCCGACGGCGGCGAGGTCGCGGGTCTCCAGCGGCTTCTTCTTGGCCGCCATGATCCCCTTGAACGACGGGTAGCGCGGCTCATTGATCGCCTCGACGACCGACACGACCGCCGGCATCTGGGCCTCGACGACGACGTGCCCGGTCGCGGTCTCGCGTTGCGCCGTCAGCGTCGACCCGTCGATGTCGAGCTTGCGCACGTAGGTCAGCGCGGGAGGTCCAGGTACTCGGCGAGCATCGCCGGGACCAGGGTCGTCCGGGCGTCCGACGACTGGTTGCCCATGAGGATGAGGTCGAACTGCTCGCCGCGCAGGGCCGCGGCGAGGACCCGTGCAGTCGCGGCGGCGTCGGAGCCCGAGATCGCCGGGTCGCTGACCTGGATCGCGCCGTCCAGCCCGTAGGACAACGCCTTGCGGACGGTCGTCTGGGCCTGGTCGGGCCCCATGCACAGCACGATGACCTCCGCCTCGCCGCGCTCCTTGATGCGCATCGCCTCCTCGATCGACCACTCGTCGTTGGCGTTGAGGATGGCCTCGCCGCTGTCCCGGTCCAAGGTGTGGTCGTCCGGGTCGACCCGCTTGGTGGCCGCCGTGTCGGGCACACGCTTGACGGGGCAGATGATGCGCACGGCTCGGTGTCCTTTGCTGGGGGGCGGACGTGGGCCGCCGCAGGTCGCCCGCACGGCGGCGGGCCGCCACGCGCGGGACCGGCCGCCTCGGCGTGACCCGACGCTCCAGCCTAACTGCCAGCAGTCCCTGACCCGAACGCCGGGCGGGATGTCGGGCCCGATCCGCCGGCTGCCGCCGACCGCGCCCGGCCGGCGTCCCGGCCGCTGGCGCCGACACCGGCGCGGACGGTAGCGTCTGTCCCGGCCCCACCGCCGGCAGCGGGGACACAGCCCGGACTCGTGCCGCGGGAGGCCCGACGATGGCGGAGGCGACGGCAGCGACGGCACCCCTTTCCGCGCGCCCCTGGCGGCTGCGCGGCGCCGTGTGGCGAGCGCACCCGCCGCGGCCGCTGCCCGGGTCGGGTGTCGGCGAGGGCGTCGGCGGGTCCAGGCCATGACCTCCGGCCGACCGGTCCTGTTCGCCGTCGACGACGAGCCGGGCGTGCTGGCCGCCGTCGAGCACGACCTGCGACGCCGCTACGGCGAGGAGCTGCGGGTCATGGGTGCCCAGTCCGGGCCGGTGGCGCTGGACGCGCTGCGCCGGCTTCGGGCACGCGGCGACGCCGTCGCGCTGCTGCTCGTCGACCAGCGGATGCCCGAGATGAGCGGCGTGGAGCTGCTGGCCGAGGCCAAGACCCTGTTTCCCGACGGCAAGCGTGTCCTGCTGACCGCGTACGCCGACACCGCCGCCGCGATCCGGGCGATCAACGAGGTCCGGCTCGATCACTACCTGCTCAAGCCGTGGGATCCTCCCGAGCACCGGCTCTACCCTGTGCTGGACGACTTGCTGGAGGACTGGTGGGCCGCGTACCGCCCGCCCTTCGACGGCGTCCGCATCGTGGGCCTGCGCTGGTCGCGAGCCTCGCACGACGTCCGCGAGTTCCTCGGCCGCAACCTGGTTCCCTACCAGTGGCTGGACCTCGACGGCGACGAGGAGGCGCGACGCCTGCTCGACGCGACCGGACGGGACGCGTCGGTCCTGCCGGTCGTCGTCTACGGCGACGGGACGTCCCAGGCGCGACCGAGCCACGCGGCGATCGCCGAGCGGGTGGGCCTGCGGACGCACGCGTCGCTGCCGTTCTACGACCTGGTCATCGTCGGTGCCGGCCCGGCCGGGTTGGCCGCCGCCGTCTACGGGGCGTCCGAGGGGCTGCGCACCGTGATCGTCGAGCAGCTCGCAGCGGGCGGCCAGGCGGTCACCAGCAGCCGGATCGAGAACTACCTGGGCTTCCCGTCAGGTCTGTCCGGTGAGGAGCTCACCCGGCGGGCGGTCGCCCAGGCGACGCGCTTCGGGGCGGAGCTGCTGCTGTGCGAGGCGACCGGGTTGCGCCTGGAGGACGGCTACCGGATCGTGACCTTGTCGGACGGAACCCAGCTCAACGCATCGGCGCTGCTGATCGCCACCGGCGTGGACGTCCGCCCCCTGCCCGCCGCCGGCGCGGACCGCCTGGTCGGGGCGGGCCTGTACTACAGCGCCGCCCCGGCCGACGCGCTCGCGCACCGCGGCGACGACGTGTTCGTCGTCGGTGCGGGCAACTCCGCCGGTCAGGCGGCGCTGTTCCTGGCCGGCTACGCCGCATCGGTGACGGTGCTCGTCCGCCGGGCGACGCTGGCCGACAAGATGTCGCACTACCTGATCGCGCAGATCGAAGCGGCGCCCAACGTCTCCGTGCGCTACCGGACGACGGTCGAGGCGGTCCGTGGGGACGCGCACCTGGAGGGGCTCCGGCTTGCCGGGCCTGACGGCGCGGTCCAGGAGTGCGCCGCCGGTGCGCTGTTCGTCTTCGCCGGTATGGCGCCGCGCACCGACTGGGTCGCGGGGGTCGTGGAGCGCGACGCCGCCGGGTTCATCCTTGCCGGCCCCGATGTCACGAAGGGGCGGGGCGGATGGCGCGGTGACACCGCGCCACTGCCACTGGAGACGAGCGTGCCCGGGATCTTCGTCGCCGGAGACGTCCGTGCCGGCTCGATCAAGCGTGTCGCCGGATCCGTCGGCGAGGGAGCGATGGCGGTGCGCTTCGTCCACGATCGTCTCGGCCGGCCGTGACCGAGGTCGCCGAGCAGCTGCGGGGTCTGCCGCTGCTGGCCGGGCTGGGCGACGAGGCGCTGCAACGCCTCGCCGCCTCGGCCGTGGAGGTGGTGGTCGAAGCCGGCGAGGAGGTGCTGACCGCCGGCGAGCGTCCCGAGGGGCTCTACGTCGTCGTCGCCGGGCGCTACGAGGTGCGCCGCCCCTCGGGCGCGCGCGACGTCGCCGTCGGGGTGATCGGCCCCGGGGAGGTGCTCGGCGAGATGGCGCTGCTCGCCGGCACCGAGCGCTCCGCGACCGTGGTGGCGCTCGACCGCGGGCGGCTGCTGCGCATCGACGCCCGGGTGCTCGACGAGCTGCTGGCCGACCGCGCGACGGTCCGCGCGATCCTGCGGACCGTGCTGTCGCGCCTGCACGAACGCGAGGCGCTGCTCGTGGAGAGCGCGAAGCTGGCCGCCCTCGGGCGGTTCACCGCCGGCGTCGTGCACAACCTGAACAACCCGGCGGCGGCGGTGCTGCGCAGCGCCGGGCAGATCGTGGAGGTCGTCGACGAACTCGACCTGCCCGCCGTGGCGCTCGGGTCGCCGGCGCCGCTGGATCCGCTGGAGCGCAGCGAACGCGAGGAGCGCCTGCGCGCGTGGCTCGAGACCTACGGCGTGCCGCGGGCGTGGCAGGTGGCGCGCGGGCTGGTCGAGCAGGGGTGGGATTCAGCCCGCGCCGAGGATCTGGTGGCCGACGCCGGCGCCGCGCAGGCGGTCGCGACGCTTCGCGAGGTGGCGCGCGCCGGCACGCTGCGGCGCCTGGCGGAGCAAGCGTCGACGGCGGCGGCGCGGATCTCCCAGATCGTCGACTCGGTCCGGGGCTACGTGCGCCTGGACTCCGCCCCCGTCGGCGAGGTGGACGTCAACGCCGCGCTGGACGCGACGCTCGTCGTCGTGCGGCCGGAACCCGGCATCCGGCTGGTCCGCGACTACGCCACCTCCCTGCCGGGAGTCGAGGGGTACGCGGCCGAGCTGAACCAGGTGTGGACCAACCTCATCGACAACGCCCTGCAGGCGATGGGCGAGGCCGGCGAGCTGACGCTGCGGACACGGCCGGCCGGCGACGGCGTCGTCGTGGAGGTGATCGACACCGGCCCCGGGATCGACGAGCGCGTCCGCGGCCGGCTGTTCGAGGCGTTCTCGACGACCAAGCCCGAGGGGCGCGGGACCGGGCTGGGCCTGTACACCGTCTACAACACCGTCGTCGAGCGTCACGGCGGCGCGGTCCAGGTGGAGTCGAGGCCGGGAAGGACGTGCTTCCGGGTGCGGTTGGCGGGGCGGCTGCGGCGGGACTGATCGAGGCTGACCGGCGAATCGTCTGCCGGCAGCTCGCGGCCACGTCGAAGTCGGCGGTCGGGCTACCTGACCTCCCACCGGCTGTCCATTGTGCGTGGATGCAGAGGCGGGCCGCGGGGCCCCGCCTCCCTGGTCGAGGGTCAGACTGCTCAGCGCAGACCGATGTTGACGTAGTAGACCTGCCCGTCATCGAGCTTGACGCCGATCCGCCAGTAGTAGCTCGCCTGGTTCTTGGCCGTACCCCAGTTGTGGATGTACTGCTGGCTCGTGCTGTCCCAGCGGTACGACGCGCCGCTCGTGGCCGGGTCGCTGTAGACGTTCTCGTCAGAGCGACCGCAGTCGCGCTGCCCTTCGCGGGCTGAGCCACTCGGGAGCCGCGCCAGGCCTGCACTACCTGCTGTTCGCGTCCTTGAGCTGGAACTTCGCCGGCGACGGTGCTTGCTGCCTTGAAGGTGCTGTGGACGTTCCGACCTGGTGGGCCGTGTCGTTGATGGGCTGCAGGAAGCCGCCCCAGGCATAGATGACCTTGTACGTGCCGGTCGTCGTCTCAACGTTGCCGGTCTTATTTGGTCGCCGTCGCGGTGTAGGTGAAGCCGCCCACGCCGTTGGCGTTGCCGCCCGCGACGGTGACCTTGCACCCGTCCGCGTTGACGCCGGACGTGGCGTCCGTCGCCGAGCAGTCGACTTCAGCCCTCGCCGAGCGTGTAGCTCGCCTTCGCGCCATTGACTGTGATGACCGGCTTGCGCTGTCGATGTTGACACCGGTCAGGGTCAACTTGCCGCCGGGCTTTGTCGACCGCAGTCCCCTCCGCCTTCTGGCCGGACCCGTCGCCGCTGAGCACGACGTCGTAGGCAGGTGGCGACACCGGAGAGGGTGTCACCGCAGGTGAACCCGACGGTCACCGGCCTGGTGTACCAGTCGTTCGCACCCACCGTGCCGCTCTTGACCGACGCGCTGATGGTCGGGGCGGTCTTGTCCAGCTTGACCGTGACCGAGTCTGTGCCCGTGTTGCCGGCGAGGTCCTTCGCCGAGCCAGCGACCTGGCCGGTCGCGGAGGTCTCCTGGCTGACCGTGACGTCCGGGGTGATGGACGCGACGTCGACACCGGAGCCCCCGTCGTCGTCCGTGGCAGGAACTTGACGATCGTCGTGACGTTGTTCCAGCCGTAGCCGTTCGCCTTCGGGTTGATCGTATTCGTCACGCTCGGGGCGATGTTGTCGTACTTCAGCGACACGCCTCCCTTCGGCTCGGCGTTTCCGGCGGCGTTGTCCACGGCGTGGTACCCGACGGTCGCCGTGCCACTTGGCCGCCAGCGGGAACAAGCACTGGCTGCCAGCGGACGGCCTTCTCCTGACCACCATTGACGACGTAGCGGATCTCCTTGACGCCCGACAGGCCAGCCTGGTCGGAGGCGGTCAGGGTGACCGTCGCCGTTCGACCGCGGCACCAGCCGTTGCCGCCGTCGCACTTTGTTGTTCGGTGCTGGTCTGCGGCGCCTTGCTGTCGATGTTGATGCCGGTGACCGTCGCCGAGTTGGCGTTACCGGCCATGTCGGTCGTCGTGCCCTTGGCGCTCTGGGTTCGCGCCGTCCTCGTCGAGGACCACGTCGCTCGGCTTGTCCTGATCCCCGACAGCGAGTCGGTCGCCGTGAAGCGGACTCGACTGCGCTGTTGAACCAGCCGGTGGCGTTGGCGCTGCGCGCGGTGCCGTCCTCGTTCACCGTCGCGCCGCTGATGCTGGGAGCAGTGCGGTCGATCCTGATGCCGCTGACCGAGCCGTCGCCGACGTTGCCGGCCTTGTCCCTGATGCTGACCGGGCCAGCGCCGAGGTTGCTGCCCTCGCCTGTGACCGTGCTGTTCGCAGGCTGCGTCGCCAGGTCGATGCCGGACAAGAGGTCCTGGCCGGTCCACTTGATGTCGATGTTGCCCTTGTACCAGCCGGCCGCGTTGGGAGCGGTGGTCGCGCCGCCGGTGACCAGGGTCGGCTTGGTCTTGTCGATCTTGACGGGGCCATACTCGGTGCTGCTCTTGTTGCCGGCCACGTCGACCGCGTCGCCTTGGACCATCTGGCCCGCGGCGAGGGTCTCGTTCACCAGCTTCGCGGTCGCCATGCAACCGGCGACCCCGTTGATGCCGGAGTCGGCGTCGGTGCAGGTGAACGTCACGTCGACGTCGGTGTTGTTCCAGCCGAAGTCGTTCTGGTCGGGGACTGGCTGCCGTTGATCGTCGGCGCGATCGTGTCGACCTTCAGCTCAAAGTTCCGCTTTGCCTCCGCGCTGTTTGCCGAGGTCCTCGCCCCAGTAGGTGACCGTGTGCTTGCCGGTGGAGAGGTCCGCGGTGAACGGCTCGCCGTAGGTCTGACGTCACCAGCGCGTCGATCCTGTAGTAGGTCGCGCGATCCCCGAGTGCGCGTCGTCCGCGTCGAAGGCGAACGGGATGCCGCTGGTCACGAACCAGCCGCTGTCCGGTGAGATCGGGTTGACGACCTTCGTAGGGCGCCGTCTTGTCGATCTTGATGGTGAGCGGCGCACCGGCGACCTCGACGTTGCCGGCCTTGTCCTTGCTCCAGAAGGTGATACCATGCTCCCTCGATGCCGAAGGAGAACGCGCCGCTGTAGGTCTGCGCGGCTCCGTTGTCGACGTTGTAGTACGTCGCCGCGACACCCGAGAGGTTGTCGCTGCCGGTCAGGGTGACCCGCACGGCGCCGCCGTACCAGCCGTTCTGCGGCGAGCCCGAGACCGAGCCCGTGGTCGCCGGCCGAGTCCGGTCGATCTGGATGCCGGAGACGGTCTTGGTCGCCGCGTTGCCGGCCACGTCGGCGCAGGTGGCCGTCGACGAGAGGTTCGAGCCCTCGCCCGTCACCGTGTCGTCGTCGGGCTGGGCGGCCGGGCCCGACAGGGTGTCGGTGCAGGACCAGTCGACTCGAACGTCCCCGGTGTGCCAGCCGTCGGGAAGGTGCCGGTCAGCACGGGAGGCGTGGAACAGCGTTGATCCCGTTGACGGTGACGCCGGCTGAGCCGTCGAGGGCGTCCGTGGCGCTTCCGGTCGCGGACTGGTTCCTGCCCTCGCCGAGAACCGTGTCGCCGGACTTGCTCGCCACACCGGAGCGGTCGTCGGTCGCGGTGAAGGAGACCGTGACGTCGTCGTTGTACCAGCCTGCGGCGTTCATGGTGCCGGACACCGAGGCGCCGACCGTCGGGTCGGTCTTGTCGATGTTGACGGAGGCGCTGTCGGTCGCGGAGTTGCCGGCACCGTCGGTGGCCGTCCCGGTCACGGAGTGGCTGCCCGGCCGACTTCGTGACGGGCGAGGTGCAGCCGGCGACGCCGGAGCCGCCCTGATCGGTGCAGGCGAACGTGACGGTCACGTCCGAGTTGGTCCACGCGCCGTTCTTGTAGCTGAGCGGCGTGAAGGAGTGCCCGATCTCCGGTGCGGTCCGGTCGATCTTGATGGTGGCGCTCTTGGCCACCTCGACGTTTCCGGCGCCGTCGACGCTCCAGTAGGTCACCGCGTGGGTGCCCTCGTCGGACAGCGAGAACGGAGAGCCCGTCTGCGCCGGACCACCGTTCACCGTGTACTTCGTCGCCGCGACGTTGGACAGGTTGTCGGACGCCGACAGGCCGACGTTGACGGTGCCGTTGACCCAGCCGCTCGACGTGCCGCTGATGCCGTCGCCTACGCTGCCCATCGATCTTGACGGCGGGGCTGCTGGTGGCCGTCGTCTCCAGGCCGGCACCGTTCTTCACCGAGGTCGTGCCGGTCAGGCTGGTGCCCTCACCGGTGATCTTGGTGTCGGCCGGTGGCGTGGGGATGCCGGACTCGTCGGTCGCGATCCACTTCACCGTGACGTCGCTCGTGTACCAGCCGTTGGTGCTGTCGTGGGTTGGGTCGCTTGTCGCGCCCGACAGGGTGGGCGGCGTGGTGTCGACGTTCTTCACCTCGACGCTGAGCGTCTTGGCGTTGCCCGCGACGTCGGTCGCGGTGCCGGTGACCGTGCCGTTGCCGCTGATGGTCTTGGAGTTCGACGGTGGGTTCGTGCCGTCGGCGACGCAGGACGCGATGCCGGAGCCCTGGGTCCCGCCGTCGTCACAGGTGAACGTCACGGTGGGGTGCCCAGGTCGCCGACGTCTGCGTCGCGGTGATGCCCGGGTCCGCCTTGTCCAGCCACACGTTCACGGTGCCCTGGCCGACGTTGGGCGTGCCGAGGCGGTCGGAGGCCTGCTGGCTGACGGTCTCCTTCGTGAAGTTGGCGGTGTAGGTCTGCGAGGCGAACGGGTTGGTGGACGCGGACCCGGAACCGGCGTCGGTCGCGGACCACGCCACAGTGAGGTTGTCCTTGTTCCAGCCGGCGGCGTTCGCGGCCGGCGACTTGGCGGCGGTCACGCTTGGACCGGTGTTGTCGACCGTGTACGACGCTTGGGTCGACCCGGACTGGCCGCTGCACCTTGGCGTTGAAGTTCGGTGACGCGGCCACGGCGAACGCCTGGGCACCATCACCCGCGGGCGCGGTCGTCGTGAACGTCCAGTTCGTCTTGGGGGTGCTCGACGTCTGGCGGGCAAGGGTGGCCGCTCCCGTCACCGCAGTGACGCACCTGGTGTCGTTGGTCGTCACCACGGCGAGCGTCAGCGCGGCGCCCTGCTTCGTACAGCGTCCCGCCAACCGACACGGTGCCGGTGTCGCCGCCAAACGCCGCCGAGGTCACGGAGGCCGCGTAGGCTGGCGCCATCGGCAGGAGCTGGGAGACCAGCGTGAGCGCGAGCAGCAGGCGCGCGAGCATGCCGAAGCGGCTCTCGAGGCAGCGCGGTGGGAAGGGCGGGGTTGCGGAGCGGGCCATGGTTCCTCCTGGAGTGCCCAGCGGACGCAGTCGGCGCGCTGGTGACACTCTGTGAGGATGGGGCTCAGAATCATCCGCATCATCCGCAGTTCTGATGAAAGGGGTGTTGAGTCCTCTCAACGCCCCCTCGGCAAGGCGACCGCCGCGGCGCGTCGGTCACCCGGAGCTTGCGGAGCAGCGCCGAGACGTGCGTCCGGACGGTGACCGGAGCCACGTACAGGCGCTATGCCAGTTGGGCGGTGGTCAAGCCCTCACGGAGGCCGTCGAGCAAGGCACGGGCGGTGAGCCGTCGGTGTGCAGTTCAGCCTCGCCTGCCGGGACGGCGCTCGTGTCCTCTCCCTTCACGCCGCCCCGCGGAGTCCGGTGGAGGAGCGGGGTCCTCTGCGGCGGGATCCCGCTCCCTCGCCGGAGCTCACCGCCGCGTAAACGACGCCTTTCCCGGCCCGTTCTCCACGAACGAATCCATCCCGATCCGGCGGTCCTCGGTCGCGAAGCAGGCGGTGAACAACGTCGTCTCCAGGCGCAGGGCGCTGTCGAGATCCATCTCGGCGCCCTCGTCGATGGCCTTCTTCGCCATGCGCAGGGCGTACGGTCCGGCGGCGTAGCGCCGGGCCGCGTCCACCGCGCGGTCGTAGACCTCGTCACAGGGGTGGACCTGGTCGACCAGCCCCATCTGCAGGCACGCGGCGGCGTCGTACATGCCACCGCCGTAGACAATCTCCTTGGCCTTCTGCGTCCCGACGAGCCGGGGAAGGCGCTGGGTCCCGCCGGCGCCGGGGATCACCCCGAGCAGGATCTCGGGCTGCCCGAGCGTGGCGTCGTCCGCGGCGAAGCGGAAGTCCGCGGTCAGGGCGAGCTCGCACCCGCCGCCGAGCGCGTAGCCATTGACCGCGGCGATCGTGACCTTCGGGATCCTCGCGAGCGCGGCGAAGGCCTCCTGCAGCCGCCCCCCGGAGGCGAAGAACTGCTGGAAGTCCATGTCGCGCATCTCTTTGATGTCCGCCCCGGCGGCGAACATCCTCGGCCCGCCCCACAGCACGACGGCGCCGACGCCGTCGTCGAGGGTGACCTGGCGCGCCGCCTCGTGCAGCTCGCCCCAGATCTGGGTGTTGAGCGCATTCATCCTGGGGCGGTCCAGCCGCACCGTCGCGACTCCGTCCGAGTCGGTGGTGACGGACACGAACTCGGCCACGCGCTCCTCCAGGTGTGTCGGTGCCCGCCTCGCTGCTCAATCATCATCCCCGACCGCGCTCGCAGGCGAGGCGCCGGCGCAGCCCTGACCTGCGCCCGCCGGGGCGTCAGGCGCCGCGGCGCCTGGCGGCGTCATCGGTCCGCCGCGAGGCCAGCGCCGCCAGCGCCGACCGCTGACCCCTGGTGATGCGAAGAGTGTTTCGCTCACGGGCCGCGGCGCGGCGCAGCGCCGAGTCGGCCTGCTTGACAGTCGCGGCGGCCACCATCGGCCTGGGGTGGTCGGACATCTGATCTCCAACGAGAGGGAGCCCAAGGGTACCCCCGGCGCGCGCATCAGTCGCTCGTCAGCTGCAGGACGTCGATGAGGACCCGCGCGACGACATCGGCGAGCTCGGCGTGGCGGTCCTTGCCCGCGGGCGACACCAGGACGCCGTCGTCGACCTCGCTGGATCCGGTGAGCACCGCGATGACCTCGTTGCGGACGGAGCGCACCGGCATGGCGGCGACGACCTGCAGCCGCCGGTAGCGCTCCTGCTGCTCGGGCGACAGGCCGAACGTCTCGTCGGACACGGCCTGGCCCCGGGCGACCTCGTACTCCCCGGTGGACCAGGCTCGGCCCGTCACCCCAACGCCCGGCGGCCAGGTCGCGAGCAGCTGCGGGGAGGTCGACTCATAGCTCGGCAGCAGCCGCTCGGCGTCCTCGTCGTACAGGTAGAGCCGGAAGCCGTAGTGCTCCGGGAGCCCGGTCCGGGTCAGCAGCGCCTCGATCAGGCGGGCACCGGCGAGCTCGCGCTGCAGAGAGCGGCGCTCCAGCGGAGGCCCGAGGAGCTCGTCGAGCTGCTGGGCCTGGCGGGCGCTGCCGTGCACGAGCAGCAGCGCGCCGGGGACCCAGACGAGCGCCACGACGACCCGCGCAGCCAGCGGGGCGCGTGACAGGTCGGGAAAGAGCGTGAACGCGATCGGCAGGGCGGCGAGCACCGCGCCGAGCGTCCGCTGCGCCACCCGCGACACGCCGCCGTCCTCCTTCCCATCCGCAGGGGCTGGCGGTCGTGGTCGTGAGGTAACCAGCCCTCGGCTATCAGCCTGACATGGACGTCGTTCGGCTGAACCTTTGCCCGTGCCGTCCCGCCAACGCCGAGGGGCACACCGCCGACCCCGAACCCCTTCGTCAGGGTCTCTCAACTCCGTTGATGCCATGAAGGGACGGGACCTCCGCTCCCCTCCGCTTCCGTTGACGGTCGAGTCGCGGAGACTCGTGGTTGTCAGGTCCACTGACCATCGCGAGGAGGAACGCCCCGATGGCATCGGACGCGCAGGCCCCGAGCACGTCGACCGCCCAGTACAGCCGTAGGTCGCCTGCCACGACCCCCGGTCCGACCCGGCCCACCACGTGCAGCGCGGCCACATGACCAAGCAGGCTCCCGGCTGGTGCGCTGGGCCGCGGTGGAGGGCGTCCAACGCTGCCCGTCCACGTCAAGCTGCGCGCCGACCGCGACCGCATCGCGCGGCGGCGGCGGTGACCGGGGATGGTCGCGTCTGGGCTTCGAGTTACCTCGGCTCGTGGGCGGTCCACTCGCCCGGGGTGCTGAAGAACACCCAGGTGCCGTCGACACCGGTCTCGTCCACTCCCGGCTGGTTGTAGTCGCAGACCCCGGACGGGAAGACGTCCAGCAGCGAGCGCGGACATCGCTACAGCAGGGTCTTGCTTACCCGACCCGCCGGCATGATCACGGCCTGGAGGCATCCGCCGCGGCAGGGGCCTACGGACCCACCGGTATGTTCGCTGACGAGAGGGCGCGACGCCGGATGTGCTTCCGTGCTGTCGCGAGTGGTTCAGTGGTCTAGCCACTAAGTGGCAACGCTAGACCTGGGGAAGCGGCTGTCAAGGGAGCGGGCCAGCCTCAGGATGAGGCACGAGACGGGGGTGTGGCCCGGTGGCGGGCTTGCTACCGGGCCACGAGGGCCCGTGATGCGGGCCTAGCCCCAGCGGTCAGCCGTTCGTTGCGTCAGCCTTGTTACCCTCCCGCGCCGTGACAGCCCAGTTGTTCGCCACGCTCGCCGCCGCGGTCCCGCTCATCGTGCTCGGCTTGCTCGTGCTCCGGTCGGGCGTCCCATTGGGCGTCAGTGCGTGGGGGATCGCGGGCGTCGCCGCCGTCCTCGCCTTGACCGTGTTCTCCCTGCCGCCCGAATGGCTGCTGCTCGCCGTGGCAAAGGGTGCTTGGACAGGGATCTGGATCCTCTTGCTCGTCATCCCCGCGCTCTTGCTGTTCCAGGTCGCCGAGTCCTCGACCGCTCTGGCGCGCCTCACCGACGAGCTCGGAAGCACCGCTCCAACCCCGGCACGCCGCCTCCTGCTCCTCGGATGGGTCTTCCCGTCGTTCCTGCAGGGCGTGGCGGGGTTCGGCACGCCTGTCGTCATGGCCGCGCCGATGCTGGCACGCAGCGGCGTGCCGCCCGTGGCCGCCGTCGCCGCCGTCCTCGTCGGGTACCACTGGTCGGTGACGTTTGGTTCGATGGGTTCGTCGTTCTTCGTCGCAGCGGCGACGGCGCAGCTGACCGGCGCCGAGCTCGCGGCGTTCGCGGTGCGCAGCGCGCTGCTGCTGGCCGTTCATGGGCTCGCGGCTGGCCTGCTGCTCCTGCGTCGCGTCCCTGGCAGCTGGACCGGGGTGCTGCCGCAGGCCTTGACAATCGCCGCGGTGATGGGCGTCACGCTCGTCGCGACGGTCGCGGTGCAGCCGGCGCTGGGGTCGACAGCGGCGGGCCTGGCTGGCCTGTGCGCCGCCTTCGTGCTGCTCCCGACGGACGAGTCCTCGCACGCGTGGCGCCCGCTTTTGCTGGCGGCAGCGCCGTACCTGCTGCTGACCGGGCTGGTCGTCGTGGCGTTCGGAGTCCCGGTCGTGCGCGACATCGTCGAGCAAGTCCCCGCCGTCGCACCGTCGTTCCCCAGGACCGAAGCGGCGTTCGGCCACGTCAACCCCGCCGTCGACGCGCTGCAGCCGTTCCGGCCGCTGCTCCACGCCGGTGTCTACCTCGTGATCGCCGCAGGGTTCGCGGCCCTGCTGTACCGCCGCGTCGGGTGGTGGCCCGCAGGTACCGGCGCGGCGATCCGCACGTCGTGGCGCACCCGGTCGGCCACAGTCGCGACGTCGCTGCTCGGCTTGACCGTTCTTGCCTCCGTCATGGTCGACGCCGGGATGATCGAGGTGCTCGCGCAGGCCCTCAGCGCGGCGCTCGGCGTCGTGTACATCGCGGTCGCCCCGGCCGTCGGGGCGCTCGGGACGATCCTCACCGGCAGCACGACGGCCTCCAATGCGCTGCTCGCCCCGCTGCAGGCGGCGGCTGCCGTGCGGCTGGACGTCGCGGAGACGGCCCTGCTTGCCGGGCAGACCGTCGGCGGCAACGTCGGCAACGCGTGGACGCCGATCAACGCCGTGGTGGCCGCCGCCGCCGCGGGCGCCGCCGGGCAGGAGGGCGCCATCCTGCGCAGCGCGGCTCCCGACGTCGCGCTCCTGCTGCTTCTCGCCGTGGTCGGAACGATCGCGCTCGCCCTCTTCGGCTGATCAGCTCCGCTCGACGAGGTCGACGGCGCACGCGACGTCGCCGCAGTCCGCGTCGAGGACCGCGACGCCGCGCTGGACCGCCTCCGCCTCGGGGGGACGTCTGCCCACCAGGACGGCCGCGATGCCTTCAGCGGCGCGGGGAGGCGACCGACGCGACCGCGGAGCGATCGAGCGCGGCAATCGGATGCGGGACCCAGACCGGCTCGTACTCGCTCATGCCCAGGATCGGCAACTGCTCGGCGACGCTTTGCACGAAGGCGGTCGTCACGAGGAAGGCCGTGGGGATTCCGGCTGCTTCGAGCCGGGCGACGTCGTGCAGACCGCACGACACACACGAGCCTCAATCGCCGACGGCGGTCACCACCGCGTCGCTGGACGCCGCGAGCTCCGAGAGGTTCTGTGCGGTCGCGGGCCGCGAGAAGATCCGCTTCTCGAGCAGCGCCCCCGCGACGGCCCCCTCCGGTGCGAGCTCCGCGGCGACCATCTCGAGCAGGACGTTGGCGTTGCCCTTGCGGTTGTCCAGCAGGCCGAGCCGGCAGCCGGAAAGGTCCGTGCGCCGCGGCGCGAGCGTCAGCGCGTCGGCATCGCGCGCGTCGACCGGCGAGACGAGTGTGAGACGGTTCATCAGCGGGCTCCTTGCGGGTCGAACGGAAGTGTGCTGGTGCGCGTGCCCCATCCGGGAATCACGAGCGAGTGCCGGCCGGCGCCCCCGGCCACGAAGACCTTGATGTCGTCGGGGGTGCGCGCCGCCGGCACGAGGGCGTCGGGGTCGTCACGTCGCACCCACCGCGCCCAGAAGTTGCGTTGGATGTCCCCGCCATACATCCCGCCGATCCGCAAGCGGCGCACGGGCAGCCGCGCGCGTTCATGCAGGTACTGCTGGACGTGCCGGCGCTCCCACCCGTGGTCGGCCACGATCCGCGCGTGCTCGATGCCGAGCACGACGACGTAGTCGCTGGCCAGGTACATGTTGTTATTGCCGAGCGTCGCCATCGTGTCCGCGACGGTGTCGAGCAGCGCCCATGGGTCGTTGGAACCGTGGTTGTTGACATTGTGGGGGGCTTCCGCGGCGAACACCGTGACCGCGCTCTCCTCGGGCCGCAAACCCGCGCTCGTGTGGAACGCCGGGAAGGGCGACTCCTCCTCGTTCTCTGCGAGGCAGTAGGTGAACTTCCCTGGGTGCCCAAAGGTCGCTTTATCCATGCCGGCGGGACGCGCACCGCCCAGGTTCGTCAGGACGAGGCGGACCGCACGGCCGATTGTCGCGTTCGCCCGGTACCCCTGCCCCAGGCAGTTGTGGCCGCCGTTGATGTCGAGCAGGCGGCGCACGGGCCCGTTGAAGACGAGCAGCGGCGTCGCCACGTGCGTCGTGCACTGGACGCCGTGGAGTCCGACGCGCTCGTCGAGGAGCGCCTCGACGGCGGCGATGACGGCCGGCAGGTATTCCGGCAGGCACCCGGCCATGACGGCGTTCGCGGCGATCCGCTCGACGGTCGCGCGGCCCCACGCCGGCGGAATCTCGCCGACGAGCTCGTCGGGAGCGCGTCCGGAGGCCGCGACGTGCCGCTCGACGAGCTCGGGCAGCGGTGGAACGACGGGCAGTCCGTCGCTCCAGCCCTCGTCATAGCACAGCTCCATCGCGTCGAGCAGGGTCTCGACGTCATCGCGTTCGGCCGTGCTCATCGTCCCTCCCACACCGGTGCGCGCCGTTCGAAGTACGCGCGCTCCGCCTCCCGATGGTCGCGCGTCTCCCACAGGCGTGCGAACAGCGCCGCCTGGGCCTGGACGTCGTCGCCGAGGGCCAGCGCCTCCTTCACCCCCCGCACGGCGAGCGGCGCGTTGGCGCTGATCTCGCCCGCCAGCCGGTGCGCTGCGGCGGATGCCTCTCCAGGCGCGACGACAAGGTCGGCGAGTCCGGTTCGCTCGGCCTCTTCTGCGGTGATGGACGCCGCCGTCGCCATGATCCGCACCGCGCGCGAGCGCCCGACGGTCCGGACGAGCCGTTCAGCCCCGCCCCATCCGGGCACCACTCCCAGGCGTGCCTGCGGGAGGCTGAGCTGCACCTGTTCCTCGATGACGCGCAGGTCGCAGGCGAGGGCGAGCTCCAGACCCCCGCCCAGCGCCGTGCCGTTGATGGCTGCGATGGTGATCGCCGGCAGGTCCTCCAGCCGCGACAGCATCCGCTGCATCAGCAGCGATGTCTCGCGTGCCGCCGCCCCCGTGTCCAGCGCCCGGTAGTCCTTGAGGTCCCCGCCCGTGCAGAAGAACCGAGTGCCGGCCGAGGTCACGACGAGGGCGAGCAGCGACGGGTCGTCGCTCAAGCGGCGCAGTGCGTCGTCGAGCGCACGCCCT
This sequence comes from Egibacteraceae bacterium, assembly GCA_030446775.1. Lineage (GTDB taxonomy): Bacteria > Actinomycetota > Nitriliruptoria > Euzebyales > Egibacteraceae > JAUJMQ01. The sequence continues at coordinate 45,100 of JAUJMQ010000010.1, forward strand.
GTCGCGCGGTCGATCGCGTTGCCCGCGTGCTCGCGATCGACGACGAGGCTGGCGACGGCCTCGTCGCGTTCGAGGCGGAAGCCGGCGGCTCCGTCGACGGTCGGCGCTGCCGCCGTCACGCGGCGATCCGTCCCGCTCCCGACAGCAGGCGCCCCGCGTTGGGCACCACCGGCTCCAGGTGGAGAACGTCGAGGATCCGACGGACCGTCGCGGTCCCGGCGGTCACGACGGGCAGCCCCACCTCGTCCTCGACGACCTGGACCGCCGACAGCGACGGCATCTGCACGCACGCGGACAGGACGAGCGCGTCGGCGCCCGACAGGTCCATCCCGCGCACGATCCCAGGCAGCTCGTGTGGGTTGAGGCAGCCGACCTCGAGGTTGTCGGACACCTCTAGGCTCACCGACTCGGTCACCTCGACGCCCTCGGCTTCGATGTAGTCGACGACGAGCTTGGTGAGCGGCTTCATATAGGGCGCGACGACGGCGACGCGTCGCGCACCCATCTCCTGGCACGCCTCGACGAGGGCGCCGGCGCTGGACACGACGGGAGCCTTCGCGCCATTCTCGGCGGCGACGCGCTCGAGGCGCTCCTGGGATTCGCGGTGGTAGCCGTGCCCCTGCGCCATGATCGCGACGAGGCAGGCGTACGCCATCACGTCGACGTGGGCGTCTGAAAGCTCGGCGGCGCAGCGGTCGCTGTCGCGGTCCATCCTCGCCAGCTCGTCGGCGGTCACCTGTTGCATCCGCATCCGGCTGGAGTGGAACGTGAACCGCTCCTGGCGGATCTCCTCACGGCGGTGCAGCATCCCTGGGATCTCGGTCTCCATCGTGACGTTGCTGCTCGGGACGATCAGTCCGACGCGGTACGGGGTTGGCATGGTCACTCCTTCCGACGTGCGCTCAGATGCCGAGGTAGGCAGCGCGAATGCTCTCGTCGGCCAGCAACTCGCTCGCCGGCCCGTACTGTGCGATCGCTCCCGTCTCGATGACGTACCCACGATCGGCCGTCTCCAGTGCCTTCTTCAGGTTCTGCTCCACGAGCAGGATCGTCAGCCCCTCGTCGCGCAGGCGCTGGACGTTGGCGAAGACCTGCTGGACCAGGATCGGTGCCAGGCCGAGGCTCGGCTCGTCGAACATGAGCAGACGGGGCTTGCTCATGAGCGCGCGCCCGATGGCGCACATCTGCTGCTCCCCGCCCGACATGGTGCCGGCGAGCTGGCGGCGGCGCTCGGCCAGGCGTGGGAACAGCGTGTAGACGTACCGCAGAGTCGCGACACGGTCCTTGCGCGCGCGAGGGCTGAACGCGCCGAGCTCCAGGTTCTCCTCGACGGTCATCTGCGGCCACAGCTCGCGTCCCTCCGGGACGAGGGCGATGCCCATGCCGGGTCGCTCGCCGGCGGGAACCCCCTTCAACGAGGTGCCCTCGAAGGCGACCTCCCCCTTCGCCAGCGGCCGGATGCCGGCGATCGCGCGCAGGGTCGTCGTCTTGCCTGCACCGTTGGACCCGACGATCGTGACGATCTCGCCCTGCTCGACGGTCAGGCTCACTCCGAACAGCGCCTGCGCGTCCCCGTAGAAGACCTCGATGTCCTGCACCTCGAGAACGCTCACGCCTGCTCCTGCTCGGGCGCGGGGACCGCGACCTCTTCCTTGCCGAGGTAGGCCTCGATGACCTGCGGGTCGTTGGCGACCTCGGCCGGCGATCCCTCGGCGATCTTCTCCCCGTGGTCGAGGACCATCACGCGGTCGGACACGCCCATGACCGCGGGCATCACGTGCTCGATCATGATGATCGACACGCCGCGGTCGCGGATCTCGCGGATCAGTCCGACGAGCATCTGCGCCTCGGCCGGGTTGAGCCCGGCGATGACCTCGTCGAGCAGGAGCACGCGCGGCTGCGTCGCGAGCGCGCGCGCCAGCTCGACGCGCTTGCGCCCGGCCAGCGTCAGCGAACCCGGCAGCCCGTGCGCGCGAGGCGTCAGACGCACGAACTCCAACAACTCGTCGGTTTCCTCCGCGTCGTTGTGTCCGCGCCGCTGCGACAGCTTCGTCCCGTAGTACCTGCCGACCAGGACGTTCTCCCGGACCGTCAGGTTCGTGAACGGGCGCACGATCTGATGCGTTCGGCAAATGCCCTTGCGCACGGCGTGGTGCGGCGGGTGGCCACTGATCACCTCGCCGTCGAGCAGGATCTCGCCCGCGGTCGGCGGAATCGACGAAGCCGCCACACTGAACAGTGTCGTCTTGCCGGCGCCGTTGGGGCCGATCAGCCCCAGGATCTCCCCCTCGTCGAGGTGGAAGTCCACGTCGTCGACGGCCTTGAGCCCTCCGAAGTGCCTGCTGACCCCACGTCCTTCAAGCAGCGCCGTCATGTCTTCTCCTCCACCATGCCCGGTGCCTCCTCCTCCTCCTGCTCCGAGGTCACGGCAGGGCCCGCGGCTGCGGATGATCCGACGCCACCGCCGGCGACCGGCCCCCGCGGCCGGTAGCCGGCGCCGCGCGCGATCCGCAGGATCAGTCCCGACAAGCCGAGCGGCTCGAAGAGGATGATCAGGATGATCAGGCCGCCGTACAGGCCGAGGTACAGCTCTGGGTACGAGGCGATGAGGAACTCCTGGAGGATCACAAAGATCACCGCGCCCAGCACCGGCCCGAGGATCGTGCCGATCCCGCCGATGACGGTCATGAGAACGAAAGAGATCGAGCGTTGAAAGCCGAACATGTCGCCCGGCTCGATGAAGGAGAAGTACGACGCGTAGAACGCCCCGGCGATCCCGACGACCGTCCCCGACAGGAAGAGCATGAGGTCCTGGTGGTGCGTCGCGTTCACCCCGACGTCGCCGGCAGCCTCGACGTCGGACTTGATCGCGAGCAACCCGAGCCCGATGCGCGACTTGCGCAGGTAGTACGAGACGGCAACGGCGGCCGCCATGAAGTACAGGCCGTACCAGTACAGCGAGTACTTGTCGACCCCGCCCTGGATCGGCAGCGAGACCCCCGACGCGCCACCCGTGAACGGCTCCCAGTACGTCATGATCAGCCGGGTCGCCTCCCCGACTCCGATCGTCGCGATCGCGAAGTAGGGGCCACGCAAGCGCAACGTGGGATGGCCCCACAGCAGGGCGAACACCCCGGCGACGAGCCCGCCGACGATCCAGCCCACGAAGAAGGGCATGCCGGTCGCAAGAAGAATCCGCGCCGACACGAACCCGCCGACGCCGAACATCGCCGCGTGGCCGAAGCTGATCTGCCCGACGTACCCGCCGACCCAGTTCCAGGCCAGGGCCCCGGAGACGAACATGAACGTCAGGCCCATGAGATTGTGCAGGTACGCGCCGGCTCCGAGGACGAAGGGTGCGAGGTACAGCGCGGCGAACCCGACGACGAACGTCACGAGCGCCCACGGGGGAAGCCACTGCGGCAGCCGCTGCCGCAGCGTGCTCACGACAGGACCTTCTGCCCGAACAGCCCGCCAGGGCGGAACACCAGGACGAGCACCAGCAGCACGAAACCGACCGCCGCGGTGAGGAACGACGGCAGGACGAGGATCGAGAAGACCTCCACCGTCGCCAGCACGAAGGCACCCAGGGCGATCCCGACGACGCTGCCGAGTCCCCCCAGCACCACGATGACAAAGCTCTTGAGCAGCTCGACGGCGCCGGCGCCGGGGTTGAAGGCGAACAGCGTCGACAGCAGGAGGCCGGCCAGACCGGCGAGCGCCGTTCCGATCGCGAACGTGAGCGTGTAGATGCGCTCGACGTCGATGCCGACGAGGGTGCAGCTGTCCGGGTTCTGCGCCACGGCACGGATCGCCTTCCCGACGTAGGTGCGCGTGAGCAGCACGTGGAGGACCGCAAGCGTCAGCAGCCCGATGACGAAGACGACGAGGCGGTTGAGCGGGACGATGACGCCGAGGAGAGACAATCCCCGCGTGGAGTACGACGTCCGGATCGCCTGGTCGTTGCCGCTGAACAGCAGGTAGGCGACGTTCTGCATGACCAACCACACGCCGAACAGCAGCAGCAGCGACTGCACGCCGCCGGCGGCGCCGCGCGGCAGGAAGCGGACCAGTCCCTTGTACAGGCCGACGCCGAACAGGAACGCCAGCGGCACCACGATCGGGATCGACAGGTACGGGTCCATCCCGAAGCGGGTGAACAGCACCCACGTCGTGTACGCGCCGGCCATGATCACACCGCCGTGCGCGAGGTTGACGATCCGCAGGACCCCATAGATCAGGCCGAGGCCGAAGGCCATCGCGGCGTACAGCCCGGCCAGCAGGACTGCGGAGACGACTAGGGACAGGAACTGGTCCACGGCCGCCCCGTCAGGCCTGGTCGCAGTTCGGGTTCGGGGCCACGCCTTCGCCCGTGGCCGTGTCCTCGGGGTAGATGATCGGCGACTCGCCTTCCGGCATGTTCTGCTGGACGACGAACGGGTACTGCGCCTGGAACCCGCTTTCCTCGGGGAACGTCAGGCTGCCGCCGGGCAGCAGTGACTCCATCTCGAGGTTCGCCAGCGCGTCGCGGACGGCCTCGGGCTCCACCGACCCGGCGTTCTGGATCGCCGTGAACAGGGCACGCGCGGCCTCGTAGCTGACCGCGTGGTACCACTCCGGCTCCTTGTCGTACTTCGCCGTGAACGCGTCAACGAACTCCTTGTTGATGCCCTCGTCGCCGAGTTGCGCGTTCCACCACACCGCGGACAGGATGTAGGAGACGGCCTCCTCGCCCAGTGCGTCGCGCGCGTCGGGCTCGGGTCCACGCGCGCCATAGGTGATGACGTCGTGGCACAGGCCGGCCGTCGTGTACTGGCGCTGCATCGTGATGTAGTCGGGCAGGTGCGCGTCGACCATGAACAGGTCGGCGCCTGACGCCTTGACCTCACTGAGCAGCGCGGAAAAGTCGCGGCCGTTGAGCTCGAACGACTCGTCCATGACGATCTCGTAGTCGCCCTCGCTGGCCTCGACGAATTCGGTGATGCCCTTCTGGAAGTCCTTGCCGTGCGAGGTGTTCTCCCACACCACGGCGATCTTCGCGGGTTTCGGGAGGTTGCCCGCCTCCTGCTGCTCTTCGATCCATTCCATCTCGGTCTCGGCGAGCAGCTCGATCGGCGCGAGGTTGCCGAAGATCCACTGGTAACCACGCTCGTAGATGCTCGTCGCCGCGCCGCCGCCATTGACGTACGGTATCTGGTTCTGCTCCGCGGCCGTGCTCTGCGCCTCCACGAGTGAGGTCGAGTACGTCCCGAGCAGGGCGTTGACATTGTCCTGGGTGATCAGCCGCTCGGCGAGGCTTACCGCCGTCGCCTGGTTGGTGGTGTCGTCCAGGAGCTCGAGTTGGACCGGGACGGTCTGGTCGCCGACCTGCAGGCCGCCGTCTTCGTTCTCGAGCTCGAACGCGAGCTCGTAGCCCTCCCTGTAGAACCCGCCGATGCGCGACTCCTCCCCCGTCAACGGAAGCGTCGCGCCGATCACGATCTCGCCGGGCAGGTTGGCGGCGCCGTCGCCTTCGCTGCCGGCGGCGGCTGGCTCTTCTGGCCCCTGTCCGGGGGCGCAGGCGGAGAGCAGCAGCAGGGCCAGCACGGCCAAGACGTGCCGTTTCCTCGTCAGATGGTTGCGCACGAGCCTGATCCTCTCACTCGGTGAAAATGGACTGGGGGACGCCCGGTGGCTGCCGCACTGAGAGTAAGGGTGCGCCGGGATGGCGGGTGCGTACACGATGAGCATGGCGCTGTCCCTTTGCAACCACTTGTTTGTCGGGGTTGTCGCCTCGTCTCCGCGACGTCTCGCGACGTGGACTGACCAGTCAACCACTCCTGCCCGCAGCAGTCGTCCGTTTGCCCGAAAATCATCGGTGGGCGGCTGCCGCGAGCGTCCCTCGACGGGCTGGACGGCCCCGAGTGCGTGAGGCGGCGGCGGCGGCGGCTCCTGCGATGGGCGCTCGAGGCCGCGTGGGCCCCGTTGACGTAGGCTCGCCTCGTTGTCCGACGAGCGCACGCGACGTACTGGAGGCGCCCATGTCCACCGCCGGCGTCGCCGGCTCCGACGGGAGCAGCTTCGGACCGGTGCGCCCGCTGGCGCGCCCCCGGTTGTACGAGCGGCTCACAGAGCGGCTGCTCGAGCTGGTCGAGGAACGCAGGCTGGCTCCGGGCGACCGCCTGCCTCCGGAACGTGTGCTGTCAGAAGGGTTGCAGGTCAGCCGGGCGTCCCTGCGCCAGGCAATCGTGGCGCTGGAGGTACAGGGGCTGGTCGAGGTCCGCCACGGCGACGGGATCTACCTGTGCCGCCCGGCGACAACGCCGGCAAGCCTGGCTGAGCTCCTCGAGCGGAAGCAGCGCCTGCCGGAGGTCCTCGAGGCACGAGAGGTGCTCGAAGTCAAGATCGCCGAGCTCGCGGCGCAGCGACGCACCGGCGATGACGTGGAGGCGATGGCTCGTGGCCTGGAGCACATGAGCACCGCCATAGCGGCGGGTGACCTCGGCGCGGATGCGGATGCAGAGTTCCATCGCGCCGTCACCCTCGCGGCGCACAACGCCGTGCTGGCCCAGCTCATGGAGTTCCTCGATGAAGCCGTCCACGAGACCCGCCTGGAATCGCTGTCCCAGCCTGGACGCCCGCCGCTGTCGCTGGCCGGCCACGAGCAGATCGCGCAGTCGATCGGCGACGGCGACCCCCTCGCGGCGGGCGAAGCGATGCGCGCGCACTTGAAGGTGGTCGCCGACGTCCGTCTGTTGAATTGGGATCCGGAAGGGGCACCTGATTGATCGACCTGGGCTTGGACGGGTGGCGCGTCCTGGTTACCGGCGCCACGAGCGGCATCGGGCGGGCGGTGTGCACGCTGCTCGCGGGCGAGGGCGCGCACGTCGCCGCGGTCGGGCGCAGCGCCGCGGGCGACCACCCCTCCGGCGTCGCCTGCACGATCGTGCGGGACCTGACCGATGACGGCGCACCCAAGGGTGCGGTCGAGGAGGCGGTCGCCCGCCTCGGTGGCCTCGACGCCGTCGTGTGGGCGGCTGGTAGTGCCGTTCCGGGCCCCTTCGCCGACGCCGGAGAGTCCGCCTGGGACCGCGGCCTCCGGCTCAACCTCCTCGCCGTCACGCAGCTGCTCCGGGGCGCGCTCCCGCATCTGCGCCAGCGACCCGGGCGCATCGTCGTGCTGACCGCCCTGTCCGCCGCCGAGCCGCCCGCGTCGCAGTCGGTCTCCAACGCAGCGAAGGCGGCCCTCGCCGCCGCCGCGAAGACGCTCAGCCGCGAGGTCGCCGCCGACGGCATACTGGTGAACTGCATCGCGCCCGGCCGCGTCCGCAGCCGCCAGCTCGACACGGCCTTTCCGAGCGACGAGGTGCGCACGGCGTTCTCCAGGCGCCACATCCCCCTCGGCCGGTTCGGAACCCCCGAGGAGGTCGCGCTGTTCGCCGTGCTCCTGGTGAGCCCTCGCAACACGTACGTGACTGGACAGACGCTGGCGGTGGACGGCGGTATGGCGGTCAGCATGTGAACCTGCGGCCCCGAGTGGTCACGTTCGACGTGTTCAGTGCGCTCATCGACAGCCGGTCGGGCTGGACATCGGCGTTCACGGAGCTGGCGCTCGCGCCGGGATGCGGGGTCGATGCGGCGCAGCTGTACCGGCGGTGGGACGACGCGAACAAGTCCCTGCAGCGGGCGTCGGGGGACGCGTACGTCCCCTACGTGCAGCTCAGCGCGCAGGCGCTGCGCCAGGCGTACGCCGAGGTCGGCCTGCATGGCGACCCCGCCGCCGACAACGGCCGGCTGCTGGAGACGATGGCGCGGTGGCCGCTGTACGACGACGTGCGCGACGCACTCACAGCGATCGGCGCTCGGCACGAGATCGCCCTGTTGTCCAACATCGATGACCACCTGCTCGCCACGACGCAGGCCGCCGCGCTGTGCCCCGTCGCAGTCACCTCGCAGCAGGCGGGCTGCTACAAGCCGCATCCCGGGATCTACCGCTACGCCGAACAGCAGCTCGGCCAGCCGCTGCTGCACGTTCCCGCGTCCGCCCGTGACGTGCGCGGCGCGCTCGAGGCCGGCATCGCCGTCGTCCGCGTGCGCCGCCCGGGCCACACCGTGGACCCTGCGGCACCGGCTGCGAGCCAGGAGATCGACGACCTCGGGCAACTCGCCGAGCTGTTGGGCCACGACGTCATGGAAGAAGGATGATGACACCACTGGAGATCGACCACGTCGAGATCGCCGCGCGTGACACCGCCGCGATGACCCAGCTGCTCGTCGAGGCCTTCGCTGCCGTCGAGCAGCAACCCGGACGGCTGCTGCTCGGGATGACACCGCTGCAGCTGCACGAGGGCGGCTCGCGCCGGGCCCTGTCGAGCTTGGGTCTGCGCACCGACGATCTCGACGGGCTGCGGCGACGTCTCCGCGACGCGCAGGTCGCATTCGACGACGAGGACGTCGCCGCCGGGTCCGGGCGCGCGATCCGCCTGCGACCCCAGGACTGGGGAGGCGTCCCGCTCATCATCGGCGCGTGGCCGCACGAGAACCGCCTGCCGACGTCCGCCGACGACAACGTCCTCGGCGTGGACCACGTCGGTGTCGCCTCAACCGACAATGCGGCCGCCGAGCGTCGCTTCTGCGATCTCCTCGGTCTGCCCGTCGAGAGCCGACAGACCGACACGGAGACCCTCCTGCGCGTCGAGCAGTTCACCAGCGACAGCTACGGTGTCCGCGTCGCGACGAGCCAGCTGGGACAGACGGGACTGCGGGTGCTCTTCGTCTCGCTCGGCGAGACCGACCTCGAGCTGCTGCAGGATCTGTCGAGCGCCGCCGGCGAGGGCGAGCACTCGTCGTCGACGGCCGGCGACACGACCGCGATCTCGCGCTACATCGAGCGGTCGGGGCCGGGGCTGCACCACCTCGCGCTGCGCGTGCGTGACATCGAGGCCGCGCTGCTGGGCGCGAAGCGGGCGGGGGCGACGCTCCTCGACGAGGTGGGCCGCCCCGGATCCCGCCGCGCCCAGATCGCGTTTTTGGATCCGCGCTCCACCGCTCGGATCCTGTTCCACTTCGTGCAGCGGTAGGTGGCAGGCATGGAAGCCCCCGCGTCGGTGCTGTCCGACGTCCGCGTTCTGGACCTCACCCAGTTTCTCGCCGGTGCCACCTGCGCGATGCTGCTCGCCGACCTCGGCGCCGACGTGGTGAAGGTCGAGCGACCTGGCGGCGGCGACGCGTACCGCCGCGCGGGCCCACCGTTCGTCGGCGACGATAGCGTCCCGTTCCTCACGGCGAACCGCAACAAGCGAAGCCTCGCCGTCGACCTGTCGCATCCCGCCGGCGCGGAGGTGCGCGAGCGGTTGCTGGACTGGTGCGACGTCGCCGTCGTGTCCCTGCGCCCGGCGGCCGCGCGCCGCCTGGGCATAGGCGCCGACCAGGTGACCGCGTCGCGCCCCGCGCTGGTCTACTGCTCGGTGTCCGGCTTCGGCCTCGACGGGCCGCTCGCCGACGCGGGATCGGTCGACCTGATCACCCAGGCCAACAGCGGCTTGATGAGCGTGACGGGGACAGCCGACGGGGAGCCGATGCGCATGGGCGTGCCGATCACCGACTACGGGACGGGAATGTTCGCGGCCCTCGCGATCGTCGCCGCGCTACGCGAGCGCGAGCGCAGCGGCCGCGGAGCCGTCCTCGACGCGAACCTGTTCGGCACCGCCGCGTGGTGGGGTGCCATCCCGCTGCTGCACTACCAGGTCACCGGGTCCACGCAGCCGCGCACCGGCAACATCCATCCACACATCGCTCCCTACCAGCTCGTGGCGACCGCCGACGGCTCTGTGGTGATCAGCGCGCCGAACGAACCGGCGTGGCGGCGGCTGTGCGAGGCCATCGCCGCGCCGGAGCTCAGCGTTGATCCTCGCTTCTCCTCCAACGCGCAGCGACGCGAGCACGTCAACGAGCTCAACGCCGCGCTGGAGGAGCGGTTCCGGCGGGCGACCACGCGGGAATGGGTCGCGCGGCTTTCGTCGCACGACGTCGCGTGCGGGCCAGTGCACTCCCACGCGGACGTCCTCGCGGATCCGGACTGGCGCTGGCATCTGCAGCTGCTGCACTACACCGACCACGGCCGCGAAATCGCGCTACCGGCGTTGCCGGTGCGGTGGAACCGCAAGGTCGCGCCCGCCCGGCGTCCCGCTCCGGAGCTCGGCGCGGACAACGACGAGGTTCTGTCCGATCTCGGCTTCGGCGACGCCGACGTCCGGCGCCTTCGCGGCGATGGGGTCGTGTAGCTCGCTAGCGCGTCGCGCCCGGCGCGTCACCAATCCGCCGCAGCCGCGACTGGCGCGAAGCGACGAGCTCGGCTCCCCCCCGGCCGGCGAGGCTGCCGAGCTCGGCCGCGACGGCCGCGCCGACGCGCTCGACGAGGTGCGCCGCGTCGGAGCCGGCGACGACCTGGTCCACGATGCCGCGCCGCTGCAGCTGTGAGGCCGTGATGGCCTGCATCGCCGCTAGACGGGGGGCCTCGTCGGCCGTGCGGAACAGGATGGCGGCGGCACCCTCGGGCGCGATCGGCGCGAGCCATGCGTCCTGCGCGGCCAGCGTGCGATCTGCGGGCAGCAACGCGATCGCGCCGCCGCCAGACCCCTCACCGAGCAGCACCGAGACCGTCGGGACGGGCAGCTGGCTCAAGGTCATCAGGCAGCGGCCGATCTCCCGGGTGAGCCCGCCCTCCTCTGACCGCGCGTTCGCCTGCGCGCCCTGCGTGTCGATCACGGTCACGAGCGGCAGGCCCAGCTCGCCTGCGAGCTCCATGCCGCGCCGCGCCTTGCGGTAGCCCTCCGCACTGAGGCTCGCACCCCGGTGCGGTGGACGACGGTCGGCGGAGATGACGACGGCCGGCACCCCGGCGAAGCGGCACAGGCCCACCAGGCAGCCCTTGTCGTCGCCCCCGGCCCCGTCGCCCGTCAGGAAGGTCATGTCGCTCGCCCACCGCGCGAAGAGCTCGCGGACGCCTGGCCGCTCCGAGGCGCGTGTCGCCTCAACGCATGCCCACGCCGGCGGCTCGCCGACGGCGACGTCGGCCGCGACGACTGCCGGCCAAGGGGCCGGGGGCGTGGCCACGACTGCCAGCACGCGCGCGACGCGCTCGGCGACCTGCTCGGGCGCGACGACGTCATCGACGACGCCGTGGACGTGCAGATGCTCGGCCCGCATCACGCTCCGTGGGAAGGGCTCGCCGGTCAGCAGCTCGACGACTCGTGGGCCGGTGAGCCCCATGAGCGCCCCGGGCTCGGCGAAGGTCACCGTGCCCAGGGCGCCCCAGGAGGCGAGCACGCCGCCGAGTGTCGGGTCGCGCAGGTAGGAGACGTAGCAGCCAGCGGCGGACCGGAACTCGGCGACGGCCGCCGCGATCTTGGCCATCTGCACGAAGGCCGGTGTCCCTTCCTGCATCCGGGTGCCTGCAGACCGGGGCAACGCGACGATGGGGAGCGAGAGCGTCCGGGCCCGCTCGAAGGCGCGCGTCACACGTTCGCTGGCGGCGACGCCCTGGGTGCCCGCGAGGAAGGCGAACGCGCCAGCCACGACCACGACGTCGTGCCCGCGACAGGTCGCCCGGCCGGTGACGACCGCCTCGGTCGTCCGCGCGTCGGCGCGCGCGCGAACGAGGCGGTCGCTGTAGGCGACCGTGTCGAGGAAGCCCAGCGGATCGGCGGAGACGACATCCTCGTCCCACGGCTGGAACGATCCCTCGTCCGCGACGAGCGCGACGAGCGCGGCGGCAGCGGTCATCGCCGTCACGCTCAAACTTCGTCGTTGTGCTGCCCCAGCGTCGGCGGTGGCAGCGGAGGATCGGGCCGGGAGCGGCTGTAGGACAGGGGAGAGCCGGGAAGGCCGATCGATCCGAGGGTCGCATGATCGACCTCGCCAACAAGCCCGAGGTGGGCGACCTGCGCGCTGCCGTACACCTCATCTAGCGAGCGCACGCGGCCGGCCGGCACGCCGGCTTCGTCCAGCCGCCGCATCCACTCGTCGACGCTGCCGGCGGCGAGTTGGGGCCGCATCGCGGCCTCGAGCTCGTCCACCCGCTGGACGCGTCCGCTGTTGGTGGCGAAGCGCTGGTCGGCGGGGTCGATGTCCACGAGCGGGGCGAAGCGCTGCCATAGTCCCTCGGAGCCGACGGCGATGTTGATCGTCCCGTCGGCGCACTCGTAGGCACCGTACGGCGCGATCGTCGGGTGCCGATTGCCGCTGAGCGCCGGAACCTCGCCGGCCAGCAGCCAGCGCGTCCCCTGGAAAGTGTGGATCGCGACCATGCCACCCAGCAGCGACGTCCGCACCCACTGGCCGCGTCCGCTGCGCGTGCGCTCGTGCAGCGCGGCAACCACGCCGAACGCTCCGAACATGCCGGCAAGGATGTCGGCGATCGGCACGCCGACCTTCGTCGGCGGGCCGTCCAGCGGCCCTGTCAAGCTCATCAACCCCCCTTCGCCCTGCACGATCTGGTCGAAGCCGGGGCGGTGGCCGTCCGCACCTCCCTCACCGAAGCCCGTGATCGACAGCACGACCAGGCGCGGGTTGAACTGGGCGATCTCCTGCTCGCCGAGGCCGAGCTTCTCCATGACGCCCGGGCGGAAGTTCTCCACAAGCACGTCGCTGTCGCGGATCAGCGCACGTAGCCGATCGAGGTCGCGCTTGGCCTTCAGATCGAGCTCAACCGAGCGCTTCCCACGGTTCACCGACAAGAAGTACGCCGACTCGCGCTGTCCGACGCCACCGTCGGGTTCGACGAACGGCGGTCCCCACCCACGCGTGTCATCACCGCTGCCAGGCCGCTCCACTTTGATGACGTCCGCCCCGGCGTCCGCGAGCATCATCGTCGCATAGGGGCCCGCGAGGGCGCGGGTCAGGTCGACCACGCGCACACCGCTCAACGGACCGCTCATCGTGCCCTCCGCGCTCCCGGGGAGCACGCTTGCCGCGCATTACGGTAGCCGTCGCTCATGCAGCTCCTCGTGGTCAGACCAATCATCCACGCTTGAGGCCCGAACCACAACACAGCTGGCGCTCGATGAACGTGGCCGCGCGGCCTGGCGTAGCGGCGACCACCTCCCCGAGGCCGTTGAACCGACGCGGAGGTTTGGCGACCCGCGCCGCGATCCACGCGTCGTCCTGTGCTTGATGCGCCCGATCCCCGTACGGCTGTCGGCCGGCGGTTCACTTGAACGGCCCGCCGGCAGCCGTGATGCCTTACTCGATGCCGAGGTCCAGGGCCTCAGCCTCCGCGACCATGGCTGCCGCGTCCTCCGGCAGCAGATACCCGTGCCGGACCAGCCGGTCCGCCGCCCGGTCGAAATCAAGGACGTAGTCCGCCTTGCTCCGGTAGCGCTCCTCCACTGAGAGGCGGGGGTCGCCGGACGCCAGCCGCTCCTCGCGCGTGCGGGGGAAGGGGATGTAGGAGCCGCTCGACCTGCACATCTCCCCCTCGGCGTGCCCCGGTGCCCGCAGGTTCCAGCCCGTGTACGTCGCGATCGGCACCTCCACGGCCGGGAGCCGGATGCCGGCCACCGAGTTGCCGTCGCGGTCCACCTTCGGGACGAGAACCCCGTACATGCCCCCCTCGGCCGGCGGCTGCTTCGTGTAGTCCGTGACACGGAGGTAGTTGAATAGCCCGTTGTAGGTCACGCCCGGGATCTTCGGGAAGCCGGTGCTGGCCCGATACGACCGCACCAGCGTCCCGGCGTCGGCGGAGCCGTACCGGCTCTCGGGGGGCGTCCACCCCTCGGTGACCCAGTCGTCGAGCTGGAGGAGGAGCGACCGGACCACGGCTCTGCTCCCCAGCGGGGTGTTCACCTGCTGGCAGATTCCGGGACTGGGCTCCGCGGGGACGATAGTGTTCGCCCCGCCATGGGGCGTGCCGGCGACCATGTAGAGGCGCACGTTACGGGGCACATGGAGGTCCCTGGGCCCGCGGGGCCGGCCGTTCGTCCGCACCAGGGAGCCCCGGGCCCCCCAGATCTCGTACTCGCCGTCCACGTGCATGATCTTGGGGCAGGTCCGCGAGGCCCGGCACTTTGCGAGTATCCCGTCCACGCTACCCGTGAGGGGGTCGCGGCTGATTCCGTAGGCGAAGGGGAACTGGTCGCCCCGCTGCAGATGCTCCTCGTGCTGCTTCGACCAGCGCCCGGGCTGCGCGAACTCGTAGTTGACCCAGGTCTTTCGGGAGCCGGCGATGATGGGCATGGCCCCCTGGAAGATCCGGCGCCCTTGCAGGTCCTCGTTGAAGCCCTGGTACAAAAAGTCCCGCAGGTACCGGCCGCTCTGCGAGATCCCCATCGCGATCGCATGCTGGACGGCGTCCCGTCCCAGCGGGTTGGGCATGCCGGCGCCGTCCTCGTCGTCGAACCGGAGGAATGACGTCACGTCCCGTGTGGCGGCGAAGCCGATCCCGGCGACGATAGGGTCCCTGGCCGGGTAGATGAACTCGAAGATCGCGCCGGAGTCGTAGGGGGCGCCCGGATGCGTGACCTCGATCTCCCGCTCGTTGAGGTATCGCCAGCTCGTGACCGGAACACGCGGGTCCCGTTCCCTCTCGCGCACGGTGAGTGTCGCCCGGGTCGGGTCCAGGGTGGCCGCCGGATAGGTCAGGGTCCCGACCCAGGTGCCGGTGCCCTGGTCGACGAACTCATCCCGGTTGAGTCCCACGATGGGCTCGCCGTCGTTCGTGGCGATGGGGAGGGATGCAATCAGGTTCTCCCCGTCGCGGGGGATGTCGCCCTGCCAGCCGCTCCAGACGTGGGTGAAGCCTTGCTCGTATGTGAGCGACGTATCGCCATTGACGAAGCCCGGGATCAGCGGACGACCGCGATTCACGACCTCGTATAGAAGAGTCCCGTTCCCCTTGGTCGCGTCCAGCGGTTTGTGGATCTCGACGTCCACACGGTACTCGACGTTTCCGTCCGCATTGCGTGGCGCCTTGTCGAGGTTGACGATCCCGGCGTTAGCCGGATCGTCGGGGTCCAACTCTCCCAGCGCATAACCTCTCAGGCGTTCGTACGGACCGACGTAGCCGAAGGCCTGACCCGCATTCAGCTCCGACCGCGACTCGATCACCAGCTCCACAGAGCCCGACCCCGCTCGGCTGTCTCCGGCGTGGGCACCGGTATCTGGCGCTGCGCGCACGGGCAGTGGTATCCCGACCAGGAGGGCAAGGGCCGGCGCCAACAGCCACCCCAGGTGTGCCCGAGGCTTTCCCACAGAGAAGCACGTCATCGGACTCCTCCTTCGCGAACATCGCAGCCGGAGCCATCCGCTGGTTAGGCCACTGAGCCACTGAGACGCCACAGAGTCAGCCTTCCTCAGCTACCGTGTCAAGAGCGGACGGCAAGCGGCGGCAGCAGACCGTCAAGGCGGGAGAGTGGGCGGCCTCCCTTGAAGGTGGCGGAACGCCGGTCCTCTCGAGCGTCCAGCGACGGGATCACCTGCACCGCTACGCTGATACAGATTTCCACACCGATGGGCCGAGCACGGCAGGCGCCAGGAGCGCGCACGGGCCGCCCCAGCCGGCAGCCGTGTAGCCGTGCTCGTCAACCAGCAGGCCCGCCGCCAGCGACCCCAGGCCGACTCCGATGGCGTTGGACGTGTAGAGGACGCCGATCAGGCCACCGAGCTGCTCCAGCCCCAACCGCTCGGCCACGACCCCCGGGAGCAACGCCAGGCCGTGTCGACCTGCCAGGCGAGGTGGTATAGGCCGACCGTCGCCCGGCTTGCGACGCGCCAGCGGCGGCGCGGATCTCGAACGGGCCGAGGAGGGCCACGAGAAGGAGGTCGGTTGGTGGCCCCGCCTGGGAGCAGCGCACGGCGGCTCGGGGGCCGGATCCGGCTACGCCGTGCCTCGCGCGAGCTGCGGGAGCTCCTTTTCCTCGCGGGGTTGGTGTCGAAGGTGCAGGGGGTGCTGCGGCAGTGGACGCCCTTGCCGAATGGTCGACTGTAGGAGCGGCTGCGACAGCTCCGGGCCGCCGGCTCCTGTGGTCAGCTGGCCACCTGCAGGGCCGTGTGCTCGGCGAGTTGGTCGAAGTCGCGGTCCCGATGCAGAACCGGGATCTGCTCGCGCACGGCCACCGCGGCGATGAGGCAGTCGGTAAGGTTGCGGATGGTCGCTCCACGCGACCGGGAGCGCCGGAAGATCTGCGCTGCTGTCTCGTAGTCGCTCAGGCCGTGGACAGCGAGCAGCTCGTGGCGGGCGAGCAGGCGCTGCAGGCTGGCGGCACGCTCCTCGTCGCGGGCGCCGGCGAGGATCTCCATCACCACCACCTCGGTGGTGCACAGCGGTGCCTCGTCGTCGAGGAGCGTGCGCATGCGCAGGTGGACCGGTGATCCCGTCGCTCGCAGGAACTCCACCCAGGCGGAGGTGTCGACGAGGATCACACCGTGTCCACGTCGTCTGGTCGCAGGTCGTCCAGACTGGCCTCCCAGCCGGATCCCTCCATGGCGAGCGCTTCTCCCGGCTCATGTGCCCGCCGGCGACCCGCCGCAGGGCGAAGTCCACCGCCGACTTCTTCGTCGCGAGGCCGTAGCGGCGCATGACCCGCGCCAGGAGCTCGTCGTCGATGTCGATGTTCGTTCGACTCACCCGGCGACAATACACCTCCGTGTGCCTGTAGGTGTATGGGGGCGGCCATGACGGCCCGGTCAGTCGCTGGCGAGGCGGTCCAGGCCCTCGGGGATGTCGGCAAGCCCGGCGAGGACGTCGGCGGCGACGAGGTCACGGGCGAGCAGGTCGACGACGATCGGTGGGAGGGCCGGCGCCTCGCAGCGGACCCGGCCCGGGGCGGTCAGCAGGTCGGCGAAGCCGCCCAGGAGGACTTCGGTCGGACCTGTCAAGGTCAAGGTGAGCATGAGCTCGCGCAGGCCGCCGCGCACGACGTCGGCCTGCGTCACGGCGAGCGCCAGGTCGTCGACGTACAGCGGCGAGTGGGTCGCCTCCGCCGCGTCGGGCGGAAGCGAGCCGGCCGCCAGTGCTGCGGTGAGCCGGTCGTGCCGGCCGTAGGTGAGCGAGCGGCGGATGACCACGGCCTCCAGCGGCACCTCGGCGAGCAGCGACTCGGCCTCGGCCAGCGCCTGCAGGTAGGCGTTGCCGCCGGGTTCGGTGACCCCCACGTGGGATGCGAACACGATCCGGCGGCAGCCCGCGCCGATCGCCGCTGACACGACGGTGGCGGTGTCGTCGAGCAGGTCGCCGGGGGCCGTCATGGGACCGGTGCCGACGTGCACGACGCTGTGGACCTGCTCCAGGGCGGTCTCCAGGTGCCCCTCGTCGTCCAGCGACCCGCGTGCGACCTTGCAGCCGGCGGCCCGCAGCGCCTCCGCGGCGGCGCTGTCGCGGTAGTCGACGAACGCGCGCACCTCCCCGCCGGTGCGCAGCAGCCGACGCACGGACGCGCGGCCCTCCGCGGTCTCGGCGCCGGTCACCAGGACGGGCACGGCGGCTCCTGTCTGCGAGGTCGAACCGGCCCGGACGCTACGCCATGGTGCGACCGGCGGGCGGCGCACACCGCGCGGCGGACGCTGCGAGGATCCGATCGGTCGACCACCTCGAGGAGCGTTGCGCGATGAAGACGTCCGCGAAGCTGGCCGCCGGCGGCGCAGGGAGACGCCGGCCGCGCTCATTGGGAGCTGGAGGATGAGACCGGCGTGCTGACGTTGTTCCACGACTACACCAGCCCGGCGTCGGCGATCGCCGTGGTCCGGGTGCAGCGGCTGGCCGACGAGGGGCTGCCGGTGGAGTTCGTGGGCTTCGACGCGCTGGGCGTGGACGTGGCGCTGCCACCGTCGCTGGACGTCCTGGCCGCCGTGGGGGACCTGGCCACCGTGGCCGCCGCCGAGGGGGTTGTCCTGCGGCGGCCGCGCATGCTGCCGCCGACCGCCCTCGCGCACCTGGCCGGAGAGCTGGCCGAGCGCCGTGGCCTCGGGGCGTCGTGGCGCCAGACCTGCTACCGGGCCGTGTGGACCGACGGGGCCGACATCGCCGACCGGGACGTGCTCGCTGCGCTGGGGACCGCCGCCGGGCTGGACCCCGGCGAGCTCGCCTCCGTCCTGGCCGACCGCAGGCTGCTCGCCGAGGCGCGACGTCGCACCGGAGCCCACCGCCGGGAGGGCGTCGGTGGTGTCCCCACGATCCTCGCGTCGCGGACGCTCGTCCCCGGCCTGCTCGACGACGCCGACCTGCGGGCCCTGGCCGCCTACTGACACGCGGCGGCGCCCGGGCGCCGGCGGGTCCGACGGCCGAGGGTCGTGTCGGATCCGCTCGTTAGGCTGGCCGGATCATGGATGTGCTCGCCGACCGCTACGAGCTCGGTGCCCCGTTGGGCGCCGGCGGCATGGCCACCGTCGTCGCCGGCCACGACCGGCTGCTGGACCGGGCCGTGGCGGTCAAGCTCATGCGGACCGACCTGTCGGGCGACCCCTCGGTCCGTGAGCGGTTCCTGCGCGAGGCCCGATCGGCCGCCAAGTTCAGCCACCCGAACGCGGTCGCCGTGTACGACACGGGTGTCGAGGGGCGCCGCCCGTGGATCGTCATGGAGCTCGTCGACGGCCCCACGCTCGCCGACCGGCTCGCCGACGGCCCGCTTGATCCCGACGAGGCCGCCGCGATCGCCGACGCCGTGCTCGGCGCGCTGGCCGCCGCGCACCGCACGGGGCTCGTGCACCGCGACGTCAAGCCCGCCAACATCCTCCTGCCCGCCGACGGGGGCGTGAAGCTCACCGACTTCGGGATCGCCAAGAGCGTGCGCGAGGCCGGTGCCGGGATCACCGCCACGGGGCAGGTCATCGGCACCGCCTCCTACCTCGCCCCCGAGCAGGTCGACGGCCGCGCCGCGACGCCCGCCTCGGACGTCTACGCGATGGGGGTCGTGCTCTACGAGTTGCTGGCCGGCCAGCCGCCGTTCCGCGGCGACAGCGCCGTCGCC
>JAUJMQ010000054.1 GCA_030446775.1 Egibacteraceae bacterium
CGGGCGACCCGACCGCGGCTGGCGGCTCGACCCGCGCCGGCGCGTGCATCTCGTCGGCATCGGCGGCGCCGGGATGAGCGCGCTCGCGCACATCCTGCTCGAGCGCGGCGCCACGGTCAGCGGCAGCGACCTGCGCGGTGGGCGCGCCGGATCGGCGCTCGTGGCGATGGGGGCGCGCGTGCACGTCGGGCATCGCCCCGAGCACGTCGACGGCGCCGGGCTCGTCGTGGTGTCCACCGCCGTGCCCGCTGGCAACGCCGAGGTCGTGCGCGCACACGACCTCGGCATCCCCGTGGTGCGGCGCGCCGACCTGCTCGACGCGCTCATGGACGGCCGCCGCAGCATCCTCATCGCCGGAACCCACGGCAAGACCACGACGACGTCGATGGCCACCGTCGCGCTGCAGGCGGCCGGTCAGGACCCGTCGTTCGCGATCGGCGGGATGATCCACGAGTCCGGGACGAGCGCCCATCACGGCACGGGGGACGCGTTCGTCGCCGAGGCCGACGAGTCGGACCGCTCGTTTCTCGTCTACCGTCCCGACTGCGCGGTCGTGACGAACGTCGAGCTGGACCACCACGACGCGTACGCCGACCTCGACGAGGTGCTCGCGGTGTTCGGGGCGTTCCTCGACCGCCGCGGCAGCGGCGCTCCGGCGGTGCTGTGCGCCGACGACCAGGGAGCCGCGGCGCTCGCGCGACACGCCGGCGGCGAGGTCGTCACCTACGGCGAACACCCGGACGCCGACGTCCGCGTCGTCGAGGTGGCGCTGGAGCCGAGCGGCTCGCGCTGCACCGTCCTGCGCGACGGCGAGGCCCTGGGCCGGCTCGACCTGCGGGTGCCGGGGCGACACAACGTCCTCAACGCCACCGCCGCCACCATCGCCGCGCTGTGGGCGGGGGCCGAGTTCGACGCGGTCGCCGCCGGCCTGGCGCACTTCCCGGGGGCGCAGCGGCGCTTCCAGCGCGTCGGCACCGTGGCGGGCGTCACCGTCGTCGACGACTACGGGCACCATCCCACCGAGCTCGTCGCCACGATCCGTGCGGCGCGGCAGACCGCCCCGGACGGCCGCGTGGTGGCGGTGTTCCAGCCGCACCGCTACTCGCGGACCGCGGCGCTGGGCGCCGAGCTGGGAGCCGCGCTGGCCGGCGCCGACCTCGCCGTGGTGACCGACGTCTACGGGGCCGGCGAGGCGCCGGTCCCGGGCGTCACCGGGGCGCTCGTCGTGGAGGCGGCCGCGGCCGCCGGCGTGGACACCCGCTACGTCCCCGCCACCGGCGACGTGCCCCGCGCCGTCGCGGCGCTCGTCGCGCCGGGCGACCTCGTGCTCACCCTCGGGGCCGGCGACATCACCGAGGTCGGGCCGCTGCTGCTGCGTGCCCTCGTCGGACGCGCCGGCGCACCGCGGGGGCGGCCGTGAGCGCCGTCGTCGCCGCCCTGCGCGCCGCCGTGTCGGGGGCGGTCCGGGCCGGCGCGCCGCTCGCGGCCCACACGACGCTCAAGGTCGGCGGGCCCGCGACCGCCCTCGTGCGCGCCGAGACCCCCGCCGACCTCGCCGCCGTCGCCCGGGTGTGCGCCGAGCACGCCGTGCCGTGGCTCGTCGTCGGGCGGGGCTCCAACCTCCTCGTCGCCGACGACGGGTGGCCTGGCGTCGCCGTCATCCTGGGCCGCGGCTTCCGAGGCGTCGAGGTCCCCCCTCTCCCCGCCGCGGACGCGGGTGGGGCCGAGCCGAGACCCGTGATCGTGACCGCCGGCGCGGCCGAGCCGATGCCGGTGCTGGCCAATGCCGTGGCCCGCGCCGGGCTCGGGGGGTTCGCCTTCGGCGTCGCCATCCCGGGCAGCCTCGGCGGTGCGGTGCGCATGAACGCCGGCGCGCACGGAGCTGCGATCGCCGACGTGCTCGTGGACGCCGACGTCGTCCGCCTGCGGTCCGGTGGCGAGCCGCAGCGCCTGTCCGCGGACGACCTGCGGATGAGCTACCGCCGCACGGCGCTGCCCGACGACGCCGTCGTCGTGCGGGCGCGGTTGCGGCTGCGGCCGGTCGACGCCGCCGCGCTGGCCGGACAGATGGCCGAGATGCGCCGCTGGCGCCGCGAGCACCAGCCGGTCAACGAGCCCTCGTGCGGCAGCGTGTTCCGCAACCCCCCCGGTGACTCCGCCGGCCGCCTGGTCGAGGCCGCCGGGATGAAAGGCCACCGTGTGGGCGGCGCCCGCGTCAGTGAGGTCCACGCGAACTTCATCACCGTCGCGCCCGCCGCGACGGCCGCCGACGTGGTGGCCGTGATCCGCGACGTGCAGGCCACGGTGCTGACGCGGACCGGCGTCGAGCTGCATCCGGAGGTCGTGCTCGCCGGGTTCGACGCCGCCGCCGGGCTGTCGCTCACCGGGAGCGGCCGGTCGCGGTGACCGTCGCCTCCACCACCCTGCGCGCCCGGCGATGGACGCGCGGATCGCCCAGCGCCGCCGGGAGGTGCTCCGCCAGGATGCCCGTCGACGACGCGGATCGCCAGTGTGGCGATCCTGCTCGTGGTGGCCGCGGCTGCGGTGGCGGTGTCGCGATCGCCACTGTTCGCCGTCACGCGGGTGCGGGTCGACGGGGTCACCGGGGCCCGGGCGCAGCGGCTACGCGAGACGGCCGGGGTGCGTGTCGGACACAACCTCGTCGGCGTCGACCTGGCCGCGGCCGTCGCGCGAGCCGAGGCGCTGCCGTGGGTGGCGGCGGTCAGCCCGCCGCGAGCCGCCGTCGACGATCGTGTTCGACGTCGAGGCGCGCCGGCCGGTCGCCGTGGTGCGCACCTTCGACGGCGTGTGCGCGTCGACACCGACGGCTGGGTCGTCGCGCCCGGCCCGCGACGCGGCCTCGTCGACATCGCGGCTCCCGGCGCCATCGTCATCGGGCCCGGCCGCCAGCCGGACGATCCCGCCCTGCGTGACGCGCTCAACGTGCACGCCTGCCTCCCCGACGACATGGCGTCGGCGGTGGTGCGCTACGACGCCATCGACGACGACCTTCGCCTCGTGCTGCGACTCCTGCTGGACGCGGGCAGCGGGCGCGTGACCGTCCGCCTCGGCGACGACCGGCGGGTGGGCGAGAAGATCGCGGCCCTGCGCGCCCTGCTGGTCACGCCGGGGCGCGGGGTGCGGCTTCACGGGGCGGTCGTCGACGTGCGCGCACCGGACAACCCCGTGGTCCTCCCGGCGCCTTGAAACGGAGGCGTCGCGGGCTGCCGGCGGTGCGCGACACGGGTGCGTCGTAGTAGGGTCGGCACGGGCGTCCACCCCGGCATCTTGCCCGCCTTGATCGTCGCGGCCGCGAGGCGACTATCTTCCGCAACCATAGGTTGATAACTGTAACCCTCAAGTTGAGGGTCAAATCCCTCGGAAAGACGGGATCTCCGCAAAGGGCGGCCGGAAACAAAGGCCACGGTGTCGCCGCGACGCCCGTTGGGCGCCGCTGGCCGGAGGTCGACGTCAGCCGGGGGAACGAGCCAAGGAGGACCTCGTGGCGGCACCGCAGAACTACCTGGCGGTCATCAAGGTCGTCGGGACCGGTGGCGGCGGCGTCAACGCCGTCAACCGCATGATCGAGGCGAACCTCAAGGGCGTGGAGTTCATCGCCGTGAACACCGACGCCCAGGCGCTGCTCATGTCGGACGCCGACGTCAAGCTCGACGTGGGGCGCGAGCTTCACCCGGGGACTGGGTGCCGGCAGCGACCCCGAAGTGGGCCGCAAGGCCGCCGAGGAGCACCGCGACGAGATCGAGGAGGTCCTCAAGGGCGCCGACATGGTCTTCGTCACCGCCGGCGAGGGCGGCGGACGGGCACCGGCGGCCTCGGTCATCGCCGAGATCGCCAAGGGCCTCGGCGCCCTCACGATCGGCGTGGTGACGCGCCCGTTCTCCTCGAGGCGCCGCCGGGCGGTCCAGGCCGAGAAGGGCATCGAGAACCTGCGCGAGGCCGTCGACACCCTCATCATCATCCTGAACGACCTGGCTGCTGGAGATCGCCGATGAGGACACCTCGGTCCTGCAGGCCTTCCGCTCGCCGACGACGTGCTGCTGCAGGGTGTGTCCGGCATCACCGACCTCATCACGACGCCGGGGCTGATCAACACCGACTTCGCCGACGTGTCGGCGGTCATGCGCGACGCCGGCAGCGCGCTCATGGGCATCGGCAAGGCACGCGGGCAGAGCCGGGCCCTGGAGGCCGCGCGCATGGCGGTGAGCTCGCCGCCGCTGGAGGTCGCCGATCGACGGTGCGCGCGGTGTGCTCCTGATGATCGCCGGGGCAGCGACCTGGGGTTGTACGAGGTCAACGAGGCCGCCGAGATCATCGCGCAGGCGGCCGACGCCGACGCGAACATCATCTTCGGCGCCGTCATCGACGACGCGCTCGGCGACGAGGTGAAGGTGACGGTCATCGCCGCGGGTTCAACGACAACCCCGCCGCACTCGGCGGGCCGGCGAGCTCGGGGGTCCTGCGTCCCGTGGAGCGGCGCGAGGCGGCGCCGGCCCGGCCGCCCTCGCCGCTGTCGTGTCGCGGCCGCTGCTGGAAGACGACGATGACGACGACGAGGTCTTCCGCCGCGCGGTAGCCGCCCGCCGGTCGTGATCGGCGGGGACGACGACGACGACCTGGACATCCCGTCGTTCTTAAAGCGGTGATCCGCGCCGCACGAGGCGGCGACGTCGCCGTGCGGCCCCCGATCGTCGTGCCGGTCCCCTCCGACCGCGGAGTGCGGCTCGCCTTCACCGGCCGCGACGCCGCCGCCGCGGGAGGCAACGTGTCGCTCGTCATCGGTGGGGGAGACGTGCGCCGCAACCGCGCCGCCGCCACCGGCCTCGTCGGCGCGTCGCCCTCCGAGACGGTGTTCATGGCGCAGGTGCACGGTGGCGAGGTCGCCGTCGTCGGCGCCGCCGACCGCGGCCGCGGTGCCGACGACCACGCCCTGGCCGTGCCCGGCGTCGACGCTCTGGTGACCCGCGAGCCGGGCGTCGCGCTCGCCGTGCTCGCCGCCGACTGCGTACCGGTGCTGCTCGTCGACCCCGGCCGCGGCGTCGGTGCGGTCCACGCCGGGCGGCGTGGCGTCGTCGCGGGCGTCGCGGCACGCCGTCGCCACGCTCGCGCCGAGCGACCCGGCGCGGATCGTGGCCGTCATCGGTCCGGCGATCGGCGGCTGTTGCTATGAGGTCCCTCGACGGCCTCGCGGACGACGTCACGGCCGTCGAGCCGGCGGCGCGCGCCACGACGACCGACGGTGCCCCGGCGCTGGACCTGCCCGCCGCGGTGACCGACCAGCTCGCCCGTGCGGGCGTCGGCCGTGTGCAGCGGATCGCGGGTTGCACCCGCTGCAGGACGCCTCCTGGTTCAGCCACCGCGCCAGTGGCGCTCCCGACGGCGAGGCCGCCGCGACCCGGAGGCCCCGGGCCGGCAGGCTGGCCTGGTCATCCGGCGCGATGCGCCGCGATGACCGACTCGGCTCGCCGGTGCCTGCGCGGGACGGCGGCCGGCGGTGCCAGACTCGCGGCGATGCCTTTCCACCTGGACCGAGATCGACGTTCCCGCCCGGCTCGCGGCGCTCGAGCGACGCGTCGGCGCCGCATGCACGGCCGCCGGACGCGACCGCGCCGACGTCGCGGTCGTGGCCGAGCAAGGGTCACGGCGCCGCGGGCCGTGCGCGCCGCGCTGCTGACGGGCCAGGTCGACGGCGAGAGCCGCGCCCAGGAGCTGCGCGCGAAGGCAGCCGCGGTCGGGCCCGGCGCCCGTTGGTACTTCGTGGGGCGGCTTCAGCGCAACAAGGTCCGCGACGTCGTCGGCCTCGCCGAGGTGGTGCACCCGTCGACCGGGCCGAACTGGCCGAGGTGCTCGCCGCACGCGCGGCGCGCGAGGGCAGCGTCGTGCGGGTGCTCGTCCAGGTCAACGCCGGCGGGGATCCCGCCAAGGCCGGCTGCGCGCCCGACGCGACGCCCGAGCTCGTCGGCAGGATCGCCGCCTCCGACCACCTGGTGTGCGAGGGGCTCATGACCGTGCCGCCCGCGGGCGTCGACCCCCGGCCCGTCTTCGCGCGCCTGCGCCGGCTCCGGGGACGCGCTGCGCGCGGCGACCACCTGGGCGTGCGCGCGCTGTCGATGGGGATGACCGCGGACTTCGAGGCGGCCATCGGCGAGGGCGCGACGATCATCCGGGTCGGAGAGGCGGTGTTCCCGGCCCCGCCCGCCCGCCGGCGCCTGTCGACCCTCCTCCGGCGACACCCGCGACAAGGCGCGGGGGGGGCCCCTGGGTCCACGTGACGGCGGACGCGACACAGGAGATATCGATGGCGACGTTGTGGCAGCGGATGGGGAGCTTTCTGGGGCTGGTGGAAGAGCCCTATGAAGACGACTACGACCTGCCGCCCGATGAGCCTCGGGGCGGCACCACGCGCGAGCGCGCACCGGAACCGCCGGTGCGCCAGGAGCGGTCCAACGTGCGCACGATCGCGCCGCCGCGGACGGTGTCCAGCGAGCAAGGTCGGGCCGGCTCAGGCCGATGGGCTCGGTGCGGCCGGTCCCGGGCAACAAGGTGCACGTCACCAACCCCACGACGTTCAACGACGTCGAGGAGGTCGGCAAGCACTTCCGCGACGGCGTGCCGGTGATCATGAACCTCGCCGGCGCCAGCGAGAGCGTCGCCAAGCGGCTGCTGGACTTCGCGTCGGGGCTGATCTTCGGCCTGGACGGGCGCATCGAGCGGGTCGGCGACCGGGTCTTCCTGCTCACGCCGGTCGGTGTGGAGGTCTCGACCGAGGAGCGACGACGCCTGTCCGAGCGCGGGTTCTTCAACCAGGCATGACCGGTGCGGGGGACAGGGGCTAGGCATGGACGGCGTGCAGCGTGTCATCTGCCTCCTGCTCGACCTGTACTTCGTCGTGCTGATCGTCCGGCTCATCCTGTTCTACGTGCCGGCGCTGCCCGAGCCCGTCCAGCCGGTCGCCCGCGGCGTCCGGGCGCTCACCGACCCGCTGCTGCTGCCGCTGCGCAGCGCCCTGCCGCCGCTGCGGATCGGGTCGGTGGCCCTGGACCTGTCGCTGATCGTGGTGTTCTTCGGCGTCCGGATCCTGCAGTTCCTGCTGTGCTGACACCCCTCGAGGTCGTGTTGCCATGACGTTGAACCCCGACGACGTCGAGACGCAGGTCTTCCGCGAGAAGATGCGCGGCTACGACCAGGACGAGGTCGACGCGTTCCTGGACAAGGTCGCCGACCGGCTTCGGCAGCTGGCGGCGGAGCGCGACGAGCTCGTCGAGCGGATCGGTCGCATCCAGGACGACGCGACCGAGTCGATGGACACCGAGCGGCTGCTCAAGCGGACGCTCATCATGGCGCAGCGGACCGCCGACCAGGCGGTGGCCGACGCCAACGAGCAGGCCGAGACCACCACCGCGGACGCCGACCGCTACGCCGCCGAGGTGGTGTCACAGGCCGAGCGCAAGGTGGCCGAGCTCACCGAGGACGCCGAGCGGCGGGCCGCCGAGACGACCGGCGAGGCCGAGCGGCGCGCGTCCGAGCTCCTCGACGACGCGCGGCGCGAGGCCGAGTACGCACGTGACACCGCCACCGCCGAGTTGGAGAGCGTGCATCGCGCTGTCGCCGAGCTGCAGCGCTTCCGCGCGGAGTACCGCGAGCGTGTCCACGCCGTCATCGCCGAGCAGCTCGACGCGTTCGACCGCGCCGGCGAGCTGCCCGACCTGCCGCCCGGGCTCGTCGACGTCGCCCGCGAAGCCGACGAGACGCTCGCACGGTCGGAGCTGGGACCTCGGCGCCTGGACCCGGTTCGCGCCGGCCGGCCCCCCGGCGACGAGGGACCCCGTGGACCCGGCGACCCGGCGGGCGGGGGGCCTCCCGGCGTCGGGGAGCGCCCGAACGCCGACGGCGATCCCTCCGCCGGCCACGCCGGAGCCGAGCCGCCATCGGCTGACCGTCCCGCTGCGGTGCGGCCGGGTCCCGACGGGGCAGGGGTCGCGTCCGAGCAGCCGCAGCGTCGGGAGGTGCCTCGACAGCCGTTCGGCGGGGACCGTCACCGGTGATCGCGGCCGCCCTGGTGCTCGTCGTCGCCGGAGCGGTCGCGCTCGTCGTCGGGCTGGTCAGCGGGGACGCGCTGGTGTGGGGCTACGTCACGATCGGGTGCTGCCTGCTGGCCGGTGCACTGCTGGTCGCCGGGGTGCGCCGCTCGCGACCCCAGCGCGAGCCCGTCGTGCAGTCCGGCGGGCACGGGCACGGGGCGGCGTGGGGCGGGGCGTCGGACCGGACGGGCGGCCCCGCCGGCGACCGCGACGAGCGGCTGGGTGCCGAGGTCCACGCGGGGGGTCGCTCCGCCGGGGACGACGCAGCGACCGCCCGGGCCTTCGGAGGCGACGACGGTCTCGCGTGGGCGCCAACTCCGGCCGAAGACGACGAGCCGCCGGCGGCGAGTGCGGACGTCGGCGATCCCGACGACCCCCTTCGACCGGTCGACGGCGGTATGCAGCCTCCGGTCGTCGCCGTGGCCGTCGATCCCGGCGCCGTCCCCGACGCACCGCCGGTCCCGGCCGAGCCGGCCGCGGCCGGGCCGGCCGCGGCGGGGCCGGCCGCGGATCAGGCGACGGGCGCCGCGCAGTCCCCACCCGCAGATGGGTCGCCGCGTTTGTTCTGATCCCCCTGGCGGGCCGGGCGGATCAGAACACAGACGGGGGGTCCGGGCGGGCGCGTGCCGACAGGCGGTAGGCGGCACGTTCCAGCGGGTGGCGGCGGTAGCCGTGGACGGCCAGGAGGAACAGGTACACCGGTGCGAGCAGCGGTCCCAGACGCTCGGCCTGGCGGACGTGGACGAGCTCGTGGGTGAGCAGCTGCGGTGACGGCTCGTCGATGCTGAGGACGACATGTCCGAGCGCGGCGGCGGCGAAGCCGCGCCGCCGGACGACGGCGCCGGTCAGACCGCGGGCGGGAGCGAACAGCACCACGCCGTCGCGCATCCGGGGACGAGTCCCCGTCGCCGCCCCGGCGAGCAGTCCCGCCGCCGACACCGGTGCCGCCCACGTGTAGCACGCCGCCCGGCCCAGGGCGGTCGCCGGGGCCGCGGG
>JAUJMQ010000011.1:0-57227 GCA_030446775.1 Egibacteraceae bacterium
GGTCGCCGAGCTGGTCCGGCGCGAGACACTCGACGACGTGGTGTCCCACGACGTGGCGCTGCCCGCGGAGGAGCTGTCCGCGGGCTGACCGGTCGCCGGCCGCCGGCCGGCGCCCGAGGCAGCCGGCGGGTCTGGACGCCGCCCTGAGCCGTGTTCTAGGTTGACGCTCGCCACCGCACAGGTCCGCAACTTCCCGCACACGCTTCCCCCGCGTGTGCGCACCCCGGCGCACTGGAACCACGGGAGCCTGCCATGCGAACGTCTCCGCCGTCGTATCCCGCCACCGCTGCCGATCCGGGCGGCGGGCGCCGCCTTGCCCAGGCGCGCGTGCTGCTCGCGCTGTCGATCGTCGGTGCCCTGCTGCTGTCGGCGCTGCCGTCGGCCGCGGCCCCGGCCCGCCGCGCCGCCGGCGACGGGGACCGTTCCGTACCGCAGGACCTCGACGTGATGTTCATCGGCGCGCACCCCGACGACGAGGCCTTCGCGCTGGCCACCTACGGGCAGTGGGAGGAGTACGCGGGACTGCGGACCGGGGTCATCACGATCACGCGCGGGGAGGGCGGCGGCAACGCCGTGGGCCTGGAGGAGGGACCCGCCCTGGGCCTGCTGCGCGAGCGCGAGGAGCGCCGAGCCGTCGGCCTGGCCGGGATCGAGAACGTCTACTACCTCGACAAGGTCGACTTCTACTACACCGTGAGCGCGCCCCTCACCGAGCAGGCGTGGGGCCGGGAGTCGACGCTCGCGCGCATCGTCCGGGTCATCCGCCACACCCGCCCCGAGACGATCATCACGATGAACCCGTCACCGACCCCGGGCAACCACGGCCACCACCAGCAGGCTGCGCGCCTCGCCATCGAGGCGTTCGCCGCCGCCGCCGACCCGACCCGCTTCCCCCGACAGCTCAGCCGTGAGGGGCTCGACACCTTCCGGGTCGCCAAGCTGTTCCGCGGCGGCGCCACCGGCACCGGTCCCAACGGACCCGACTGCCCGTCGACGTTCGTGCCCGACGAGCCGACCGAGGACATCGCCAGCGTCTTCTCGGGCCGCTTCTCCGAGCGCTGGGGCACCAGCTGGGCGGCGGTGGAGCGCGACGCGCAGCGGATGTACGCCTCCCAGGGCTGGGCGGTGTTCCCCGACGTGCCGACCGACCCCAACCTGCTCGGTTGCGACCGCTTCACGCTCATCGACAGCCGCGTGCCGTACACCCGCGGCAACACCGGCCCGCTCGCCACACTCGAGGGCGCCAGCGTGCCTGCCGCCGGGGGCTACCGGCTCGGCACCGAGTTCTTCCTCACCACCGACACGTTCGCGACCTCGGCCGGCGAGGCACTGGAGGTCACCGCCCATGCCCGCGGCGCGCAGGTGGGCGGCTCGCGCGTGCGCCTGGACGTCCCCGACGGCTGGACCGTCTCGGGGCGCCGGCGCCTCCGGGGCCCTGATGCGGCCGGCGAGTGGACCACGACGTTCACCGTGACGCCCCCGGCCGACGCCGCACCAGACCGCTACCGCCTGGGCGCCACCCTCGGCAAGAACGACCTGCGCGCCCGCACCGGCGAGGTCGTCGAGGTCACCCCGGACGTCGTCGCGACCGTCGAGCCGCTGCCGCAGGTCGCCCACTACCGCCAATGGGTCCGCGAGCTGGGCGTCGAGCAGATCGACAACCTCATCACCCCCCGCCTGTCGCTGGGCTCGGGCCGCAGCCGCGACATCCGCGTCGACGTCACGAACACGTCGACCGAGGCCCGCGACGCGGAGGTCACGCTGACGTTGCCCGCCGGCTTCGCCGTCGATCCCGCCAGCCAGCCGGTCGACGACCTGGCTGCCGGCGCCTCCACCAGCGTCACGTTCTCGGTGACCAACACCGACGAGAGCCTGCCGACCGCCAACCAGGGCGGCGAGGGCGGCGACTACGCGATGACGGTGACCACGACGAGCGCGGGCGAGACCGCCACGCAGCAGGCCGCCCTCAACCTTGTGCCCACCACGACGATCGAGGCGGTCGCGGCGACGCCGACGGTCGACGGGGTGATCGGCTCGGACGAGTACGCCGGCGAGATCCTCGACCTCAGCCGGCGCTGGGAGGGCCAGGATCCCGACAGCCCCGCCGACGCGTCGGGCACCGCTCGCGTCGTGCGCTTCGGTGACGACCTGTACGTCGCCGTGACCGTCGTCGACGACGTGCTCGGCGCGGTCCTGACGCCCGCGGACGCCAAGCGGCACTGGCGCACCGACTCGGTGGAGCTCGCCTTCGACCCGCGTGGGACCTCGGAGAACACCTCCACGACGTTCAAGGTGGGGATCTTCCCGGTCACCGACGACCCCGACGACGGCAACCCGCCGGCGGCCTACCGCGACGCCGACGCCTTCCAGGGGCCGATCGCCCAGACCGCGCCGGCCATGGAGGTGGCGTCGTCGGTGACCGAGCCCTACACCGGCTACGTCATCGAGGCCAAGATCCCGCTGGCCGCCCTTCCCGCCGCGGTCGACCCTGAGCGGCTGGGGATGAACCTGTTCATCTACGACTCCGACACCGACGACAAGACCGGTCAGACGCGGCTGGGGTGGTCGACGTTCGGCGGCGTGCAGGGCGACCCCTACCGGTGGGGCCTGGCCACGCTGCCCGGCTACACCCCGCCCGACCGGGAGCCCTTCGAGCCCGTGCTGCCCACCGAGGCGGCGCAGAGCGTCGAGTCGCCGCAGTCGATCCTGCAGTCCACGCTGGACGGGGTGCCGCTGGCCGGAGCGGCGCCGCTGGGACGCCGGGGCCGGCTGCGGATCGACGGCACGCCGCGGATCACCGCGGCGGGGCTCGTCGTGCGCCTGGCCGCCCGCCGCGACGGGACCGCGCACGTGTTCGCCTGGAACGGCCGCCGTTCGGTCGCCTCGACCGAGGTCGACGTCACCGCCGGGCTCATCGAGCGCGTGGTCGTCCCGCTGACCGCCGACCAGGCGACGTCGCTGCGGCGCAACGGCACCGTGCTCGTCGGCTTCGAGGCCTCCGGCGGGCGCCTGCAGGCCCTGTCGGCCCGCGTGCGCCCCTGACACGCCCCGAGGCCTTCGAGACCGACGTGGCGGCCGACTCAGAGCACGTGCTCGCCGAGCAGCGCCGCCACGGCGTGCTCGAGGCCGTCCGCGGCCACACCGGCGTGCAGACCTCCGCGCTGGCCCAGCGGTTCGGCGTGTCACAGATGACCATCCGCCGCGACCTTGACGAGCTCGCCCGCCGCGGGCTCGTCAAGCGGGTCCGCGGCGGGGCGCTGGAGCCCGGCTTCCTGCGCCACGAGCCGCCGTTCGACGAGTCGTGCCGGGAGCGCGGCGCGTTCAAAGAGCGCGTGGGCGCCGCCGCCGCGGCCCTCGTCGAGCCGGGCGACACCGTCATCATCGACATCGGCACGACGGCCCTGGCGCTGGCGCGACACCTGCACGGCCGCGAGGGGCTCACCGTCGTGACGAACAACCTCGCGGTCTACGCCGAGCTCGCCGACGACGAGGCCGTCGACCTGCTGCTGCTCGGCGGGCTCGTGCGCCGCAACTACCGCTCGCTGATCGGCTTTCTGACCGAGGACGCCCTGGCCGGCATCCGCGCCGACGCCGCGTTCATCGGCATCAGCGGCATCAGCCCCGACGGCGTGCTGCTGGACACCACCGTCGAGGAGATCCCCGCCAAGCGGGCGATGATGCGCGCCGCGCAGCGGGTGGTCCTGCTCGCCGACGGCCGCAAGTTCGGCAGCGCCGGGCTCGGACGCGTCGCCGACATCGACGCCGTCGACGCGCTCGTGACCACCGACGACGCGCCCCCCGAACGGCTCGAGCAGCTGCGCGCCGCCGGCGTCGAGGTGACCGTCGCGTGAGGATCGCCCTCGTCGGTGGCGGCGGCTCGCGAACGCCGGTGCTGTACCGCGGCCTCGTCGAGCGGGCGGCTTCCCTCGACGTCGAGCGGCTGGCCCTGTACGACGTCGACGCGGGCGCCCTCGGGCGGGTGACGAAGGTCCTGGCCGGCATGGACGAGGTCGCCGGCGGCGGCGTGCCGGTCACGGCGACCACGGACCTGTCCGAGGCCCTGACCGGCGCCGACTTCGTGCTGTCCGCGGTCCGCGCCGGGGGGTTCGCCGCCCGCGCCGCGGACGAGGGGATCGCCCTGCGCCACGGCGTCGTGGGCCAGGAGACCGTCGGCCCCGGGGGCTTCGCGCTGGCTGTGCGCAACGTGCCCGTGCTCGCCGCCGTCGCCCGGACGATGCGGGAGCGGTGCCCGGCCGCGTGGCTGGTGAACCTCACGAACCCGGCCGGGCTGGTCACCCAGGCGCTGGTGCCGCTGCTCGACGGCCGGGTCGTCGGGGTCTGCGACTCCGCCGTCGCGCTGGGTCGCGGGGTCGCCGAGGCGCTCGACGTTCCCCTGGCCAGCCTCCACCTGCGCTACGGCGGCCTGAACCACCTCGGCTGGCTGAGCGAGGCCTGGCTGGACGGCCGCGACGTCCTGCCCGACCTGCTCGCGTCACCCGAGGCCAAACGCATCGAGGAGGTGCGGCTGTTCGGCCGGGAAGCGGTCTGCCGCCAGGGGGCGGTGCCCAACGAGTACCTGTGGTTCTACGAGCAGCCCGAGCGGGCGATCGCCAACATCGCCGAGTCGGGCATGCCGCGGGGCGCGTTCCTGCTGGCCGAGCAGCGCCGCCTGGCCGACGAGCTCGACGCGGCCGCGGACGGGGTGGCGGCGCTCGACGTCTACCGGCGCAACCTGCAGACCCGCAACGACACGTACCTGGCCGTCGAGGCGCAGCTGCGCCGTGACGACCGGCCCGACGCGTTCGACTCCGCCGGCGGCTACCACGAGATGGCCCTGTCGGTCGTCGAGGCGATCGCCTGTGACCGCCCGACCGTGCTCGTCGTCAACACCGCCAACCGCGGCGCGTTGGGATTCCTGGCCGACGACGACGTCGTGGAGGTGCCCGCGGTCGTCCGCCGAGCCGGGGTGTTCCCTCTCGCCGCCGCCGTCCCCCCCGGACGGAGGGGACTGGTCGAGCAGGTCAAGGCCTACGAGCGCGCGACGATCGCCGCGGTGACGGCCCGCTCGTGGCGCGCGGCGGTCGCCGCCCTCGCCGGCCACCCGCTCGTGCCGTCGGCCGCGACCGCCGGGGCGATCCTCGCCGACTACGCCGCCGCCATCCCGCAGGTCGCCGCCGCCCTGGAGCCGGCGCCGTGACCGCGTCCGGCCCGCTGCGCCGGCGACCCGGCGCCGTACCGCCGGGGGCGCACGGCGGCGGGCGCGTGCTCGTCGTCGGCGACGTCTTCTGCGACATCGTCCTGCGCGGCGTCCAGCGCCTGCCCACGTGGGGGGAGGAGACGTTCGGTGACGAGCCCGTCATGTGCCCGGGCGGCGCGGCGAACACCGCGGTCGGCCTGGCCAGGCTGGGCGTGGAGACGCTGCTCGTCGCCCGCACCGGCGCGTCGGACACGATCGGCAGGGTCATCGCCGACGAGCTGCGCGCGCAGCCGCACCTGACGACCACCTGGCTGCAGGACGCGCCCTCGACGGCGCTGACTGTGGCGCTGCCGCACGGCAGCGAGCGGGCGATGGTCAGCTACGTGCCACCGGCGTCAGGACGGGCGGTCGCGCCGGTGCTCGACTGGGACGCGGTGGGGCGGGTCAGCCACCTCCACGTCGCGGCGTGGAGCGAGGGGCCCAACCCGCTCGCCGACCAGGCCGGACTGCTCGCCGACGCCCGCAGCCGGGGCGTGACGACATCGCTGGACGTCGGCCTGGAACCGGCGACCAGCCGCGCCGAGCGGCTCCGGGCGCTGCTCGACGGCGTGGACCTGTTCATGCCCAACCGCGCGGAGGCGTGCTGGATCGCCCAGGCCGACGACGTCGATGCGGCGCTGGAGCGGCTCACCGAGCTGTGCGCGACCGTCGTCGTCAAGCTCGGCGCCGCCGGCGCGGTCGGCCGGCGCGACGGCGAGACCGTCGCCATGCCGGCGCCGCCGGCCACGGTCGTGGACACCACCGGCGCGGGCGACGCGTTCGCGGCAGGATTCCTGTACGGCCACATCCGTCGCTGGCCGCTGGCACGATGCCTGCGGCTGGCCACGGTCTGCGGCTCGCACTCGGTCGCGCACGCCGGCAGCTCCATCTCCGGGCCGACGCGCCGGGAGGCCTTCGAGATCGTGCAGCGGCACGCGCAGGACGGACAGGCGCTGCACTCCGCAGCGGACAGGGGACGCTCTGCGGCGTCCAGCCGGTGAGCGAGCGACGACAGGAGATCACCATGAGGATCACGCGCACGCTCGGGCCAGTGCTGGTCGTGCTGACGCTCGCCGCCGCCGCGTGCCTACCCGGCGGCCAGTCGTCGCAGCAGGCGGCCGGCGGCGACGGCGCCACCGCCGGGAGCGAGGCCGCCACCGAGGCCGGCAGCGAGTCGTTCGAGGGCCAGACGCTGACCGTGTGGGACATCTACCCGCGCGGCGCCGAGTCCGAGGTCGTCGAACAGCTCAACAGCGAGTTCGAGGCCGAGCACGGGGTCACCATCGAGCGCGAGGCCCGGCCCCTTGACGACCTGAAGGTGCAGCTGCCGCTGGCGCTGCAGGAGGACGACGGGCCCGACGTCGCGTCGGTCAACCAGGGCCAGGCCGACATGGGCACCCTCGTGGAGTCCGGGCTGCTGCTGGACCTGTCGCAGTTCGCCGAGGAGCGCGGCTGGGCCGAGGCGTTCGGCGAGAACCTGCTGGAGCGCAACCGCTTCACCGAGGACGGCTCGGAGTTCGGCACCGGCAACCTGTACGGCGTCGCCCCGATCGCCGAGGTCGTCGGCTGGTACTACAACAAGGCGCAGCTGGACCAGGCGGGCGTGGAGGTCCCCGAGACGTTCGAAGAGCTCCAGGCCGCGCTGGCGCAGCTGGAGGAGGCCGACCTGACCCCCATCGCGTTCGGCAACAGCGAAGGCTGGCCGGCGATCCACACCTACGGCGCGGTGCAGCACACCTACACCGACACCGGCGCCCTCGACGACTTCATCTTCCGCCGTGCGGGGGCCTCGTTCGCCGACGATGGCAGCGTCGAGGCCGCCGCGACCGTGCAGGACTGGGCCGAGCAGGGCTACTTCACGGAGAACTTCTCCGGCATCGGCTACGACGCCTCCTGGGGTCAGTTCGCCGCCGGGGAGGGCGCCACGATGCTGACCGGGTCGTGGATCTCCGGCGAGCTCGACCAGCAGGACTACGGCTTCTTTTTGACCCCCGGCCGCGACGGCGAGCTGCCGCCCCAGATCGGCGGGCAGGGCGTCCCGCTGGCCGTCCGCGCGGGCACCGACGTGCCCGAGCTCGCCAAGGCCTACATCGACTGGATGACGGGCGAGCGGGCCGCCGAGCTGTGGATCGAGCAGGGCATCCTGCCGGCACGGGTCCCCGAATCCGGCGCCGTGGAGGAGGGCACCCTGCTCGCCGACATCGTCGGGGCATGGGACACCGTGCTGGAGCAGAACCAGCTCGGGCACTACCTGGACTGGGCGTCGCCGACGATGTACGACACGCTGACCTCACAGCTGCAGGCGCTCCTGGCGGGCCGCGCGGAGCCGCAGGAGTTCGTCGAGGCCATCGAGGCCGACTACACGTCGGCGCAGTGACGCCCGCGCCGTCCGGGCACGCCGGCGGGGGACGCTGGCGGCCCTACGCCCTGCTCGCGGTCCCCGCCGCGGTGTACGGCACCTTCGTCCTGTATCCGCTGGCGACCACGGTCCGGCTGGCGTTCTACGACTGGAACGGCATCGCCACGCCCGTGGTCACCGGCGTGGGCAACTTCGTCGAGCTCATGACGAACGGGCGCTTCGTCCCGGCGCTGAGCCACAACGCCGTCTTCCTGGTCTTCTACACCGTGATCCCGGTGGCACTGGCGCTGCTGCTGACCGTGCTGCTCGCCCAGGACCGGCCGGTCGGCGGGCTGTCGGTCTACCGCGTCGGGTTGTTCGTGCCCCAGGTGATGCCGATGGTCGTCGTCGGCGTCGTCTGGGGGTGGATCTACTCGCCGGTCAACGGCGTTCTCGCGGCCGTCGTCGAGGCGCTCGGCGGTGAGGCGGCGCCCTACCTCGGGCAGGTGTCGACCGCCCTGCCCGCCGTCGGCATGGTCGCCAGCTGGGTGCAGTACGGCTTCGCGCTCGTGCTGTTCCTCGCCGGCATCCAGCGCATCGACCGCACGCTGTACGAGGCCGCGGCGGTCGACGGCGGCGGTCGCTGGGACAAGCTGCGCCACGTCACGCTGCCGGGCCTGCGCAGCGAGATCGTCGTCGCGACCGTCGTGAGCCTCATCGCCGCCGTGCGCGTGTTCGACCTCGTGTTCGTCATGACCCGCGGCGGCCCCAGTGACTCGACCAACGTGGTCGCCTACGAGATCTACCGCAGCGCGTTCCTGCAGCGCGAAGTCGGCCTGGCCGCCGCCGGCGCGACCGTCATGATCACGATCATCCTCGCGCTGTCGCTCGTCGTCATCCGCTACGGCGAGCAGCGGGACTGAGGAGGCCGGGGAGCACATGGCGACCGTCGCGCCCTCGCGCACCGCCCGGGACCTGCCCGCGCCGCCGGCCACCGCCGCGCCTGGCACGACCGCGCGGGGGCGCGCCCAGCTCGACTGGCTCAGCCACGCGACCCTGGCGCTGTTCATGGTGCTGGCCCTGGCACCGATCCTGCTGATGTGGGTCACCGCGCTCAAGACCCAGACCGAGCTCGCCACCAACCCCTTCGGGCTGCCGCGGCAGTGGGTGTGGTCCAACTTCGTGCAGACGTGGCGTCAAGGGCAGTTCGCGACCTACCTGCGCTCCAGCGTCGTCGTCGTGATCCCCGTCGTCGCCGGCGCGACCGCGCTGTCGGTGCTCGCCGGCTACGCCTTCGGCGCGTTTCGCTTCCGCGGCAGGACGCTGCTGTTCGGGCTGTTCCTGCTGGGGGTGATGGTGCCGACCGAGGGCCTGGTCATCCCGCTGTACTACTTCCTGGACGCGTTCGGGCTGCGCAACACCTACTGGGCGCTCATCCTGCCGCAGGTCGCCCTGTCGACGTCGTTCGGGACCTTCTGGATGCGCGCGTTCTTCACCAACCTGCCCGCGGACCTGTCCGACGCCGCGGCGGTGGACGGCGCGGGGCCGCTGCGGACCCTGTGGTCGGTGCTGCTGCCGCTGGCCCGGCCGGCGCTGGGCACGCTGGGCGTCCTGGTGTTCATGTGGACCTGGAACGAGTTCCTGTTGGCCCTGGTCCTGGTGTCCGACGGCGACCACCGCACCGTGCCGGTGGCGCTGAGCCTGTTCCAGGGCCGCTACAGCGCCCAGGTCCCCCTGCTCGCCGCCGCCGCGACGATCGTGTCGGGACCCGTGCTCGTGCTCTACGCGCTGCTGCACCGCAAGTTCATCGAGGGCATGGTCGCCGGCTCCGTGAAGGGCTGACCGCCGGGGGCTGCCTAGACTCGGGCGTCATGAGCCGCGCGGCGCCCGAGCCGCCCGGCGCCCGAGCCGCCCGGCGCCTGAGCCGCCCGGCGCCTGAGGTGCAGGTCTGAGGTGCAGGCATGAGCGATGCGGGCGGCGAGGGCGGGGTGACCGTCGGGCTGCTGGGGTGCGGGACCGTCGGCGCCGGCGTGGTGCGGCTGCTCGACGAGCACCGCGACTCCGTCGCCGCGCGCGTCGGCGCGCCGGTCGAGCTGGGCCCGGTCGCGGTGCGCAACCTGTCGCGCGACCGCGACGTCGCCGTCGGGCGGCTGACGGCCGACCCTCGCGAGGTCGTCGACGACCCCGGCGTCGACATCGTCGTGGAGGCGATGGGCGGCATCGAGCCCGCCCGCGGGCTGATCACCGCCGCGCTCGACAGCGGCAAGAGCGTCGTGACCGCGAACAAGGAGCTCGTGTCGGCGCTCGGCGCGGAGCTGTTCGCCCTGGCCGCAGCCAAGGGCGCGCGGCTGGAGTACGAGGCCGCCGTCGCCGGCGGGATCCCGATCATCAAGCCGCTGCGGGAGTCGCTCGCCGGCGACCGGGTCCGCCGGGTCCTGGGCATCCTCAACGGGACGACGAACTTCATCCTGACGAAGATGACCGAGGATGGCGTCGGCTTGGGCGAGGCGCTGGCGGAGGCGCAGCGCCTGGGCTACGCCGAGCGCGACCCCGCCGCCGACATCGAGGGCTTCGACGCCGCGGCCAAGGCCGCGATCCTCGCGTCGATCGCGTTCGACACGGCCGTCGTGGCGGGCGACGTCTACCGGGAGGGCATCACCGGCGTCACCGCGACGGTCATCGCCCACGCGCGGCGCCTGGGCTACGTCGTGAAGCTGCTCGGCATCGCCGAGGACCACGACGGCGAGGTCGGCGTCCGCGTCCATCCCGCCATGGTCCCGGTGTCGCATCCGCTGGCCAGCGTCCGCGAGTCGTTCAACGCGGTGTTCGTGCAGGCCGACGCGGTCGGCGACCTCATGTTCTACGGTCGCGGCGCAGGCTCGCTGCCGACGGCCAGCGCCGTCGTCGGCGACATCGTCACCGTCGCGCGGGGGCTGCGCTGCGGGGAGCGCAACGGCGCCCAGCCTGCGGTCGGGCGCCGGACCCTGCGCCCGTTCGACGAGGTCATCGTCCAGTACGCCGTGCTGCTCGACGTCGCCGACGAGGCGGGGGTGCTGGCGACGGTGGCCTCGGCGTTCAGCGACCACGGCGTGTCGATCCGCAGCGTGTGGCAGGACGGGGAGGGCGACTCCGCGCAGCTGCTGTTGATCACCCACGCCGCCTGCGAGCGGGACCTGCAGGCCACCCTGCACGACCTGCGGCTCCTCGCCGCCGTCGGATCGGTGGCCAACGTCATGCGCGTGGAAGGCGGCGAGGTATGACGTTCACCACCCGCCCCGAGCTCGTCGGCACGTTCGGCATGGTGGCCTCGACGCACTGGCTGGCGTCCGCGAGCGGTATGGCCATCCTGGAGCGGGGCGGCAACGCCTTCGACGCCGCGGTCGCGGCAGGGTTCGTCCTGCAGGTCGTCGAGCCCCACCTCAACGGTCCCGGCGGCGAGGTCCCGATCCTGCTGCACAGCGCTGCGACCGACGACGTCGCCGTGCTCGCCGGCCAGGGCCGGGCGCCGGCGGCGGCCACGATCGAGCGCTTCACCGACCTCGGGCTGTCTGTAGTGCCGGGGACGGGGCTGCTGGCGGCGTGCGTGCCGGGCGCCTTCGACGCGTGGATGACGCTGCTCGCCGAGCACGGCACGATGCGGGTGGCCGACGTCCTGGAGCACGCGATCGGCTACGCCGAGCACGGCTACCCGCTGGTGCCGCGGATCAGCGCGGCGATCGGCGGGGTCGCGGACCTGTTCCGCGGGCACTGGCCGTCGTCGGCGCAGGTCTACCTGCGCGACGGCGTGCCGGCGCCCGGTGCCCGCTTCGCCAACCCCGACCTCGCGCGGACCTACCGGCGGATCGTGGCGGAGGCGCAGGCGGCCGGCGGCGACCGTGACGCCGAGATCGCCGCCGCCCGCGCCGCGTTCTACCGCGGCTTCGTGGCCGAGGCGATCGACGCCTACCTGGCCGACGCCGAGGTGACCGACACGTCCGGCCGCCGCCACGGGGGGCTGCTGACGGGCGCCGACCTCGCCGCCCACACCACTCCCACCGAGGGTCCCACCTGCCTGGACTACGCCGGCTGGACGGTGTTCAAGACCGGGCCGTGGGGCCAGGGGCCGGTGTTCCTCCAGCAGCTCGCACTGCTGTCGGGCTTCGATCTGACGGCCGCCGGCCACAACAGCGCCGACTACATCGCCACGGTCACGGAGTGCGCGAAGCTCGCCTTCGCCGACCGGGAGGCGTGGTACGGCGACCCCGCCTTCACCGACGTCCCGCTCGACGAGCTGCTCAGCGCCGCGTACGCCGACCAGCGCCGCGCGCTCGTCGGTGATGAGGCGTCGCTGGAGCTGCGTCCCGGCGCGGTAGCCGGCCGCGAGCCACGGCTGCCACCGCTGCCGGCCGACGCCGGGGCCGGCGACGCGCTGGGCGCGGGCGAGCCGACCGTCGCCCGGGCCGGCCGCGGCCCCGAGGCCGGACCCGTCGACGGCGACACCTGCCACGTCGACGTCGCCGACCGCTTCGGCAACCTCGTGTCGGCGACCCCCAGCGGCGGCTGGCTGCAGAGCTCCCCGGTGGTCCCCGGGCTCGGGTTCTGCCTGGGCACCCGCGCGCAGATGTTCTGGCTCACGCCCGGCCTGCCCAACTCGTTGGAGCCGCGCAAGCGCCCTCGGACCACCCTGTCGCCGTCGCTGGCGCGCGGCGACCGGGGGATCCTCGCCTTCGGCACACCGGGCGGCGACCAGCAGGACCAGTGGACGGTGCAGTTCTTTTTGGCCCACGCGCACTTCGGCGCGGACCTGCAGGCGGCGATCGACGCGCCGACGTTCCACACCACCTCGTTTCCCAGCTCGTTCTACCCGCGGCGCGCCGAGCCCGGGCAGGTCGTCGTGGAGGCGCGCGTCGGCGCCGAGGTCGTCGCCGCGCTGCGGGCCCGCGGCCACGACGTCGTCGTCGAGGGCGACTGGTCGCTGGGCCGCGTGAGCGCGGCGGCGCGCGACGCCGGCGGCGGCTTCCTGCGCGCGGCGGCCAACCCCCGCGGGATGCAGGGCTACGCGGTGGGGCGCTGACCGCCGCCCTCGTAGACTGCCGCGCGTGACCGACGCCCCGGCTGGACAGGCGGCAGGCGCCAACCGCGGCGCGCCGGCGGAGCGGGCCCGCGCCCGGCAGTGGCGGGGGCTGATCGAGGAGTACCGCGACCGGCTGCCCGTCGACTCGGGCACCCCCGTCGTCACGCTGCGCGAGGGCGGCACCCCGCTCGTCGCCTCCGAGGGGCTGTCGCAGCTGACCGGCTGCCGGGTGTGGCTGAAGTTCGAGGGCGCCAACCCGACGGGTTCGTTCAAGGACCGGGGGATGACCCTGGCGATCTCCAAGGCGGTCCAGGCCGGAGCCAAGGCCGTGCTGTGCGCCTCCACCGGCAACACCTCGGCCTCGGCCGCCGCCTACGCCGCCAAGGCGGGGCTCGTGTGCGGGGTGCTCATCCCGCGGGGGAAGATCGCGCTGGGCAAGCTGGCGCAGGCGCTCGTCCACGGCGCGACCGTCATCCAGGTCGAGGGCAACTTCGACCGGGCGCTGGACATCTGCCGGACGCTGGACGAGAAGCACCCCGTGCGGCTGGTCAACTCGGTCAACCCCGACCGGATCGCCGGGCAGAAGACCGGCGCCTTCGAGGTCTGCGACTTCTTGGGCTCCGCGCCCGACGTGCACGTGATGCCGGTGGGCAACGCCGGCAACATCACCGCCTACTGGGCCGGCTACCGCGAGTACTTCGCCGACGGGGTCGCCGACCGCCTGCCGGTGATGCACGGCTTCCAGGCGGCCGGGGGCGGCGCCGATCGTCAACGGCGCCGTCGTCGAGTCGCCGTCGACGATCGCGACGGCGATCAGATCGGCAACCCGGCGTCGTGGACGTTCGCGACGGCCGCCGCCGAGGAGTCCGGCGGCTCGATCCGCGCGGTGACCGACCGCGACATCCTCAAGGCCTACCGGCTCGTCGCGCGCGAGGGCGTGTTCTGCGAGATGGCCTCCGCCGCGAGCGTCGCGGGGCTGCTGCAGCTGTCGGCGGCAGGGCACCTGCCGACGGGGGCGACGGTGGTGTGCGTCCTCACCGGCCACGGGCTCAAGGAGCCCGACTGGGCGCTCGCCGGCGCCGCGCAGCCGCCGGTCATCCCACCCGACGTCGACGCCGCCGCCGAGCTGCTCGGGCTGGCGGGGTGACCCCCGGCGACGCCGTCGCCGTCGCTGTGCCGGCGAGCAGCGCCAACCTCGGTCCCGGCTTCGACACGATGGCGGTCGCGCTGGACCTGCGGCTGACGGTGACGACGATCCACCGCGGGGACCGCCGCGTCGTGTGCGAGGGCCACGGTGCCGACGAGCTGCCGACCGGCGAGGACAACCTCGTGTGGCGCGGGCTGATCGCCTACTGCGAGCGCTTCGGCGCCGGGGTGCCCGACGTCAGCCTGCGCTCCCGCAACGACGTGCCGCTCGAGCGGGGGCTCGGGTCGTCGGCGGCGGCGGCGGTCGCCGGGGCCGCGCTCGGCCGCGCCGTCACCCGCGCGGGGGGCCGCGACGCCGACCTCGTGGCGCTCGCCACCGCCCTGGAGGGTCACCCGGACAACGCCGCCGCCGCGGTGCTCGGCGGTCTTGTCGTCGTGGTGGACGGCGTCGCCCGGCGCCTGGCGCCGACCGATCGCCTGCGTCCGGTCGTCTGCGTCCCCGCCGAGCGCCAGTCGACGGCGACGGCCCGGGCCGTGCTGCCTCCCGTCGTCGGGCTGCCGGCCGCCGCGGCGAACGCGGGCCGCGCCGCCGTGGTCCTCGCGGGGCTGTCGGGGGGCATGGCCTGGGAGCCCGCGGCGATGCACGACGTCCTCCACGAGCCGGCGCGCCTGGCCGTCATGCCGTCCTCGGGCGCGCTCGTCGGCTCGCTGCGAGCGGCCGGCATCGCGGCGTGCCTGTCCGGGGCGGGACCGACGGTCCTCGCGATCGTGGGCGGCGGCGACGACGCCGCCGTGGCGGCCGTGCGCGAGCACGCCGGCGACCGCTTCCAGGTGCGCCCGTCGCGCTGGGACCTCGCCGGCGCGATCGTCTGCCCCTCTCCCGGCGGACCCGCGCCGAACTGACCCGGGCGGAGTGGCGCCGGGCAGCGGATAAGGTGAGCGTGACCGCACGACCGACGGGGACGACGCACATGGTCACCATCGCCCAGATCTCCGACACCCACGTCGGCTCCCCCCACTTCGTGCCCAACCTCATGAACCGGGTGCTGGCCGAGATCGCGGAGCTGGACCCCGACGTGGTGCTGCACACGGGCGACGTGACGAACGACGGCCTGGCGGGGGAGTACAAGGCGGCCGCTGCCTACCTGTCGCAGATCCGCCAGCCGCTGCACGTGATCCCCGGCAACCACGACAGCCGCAACGTGGGCTACGTCCACTTCGAGGAGCTGTTCGGCGAGCGGCACTGGGCCCGCGACGTCGGCCCCATCCGCCTCGTGGCCGTCGACTCGTCGGAGCCCGACCTCAACGAGGGCCGCATCGGCCGCGAGTCCTACGACTGGATCCGCCGGTCGTTCGACTGCGACGCGGAGCTGCGGGTGTTCGCCCTGCACCACCACCTCATCTCGGTCCCGGGCACCGGTCGCGAGCGCAGCACCGTCCAGGACAGCGGCGACCTGCTCGAGCTGCTCCTCGGCGCGGGCGTCGACCTCGTGCTGACCGGGCACAAGCACGTGCCGCACGTGTGGCGCCTGGAGCACCTGTACATCGCCAACGCCGGCACCGCGTCGAGCCTGAAGCTGCGCGGGCACACCAAGCCGTGCTACTCCGTCGTCGAGTACGAGGGCGGTCAGGTGCGCATCCACCGCAAGTACCCGTTCGGCGAGTCGTCGTTGATCGCGCACTTCAACCCGCGCACCGGCGAGCAGTACCACCGCGAGTTCGAGCCGCTGTTCTCCGCGCCCACGTCCCTGGCGTC
Organism: Egibacteraceae bacterium; assembly: GCA_030446775.1. Classification (GTDB taxonomy): domain Bacteria; phylum Actinomycetota; class Nitriliruptoria; order Euzebyales; family Egibacteraceae; genus JAUJMQ01. Next base: position 15,530 of record JAUJMQ010000011.1, read on the forward strand.
CATGGCGGGCGCCTCGAGCGCCTCGGGCGCATCGCGCGCGTCGGGTGCGCGGGCCATGTCGCCGCCGGCGCGCGACAGCGGCACCGCCCGCCCGGCCGAGGGCGAACCCGTCGCCGACACCCCGGCCGGCGGCGCGCGCGGCGGACGCTGAGCTGACGCCTGTGCCCGCGACCGGATCGCCGCCGGCGCGGGGCTCGCGCCGACGCGGTCTCGTGCTCGTCGACGGCGAGCACTACCCGCCGGTGGTCCGCGCGGCGCTCGCGGCGCTCGACGCGGCGGGCACGACGCCGGTGGCGGCCCTGCTGCTCGGGGGGACCGAGAAGGTGGGCGGGCACGGCGCCGATGTGGACCTCGGCGTGCCCGCCACGTGGGTCCGCCCCGGTGCCGGCCCGGGACTGGACGTGGACGCCGCCGCCGCGGCCCTGCGCGCGCTGGCCGACAGCCACCGGCCCGACGTCGTCGTCGACCTGTCCGACGAGCCCGTGCTCGACCCGCGCCGGCGCCTGCAGCTCGCGGCCCACGCCCTCCTCGCCGGCCTGCCCTACGAGGGCGCCGACTTCGTGCTGACGCCGCCGCGCCCCCGGTGGCGACGCGCCCCACGATCGCGGTCGTCGGCACCGGCAAGCGCACCGGCAAGACGGCGGTTGCCGGCGAGCTCGCCCGCCGGCTGCACGCGGCCGGGACGAGCCGGTCGTCGTGGCGATGGGCCGCGGCGGCCCGCCCGCGCCGGTCGTCGTGCCGGCCGGCACGGCCGTGGACCCCGCCGCGTTGCTCGCCGTCGCCGACGGCGGCGGTCACGCGGCCAGCGACTTCTACGAGGACGCCGTCACCACCGGGGTCGCGACCGTCGGCGCCCGGCGCTGCGGCGGCGGGCTGGCGGGCGCCGTGGGCTACTCCAACGTCGCCGACGCGGTCCGCGCCGCGGAGGCGCTGCCCGGCGCGTTGACCCTGCTGGAGGGCAGCGGCGCGGCCCTGCCGCCGGTGCACGCCGACGCCACGGTGCTCGTCGTGCCCGCAGACTGCGACCCCGAGTTCCTCCGCGGGTACCTGGGTCCCTACCGGGTGTTGCTCGCCGACCTCGTTGTCGTTACGATGTGCGAGCCTCCGAGGGGCGCCGTAGACCGCTTGGCAGACGTCCTCGAGGCCATCCGCAGCATCTCGCGACGAGCTCCCGTCATGCGTACCGTCCTGCGACCGGTGCCGTTGGCACCGGTGGGCGGTGCGCGGGCGTTCTTCGCGACGACGGCCCCTGCCGCTGCCGGTGCGTCGCTCGTCGCCGCGCTGGAGGCGACGTCCGGCTGTGAGGTGGTCGCCACCAGCCACCATCTCGCCGACCGGCCGGCGTTGCGAGCCGATCTCGCGGCGGCGCCCGCCTTCGACGTGCTGCTGGTGGAGCTGAAGGCCGCCGCGGTGGACGTGGCGGTGAGGGCCGCCACCTCGGCGGGAGCCAGGGTGGTGTTCTGCGACAACCGGCCACAGGTCGTCGGCGTTGACCCCGCCGGCGGCTCCGGAGCCGTGCTGCACGACGCAGCGATCCGACTCGCGCGCCTCGCCGGGGAGCGCGCAGCCGGGCGCTGACCGCCCCGACGGGCAACGACAGGGCTCGACGCCTCTCATGGACGCACCTTCCGCCACCTCCGGGCCGCCCCGGACTCCTCGCCACGTCACCGTGCGTGACGGCAAGGCCGGCCTGCCCTACTCCAAGGGGCTCATGGCGAGCTCGGTCATGGCCGCCGGGCTGCCTCCGTACCGCGCGTATCACGTCGCCGAGGTCATCGAGCAGTGCCTGCACGACCGCTGGTCGCAGGGCATCTCCTCGGCCGAGCTGCGTGAGCTCGCCGCCCGGGTGCTGGCCGACGAGGTGGGCCCGCGCTACGCCGACAACTACCGCTCCTGGCAGATGGCGCAGGACCGCGTGGGCCCGCTCATCGTCCTCATCGGTGGGACGACCGGGGTCGGCAAGTCCACCGTCGCGACGGCGCTGGCGGCGCGCCTGGGGATCGTGCGGATCATCTCCACCGACGCGATCCGCGAGGTGATGCGCGGCATCTTCACCCCGGCGATGATGCCGAGCCTGCACGCCTCGTCGTTCGACGTCGCGGCGCACCTGCGCGAGCCGCCCGGCGACGCCGACCCGGTCGTCGCCGGCTTCCGCAGGCAGGTGCAGGCGGTCTCGGTCGGCGTGACACAGCTCGTGTCCCGCGCCGTGGTAGAAGGTACGGATCTGATCGTCGAGGGGGCGCACATCGTCCCCGGCTTCCTCGCCACGCCGAGCCGCGCGGAGGCCGTGGTCGCGCCCCTGGTCATCACCGTCGACGACGAGCACCTCCACCGCAGCCACTTCGTCGCGCGGTCGACCGACATCCGTGGACGGCGGCACCGCAACTACCTGGACCACTTCGACGACATCCGCACCATCCAGGCCTACGTCCGGGCTCTGGCCGTCGAGCACGGCGTCCCGGTCGTCCCCAGCTACAGCCTCGACGCGACGGTCTCGCGCGTCACCGAGCTCGTCGTCGCCGCCTCGACCGACCGGCCCGGCGGGCCCGCCGACAAGGGTGCCCGCGTCATCACCGTCCCACCGGTCGGCTCCGCGACCGCAGCCCCGCCGCCCGTGTGAGATCTCCGGGGTGCCCCCGCCGCAGCGGCGGAGGACCCCGACCCGGCCCTCGGACCGCCCAGGGCCGCACAACCAGCACCGACAGGAGTACCGCCGATGGACCCCAGCGTCCTCGCCCGCAAGCAGCTTCCGGAGCTGAAGGGCATCGCCTCGCATCTGCAGATGCGCGGCTACCAGCGCCTGAAGAAGGCCGAGCTGATCGAGGCGATCGTCCGCGCGGCGGGCAACGGCGGCGGGGAGGTCTCCCGGCCGCAGCTCGACCTGTCCACCACCGCGGCGCCGCAGGCGGCGCCGACCTCCAACGGCTCGGTGGCCGACGTAGCCGCACCCGCGGGCGACGGCACGGCCAACGGCCGGCCGGCGCGCACACGCCGCCGGACCGGTCAAGACAGCGAGGACGCGACGCGTCCCCGCACCCGCACCCGCACCCGGGAGCGGACCGCTGAGCAGCGCGACGCCGACGAGGCGGGAGGCGACGGCGTCGCCTCGGCGGCCGCCGGGGCGCCCGCCGAGGCGGCGGTCCGGCCGCCGGGCGCGGCTCCCGAGACGACGGGCCGCCAGGCGCCGCGCGCCGCCGGCCGGTGGCGAGACCCCCGCCCGCGACGAGCGCGCCGGCGCCGGCGCCCGTGCCCGCGAGGACGCCGGGCGGAGCCGCGAGGGCTCGCCGCCGGAGGGCCCGCGTGACGGCGGGCAGCCGGCGGAGGGCTCGAGTGGCGGCGGGCAGGCCCGCGAGACCTCGCGTGACGGCGCGCCGGTGCGGGAGGCCGGCCGCGACGACGGCGGGCGCGGCCGCGAGGACCAGCGGCCCGACACCGCCACCCGCGACGATCGCGACGACGACGACGCCGGCAGCCGGCGGCGGCGCAGCCGCGAGCGCCGTCGCAACAAGGGGTCCGGGCGGTGCCCAGCAGCAGGGCCGCCCCCGCGACGACGACGCGACCGCCGAGCCGGGCGAGGTCCGCACCGGCATCCTCGACGTCCTGCCCGAGGGCTACGGGTTCCTGCGCACCAGCGGGTACCTGCCGGGCGACAAGGACGTCTACGTCTCCCAGACCCAGGTCCGCCGGCACGGGCTGCGGCGCGGCGACGTCGTGGAAGGCCCCATCCGCCAGCAGCGCTCCAACGAGAAGGTGCCGGCGCTGCACCACGTCGCCAGCCTCAACGGCGCCGCCGTGGACCCCAACAGCCCCGCGCCCCACCGGCCGGAGTTCAAGGACATGACGCCGCTGTTTCCCAACGAGCGGCTCGGCCTGGAGACCCCCGACGGGCCGATCTCCATGCGGATCGTCGACCTCATGTCGCCGATCGGCAAGGGTCAGCGCGGCCTGATCGTGTCGCCGCCGAAGGCCGGCAAGACAACGATCCTCAAGGAGCTCGGGCAGGCGATCGCCTACAACAACCCCGAGTGCCACCTCATGGTCGTCCTCGTCGACGAGCGGCCCGAGGAGGTCACCGACATGCAGCGGTCGATCCCGGGCGAGGTGATCGCGTCGACGTTCGACCGTCCCGCCGACGACCACACCCAGATCGCCGAGCTCGCGATGGAGCGGGCGAAGCGCCTCGTCGAGCTCGGCTCCGACGTCGTGATCCTGCTCGACTCGATCACGCGGCTGGCCCGCGCCTACAACCTCGCGGCGCCGGCCAGCGGCCGCATCATGTCCCGGTGGCGTGGACTCCTCGGCGCTGTACCCACCGAAGCGCTTTTTCGGCGCCGCCCGCAACATCGAGCACGGGGGGAGCATGACGATCATCGCCTCGGCGCTCATCGAGACCGGCTCGAAGATGGACGAGGTCATCTTCGAGGAGTTCAAGGGCACGGGGAACATGGAGCTGCGCCTGGACCGGCGCCTGGAGCAGAAGCGGATCTACCCCGCGATCGACATCGGGGCCAGCGGAACACGCAAGGAGGAGCTGTTGTTGGACAAGGAGGAGCTGACGGTCATCTGGAAGCTCCGCCGGGTCCTGCACGCCCTGGAGGGACCGGGGGCCATCGAGCTGCTGATCGACAAGATGCGCTCGACCCGGTCCAACAACCAGTTCCTGCTGCAGATCCAGAAGAGCAACTCTGCAGTCCTAGCGGCCTGCGCCACGACAGGGTCCACGACCTACAGGAGACGGCAACCGATGAAGCAGGGTATCCATCCCGAGTACAAGGTGACCCGCGTCACGTGCTCGTGCGGCAACACCTTCCAGACCCGTGGGGTCGCCGACGAGCTCCACGTGGAGCTGTGCAACAACTGCCACCCCTTCTACACCGGCAAGCAGAAGCTGGTGGACTCCGGAGGCCGGGTCGAGCGGTACAAGCAGCGCTACGCCAAGACCCAGGCCAAGCAGGCCGACGCCGCCAACAGGCCCTGACCGGCCTGTGAGCGACGCACCGGACGAGCCGGCGCCCTCCGCGCACCCTCACTACTACGGCGGCCAGGCGGTCGTCGAAGGTGTGATGATGCGCGGCGCCCGCAGCTGGGCGGTGGCGGTGCGCCGGCCCTCCGGCGAGATCTACCTCGAGCGCCACCCCGTCAGCGACTTCCCCAGCGCCACCCGCTGTTCAAGCGGCCGATGTTCCGAGGATGTTCGCGCTCGTCGACGCCATGACGATCGGCACGCGCGCGCTGACGATCTCGGCCAACCAGTCGGTGGAGGAGGACGAGCGGCTGTCGAGCGGGGCGATGGGCGGCAGCCTGGCCCTGGCGCTGCTGCTGTTCGTCGGGGTGTTCATCGTCCTGCCCAACGTCGGCCTGGCATTCGTCTCGCGCCAGGTGGGGACGGGGACGCTGTACCACGTCGTCGAGGGCGTCGTCCGGATGGGGATCTTCCTGGGCTACCTGTCGCTGATCTCGCTGGTCGCCGACATCCGCCGGGTGTTCTCCTACCACGGTGCCGAGCACAAGACCATCGCCGCGTGGGAGCACGACGAGGTCCTGCGGCCCGAGTCGGTCGCCCCGTACTCCACGCTGCACGTGCGCTGCGGGACCAACTTCCTGCTCATGGTGATGCTCATCGCGATCGTCACCTACTCGCTGGCCGGGGGCTGTTCCCCGGGCCCGACAGCGGGGTGCTGCTCGTGGCGGCCTACCAGATCGCGCTGCGCATCGTCCTGCTTCCGGTCGTCGCCGGCCTGGCCTACGAGGGGCTGCGTCTGGGCGCGGGACGCGACAACATCGCCGTCCGCGCGTTGATGAAGCCCGGGCTGTGGCTGCAGATGATCACCACGAAGCCGCCCACGCCCGACCAGGTCGAGGTCGCGATCCGTGCCTTCGAGGCCGTCGTCCCGACCGCGCACCTTCGCGGGCGGACGGCCCACGACCTGCCGTCGCCGGTCGTGTGGGGTCCCGACGAGGCCACCGAGGCGGTGGGCGTCGCGGCCGACGAGGGCCTGGCCGACGTGACCGGCGCCCCCGTCCCCCACGACGGACCCCGGGAGCCGGCCGGCGAGTCGTAGCCGGGGCCGCCCGCCGCCGGCTGCAAGCCCCGCACGTCAGGACCGCCTTTGCCCGACATCTTCTCGCGCCTCGACGAGCTCGAGCGCGCCCACGCCGAGCTGACCCGCGACCTCGCCGACCCCGCGGTGCTGTCGGACTCCGCGCGCTACACCGCCACCGCCAAGCGCCACGCAGACCTCGGGAGGTCGTCGACACCTACGCCCGCTACCGCCGGCTGCGCGGTGACGCCGAGGCGGCCCGCGAGCTGGCCAAGGAGTCCGGCCCGGACGACCGCGAGCTGTTCCGCACCGAGGCCGACGAGCTGGACGCGGCCGCCGAGGCGCTCACCCGCCGGCTGCAGGTGCTGCTGCTGCCCACCGACCCGCTGGACGACAAGAACGTCATCGTCGAGGTCCGCGCCCGGCGCCGGCGGCGACGAGGCGGGGCTGTTCGCCGGGGAGCTGTTCCGCATGTACAGCCGCTACGCCGAGCGCACCGGCTGGAGGGTCGAGCAGCTGAGCGCCTCCGAGCAGGGCATCGGCGGGGTGAAGGAGGTCGTGTTCCAGATCAACGGCCGCGGCGCCTACTCCAAGCTCAAGCACGAGTCCGGTGTCCACCGCGTCCAGCGCGTGCCGACCACCGAGTCCGGTGGGCGCATCCACACCTCGACCGCCTCGGTGGCGGTCATGCCGGAGGCGGAGGACGTCGACGTCGTCGTCGACCCCAACGACCTCAAGGTCGACGTGTACCGCTCCTCGGGCCCCGGCGGCCAGTCGGTCAACACCACCGACTCCGCGGTGCGGATCACCCACCTGCCCACCGGGCTGGTGGTGTCGATGCAGGACGAGAAGTCCCAGCTGCAGAACCGCGAGAAGGCGCTGCGCGTCCTGCGGTCGCGGCTGCTGCAGGCCGAGCAGGAGCGCGCCGCCAAGGAACGCGCCGACGTGCGGTCGGCGCAGATCGGCACCGGCGACCGCTCCGAGAAGATCCGCACCTACAACATCCCGCAGAGCCGCATCACCGACCACCGGATCGGGCTGACCGTCCACAACGTCGCCGACGTCCTGTCCGGCGAGCTCGACGCGATCGTGGCCGCCCTGTCCGACGAGGAGCAGCGCCGGCGTCTCGCCGCGCTGTCGGCCTGACCCGCCCCCGACCCTGGCCACCCCGGGTTTGTTCTGATCCCCTTGGCCGGCGAAGGGGATCAGAACAAGCTCGTCCGAGGGCGGGGCGCGGTGACCGTCGGGGAGGCGCTGGCCGACCTGTCCCGACGGTTGTCCGACGCCGGTGTCCCCACACCGGCCGTCGACGCCGAGCTGCTCGTCCGCCACGTCCTGGGCTGGTCGCGGGCGGGGCTGCTCGGCGGGCGCAGCGAGCCGCTGGAGCCGGCGGCCGCGGCGGCGCTCGCCGCGCTCTCGGCGCGCCGGGTCGCGCGGGAGCCGCTGCAGCTGCTCACCGGCAGCGTCGGCTTCCGCCACCTCGACGTGCTCGTGCGGCCCGGGGTGTTCATCCCCGGCCGGAGACCGAGGTCCTCGCCGGGCTCGCCGTGGAGCGCACCACCGCCGGCGGGGTGGTCGTCGAGCCGTGCACCGGCACCGGCGCGGTCACCTGCGCCCTCGCCGCGGAGGTCCCCGGCGCCACCGTCGCGGCCAGCGACATCTGTCCCGCGGCGGTCGCGCAGGCCCGCGCCGACGCCGAGCGGCTCGGGCTCGACGTCCGGGTGTTCCAGGGTGACCTGCTCGACGGCATCCCGGCCGCCCTGCGCGGACACGTCGACGTGCTGGTGTGCAACCCGCCGTACCTGGCCGCAGGCGAGCTGGTCGGCCTGGAGCCCGAGGTCGTCGACTACGACCCCCGCGACGCGCTCGTCGCCGGCCCGACCGGTCACGAGGTCGTCGACCGGCTGATCGCCGCCGCTCAGGCGTGGCTGGCCCCCGGCGGCTGGCTGCTGCTGGAGGTGGATCCCTCCCGGGCCGCTGCCACCATCCGGCGGATGGCGGTCGCGGGGCTGGCAGGCGTCGAGGTGGCCGCCGACCTCACCGGCGCCGATCGCTTCGCGGTCGGCCGCCGGCGCGGCTGACCGCGACGGGGGGACCCGCGCCGCCCCCGGCACGGTGACGATCACGCCGGACGAGCGTGCGCCGCCACCGGTGGCGGCGCCGCTGAAGTCGACCGAGCGCCTCCTCCCGCAGGACGATAACGCGAGGGAGGCTTCCAGCGGATCCCTCGTGTGGCGAAGGTCTCCCCCGGCCCGCCGGTACAGCCCCGCCGCCGCGCCGCCCGTAGCATCCGGAGAACATGAGCGAGACGATCGGCGTGGACGACCCGGGCGTGGCGCAACGCGTCGTGGACGTGCTTCGCGCCGGCGAGCTCGTCGTGGTGCCGACCGACACCGTCTACGCCGTCGTCGCCGACGCGTTCCTCGGGTTCGCGACGCAGCGGATGTTCGGCGCGAAGCATCGCGGGCGCGACGTGCCGCTGTCGTTGCTGCTGCGCAACCCGCGTCAGGTCATCGGGCTCGCCAGGGACGTGCCCGAGACCGCCGAGCGCCTCATGGCCGCGTACTGGCCGGGTCCGGTGAGCCTGGTGCTGCCCGTGCAGCCGGACATGCCGTGGGACCTGGGCGCTGCCGGCGACGCGGTCGGGCTGCGCATGCCGGCCGACGACCTCCTGCTCGACGTCGCCGCCGAGATCGGGCCGCTGGCCTGCAGCGCCGCCAACCGCCGCGGCGACCCGTTGCCGACGACCGCCGAGGAGGCCCGCCGTCAGCTCGGCGACGCGGTCGCGCTCTACGTCGAGGGCGGGCCTCGACCGGGGCCGCCGTCGACGGTCGTGGACTGCACCCGGGGCGGCGCCGAGGTGCTGCGCGAGGGAGCGATCCCCACCGAGGACGTGCGCCTCGTCGCCGACGGCCTGCTGGCCTGGGGCGCCCGGCCCGACGACGACCTCCCCCCGCCCGAGACCGACGACGACATGGCCGCGGCCCCGGCGGACACCGCGGCGCCCGAGGAGGCCTGAGCCGGTGCGCATCGCGGTCGGCGCCGACCACGCGGGCTATCCGCTCAAGCAGCATCTGCTCGAACGGCTGCGCGCCGCCGGGCACGCCGTCGACGACCACGGGACCGGCAGCGAGCTGCCCGTGGACTACCCCGGCATCTGCGCCGGCGTCGCGCGGGCGGTCACCACGGGACTGGCCGACCGGGGAATCGTCGTCGGGGGCAGCGGGCAGGGTGAGCAGATCGCGGCGAACAAGGTCGCGGGTGCCCGTGCGGCGCTGTGCAACGACCTGTACACCGCCCGGCTGTCACGCGAGCACAACGACGCCAACGTCCTGTCGCTCGGCGCCCGGATCGTCGCCCCCGGGCTCGCCGAGGAGATCGTGACCCTGTGGCTCGCGACGGGGTTCGCCGGGGGACGCCACCAGCGGCGCATCGACCAGATCGCCGACATCGAGGCAGGGGAGCGGACATGACCACCTGGGGAGCCGACGTCGACGCGCTGCAGGCCGTCGACCCGGAGATCGCCGCGGCGATCGCCGACGAGCTGCGACGCCAGCGCACGAACCTGCAGCTGATCGCCTCGGAGAACCTCACCTCGCCGGCGGTGCTCGCCGCGCAGGGCAGCGTGCTGACGAACAAGTACGCCGAGGGCTACCCCGGCAAGCGCTACTACGGCGGCTGCGAGTTCGTCGACGTCGCCGAGACGCTGGCGATCGACCGCGCCAAGGCGCTGTTCGGTGCCGACCACGCCAACGTGCAGCCCCACGCCGGCGCGCAGGCGAACATGGCCGCCTACCACGCGCTGGGGGTCGGCCACGGCGACACGATCATGGCGATGTCGCTGCCCCACGGCGGCCACCTGACGCACGGCTCGAAGGTCAACTTCAGCGGCCGATGGTTCGACGTCGTGCCGTACGGGGTGCGCCGGTCCGACGAGCTGATCGACCTTGACGAGGTCGCTTCGCTGGCCCGGGAACACCGGCCGAAGGTCATCGTCGCCGGCGCGACGGCCTACCCGCGGACCATCGACTTCGCCGCCTTCCGTGCGATCGCCGACGAGGTCGACGCCACGCTGCTCGTCGACGCCGCCCACTTCGCCGGCCTGATCGCCGGGGGCGCGCACCCCTCGCCGGTGCCCCACGCCGACGTGGTGACGTTCACGACCCACAAGACGCTGCGGGGGCCGCGCGGCGGCACGATCCTGTGCCGCGCCGAGCACGCCAAGGCGGTGGACAAGGCCGTGTTTCCCTTCCTGCAGGGCGGCCCGCTCATGCACGTCATCGCCGGCAAGGCGGTCGCCTTCCGGGAGGCGGGCCAACCCGAGTTCCGCGAGTACGCCGAGCGCGTCGTCGCCAACGCCCGCGCGCTCGCGTCGGGGTTGGCCGCCGAGGGGCTGCGGATCGTGTCGGGCGGCACAGACATCCACTACCTGCTTGCCGATCTCGGCGCCCTCGGCGACGCCGATCTCACGGGGGCGGAGGCCGAGACGCGGCTGGACCGGGCGGGGATCTCGCTGAACAAGAACGCCATCCCGTTCGACCCGCGCCCCCCGATGGTCGCCTCGGGAATCCGTGTCGGAACCGCGTCGGTGTCGACGCAGGGGATGGGGCCCGCCGAGATGGCCGAGGTCGCCTCACTCATCGGGCGCGTGCTCAAGTCGCCGGCCGAGGTCGACGCGGTCCGCACCGACGTCGCCGACCTCACCGCGCGCTTCGCGGTCTATCCGTAACTCGGGCCCACCCCGGGCCGTGGATCGGTCACGCACGGCGCAACAGCTCCACGGCAGCCCGGGTCGCAAGATTGTGCTTTCCTTCACGAAGTCGGGACCGTCTGCGGTGGAAAGCCTCACTGACCAGCGCAAACGTCGCTCGAAGCGTCTTTGACACCGCGCGACGCCCCCGACTAGACTGCCCGCGCCCATGCGCCCCCCTTCGCTCCTGCGCGCCTTCGCCGGCGCGCGCTCCGTCGTCGCGCGCCGCCCCGCTCCCGGCGCCGAGGCGCAGCGCGCGGCGGTCACCCCGGGCTCGGACACCGGCTGGTTCCTCGCCGTCGAGCTCGTCACCGCGACGCTGGTGTGGGGCGGGATCGGCTGGCTCGCGGACCGCTGGCTGGGCACCGGCCCGTGGCTCATGCTCGCCGGCTTCGTCGTCGGCCACTGCGCCGGCTTCTACCTGATCTGGCTGAAGACCGAGCAGGCCGTCGAGGCGGAGCGGTTGCAGCGCGAGGCGCGGCAGGCGCCCGTCCCCCGCGTGCCGGCCCCCCGAGCGCATGGCTGAGCCGCTGCGCGCCGCCGGACCGGCGTCGCCAGGACCGGTCGAGGTGCGTATGGCGCGGTCGGCGCTGCTCGTCATCGGGATGGTCGCCGTCCCCGTGATCGGCATCGCGGCGGTCGTCGCCGGCAGCGGTGGCGCGCTCGGTGCCGGCATCGGTGCCGCCGTGGTGGCCGGGATGTTCGCGATGTCCGGCGCGCTGCTGTCGTTCGCGGCGCGCATCGGCCCCGAGGCGATATTCGCGGCGGCGCTCGGCGGTTACCTGCTGCGGCTGATGATCTACGCGCTGCTCATCGTGCTGCTGCGGCCCGTCGAGGCCATCCACGGGCCGAGCCTGGCGATCTGTGCGGCCGTCGTGATGGTCGCGGCGCTGGTCGCCGAGGTCCGCCTCGTCAGCCGCAACCCGCAGATGTTCTGGCTCGACACCGCCCCGCGCGGCGGACAGCCCTCCGCCGCGGGCGTGGTATACACCAGCGACCCCAGCGCGACGCGCCCTGAGCCTGCGCCGTCAGCGAACCCCGAAAGGACGCGTCCGTGAGGCCGATGCTTGCCGCGGTCGAATACGGCGGGCCGTGGGAGCTGCCTCCGGTCAACGAGCTGTTCGAGTTCCCCGCCTGGTTCTTCGCGGGCACCCCGATCGCGTTCAACCGCGTGGCGCTGCTCACGCTGGTCGCGTCCTTTCTCGCCGGCCTGCTGTTCGTCGTCGCCTTCCGCAAGCCCACGATCGTGCCCGGCAAGCTGCAGGCCGCCTGCGAGGCGCTCGTGCAGTTCATCCGCGAGCAGATCGCGCTGCAGGTCATGGGCGCCGACGGGCTGCGCTGGGTGCCGCTGCTCACGACCATCTTCATCTTCGTGTGGTTGAACAACCTGTTCGAGGTCATCCCGTTCATCAACTTCCCCCCGACCTCACGGATGGCCATCCCCGCCTTCCTGGCGATCATGGTCTACGTGCTGTTCATCGTGACGGGGATCAAGGCCCAGGGGCTGGCCGGCTACTTCAAGACCACGCTGTTCCCGCCCGGCGCCCCCAAGCCCCTGTACCTGCTGCTCACGCCGATCGAGTTCATCTCCAACTTCGTCGCGCGGCCCCTCACGCTGGCGGTGCGTCTGTTCGCCAACCTGCTCGCGGGCCACATCATCCTCACGCTGATCTTCATCACGATCCACGCCTTCCTGACGATCCCGGGGGTGACCGGCTTCTCGATCGGCTTCCCGATCGGCGTGGTGGCGCTGCTCGCGTCGCCGCTGCTGATCGGCTTCGAGCTCGTCGTCGGCCTGCTGCAGGCCTACATCTTCACGATCCTCACCGCCGTCTACATCGGCGGCTCGCTGCACCCCGAGCACTGATCGCCCAGCATCCGTACGGACGACAACCCGGGCGCGACAGCGCCTCGTTAGGAGGAACCTCGCAATGGAAGGTGACATCGGCTCGATCGGTGCCGGCCTCGTGTACGGCCTGGGCGCCATCGGCCCGGGCATCGGGCTGGGCTACCTGATCGGCAAGGCGATCGAGTCCATGGCCCGCCAGCCGGAGGCGGCCGGCATGGTCCGCACCACGATGTTTTTGGGCATCGCGTTCGTCGAGGCGCTCGCCCTGTTCGGCTTCGTGCTCAGCTTCATCGTCTGATCAGCGCAGCCCGAGGAGAGCGACCATGCCGCTGATGAGCTCACTGATCGTCTTCGCGACCGAGGCCGGAGGCGAGGAGGGCGCCGGGCTGCGGCTCGTGCTGCCCGAGACCGCCGAGCTGGTCTGGGGGCTCATCGGCTTCCTGCTGCTCCTGGTCGTCATGGTCAAGAAGGTCTTCCCGGCGATGAACCGGATGCTGGAGGACCGCCAGGCCCAGATCCAGGGCAAGCTCGAGGAGGCCGAGCGCGCCCGTACCGAGGCCGAGAACACCCGCCGGCAGTACGCCGAGCAGCTCGCCGAGGCGCGCGGGGAGGCCTCTGGGATCGTCGACGACGCGAAGGCGTCGGCGGAGCGGCTGCGCGGCGAGATCGTCGCGCGGGCCGAGGAGGAGGCCGCCCAGATCCTGGCGCGGGCCCGCGAGGACGCCTCGGCCGAGCGGGGCCGGCTCGTGCAGGACCTGCGCGGCCAGGTGGCGGTCCTGTCGGTGGAGCTGGCCTCCAAGATCGTGCAGAAGGAGCTGGACCCGGCGCAGCACCGCGCCCTGGTCGACCAGTACATCAACGAGCTGTCGGGTCTGAACTGATGGGTCCGGTCGAGGGCTACGCCGCGGCGCTGTACAACGTCGCCCGGGCCGAGGACGCCCTGGACCGGGTGTCTGACGAGCTCTATCAGATCGCCCGGCTGCTGGAGTCCAACAGCGAGCTGATGCAGCGCCTGACCGACGCGCGCATGGACACCGCCGCGCGGATCGGCATCGTCGAGGAGCTGCTGTCTGGCCGTGCCCACCCCCAGACCGTGAGCGCGGTGACCTACGTGCTGTCGTCCGGGCGCGCCCGCCAGCTGCCCGAGATCGCCGACGCCTTGGCGAAGTACACCGCGGCGTCGCGCAAGCGCGCCGTCGCCGACGTGCGCACCGCGGTACCGCTCGACGACGAGGCCCGGCGGCGACTCGCCGAGGCGCTGTCGCGCAGCACCGGCCGCGAGGTCGAGGTCAAGGCGACCGTGGACCCCGACGTCGTCGGCGGCGTCGTGGTCACAATGGGGGACACCGTCATCGACGGCAGCGTCGCCCGGCGCCTGGCCGAGCTGCGCGCCCGCCTCGTCGGCGTCTAGGAGCCGCACCGCCGCACCGCACCGACCACCACCCGCCGACGCGCCACCATGAGCCGCCCCCGACCCGCCCCGAGCCGCCAAGGAATCGACGTAGCGATGACAGACCTGCAGATCACCCCGGAGGACATCACCAGCGTCCTGCGGTCGCGCATCGGCTCGTACGACTACCACCCCACCCGGGAGCAGGTGGGGCGGGTCATCGAGTCCGGTGACGGCATCGCCCGCGTCACCGGCCTGCCCGAGGTCATGGCCAACGAGCTGCTCGACTTCGGGGTCGGCCACGACGGCCAGCCGCTGTACGGCATCGCGCTGAACCTCGACGAGCACTCGATCGGCGCGGTGATCCTCGGCGACTTCTCCAGCATCGAGGAGGGCAACGAGGTCCGCCCCAGCGGCGAGGTGCTGTCGGTCCCCGTCGGCGACGCCTACCTCGGTCGCGTCGTCAACCCGCTGGGCGTGACGCTGGACGGCAAGGGCCCGCTGGACGAGGCGCGCCTGGACGGCCGCCGCGGACTGGAGGTCCAGGCCCCCGGCGTGGTCCACCGCCAGCCGGTCAAGGAGCCGCTGCAGACCGGCGTCAAGGCCATCGACGCGATGACGCCAATCGGCCGCGGCCAGCGTGAGCTCATCATCGGCGACCGCCAGACCGGCAAGACCGCGGTCGCGATCGACACGATCATCAACCAGCGCGAGAACTGGGCGACCGGCGACCCCAAGCGTCAGGTCAAGTGCATCTACGTCGCAATCGGGCAGAAGGGCTCGACCGTCGCCGAGATCGTCAGCCGGCTCGAGCAGTACGGCGCGATGGAGTACACGACCGTCGTGTCCGCGCCGGCGTCGTCGCCGGCGCCGTTCCAGTACATCGCCCCCTACGCCGGCGCCGCGATCGGCGCGTACTGGATGTACAAGGGCGAGCACAGCCTCATCGTCTACGACGACCTGTCCAAGCAGGCCGACGCCTACCGGCAGCTGTCGCTGCTGCTGCGCCGCCCGCCGGGCCGCGAGGCCTACCCGGGCGACGTCTTCTACCTGCACTCCCGGCTGCTCGAGCGCGCCGCGAAGCTGTCCGACGAGCTCGGCGGCGGGTCGATGACGGCGCTGCCGATCATCGAGACCAAGGGCGGCGACGTCTCGGCGTTCATCCCCACCAACGTCATCTCGATCACCGACGGGCAGATCTACCTGGAGACCGACCTGTTCTTCCAGGGCGTCCGCCCCGCGATCAACGTCGGCATCTCGGTGTCGCGCGTCGGCGGGGCGGCCCAGATCAAGGCGATGAAGCAGGTCTCGGGCACGATGCGCCTGGACCTCGCCCAGTACCGCGAGCTCGAGGCGTTCGCGCAGTTCGGGTCCGAGCTGGACAAGGCGTCCCAGGCGCAGCTCGACCGCGGCGTGCGCGTCGTCGAGGTCCTCAAGCAGCCGCAGTTCCAGCCGGTTCCGGTCGAGGAGCAGGTCGCCACGATCTGGGCGGTGTCCAACGGCAAGCTCGACGAGGTCCCCGTCGGCGACGCCAAGCGCTTCGAGCTCGAGATGCGCGAGTACCTGCGCGACCGCCACGGTGACCTGCTCGACGCCATCCGCACCGAGGGCAAGCTCGGCGACGAGCGCGTCGACGAGCTCAGCGCGGCGGTCGAGGAGTTCGGCCGCGGCTTCCAGCGCTCGGCGGCCGACGGTGTCGCGGAGCCGGGCGCCACCGAGGACCTCGCCACCCTCGGCCCCGACCGCTCCGACGGCGACCGCTCCGACGGCGACCGCTCCGACGGCAGCCGCGGGGGAGAGCCCGAGCAGCACGGCCCGGACGGCGTGTCCGACGACGAGGGGTCGCCGGTCACCGGCGCCGGCCGTCTGGTGGCGGCGGGCGGCGGCGACGACGGCGACGGCGAGCCCTACACCGAGACGGACGCGCCCGCACCGGGCTAGGAGGAACGCCAGCGTGCCAGGGGCAGGAGAGCTGCGGGCGCTCCGCCGGCGGATCCGCAGCGTCAAGTCGACGCAGAAGATCACGCGGGCCATGGAGCTCATCGCCGCCAGCCGCATCAACAAGGCGCGGCTGGCGGTCGAGTCCGCGCGCCCCTACGCCGAGATGATCACGACGGTCATCCGCGACCTCGCCGCGTCCGGCGAGGTCGCCGACCACCCGCTGCTGGCGCCCCACGAGCAGGTCCGCCGCGTCGGCATCGTCGTCGTGTCGTCCGACCGCGGGCTGGCCGGCGCCTACAACACCAACGTCCTGCGCCGGGCGGAGCGGGTCGCCGTCTCCGAACGCGACGCCGGTCGCGAGGTGACGGTGTACGCCCTGGGGCGCAAGGCCGACGGCTACTTCCGCTACCGCGGGCAGGACATCGCCGAGACGTGGACCGGGATCGCCGACCGCCCGCGGTACCGCGACGCCCAGGAGGTCGGGCGCACGGTCATGGACGACTACCGCGAGGGCCGCATCGACCGCGTCTGGCTGGCCTACACCGACTTCAAGTCGGCCCTGACGCAGGTCAGCGCGGTCGTGCAGCTCCTGCCGGTCGACGCCCGTGAGCTCGAGGGCGGCGAGGCGTACCCGGCGCAGTTCCTGTTCGAGCCGGCTCCCGACGCGATCCTCGAGCAGCTCATCCCCCGCTATGTCGAGCAGCGGGTGTTCGCCGGGCTGCTGGAGGGCGCCGCCTCCGAGCACGCCAGCCGCCAGCGCGCGATGAAGGCCGCGACCGACAACGCCAGCGACATCATCGACGACCTGACCCGCGAGGCCAACCGCGCGCGGCAGGCCGCCATCACCACCGAGATCTCCGAGATCGTGGGCGGGGCGGAGGCCATGTCCTCCTAGCTCCCAGCTCCGGTCGACAACGAGGGACGCCATGACCGACACGCAGACCCGCCCCACCGGCTCCGGCGACACCGAACTCCAGCAAGGCCGCATCCTCACGGTCGTGGGCCCCGTCGTCGACGTGGAGTTCCCGGCGAACGCGCTGCCCGAGATCAACTTCGCGCTGAAGTTCGACCGCGTCATGGACGGCGAGTCGCGGACGCTGACCGCCGAGGTCGCCCAGCACATCGGCGACCGCGTCGCGCGCGCGATCGTCATGCAGCCCACCGACGGCGTCAAGCGCGGGACCCCCGTCCGCAACACCGGCGCCCCGATCCAGGTGCCCGTCGGCCCGGGCATCCTCGGCCACATCTACAACGTGCTCGGCGAGCCCCTGGACGTCGCCGCATCCGACATCTCGCCGGACACGTACTGGCCGATCCACCGGCAACCGCCGCCGTTCGCCGAGCTCGAGCCGCAGGCCAAGATGTTCGAGACCGGCATCAAGGTCATCGACCTCGTCGAGCCCTACGTCGAGGGCGGCAAGATCGGGATGTTCGGCGGCGCCGGCGTCGGCAAGACCGTGGTCATCCAGGAGATGATCTACCGCGTCGCCGAGCAGCACGGCGGCGTGTCGGTGTTCGCGGGGGTGGGCGAGCGCACCCGCGAGGGCAACGACCTCATGCTGGAGATGCAGGAGTCCGGCGTCATCGACAAGACCGCCCTGGTCTTCGGGCAGATGGACGAGCCGCCCGGCGTGCGGCTGCGCGTTGCGCTGTCGGCGCTGACGATGGCCGAGTACTTCCGCGACGAGGAGCGCCAGGACGTCCTGCTGTTCATCGACAACATCTTCCGCTTCGTCCAGGCGGGCTCGGAGGTGTCGACGCTGCTGGGCCGCATGCCGTCGGCGGTCGGCTACCAGCCGACCCTGGCCAACGAGATGGGCCAGCTCCAAGAGCGGATCACCTCCACCAAGGGCCGCTCCGTGACGTCGCTGCAGGCGGTGTACGTGCCGGCCGACGACATCACCGACCCGGCGCCCCACGCGACGTTCGCCCACCTCGACGCGCAGACGGTGCTGTCACGCGCGATCTCCGAGCTGGGCATCTACCCGGCGGTGGACCCGCTGGACTCCAACAGCCGGATCCTGGACCCGCTCATCGTCGGCGAGCGCCACTACAACGTCGCGACGCGCGTCCAGGAGATCCTGCAGCGCTACAAGGACCTGCAGGACATCATCGCCATCCTCGGCCTGGACGAGCTGACCGAGGAGGACAAGATCACCGTCCAGCGCGCGAGGAAGATCCAGCGCTTCTTCTCCCAGCCGTTCTACGTCGCCGAGCAGTTCACCGGCCAGCCCGGCGTCACCGTGCCGCTGGCCGAGACCGTCGAGTCGTTCGAGGCGCTCATCAACGGCGACTTCGACCACCTTCCCGAGCAGGCGTTCTTCAACGTCGGCGGGATCGAACAGGCGCAGGCCAAGGCCAAGAAGCTGGAGGGCTGACCGATGCGAGGGGCCGGCCGAGGTCGCGCGTAGATGGCCACGATGCAGGTCGACGTCGTCGCCCCCGAAGAACGGCTGTTCTCGGGCGAGGCGACCGAGGTCTACGCCCGCTCGCTCGACGGTGAGATCGGCATCCTGCCGGGTCACCAGCCGATCCTGCTCGCGCTCGCCCCCGGGTCGGCGGTGCGGGTCCGCGACACCGGCGGGTCCGAGCACCGCTACGACGTCGGGGGCGGCTTCCTGGAGTTCAAGGACAACCGCCTCACCGTCCTCGCCGACGAGTCCGGCGAAGCCGGCGACGCCGGGCAACCCTGACCCGCCCCACCCGCTCGGGGCCGCCGGCCCGCCGATAACGGTTGGTCACGCACTCGTGACCAACCCTTGCGCGCGGGGCCGGGGCGCATGTGACGAACCCCTTCTCGCTCAAGGGTGCGGTCCGCGGAGATGGGTTGGTCACGCAATCGTGACCAACCCTTCTCGTTGGTCGTCCACAGGCGGGCCGGTCGATCTGCGGGCTCCGCGGCACGGCCAGCGCACCCTGTCGGGCATGCATCCCTGGGCGCTGTTGGCGGAGGTCGCCGCCGGGCAGCACGGTCTCGTCGCGGTGTGGCAGGCCGAGGAGCTCGGCATCGGGCGGGAGCGCCTCGCGCGGCGGGTCGCCGAGGCCGGTTGGCACCGCGTCGTGCGAGGGGTGTACCTGCTGCCGGGCCTGCCATTGCCGCCCGTTGCCCAGATCAAGGCCGTCGAGCTGGCCTTGCGCGGTCGCGGGATGGCGTCGCACCGCACGGCCGCGTTCCTGTGGGGGCTGCGCCGAAGCGCGCCCCGCCCGTACGAGTTCGTGGTCCCGTCGAACTGCTCGCTGCGCGTCCAAGGTGCCCATCTGCGGCGCTTGGGCAGGGTGCTGGCCGGCGACGGTGCCCGGCGACAGGGCGTGGCCGTGACCGCTCCCGGGCGGACGATCTGCACGCTGGCGGGCGTGTCGTCGGTCGAGGAGTTGGTGCGAGACCTCTCCACCGGTCACCGCATGCGGATCCTCACCCCGTCGGGGGTCCGCCGCGTCGCCGCCCAGTCGGCCCGCTTCGCCGGTCAGGGCCGTCTGTGCGCGGCCCTGGAGCGGACCGACCGCGAGCTGAACCACTCCGATCTCGAGCGGTTGGCGCGCAAGCTGCTGAACGCGGCTGCGCTGAAGCCGCATCCGCGTCCCCTCGTCGTCGAGGACGAGTCGGGTCTGGTCGCGGAGCTCGACATCGCCTTTCCCCGCCACCGCGTCGGCGTGCCGGTCGACGGACCGCACCACTTCGAGCCGGACCACAAGCGCGCGGACGACGATCAGCGCCATCGCCTGCGCATGCTCGACTGGGTGGTGGTGCCGTGCGATGAGGTGCATCTGAAGACCCAGCCCTCGATCTTCGTCCGGCAGGTGCGCCAGGCACTCTACAAGCAGGGTTGGTCACCGTAGTGTGACCAATCGCGCTCGCCGCGGGGGGTGGCGGTGCGCGCCACGGGGTGAGGTCGCGGACGACTTCTGCCAGGCCCGGCGTGGAGCCGTACACGAGCAGCGCGAGCATCGCGCCGTAGATCGGCAGGTGACCGAACAGCTCCGTCCGGTTCAGGAAGAACAGGGTCAGGTTGAACGGGATGCCGGCGACGATGACGACGGACTGGGCGGACGCACCGGAGATGATCAGCAGGCCGAACAGGATCTCGACCGCGGCGGCGAAGCGGATGAAGGCGTCGGCGCCCAGTCCCAGCCCGAGCAGCTCGAACAGGTCAAAGGCTGGATAGCGGTCCAGGAACTCTGCCGTGACGCCGGGCAGCAGCAGCTTCTCGCTGAGCGCGACGACGATGAGCGCGCCGCCGACGCACACGCGCAGCACGAACAGCGGCAGGCGCAGCTCGTCGGCGGTCACCCGGCGGGCGCCGTAGGCGTCGGGGCCCGGCGGCAGCAGCGCCAGGAACAGCGCGATCCCGAGCAGGTCGAGCGCCTCGAGGACCGCCACCGGCCCAGCCAGGACGAGGCCGAGCGGACCGAGCGCGACCGTCGCGAGGGCGGCGCCGCGCAGCTGCACCCCGGTGACGAGCCACACTCCGACGAGGCCCTCGGCGAACGCGATCGCGAACCCGCCCGGCACCGGTCCCAGCGCCAGCGCGGGGCTGAGGTATGTGTCGGTGACGGCCAGCGACAGCAGCGCGACGCCCAGGTGGACGCCGAGCAGACGCGGGATCCACGGAGCCAGGCGGGACAGCGGTGTCAGCAGCCGCAGCTCGGGCGCCGGCAGCCGCAGCGAGATGACCCGCCACACGCCCGCGCCGACGACCGCCACCGCCGCGAGGGCGAGGGTCGTCGCGTCGAGCAGGAACGACAGGTCCGTGGCGAACGCCGACGGGTCGTCGACGAACCACTTGGCGTGGGCGAGCACGGCGTTCCTCCTGGCTGGCCTCCCCGGGCGTGCTACCCATCGGCGGGGGTGGCCGACCGTCCCTCCGCCTCGACCGGTCCGCTGCGAGGCGCCGGTATCCTCGGCGTCGGATGGATGCCTTCCTCGTGCGCGGCGGCGGGCCCCTGATCGGCGCGGTGCGGGTCAGCGGCGCGAAGAACTCCGCCCTCAAGCTGCTCGCCGCCGCGTTGCTCGCGCCGGGCCGCTCGGTGATCCGCAACGTCCCCGACATCGCCGACATCGCCGTCATGGGCAAGGTGCTCGAGCACCTCGGGGTGGGCGTGGACGCGCGCGACGGGGTGCTGACGCTCGACGTCGGCGACGAGGTCGGCGACGAGACGCCGGCCCACCTCGTCAGCCGGTTGCGGGCGTCGATCGTCGTTCTAGGCCCGCTGCTGGCGCGTCGCGGCCACGTCCGGGTGGCGACGCCGGGCGGGTGCAACCTGGGCAACCGGGCGATCGACCTGCACCTGTCGGGCCTGGCGCGCATGGGCGCGGAGATCTCCTTCGGCGCCGACTACGTCGAGGCGAGGACCGGCGGGCTGGCCGGCGCCGACATCGAGCTGCCGTACGCCAGCGTCGGCGCGACCGAGAACCTCCTCATGGCCGCGGTCACCGCCGCCGGTACCACGCGCATCGGCAACGCCGCACGGGAGCCGGAGATCGTCGACCTCGTCGCGTTCCTCCGCCGGATGGGCGCCGACGTGTGCGGTGAGGGCTCCGACGAGATCGTCGTCACCGGCGTCGGGGCGCTGCGTCCCGCCGACCACACCGTCGTCGGCGACCGCATCGAGGCCGGCACCTACGCCGTGGCGGCGGCCCTGACGGGCGGGACGATCGCCGTCGACGGCGTCGACCCGGGTCACCTGCGGATGGTCCTGTCCAAGCTGCGGGCGGTCGGCGCGCGGGTCGACGAGCGGGCCGACGGCGTCACCGTCTCGGCGCAGGCGGGGCTGCGCGCCACCGACATCGTGACGCTGCCCTACCCCGGCTTCCCGACCGACCTCGGCGCGCAGTTCCTGGTGCTGCTGTCCCAGGCGTACGGGACGTCGATGCTCACCGAGAACGTCTTCGACGCACGCTTCTCGGTGCTCGCGGAGCTGACCCGCATGGGCGCCGACATCTCCCTGGAGAGCCACCACGCCGTCGTCCGCGGCCCCCGCACCCTGTCCGGTGCCGAGGTCCGCGCGACCGACCTGCGTGCGGGCGCGGCCCTCGTGCTGGCCGGGCTCGTCGCCGACGGCGAGGCGGTGGTGCACGACGCGCACCACATCGACCGCGGCTACACCGACTTCGCGGCGCGGCTGCGCGCGCTCGGCGGCGACGTCCGTCGCGTCGACGTGCCCGTCGGCGCCGCGGTGAGGTGACGTCCCCGGCGCTGCCGCCCGCCGAGCTCGATCCCGGCGAGGACCTGCCACCCGAGCAGCGGACCGTCCCATGGAGCGTCCTGGACGCGCTGGCGGCGTTCGTGCTGTCTTTGGGCGCCACGCTCGGCGTGCTCGTCGTCGTCGTACCGCTCCTGCGGCTCCTGGCGCCCAGCGTGCCGACCGCCGCCGCGACCCTGCCCGTGTCGCTGCTGGTCCTGGCGGCCACCGCGGCGGTGTACGTGCGCGTGCGCTACCCGGGGGCGCTCGGGCGGCTGCTGGGGTGGGCCCGCCCCAGCGGACGCGACGCTGTCGCCGGGTTCTTGGCCGGGATCGGCGCCTTCGTCGTCATCACGCTCGGTCTGGGGGCGGCTCTCAACGCCGTCGCCAGGCTGGCCGGGTTCGAGCTGCCCGTCGTCCAGGAGGACTTCCGGCGGCTGGCCGCCGACCCGACGTCCGCGCCGCTGTTCATCGCCAGCGCCGTGGTCGTCGCCCCGCTCGCCGAGGAGCTGTTCTTCCGGGGCATGCTCCTGCAGGCCATCCGCCGCCGCACCGGGCTTGCGACCGCCGCGGCGGTGTCGGCGCTGGCGTTCGCGCTGGCCCACGCCCAGCAGCCGACCGCGGCCGGCAACCTGGTCGTCGTCGTGGTGATCTTCCCGTTGGGGCTGCTGCTCGCCTGGCTGTTCGCCCGCCGCGGCTCGCTGCTGGCCCCGGTCGTCGCCCACGCCACCTACAACCTCGTGCAGGTCGTCGTCCTGCTGGCCACGGCCGGCGCCCGCGCATGACCGGCCGGGCGGCGGCGCGGCCGGTTCGCCGCCGCGGGCGCGCCCTCCTAGACTGCGCCGGCACCGCGGACCTCGGAGGGCGTGACCATGCCGTCCCGGCCAGACGGGCGGTCCGGCGAGCGAGCACAAGGGGGAGCCGGCATGCGACTCGGCGAGACTGCGGCGTGAGCCGCCCGGCGTGTGAGGTGCACCAGTGAGCCGCCCGGCGTGTGAGGTGCACCCATGAGCGACGAACCGGTGCGCGCAGCCGGGGTGCCGGGGCCGCCGCGGGGGCGTCGTCGTCACGTCGTCGGCGACGTCGTCCGGCGCGTGGGGGAGATGCGCGAGGCCGAGGCCGTCTCGAGCGGGGGCAAGGCGCTGCTGCGCGTCGTCGCCGACGTAGTCTTGTTGCTGAAGGACCTGGCGACGGACCCTCGTGTCCCCCGTTCGGAGAAGATCGTCGCCGGCCTCGCGGCGGCGTACCTGGTCAGCCCGGTCGATCTCATCCCCGACTGGATCCTCGGGGTGGGGCAGGCCGACGACCTGGCGGTCGCCGCGCTGGCCTTCCGCCGGCTGCTGAGCGCGGCCGGCTACGACGTGATCTACGAGCTGTGGCGCGGCTCGGACGAGGGTCTGGCGCTGGTGCTGACCTTGGCCGGCGTGCAGGAGTAGCGCAGACATGAGCAAAGGTGCCCGCAAGAAGCGCTCGACGCGGCCGTGGCAGAACCCCGACGCGCTGCGCAACCTCGGCGACATCCTCGCCCCGGCCGGCGAGGTCGACGACGACCTGACGCTGGACGGCTACGAGGTCAAGCGCGTCGACGGCGACCGGGCGGCGAAGGACTATGTCTGCCCGGAGTGCGGAAACGCCGTGCCGGCCGGCGAGGCCCACGTCGTGGTGTGGCCGGTCGGCGACTCGGAGCTGCGCCGGCACTGGCACCGCCACTGCTGGCGCTTCGAGGTGCGCCGCTCCAACGGCGCCGTTGACTGACGGGCACGAGCGCCCGCCGCTCGGCGGGCGCTGCGGTGACGACCGGGGCGGCGCTGCGCCGCCGTGCGGGAGGGAACGAGTGTGAGCGGCAAGGACGCGAAGCGGGAGCTGCGCCGCCAGAAGGAGGCCGCCCGCGTGGCCGCCCGGCGCACACAGCCCCCGCAGTCGATCTTCACGGGCCACGTCATCGGGAGCCTCTGCGGCATCGGCGGGGTGTTGATCGTGATAAGCGCCCGACCGGACGCCGACGAGCTCGCCGCCGCCGCGGCCGCCAGCGAGCTGGCCGCCGCCAGTGAGGGAGCCAGCGAGCTGCCGACCGACGCTCCGACACCGGCCGGTTCCGAAGCGCCCGACGAGCGGCCCGTGGCCTGCGGCGCCGAGGCGCCGGCCAACGCCGGCCAACCCGCCCCACCGGTCACCGAACCGGAGCAGATGCTGGAGGAGGGCGCCGACTACCGCGCGGTGATCGAGACGTCGTGCGGCAGGCTCGCCGTCGACCTGCTCGAGGACGAGGCACCGCAGACGGTCAACAACTTCGTCGCGCTCGCCGAGCAGGGCTTCTTCGACGGCCGTGAGATCTTCCGCAACGCGACCTCGATCGGGGCGTTGCAGACCGGGTCCGGCACCGACGACGCGAGCTTCGATCTCGGCTACACCATCCCCGACGAGCTCGCCGCCGCCGAGGCCGACGGCTACCCGCCGGGCACGCTGGCGATGGCGAACACGGGCCAGCCCGACAGCGGCGGCAGCCAGTTCTTCTTCGTCTACAACGACCGCTTCCAGCTCGATCCGACCTACGCGGTGTTCGGGCGCACGAACGCCCGCGGCGTCGCGGTCCTCGAACAGATCGGCGCGATCCCCACGCAGGCGCCCGACGACCCGGGCAACGAGGTGCCGAGCGAGCGCGTGTTCATCGAGTCGGTCGAGATCCGTACCGGGTGACCCGTGCCGCGCGAGCGGGCCGCTTCATCCCACGACGCTTTCCACCACGACGAAGGACGGACCGGACATGGATGTCGCCTGCGGCGCAAGCGTCCCCGAGGGCTACGGCTCGGCCAAGAAGTCCTACCGGCAGGCCGAGCAGGTCCTCGAGCCCGACCGGCGCTACGGCGCGGTGATCCGCACGTCGTGCGGACAGATCACCGTCGAGCTGTTTCCCGGCGAGGCCCCGGTCACGGCGAACAACTTCGCGTTCCTCGCCTCGGAGGGCTTCTACGACGCGACCATCATCCACCGGGTCGTACCCGGCTTCGTGGTCCAGATGGGAGACCCCGAGGGCACCGGTACCGGTGGACCCGGTTACCGCTTCGCCGACGAGCTCGCCGCCGCGCGCAACCGCGGCTACGAGCGGGGCACGCTCGCGATGGCCAACGCCGGCCCCGACACGAACGGCAGCCAGTTCTTCGTCTGCCTCGACAACGTCGGCCTGCCGCCCGCGTACGCGGTCTTCGGCGAGGTGACGTCGGGGATGGACACCGTGGACGCGATCGCGCGTCTGCAGCGCCGCGGCGAGCGCCCCGACCCGGTCGTGTTCGTGGAGTCGGTCACGCTGCAACCCTTGTAGCTACCGCTCCGGCTCGTCGATGACGTCGAGCGGCGGCAGGTCCTCAAGGCCGATGCGCTGCGGGCGGACGCCCCGCTCGTAGTCGCGCATCCGCTTGGGGTAGCCCACGATCCGGGCGTCGTACAGCGGGACGCCGTGCTCGGCGCACACCTTGCGCGCGTGCCGGTCGTCCTTGACGGGCTGGCGCAGGTACTCGCCGTCGGCCGCCACCAGGCACAGCGTCATCGCGTAGACCGACGTGGGCGGCTCCACGCACGCCTCGACCCCGTCGCGGGTGACCATGACGTCGGCGAGCCTGGCCTGGGACTCCGTCGACGGGCCGGGACCGGCCGGCTTGGGCCTGCGGCGGCGGAAGCGGTCGAACAGGCTCACGAGCCGCAGTCTAACCCCCGTCGGCGTCCCGGGAGGCCGTCCCAAGGGTCCTGTGGAGCGGCGGGGTCAGGCCTCGTGGACGGAGGCGGGCATCGCCCGGGATGCCGTCGGTGGGCCGCGAGGGGTCCTCGACGAGCTCGATCAGCGCGCCCATCGTGGACTTCGGGTGCAGGAACGCGACGAGGCAGCCGCGGGAGCCGTGGCGCGGCACCTCGTCGACGACGCGGATGCCCTCGGCACGGAGGTCCCGCAACGTCGCGGTGACGTCGGCGACGCCGTAGCCCACGTGGTGGACGCCGGGACCGTGGCGCCGCAGGAACGTCGCGACCGGCGAGTCGTCGCGAATCGGCTCGAGCAGCTGCAGGAAGCTCTCCCCGACGGCGAGGAGGGCCTCCCGGACGCCGTCGCGCTCGATGGTCTCGGTGTGCGTGACGACGGCGCCGTACAGCCGCCGGTGGTGCTCGACCGCCTCGTCGAGGTCGGTCACCGCGTAGCCGACGTGGTCGATCCTGCGCAGCCGCATCGGCGTCTCCTCGTCGCGCGGTCGACCGGAGTGTGCCACCGGCCAGTGGTGCCGACGGGGCGCCGTCGGGTCGGATACCGTCGGAGCGCTTGGGGTCGGGCTCTCGGGTCGGGAATCGGGTGGGTGGAGCACAGCGGGCGGCGGACCTCCCGCCACGGCGGCCGGCGAGCGCGGCGGTGGCGATCGGCACGATGACCGCGCTCGCGGTCGTCGCGGTCGGCGCCGTCGTCGGATGGGCGCGGCTGTCGGCCCGCGCGGACGCGGCCAGGGCGGCCGCCGCCGAGGAGGAATCGTCCGACGGCGGGCCTCCCGAGACCCTGGCCGGCGGCATGGCCCCGGCGGACGTGCCGGCCGCCGTCGCCGCGGCGTTCGACCAGCCGGTGATCGGCGCGGCGGTGCTCGAGGCCCTGCCCCTCGACGTCCAGGGGTCCTGCGGTGACGAAATGACCTGGGACGCCGAACCCTCCCAGCGGGTCGTGGTGACGCCGGACACGATGGTCATCGTGCTCGAGGGCTCGGGTGCCTTTGCCGGCGAGATGGGTCCGGTGCCGGGCGACGGGGAGCGGATGCAGGTCGTCTGCACCGCCACCGCCGAGGGCGACGGCTGGGTGTCGGAGGGCAGCAGCTTCGGGCCGATGTCGCCGGACGAGGGAGCTTCCTGTCGACATCGTCCGACGGCTCGGGTCGCGCCCACGCGGTCGCGAGCGTCGCGGTTCCGGAGGGCTCCGCGTGGGCGGTGCAGCCGCGCGGCAGCTACTACGTCGCCTACCCGGTCGACGGGCAGCAGACCCTGCCGGTGACGTGGACGTTCCGCGAGTCGCGCTTCAGCTCCGGGCCGCCGACGTCACGGGTGGTGTTCACCGACGCCGACGGGGCCACCGTGCGCGAGGTCGTGGCGGGGCAGGGCGGGTGAGACCGCGACTCGCGGCGCCAGTCGTCCTCAGGCTCGCCGCGCTCGGGATCGCGGGGCTGTTCGCCGTGCTCGTCGCGGCGCCGGCGGCGGCGCAGACTCCGGCCGCCGAGCTCGGGCTGGAGGCGGCCGCCGGCTTCGGCGGGCGCGGCTCGGCGGCCGAGTGGCAGCCCGTGGAGGTCCGCATCGAACCGACCCGGCCGGTGGCCGGCACCCTCGCCGTCAGCGTGCGCGGTGACGCCGGCGTCACGCGTGAGATGCGGCCCGTGGAGGTCTCCGCGGCGTCGGCCAAGGTGTTCCGCTTCCTCGTGCCCAGCGGGGTCGTCGCGGTCGACCTGACCGAGGCGGGGCGCGACCCGGTGACGGTGCGGCCGTCGGGGCAGGGTCCGGGAGCCTTCCTGCTGGGCGTGCTCGGCGAGGTGCCGGCCGGGGTGCCGCCGGTGCGCTCGGAGACGGTGGGGGTCAGCGCGGAATGGGTGGCGGTGGACCCGGCCTGGCTCGACGTCTCCCCGCGTGCGCTCGAGAGCCTCGGGACGCTCGTCGCCGACCGGTCGGTCCTGGCGGAGCTGGGCGAGACCGCCCGGCGCAACCTCGCGCTCGCGGTGGCCAGGGGCACCGACCTCGTCGTCGTCGCCGACGGCACCGATCTCGCCGCCGTCGGCGACCCGGGCGGCGCCGCCCTCGCCGCCCTCGACCTGCCGTGGCTGCCGGGCGCCCGCCGCCGGGCCGCCGGGGGGCGGGCCGGCGCCGCGGCGTGGACGCTGACGGCTGCGGATCTCAGCGGCGGAGGCGACGGCGGAGGCGGCGGCGGGCGCGGCGGGGCCGGTGCCGGTGTCGTCGCCGTCGGAGCCCCCGCCGGGCTTGGGCGGGTGCTCGTCACGTCCGTCGCTCCCGGCGGCAGCGGCCTCGGCCGCTCCAGCGCACTGTGGTCGCAGCTGGCCGGGCCCAGCCCGCTGGCCCGCCGCGAGCAGGGCGAGTACCGCGTGACGTCGACCCCGTACACGTTCGCCCGGCTGCTCGCCGAGCCCGGGGCGACCGCCCCGACGCTGCCGTGGCTGGGCGTCTTCGCGCTCGCCTACGTGCTCGTCGTCGGACCGGTCAACGGCCTGGTGCTCGCCCGTCTCGGCCGCCGGGAGCTCGCGTGGGCGACCGTGCCGATCGTCACGGTCGTGTTCACCGCCGGCGCGTTCCTGGGCGCCACCCAGGGGCGGCCGCCCAGCGGCGCGGCCGCCCGCCTGGCCTACTGGATCGACGGGGCGGCAGGGGAGCTCGTCGCCGCCGGGGTGCGCGCCCCGACGCCCGGCCAGCGCTCCGTCGTGCTGCCCGGCACCGACTGGACGGTCCGTCCGCTGGTCGACAGCGGCGCCGGCTCGCAGGTGCGCCGCGACGCCGACACGGTCGTGTCGATGGAGCTGACCGCGCTGCAGCTCGGCGGCGTGGCCGCGTGGCGGGCCGTCGCCGCTCCGGCGCCGCTGCGGGTCAGCGCGCGAGCCGCCGACACCGGAGTGCGGGTCAGCGTCGAGAATGTCTCGCCGCGCACGGTGACCGACGTGACGGTCCGGACGGCCACAGCCACGGCGCACGTCGGCGACCTCGCCCCGCGCGCCGTCGAGGAGGTGTCGGTCGGCGGGCCCGAGCTGACGGCGGTCCCCGCCTACGCCGACCCGTTCAGCTCCGACGTCGCCTTCGACAGCGACGGCATCGTCGGGCCGCCGCGGTCGCTGGAGGCGGCGCTGACCTCCGAGCTCGCCGACGGCAGCCCCGGCCTGGCCTGGGCGGTCGGCGTCGACTCGGGCGCCCCAGCCGCGGGCGTGCGCGCCGGTGACCAGCCGATGGTCGACAAGGGGACGCTCGTCGCGGTCGCGGCTCCGGTGGTGCTGGACCGGCGGGGCGGGCTGTCGCCGTTCGCCGTGTCACGCGAGCTGCTGACAGGCGACGGCGAGCTGTACCGGCCGGGCCCGCTGGCGCTGGAGGGGGCCGGCCAGGCGTTCCTGCGCTTCCGCCTGCCGCCGGGCGCCGACCGCTCCGCCCTCACCAGCCGGCTGGAGCAGTCGGGTCCCGACGGCGGCCGCGTGGACCTCACCGTGTGGGACCGCCGGGACCGCCAGTGGATCGACGTCGACGACGCGCTGCCGGCCACGGGGCAGGGCGTCGACCGGCTGGTCAGCCCGCTGGGCGAGCTGTGGGTCCGCGCCAGCGGCGAGCTGCTGCCGTTCGAGTTCTCCGCCCGCACGGTCGCCGGGGGCCCGCAGTGACCGCCGCCGCCCCCGCGGTCGACGACCGGACGGCCGCGCCGGCCGCCGCCGTCACCGTGCGCGGGCTGGTCAAGCGCTACGGGCGCGTGGTCGCCGTCGACGGGCTCGACCTCGACGTGCCCGAGGGCGCCGTCGTCGGGCTCATCGGCATGAACGGTGCCGGCAAGACGACGACGATGCTGTCCATCGCGACGCTGCTGACGCCCGACCAGGGCACGGTCGAGGTCTTCGGCTGCGACCCGTTCACGCAGCCGCGCGAGGTCCGCGCGGTCGTGGGGTGGATGCCCGACTTCTTCGGGCTCTACGAGGGCCTGACCTGCGCGGAGTACCTGGACTTCTTCGCGGCGGCCTACCGGCTCCCCGGCGGGCAGCGCCGCCGCCGCGTCGACGACCTCCTCGAGCTCGTCGAGCTGACCGCGAAACGCGACACCGACGTCGCCGGGCTGTCACGAGGGATGCAGCAGCGCCTCGGCCTGGCGCGCACCCTCGTGCACGACCCGCGGCTGCTCGTCCTCGACGAGCCCGCCAGCGGCCTGGACCCGCGGGCGCGCGTCGACCTGCGCGAGATCCTGCTCGAGCTCGCCCGGCAGGGCAAGACGATCCTCATCAGCTCCCACATCCTGGCCGAGCTCGGCGAGCTGTGCGACCGGGTGGCCGTCGTGCAGGCCGGTCGCGTCCTCGCGCAGGGCACACCCGAGGAGATCCGGGGCGCCTCGCGCAGCGCCACGGCCGTCGTCGCCAGGGTGCTCGGTGGACCCGAGGAGTCCGACCGCGCCGCCCGCGCCGCGCTGGACGCCGGGGCGCTCACCGCCGGGGTGACGGGCGGGTCGGTGCACGCCGAGCTGACGGGCGGAGCGGAGGCGGTCGCAGATCTCCTCGCCGCGCTGCTGGGCGCCGGGCTGCGCGTCGTGTCCTACACGGAACGCGACGGCGGTCTGGAGCGTCTGTTCCTGTCGGTGACCGGGGCGTCGGAGGAGAGCACGCCATGAGGGCGGTGAACCCGGTGCTGCGCCGGGAGTTGGTGGAGCGGTGGCGCTCACGGCGTGCCGTCGTGACGCTCACCGCGTACCTGGCGGTCCTCGCCGCGGTCGGCTACCTGCTGTACCGCGCCGGCAGCGCGATCCTGACCAGCGAGCTGGCCTTCGGCGGCGGCGACGCGTCGTCGGCCGGGCCGGTGCTCGGACGCTTCCTCGTCGAGGGGCTGCTGTTCTTCGTCCTGCTGCTCGTGCTGTTCGTCGCGCCGGGGTACGCCGCGTCGCAGGTCTCCGGCGAGCGGGAGCGGCGCACGCTGACGCTGCTGCAGGTCACGCTGCTGCGTCCCGGGCAGATCGCGCTGGGCAAGCTCGGCGCGTCGGTGGCGTGGCTGACCCTGCTCGTGGTCGCGGCGCTGCCGCTGGGCGCCGCGGCGTTCTTCCTCGGCGGCATCGGCATCGCCGACCTGCTGCGCGGCGTGGTCGCGGTCCTCGTGGTGGGCGTCTGCGTGGCCGCCGTGGCGCTGGGCATCTCGTCGATGACCCGGCGGACCACCGCCGCGATCGTCCTCACCTACGGGACGGTGCTCGCGCTCGTGCTCGGCACGCTGTTCGTCTCGGCGGTCGAGGCGGTCATCCGCGGCACCCGCGGCGAGAACATCCGCACGCCGGTCGCGCTGTACCTCAACCCGTTCTTCGGTCTCGCGGACGCCGTCCATGCCGCCCGGCCGAGCGGCTTCGCCTTCGCCGGGCTGCCCTCCCCCCTCGGGATCATCGCCGAGGCCCTGCCGGGCGCACCGTTCGTCTCGACCGAGCAGGGCGGGTTCGACGACGCGGTGGCGCCGCTCGTGCCGGCCGACCCCGGCTTCGACGCGCCGCAGGACGGTCGCCGACCCGTGTGGTTGATCGTGCTCGGGGTGTACGTGCTTCTCGGGGCGGCCGGGATGGCGGTGGCGACGCGGAGGCTGGCGGTCACCGAGCCGCGCGGCCGGGCGGTCGCGACCTCCAGGCCGAAGCGCGGACCGCAAGGGGCCGTGGCGGCCGGCGCGGGCGCCGCTGCGGGCGGTGCTGGGGTCGCGGAGGCGGCTGCGGGGCCGGCCGCGCCGGGTGAGGCGGGCTGGGAGCGGGCGCGATGAGCCCCGACCCGCTCGACGCGGTCATCCGGCGCGCGCGGCGAGCGCGCGCGGCAGGAACACGGGCGCTGGCGGCGGCGGCGCCGGCGCTGCTGGCGGTCGGGACGCTGGGGCTGGCATGGGTGGCGGCCGCCCGCGCGGTCGTGCTTCCCGACGCCGAGCGGATCGTCGCCGCCGGGCTCGCCGCGCTGTGCGCCGGCGTGGTCGCGGTGGCGGCGGCGGCGCGGATCTCCCCTGTGGGCGGCCTGGGCGGCCGACCGGTGGCTGGGGACCCGCGACCGCTTCGCCACGGCCGTCGAGCTGCGCGACACCGCCGCGCCGGGAACCCTGGCGGCGCGCCAGGTGGCCGAGGCGCGCGCCGCGGCGGCGGGCGTCCGGGGCTTGCCGACCGGCCCCAAGGCGCCGGTGCGGATGTTCGGCGTCGCCGCCGGCGTCGTGGCGCTCGCCCTGGTCGCCGGGGCGCTGCCCAACCCCCAGGACGAGGCCCGCAGCCGCCGGGCAGCCGAGGCAGCGGCGGTGCGGGCCGAGGCCGAGCAGCTCGCGCGGGAGGCGGGCAGGCTGCGCGCCGAGTCGGTCAGCGGCGAGCGGGCCGCCCTCGCCGAGCGGCTCGAGCGGCTCGCGCGCGAGCTCCGCACGGCCCCGCTGGCCGAGGCGCTCGCGCGGCTGGCGCAGCAGCGCGCCGAGCTCGCGGCCGACCGGGACCCGGCCGCGGCCGCACGGCGCACGGCCCTGTCGGGGTTGGCCCAGGAGCTCGCGGCCCGCCCGCTGGGGCAGGGCGACACGGTCCAGGCGCAGCTGGACGACCTCGCCGCCGAGCTGGCCGCCGGCGGCGTCGACGCCGGCGAGCGCAAGGCGCTGGCGGGCCGGCTGGAGCGGCTGGCGGCAAGCCTCGCGGCCGGCGCGCCGGAGATCGGGGCGGCGCTGGCCGGCGCCGCCACGGCCGCGGCGGCCGGCGACCCGGCCGCGGCGGGCGCGGCGGTGTCGCGGGCGTCGGCGGCCGTCGGGGAGGCGGTCGCGGGTGCCGACGCCCAGGCGGCGCTGGACGCGGCCGACGCGGCGTTGGCGGCGGCCGAGGCCGACCTGCGGGCCGCGGCGCAGGGCAGGGGCAGGGCCAGGGGCAGGGCCAGGGACAGGCGCAGGGCCAGGGACAAGGGCAGGGCCAGGGACAAGGGCAGGGCCAGGGCTCCGGCCAGGGATCGGGGCAGGGCGGCGGCGGTGGCGGCGGCGGCGGCCGGCCTCGGGCCGGGTCCCCGACGGCGGAGCGCGGCAGGGCAACGCCGCCGCCGGCCCGGGCGGCGGCGGCCAGGGCACCGACGAGCAGCGGCCCCGCGGCGACGTCGACCTCGAGACGGTGTTCGACCCGCCGGGCGGCGCCGCCGCCGGCGATCCCCTGCAGCTGCGCGGCCGCCCCACCGGCCGGGGCCGGGAGCGCGACCAGGGCCGGCAGCTCGGCGAGGGGCTGCGGACCGGGTCGGTGGTGCCCTACACCGAGGTGCTCGCCGACTACGCCGACGTCGCCGCGCGCACCGTCGAGCGCGACGGCTACCCGGTGCGGCTGCGCGGCACCGTCCGGGAGTACTTCGACCGGCTCGGGGGCAGCCGGTGACGACGATGACGCCCGAGGGCTTCGCCGACCTCGCCGCACGGGTGGAGGCGCAGGTCCGCGCCGTCATCGTCGGCCAGGGCGCCCTCGTCCGCGACGTCCTCGCGTGCCTGTTCTGCGAGGGGCACGTCCTGCTCGAAGGGGTGCCGGGCCTGGGCAAGACCGTCCTGCTGCGCACCCTCGGCTCGGCGCTGTCGCTGGACTTCACGCGGGTGCAGTGCACCCCCGACCTCATGCCCGCCGACATCGTCGGCACCAACGTCCTGCGGGGCCTCGGCGGCACCGGGGACGGGCAGGCCGCCGGCGGCGGCACGACGTTCCAGCCGGGCCCCGTGTTCACCCAGCTGCTGCTCGCCGACGAGGTGAACCGCGCGACCCCCAAGACCCAGTCCGCGCTGCTGGAGGCCATGGCGGAGCGGCGGGTGACCGTCGCCGGGGTCACCCGCGAGCTCCCCCGCCCCTTCTTCGTCATGGCGACGCAGAACCCCATCGAGATGGAGGGCACCTACCCGCTGCCCGAGGCGCAGCTCGACCGCTTCCTCGCCAAGGTGCTCGTCGGCATCCCGGGCGCCGCCGACCTGCTGGCGATCCTGGCGCGGACCACGGGGACCTCCGAGCCGACCGTCACCGCCGTCGCCGGCGCGGCGGAGCTGCTCGCCGCGGCCGCGCTCGTGCGCGAGGTCCCCATGGCGTCCCACGTGACGCGCCACGTCGTCGACCTCGTCCAGGCGACCCACCCGTCGTCACCCACCTCCCCGGAGCCGGTGCGGCGCTACGTCCGGCACGGGTCCTCGCCGCGCGGCGCGCAGTCGCTGGTCCTGCTCGCCAAGGCCTACGCGTTGCTCGACGGCCGCCTGCAGGCGTCGGTCGCCGATGTGCGCGCCGCCGCGCCGCCGTGCCTGCGCCACCGGCTGGTCCTCGGCTACGAGGCGCTGGCGGCCGGCGTCACCCCCGACGCCCTCGTCGAGACGTTGCTGGAGACGGTCGCCGAGCCGGCACCGCCGGTCCGCGGCGCGGTGTAGCGGTGGCCGCCGCGCGCGTCCTGGACCCGGCCGTGGTGGCACGCCTCCAGCGGCTGCGCCTGGGCGGCCGCCGCCGGGTCGAGGGCCGCTACGCGGGCGCCCACCTGTCGCGACGGCACGGCGCGTCGCTGGACTTCGCCGATCACCGGGAGTACGTCGCCGGCGACGACCTGCGGCGCATCGACGCGCCCGCGTACGCCCGGCTGGGGCGGGTGCTCGTGAAGCTGTACGAGGCCGAGGACGAGGCCGCGCTGCGGGTCGTCGTCGACCTGTCGGCCTCCATGGGCTTCGGCGGCAAGCTCGCCGCCGCGCGGCAGGTGGCCGCCGCCCTCACCGTCGTCGCCTCTGCCGGCGGCGACCGGGTCCGGGTGCTGCTGGCGGGCGCCGAACTGGACCCCGGCCCGTGGTACCGGGGGCCGCGGCGCTGCCCGCCGTCGAGGCGAGGCTGCTGTCCGCGGGCACCGGTGGCACCGCGGACCTGCCCGCCGCGCTGCACCGCGCCGTCGCGGAGGGCCCGCGCGGGCCGCTGGTGTGCGTGTCGGACCTGCTGTTCGACGGCTGGCCCCAGACCGTCGAACGGCTGGCGCTGGGGCGCGCCGACACCGCGCTCGTGCACCTCGTCGGCCGGGCGGACCTCGAGCCCGACCTCGACGGCGACCTGCGGCTCGTCGACGTCGAGACCGGTGCGGAGGTCGAGGTCGCCGGCGGCGTGACGGCGCTCGCCGGCTACGCCGCCGCCCGCGACCGCTGGCTGGCCGACGTCGAGCGTGCCTGCGGGGCCCGCGGCGTCGTCTACGCCCGCCTCGTCGACGACGAGCCGGTCGAGCAGCTCGTCGGGGTGCGGCTGCCGGCCGCGGGCCTCGTCGCGTGAGGCGTCTTGTGGGGCGGCGTCCTCGTCCGGCGGCTCGGCCGGGCGAGCCGACCGGCGTCTTGCGGGTCGAGCGCGCGCCTTGCCGTTGCCGCGGATGCGGCGTTCGGCCCGCGCGTCCGGACGTGCGGTGCGCGCCCGGTGCGCCGAGCCGTGCGGGCGTGAGCTTCGCGGCGCCGTGGGGGCTGGCGGCCGCCGCGCTCGCCGCCCCCCTCGTGCTGTGGTACGTCCTGCGCTCCCGCCGGCCGCGCGTGGACGTCGCGTCGACGCTGCTGTGGCGGGGGATGGACCGGTCGGCCGCCGCGGCCGTCCCGTGGCAGCGTTTCCGCCCCGACCGCACGTTCTGGCTGGTGCTGGCCGCGATCCTCGCCGGCGCCCTCGCCCTGGCCCGCCCGACCGTGCCGGCCGCGGCGGCGCTCGGCGACCACACGATCCTCGTGCTGGACACCTCGGCCTCGATGGCGGCCGACGAGGACGGCCCCACGCGCCTGGAGCTCGCGCGGCGCCAGGCCCGCGCGCTCGTCGACCGTCTCGGTCCCGGCCAGGTCGTGTCGGTGGTCGAGGCAGGCAGCCGCGCGCGGGTGCTGCTGTCATCCTCGAGCGACCCTCGCGCCGCCCGGCGGGCGCTGGACGCCGCCGCGCTCGGCGGTGGCGCCGCCGACTACGCCGACGCGTTCACGCTCGCGAGCTCCTTGCAGCGCCCCGACCAGGTCACCGTCACCCACCTGTTCACCGACGGCCCGGTCGCCCGGCCCGACGCCGTGTCCGCGCCCTCCGGGACCGTCGTGGACGCGGTCGGGCGAGACCGGCCCAACCTCGCGGTCACCCGCCTCCAGACCGTGCCGACCGGCGCGGGGGCGGCGCAGGCGTTCGTCCAGGTGCGCAGCTTCGTCGCCCGGCCCGTCGAGGCGTCCGTGAGCCTGTCCCTGGACGGCGTCGTCGTCGAGGAGCGCATCGTGCGGCTGGCCCCGCGCGGCACCGTCGACTCGGTGGTGCCGGTCCCCGCGGCCGGCGAAGGCGGCGAGGGTGTGCTGCGGGCGACCGTCGCACCGGCGGACGTGGCCGACGCGGCGGACCGGTCGCGCGTCGACGCGCTTGCCGGAGACGACACCGCGGTGGCGGTGCTCGCGTCTCCCCGGCGGGTCCGCGCGCTCGTCGCCGGGCCCGGCAACGTCTACGTCGAGGCGGCGCTGGCCGCGCTGCCGGGCGTCGAGGTCGCCACCGCCGCAGCCGTGCCCGAGGACCTGTCCGCCGTCGACCTGCTCGTCGTCGACCGGCTGCCGGCACCGGCCCGCGCGCAGGTGCCGACCCTGTACCTCGCGCCGACCCGGCCGCCGGACACCGTGCGGCTGGGGCGGCCCGTCGAGCTGCCGGCCGTCACCACCACCGTCACCGACCACGAGCTGCTCGCCGAGGTCGACCTCACCGGGGTCGCCGTCGCGACCGCGCAACGGGTCACCGCCCCCACGCTGCAACCGCTGGCGTCCGGGCCGGACGGGCCGCTGCTGCTAGCCGGACGGCTCGGCCCGACGCCGGTCGTCTACCTCGGCTTCGACCTGCTCGCCAGCAACCTGCCGCTGCAGGTCGCCTGGCCGGTGCTGATGGCGAACACCGTCACCTGGCTGGCGGGCCCGCCGGCCGCCACGCCGGCGACGGCCGGCACCACCGTCACCCTGCCGGTGCCGCCCGGGGCCGAGGCGGTGGTCGTGTCCCCGCCCGCCGGGCAGCCGACGCGGCTGCCGCCTGCGTCGCCGCAGCTGCGCGTGGACGTACCGGGCGTGTGGCGGGTCACCTACGAGGGCGACGCCGCCGCGGAGGCGGCACCGGTCGCCGTCGCGGTGAACCCCGACCCGGGGGAGAGCGACCTCGCCAGAGGCCGGCCCCAGCCGCTGGGGTCGGGTGAGTCGCAGCGTGCCGGGACGCCGGCGCCGTCGTCGGGCAGGCGGGTCCTCGGCCCGTCGCTGCTCGTCATCCCCCTGGCGCTGCTCCTGCTCGAGTGGCTGGTTCCGCCGGGCGCGCGGCCGCGGCGCTCGCGCACCGGGCCCCGTCACACGCCCGGACGAGGCACGGCGAGCGCCGGTCTCCGCCGGGCGCCGCGACGAGGCACGGCGGGCGCGAGTCCGGCCCAACGCCGCGACGTCGGACCGCGGGCCCCGGGCTCCGCCGAGCGGCGCGACGAGGGACGGCGGGGACCCCGCGGTGGCCCCGCGGTCGGTCGTCTCGCCGCCGTGGCTGCTGGCCCTGCCGCTGGCGGCGGTCGTCGTCCGGCTCGGGCTGCGGCCGGTGAGGCGCGGCCCCCGCCCGGCCGGCGGGAGGCTCCGCCCGTCGCTGCGCTGGGCGGCGGGTCTGCGAGGCGCGGTGGTCGCCTGCCTGGTCCTGGCGCTGGCCGGCCCGCAGTGGCGGGCGGCCGGACGCGAGGTCGACGTCGCCTTCCTGGTGGACGCCTCGGACTCCGTCGGCGGCGCGGCTCGGGAGCAGGCGTCGGCCTGGGTGGCCGCCGCGCTGGCCACCAAGAATGAGCGCGACCGGGCCGCGCTGGCGCTGTTCGGCCGCGACGCCCGCCTGGAGTACGGGTTGCGCGCCGACCCGCCGGGCGCCCGGCCGGCGGTCGTCGTGGACGGCAGCGGCACGGACCTGTCGCGGGCCGCCCGCCTGGCCCAGGAGTCCTCGGCAGCGACCACCGCCGGCGGGCCGTGCTGCTGACCGACGGCCGCGAGACCGACGGCGACATCGCCGCCGCCGCCCGCGAGCTGCGTGACGCCGGGATCCGTCTCGACGTGGTCACCCTGGACGCCGCGGGCGGCGCCGACGTCCTCGTCGAGGAGGTGACCGCGCCCGCCCGTGTCCGCAGGGGCGAGGCCTACGACCTGCGCGTGCGCGTGCAGAACACCGGCCCCCAGCCCGGCCCCGGCGATGCTCGTGGTGCGCGCCGACGGCCGGCAGGTCGCGCGGCGCCGTCTCACCGTGGCGCCGGGCGGATCCGAGGTGGCGTTCCGGCGCGTCGCCGGCCGGCCGGGCACCGTCCGGTACTCAGCCGAGCTGGCGTCGGGCGCCTCCACCGTCACGGAGAACGACCGGGGGGCGGCCGCGGTGCAGGTCGCCGGCCCGCCGAAGGTCCTCGTCTACGCCCGCCGGGCCGGTCTGGGCACGGACCTCGCCGACGCGCTGCGGGCGGCGGGGGTGCCGACCGACCTGCTCGCCGCCGACCGCCGGGCGCTGCCCGCCCTCGATGGGCTGCTCGACTACGACGGCGCCGTCCTCGTCGACGTGCCCGCTGCGACGCTCGGCACCGCCGGCATGACGACCCTGGACGCCTACGTCCGCGACGCGGGCCGCGGCCTCGTCGTCACCGGTGGCGAGGAGTCGTTCGGCATGGGCGGCTACGACGGGACACCGCTGGAGGAGCTGCTGCCGGTGTTCGCGCGGATCACCGACCCCAAGCGCCGTCAGTCGGTGGCCGAGGCGCTCGTCGTCGACACGTCCGGGTCGATGGCGGCCTGCCACTGCTCCGGCCCGAACGCGGGCCCGCAGGTGCAGCAGGGGGTCAGCAAGACCGACATCGCCAAGGAGGCGGTCGCCAAGGCGGTGTCCCAGCTCGACGCCCAGGACCAGCTCGGGGTGCTCGCGTTCAACACGGCCAGCGAGTGGGTGGTGCCGCTGCAGGACCTCCCGGCCGAGGCGGTCGTCGACGACGGGCTCGCGCGCCTGCACCCCGAGGGGGAGACCGACATCGCCCAGGGGGTCCGCGAGGCGATCGCGGGCCTGCGCGACGCCGACGCGCGCCTGCGCCACATCGTGCTGTTCACCGACGGGTTCGTGTCTGACACGTCAGGGCTGCTCGACGTGGCTCGGGAGGCCGCCGACGCCGGCATCACGCTGTCGGTGGTGGCCACCGGCGAGGGGCCCGTCGACCTGCAACGCGACCTTCGGCGCATGGCGCTGGCCGGCGGCGGGCGCTTCTACCCGGGTCACGACCTTGCCTCCATCCCCACGATCATCGCCCTCGAGCTGCGCATGGCCGCCCGCCCCATCGTCAACGAGGGGACGTTCTTCCCCGCCGTCACCGGGCCGTCGCCGGTGACCGACCGCCTCGACGTCGCGCCGGCGCTGACGGGCTTTCTGGCCACGACCGCCAAGCCGGCCGCGTCCACGCTCCTGGCGATCGGCGAGCAGCGCGACCCGCTGCTCGCCAGCTGGCGGGCGGGCCTGGGAACGACCGTGGCGTGGACCTCCGACGTGGCGCCGAGGTGGGCGGCCCGCTGGGTGACGTGGGACCGCTTCTCGCCGTTCTGGGCC
Source organism: Egibacteraceae bacterium (assembly GCA_030446775.1). GTDB lineage: Bacteria > Actinomycetota > Nitriliruptoria > Euzebyales > Egibacteraceae > JAUJMQ01. The sequence goes on from JAUJMQ010000011.1 coordinate 54,953, forward strand.
GGTGTCGTCAAGTCGACGTTCCCCGAGCGCGAGGGCCGCGAGCTGGCCGTGGAGGCCACCGCCACCGCCGACGGGGTCCGCGTCGCCGCCACCGTGCCCGAGCCCGCCCCGGCCGGCGCTCAGGCCACGGCGACGGTGACCGGCCCGGACGGCCGGCGCCTCGAGGTGCCGCTGGACCGCACCGCCCTGGACCGCTTCGAAGCCGTCGTGCCGGCGTCGGGTGGGGAGGGCGTCTACGCGGTCAGCGCCCGCCTGGAGCGGGGCCGAGAGGTGCTCGCCCGGGGGACCGCCACCGCGACGCGGTCGTACCCGCCCGAGTACGCCGCCGCCGCGGTCGACCGCGGCCGGTTGGCCGCCACGGTGGCCGCGACTGGCGGCGTGCTGGATCCCGACCCGGCCTCGGCGTTCGACCCCGAGGGCCTGGCCCCCGGCGCCGAGGCGCGGCAGCTGTGGCCGTGGCTGGCGCTGCTCGCGCTCGTGCTCGCAACGATCGACGTGGGCCTGCGCCGGTTGCGGCTCGAGCGCGCCGACGCCGCCCGGGTGCTCGCCTGGCTGCGGGGACTGCCCGGCCGCCGCGCCGGCGCCAGCCGAGCCGCCGCCCCCCGCGACGCCGCCACCGACGCGCTGTTCGCCGCCAAGGCCCGCGCCCGCGGGGCCGGCGGGCCGCCCGACCCCAGTGGCGGGCCGGTGGCGGGCCGGGCGACCCGCGGCGGCGGGCTGCCCCGATCCCGAGCGCAGGCCGGGCGGTGACCCGGACCCCCTGATCTCGCCGACCCGCGCGGCGGACCGGCGAGGCCACCATCCGCCGCACCGCCAACCGCAGCCCAGGTTTCGAAACCACGGCGCCGAACGATCCCGCGTGACGCTACTCGGGGCACTCAAGTGGGTCGGCGCGTGTCATACGTGGTACGGTCTGCGTATGACGATGTTGAGCTTCCGCGTTGACGACGCCGAGGCCGAGAAGGTACGGGCGTGGGCCGCACGCCTCGGACTTGACCGTTCGGAGTTCCTGCGCGACGCCCTTCGGCGTCATCTGCTCCGGCTCGCCAGCGAGAACGACGCGCAGGTGTGGCAGGAGCGTCCACTGGATGAAGCCGAACGCTCCTTCGCCGAGGTCGCTGACTGGGGTCCGGCGGAGGACTGGTCCGACTGGCGCGATGCGCCGCGGTGAGGTCTGGTTCGCTGCCACACCCAGCGGGGACCGCCCAGTTCTTGTCCTCACCCGTGACCCGGTCGCCGCTCACATTGGTGCTGTCGTGGTCGTGGCGCTCACTCGGACACGGCGAGGGCTTGTGTCCGAGCTCGAGCTGACTGCGGCCGAGGACGGTCTACCTAGTGACTGCGTCGCGAACTTCGACAACATCCACACCCTTCCGCGTGGGGCCTTCAGGCGCCGGGTGACGGCGCTGCCGGCGTCCAGGCTTGCCGCAGCCTGTCGCACCCTGGTCGCTGCGGCCGGCTGCTGAGCGACGAGCAGCCCTAGCCGCCACCGGCGCCGCCCCGGCGTCCGCGTGCGGTAGTGGACTCCGATCCGCCGAACGCGTGGCCTATGTACACTAGATGCAGGCACATCATGTACAGGGGTTGGTCGTGGCTGAGGTGGGGATCGCGCAACTGCGACAGGAGCTCAAGGAGTGGCTCGCCCGAGCGCAGGGAGGCGACGAGGTCGTCATCACCGATCGCGGGGAACCCGTCGCCCGCCTGACCGGGATCGATACGTCCGGGGCGCTCGAACGCCTGGTAGCGGAGGGACGGGTGAGCCGTCCGCGACGGCCACGGCCCCACGCGCGGGATGCGAACCGGATCCGGGGGGTGGGCAACGTGTCCGAAGCGATCGTCGTTGAGCGCGAGACGCGACGCGGGTGATCGCCTACTTCGACTCCAGCGCCCTGGTGAAGCTCCTCGTCGATGAACCCGGCAGCGGGGATGTGGCTGAACTCTGGGATGGAGCCGACGCGGTCCTGTCGAGCCGGGTCGCCCACGCGGAGGTGCGAGCCGCGCTCGCCGCATCGTGGCGCGCCCACCGGCTCAGCGACCAGCAGCTCGCCGACGCCAAGTCTGCGTGGACCGCCTACTGGGATGCGCTGCGCATCGTCGAGGTGACGGTCGAACTCGGGCATCGGTCCGGCGACCTGGCCGAGGCCCACGCGCTCAGTGGGTTCGATGCGGTCCACCTCGCCAGCGCCCTGGTCTTCCCGCCGCAGGACGTGATCGTCGCCACCTGGGACGCACGCCTTCACACCGCGGCCAATGCCACGGCGTTCTCGACGCTCCC
>JAUJMQ010000011.1:57327-60362 GCA_030446775.1 Egibacteraceae bacterium
GGGACTCGGTGGAGTTCTGAGCGTCCCCTGCACGTGGCCCGTCACCTGGGACGGTCATGTCAGGAGCCGTCGACGGATCGCCGGACGTACTCCGCCGGAGTCATCCCGATCGCGGCCTTGAAGGCGCGGATGAGATGCGGCTGGTCGCAGTAGCCGAGCTCGGCGGCCAGGCGCGCCCAGTCGGGCTGCAGCCCGTCCGCGACCGCGTCGGTGGCGTCGTGCAGCCGTGCCCGCATCAGCACCCACTTGGGAGTGACCCCGACGTGCTCGGCGAACAGCCGCTGCAGCCGCCACACCGGTAGGTCGAAGTGGGCGGCGACCTGCTCGACGCGGCCCAGCGACCGGTCGGCGACCACCGTGTCGACGATGTCGCCGGCCAGCGCGGCCTGCGCGTCGGGCAGGGGGACGCGAGTACGCACCAGCGCCTCCACTACGTGCAGCGCCGTCGGCACGTCGACAGGCAGCACCGTCTGCTCCAGCGCCGCGACGTCCACGTCGTAGACCGCCGTGATCGGCAGCTCGCGGTCGGTCAGGGAGCGCGCCGGCGCATCGTGCAGCAGACGGAACGCGCCTGGGCGGAAGGTGACGCCCACCACCCGGCCGGCGCCCTCGAGCCGCTGGGTGAACACCCTCCGGCCGGTCCCGGAGATCCTCGTCTGGCCGGCCATGACGCACAGGTTGACGTTGGGGTGCGGCAGAACGTGCGCGGTGAACGGCTCCGGCAGGTCCCACTCGACGACCCACAGGTGTTGCACGAGGTGACCGAGACCGGCCCCGGGCAGGAACCGGGTCAGGGAGTAGTGCTGTCGGCTGACCCGCGGATGCAGCACTCCGCGCATCGACGTCGTCCGCGTCGCCGCCATCCTCGTCCTCCTCCGGATCGTCGCGTTCGTCCAAGCGTCCCGCGGCCGGTTCAGCCAGTCTGCCGGGACGGCACCGATGACCGTGGTCGGGCAAGAAGCGAAAGGAGCAGGCGATGGGCAGCGGCACGATGACGACGCTCGAGTGGCAGGAGACGACCTGGGACGGGCAGCCCGCGGCGGACGTCGCCGCGCCCAAGATGACGGTCGCGAGCGACACGGCGACGATCACAGGGGAGATCGAGGGCGCGGTTGCCGACCGGTGGCTGATGAGCTACGCGGCGGACGGGACGGCCCGCTTCGTGGGGCTGACTCACATCACGGGGACCGTGGCAGGGCGCACAGGCACCTTCGTGCTGCAGCACGCCGGGCGGTTCGACGCCGAGGGGCTGCACTCCGACGTCACGGTCGTTCCGGGCTCCGGCACCGGCGACCTGTCGGGGATCTCCGGCGTCGGGACCGTCGTCTACACCGGCCCCGTCGGGGAGCCGACCCGGTACGCCTTCGAGCCGCGATTCGACTGAACCGCGTGCTGCGACGCGACGGTGTGGTCCTGACACCGACGCCCGATCAGAACGCCTGACCTCCGACAGGATGAGTCGTGGGCTACACGGACACCTTCATCGCCGTCGCCGAGGACTGCCCGGCGAACAGCGGGGAGATACCACCGCAGCGAGCCGGCGGGCCAACGGTGGCCAGCACCCAGTACGCCATGCTCGCCGGCTTCCCCGGCCGCTGGACGCAGGAGGACGTCCTACTGGCCTCCAGCGCGGGCGTCCGCGGCCGGGAGGACCTGAGCGACCACGAGCTCGAGCGCCTGCGCCAGGAGTACTTCGCACAGCCCCGTGCCTGCCTGCGCGCCTCCCCACTGCCGAAGACGTTCGGCTGGGGTCTGCACTACGACGCCGAGGGCCGCATCACCCTGCACGCCATCGACTCGGCCGAGTACGCCCGGCTCCGCAGCGACCCGGCGCTCACCCAGCTGCGCGCGATGCGCTCCAGCCGCGGGCCCGGCTGACAGTCCATCCGGCAATCCGCGGGCACGCTCGATCGACGGTCCCCCGGGCGGGCCGGTTTGTGCTGCGATCTCGGGACGGTTCACAGTCGCGGGTGGGCGTCGACGAACCCCAATGGCAAGGCGCGGAGCAGAAGTGCCGGGCCGAGGTGGGCGCCTCGGCCGGCAGCCAGCCGCTCGACTGGCTGGCCCGTGATCTCGGCGATGAGGCCGAAGCCCCTGTCGTGCAGAACGGTGAGATCGGCGAGCTCGGCGGGGGCTGCGATGAGCAGGTCGGGAACCGACGGCCCACGATGCTGGCCGCGATCACTCAGCTGAGCCTGCACGTCCCTCGGCATGCTCCTCGATGGCAGGAGTGTCGATGAGCCAGGCGGTCACGGGAATGCGGAACCATGCCTGAGGCGCCGCACGAGTTCCAGCCGACCGTGAGTCGACACGGCAAGAGTTCTTCAGCGATCGCTGGCAACCGCAGGCACACACAAGGGTTCGGGAGTAGCCGATACTGTGAGCCTCTGCGCGTCGGCGACCGCGTAAGTAGGGGGCAGCTGGGCGAGATCGGCCGCCGTCAGGTCACGGTCGCTCGTGATCCGTCGATGGTGGTCCAGCTGGGGACGCGGACCCCCTCGGCCACGATGAGCTCCCCGATCGGGCTCATGGTGGCATCGAGTCGCTCCCCGTGGAGAAGGATAGAAATGCTCGGTCGCTCAACGCACGGCTATGCCCCGGCCGTAGTGGGAGCCACGCTTGGAGTCTTGGTAACCGGGGTCCTCGGATCGCTCGTGGTTGCGACCGCGACCGGCGTGTCGCCGGTCGTCGTGCTGACCCTCGATCAGGACGGCGTCATGGAGCTCGGCGGCGTCTTGTTGGTTCCTTACCTGGGCATTGTCCTGCTGCTCGGGGGCCCGGGTGGCTGCTGGGTCGCATTGCGGTCCGATCGAGTGTCTGGGGCGCTGGCGACTGCGTCGTTGCAGGCAGTGATGTCTGTGGCGAGCTTCCTTGCGCTCTACAGCGTCGTGGGTAGCGGCCCGGACGATCCTGCGGTGATGCCGTACGCGCTCGTTGTCGCAGTCGCAGCCTCGGCAGGCCTCGCCCGGTTCGTGGTGCTCACGGCTGCCCGTCTCCTCGGTTGAACCCTCCTTCCCGTGTCAAGGAGAGCAGCC
>JAUJMQ010000012.1:0-33391 GCA_030446775.1 Egibacteraceae bacterium
TGATCAAGAAGATCAAGCGCGTCGGCCACGGCTTCCGCAACTTCGACAACTACCGACTTCGCCTACTGCTTCACTGCGGCGTCGACTGGCAAGATCAACCCACTACGCGTCTTCGAGCCCGTCCACGCTTGGTGGCGTAGAGCCCTCAAAGGTGTAGCGGGGCGCCCCTACGCAAGACCCCTGCTACAAGCCCTGGTTCACGAGATCCGTGTCGACGGCCGCGACCGTGTCATCCCCACGTTCCGGGTGCCTTTCACCGGTGGAGAAGACACGGTTCGCACCCTTGTCGGTTCGGTGGACCCTACCGGAATCGAACCGGTGACCTCCGCCTTGCAAAGGCGGCGCTCTGCCCATTGAGCTAAGGGCCCGGGCCGTGGGACTCGGCGGGCGCGCTAGACGTCGTAGGGCTCTTCCCAGATGGCCTCGTCGAGCTCGCGCTCGCGCTGCTTGCGCACCACGGCCGTGACAAGACCGGCGAGCGCGGCGACGATCGCGAGCTTGCGCATGACGGCTTCCTGGCTTGGGGGGATGACGTGGGCCATCGAGGACTTGAACCTCGGACCTCACCCTTATCAGGGGTGCGCTCTAACCGCCTGAGCTAATGGCCCTCGCAGGTGGGGGAGTCTAGCGGGCCTCGACATCCTCGGCCAGCGTGAGCCGGAGGCCGCCGACGAGGTCGGCGATGAGGTTGTACAGAAACGCCAGGAACACGTTGATCCCGCTCCACAGCACGACGTTGACCAGGCCGAACAGGAAGATGACCCGGGCGAGGTTGCCGCCGTTGATGCTGACGGCCGCGCCGTACTCGATGGCCAGGTCGGTCAGCGCCTGCACCAGCCCCAGCCGGACCACCAACGACCACAACACCATGAGCCCGACCATCACGACCAGGAGCAGGCAGAAGTAGAAGACCAGGCTGAGCTTGAGCACCGACCAGGCGCTGACCCGGCGGACCGTCACCTTGCGCCGGGCCGGAGCCGGTGCGGGCACCAGCCGGCTCGGGGGGCGCGCCGGTTCCTCGCGGGTTTCCCCGGGGTGGTCGCGCTGGCTGGTGCTCATCGTGGCGGGAGTGTATGCCGTCCCCGCGCTGCGCCGAGGAGGCCGGTCGGCCGGGCGCGGCTCACACCTCGCCCGCGAGCTCCTCGCCCTCCATGACCGGTGCGATCGAGGCCACCTTCGCGCCCTGCGACGGCTTCATCACGCGCACCCCCTGGGTGGCGCGGCCCGTCGGCCGGATGTCCTTGCCGTCCATCCGGATGATCGTGCCGATGTCGGTGACGATGAACACCTCCTGCTCGTAGGCCGCGACGATCGCGCCGACGAGCCCGCCGCGGGACTCGACGAGCGTCGCGGTGCGCACCCCCTTGCCGCCGCGGCGCTGCACGGGATAGCGCTCCAGCGGCGTGCGCTTGCCGTAGCCCTCCTCGGTCACGACGAGGAGCTGGCCGTCGGGGACGGCGCGGGTCATCGACAGCACCTCGTCGTCGGAGTCCAGGGCCATGCCGCGCACCCCGGACGTGTCGCGGCCCATGGCACGCGCGTCGCGCTCATGGAATCGGATCGACATCGCCTTGCGCGACACGAGGATCACCTCGTCACGGCCGGAGGTGACCTGCACGCCGATCAACTCGTCGTCGTCGCGCAGGTTGATTGCGATGAGGACGCTGCGGGGGCTGTCGAACTCCTCCAGCCGGGTGCGCTTGACCATGCCGTGGCGCGTGGCGAACAGCAGGTGGCGGGGCGCCGACGGCTCCGAACCGAAGTCCTTGAGATCGACGACCGCGGCGATGGTCTCCCGCGGCTGCAGGGTCAGCCCCTCGACGTTGGCGACGTAGGTGCCACGCGCCGTGCGGCTCTTCTCCGGGATCTGCCAGGCCTTGACCCGGTACACCCGCCCCTGGTTGGTGAAAAACAGCAACCAGTGGTGGGTGGTCGTGATGAACAGGTCGCGGACGATGTCGTCCTCTTTCAGCGACGTCCCCGACACACCCCGTCCGCCACGCTTCTGGGTGCGGTACTCGCTGACCTTGACCCGCTTGACGTAGCCGGCGCGGGTGAGCGTGACGACGACGTCCTCCTCGGCGATGAGGTCCTCGGTGTCGAGGTCCCCGCCGCCGGGGACGATGCGCGTGCGCCGGGCGTCGCCGAACTTGTCGCGCAGCTCGGTGAGCTCGGCGACGATGATCCCCGCACCCTGTCCGGGTCGGCCAGGATGTCGGTCAGGTCGCCGATGATCGCCTGCAGCTCGGCGTGTTCGTCGAGGATGCGCTGGCGTTCCAGGGCCGCCAGGCGGCGCAGCTGCATGTCGAGGATCGCGCGGGCCTGGACCTCGGACAGCGCGAAGCGCGCGCGCAGCTCGCCGAGCGCCGCCTCGGCCGACGCGGCGCCGCGGATGAGCGCGATGACGTCGTCGACGTTGTCCAGGGCGACGATCAGGCCCTCCAGGACGTGCGCCGCTCCTGGGCCTTGCGCAGCCGGTAGGACGCGCGCCGGGCGATCATCTCGACCTGGTGGCGGACGTAGGCCAGGATCGTGTCGCGCAGCGGCATCGTGCGGGGGACGCCGTCGACGAGCGCGAGGTTGATGACGCCGAAGGTGTCCTGCAGCTGGGTCATCTTGTAGAGCTGGTTGAGCACCACCTGGGCGTTGGCGTCGCGCTTGAGCTCGATGACCAGCCGGGTCCCCTGGCGGTTGGACTCGTCACGCAGGTCGCGGATGCCGGTGATCTGCCGGTCGCGCACCAGATCGGCGATCTTCACGGCGAGGTTGGCCTTGTTGACCTGGTAGGGCAGCTCGGTGACCACGATGCGCTCGCCGCCCCTGCCGTCCTCCTCGACCTCGGTGACCGCCCGCATCCGGATCGAGCCGCGACCGGTCGCGTAGGCGTCGCGGATCCCCGCCGTGCCCATGATCAGGGCCCCGGTGGGGAAGTCGGGGCCGGGCACGATCCGCTGCAGCTCGTCGAGGTCGATGCCGGGGTCGGCGATCGCGGCGATCACCGCGTCGGTCATCTCGACGAGGTTGTGCGGCGGGATGTTCGTGGCCATGCCAACGGCGATGCCGGAGCTGCCGTTGACCAGGAGGTTCGGAAAGCGCGACGGCAGGACGAGCGGCTCTTGCTCCTGGCCGTCGTAGTTGTCCTGGAAGTCGACGGTGTCCTCGTCGATGTCGCGCAGCAGCTCCATGGCCAGCGGCGACAGGCGTGCCTCGGTGTAGCGCATGGCCGCGGCGGGATCGCCGTCGACCGAGCCGAAGTTGCCGTGCCCGTCAATGAGCGGGTAGCGGATCGCCCACGTCTGACCCATGCGGACAAGCGCGTCGTAGATCGCCGTGTCGCCGTGCGGGTGGTACTTCTTCATCACGTCGCCGACCGCGGCGGCCGCCTTGCGGTGCTGCGTGCCGGCACGCATCCCGCCCTCGAACATCGAGTACAGAATCCGCCGGTGGACGGGCTTGAGCCCGTCTTGCACCGAGGGCAGGGCGCGCCCCACGATCACGCTCATCGCGTAGTCGAGGTACGAGCGCTGCATCTCGTCCTCGATCTCCACGGGCTCGATGCGGCCGAGCCCGTCGCCGCCGTCGCCGGCGGTGGCCGTCGTGCCGTCGCCGGAGCCGGGCGGCGGTGGAGCGGCCGGCAGCGCCTCGTCGGTCATGGCGGGTCCTTTGCGGTCGGGGGCGTCGCGGGGCGCGAGAAGCGGCGCGTCACCGGCTCGTACGCACGTCGAGCACGACGCGGGTCGGGTTGGGGATCGTGTGCAGGAAGAAGGCGGTGCGCTCCCGTGAGCGGACGACGACGCGGACCGTTCCGGGGAGGAGCCCCGGCTCGACCTGCACGGCGTCGAATGTCGGGTCGGCGACAGGCAGCACCCCGTCGCTGGGCAGGGTCGCAGCGACGGCGCGGTCGACGAGGAGCTCGACGGCCCGGCCCCTGCGACGCGCCCGGCTCGACGGGACGGCGCCCGCCGCGTCACCCGCCCCGGCCAGCTCCACCGACACCCGCAGGTAGCCGGTGTGCACTCGGGCGCTGACGCCACGGACACGCACGGCCGGCGCGGCGACGTCGGCGCCGATGCGCTGGGGCCGGTGCGAGAAGCTGGCGATGTCGGGAACCGCCCGCCCGTCGGCCGGCGGGCCGATGACGCTGTCGTCGCGCAGCAACCAGCGCGGCAGCCCCCAGGCCCCCCAGAAGCGGCCGCTCGAGCGTCCGTCGACGGTGACGTGGACGCGCTGGACGGTGGGGAACTCGGTGAGCGTGTCGGCCAGCGCCGCCAGCGCCAGCGCCTCGTGCACGGGACGGCTGGCGACGCTCGCCGCGTCGTCGACGACCGCGCCGGACAGGTCCACGTACGCCGCGTCGCCCGCCATGCGGAAGGCGAGCAGCCGGGTGGAGGTCGGCAGTGGCGCCACGAGCCCCGCCCCGTCCTCAGGTCGCGGGCCTGCGAGCAGCAGTTCCAGCGCCGTGCGCGGCAGGTCGTCGGACACCGCCACCTCGCGGACCACGGGCAGCAGGTGCGCGCCGGCTCCGCCGCCGCTGCGGAAGTACAGCGTCAGGTCGACGCGGTCGGCCGGCTGCGTGGCTTGCGCCCCGGCCATCCCCGCCCGGCTCAGCCCCCCGGCCTCCGACGCAGACGTGACCGGCGACGTCGGCGAGCACGCGGCCGGCGCGACGAGGGCCACGAGCGCCACGACGGCCGCGGCCAGGCGCCGGCGCCAGGCCCCCTCCGCCGGCGCGGCGGGCGCCGCGACGTCGGTCACCTAGACGTCCAGGAACCGCACGTCACGGGCGTTGCGGACGATGAAGTCGCGGCGTGCCTCGACGTCGTCGCCCATGAGCGTGGTGAACATGAGGTCGGCCGCCGCGGCGTCCTCCATCGACACCTGCAGCAGGGTGCGCCCGGCCGGCTCCATCGTCGTGACCGCCAGCTGCTCGGCGTCCATCTCCCCCAGGCCTTTGAAGCGGTTGATGCGCGGCCGCCTGCTGCCCGTCGCGTCGCCGTCGAGGTCTGACAGGATGCGGTCGCGCTCGCGGTCGGAGAAGGCGTAACGAATCTTGTCCTTGCCCTTGGCACCCGCGGGCTCGATCTGGTACAGCGGCGGCTGCGCGATGTAGACGTAGCCCGCGTCGATGAGCTCGCGCATGTGGCGGAACAGAAAGGTCAGCACGAGAGTGCGGATGTGCGCTCCATCGACGTCGGCGTCCATGAGCATGACGATCTTGTGGTAGCGCGCCTTGGTGACGTCGAAGTCGTCGCCGATCCCGGTGCCGATCGCGGTGATCAGCGCCTGGATCTCCTTGTTCTCCAGGATCTTGCCCAGGCGCGCCTTCTCGACGTTGAGGATCTTTCCGCGGATCGGTAGCACCGCCTGGGTGGCGCGCTGCCGCGCCATCTTCGACGAGCCACCCGCAGAGTCCCCCTCGACGATGAAGATCTCGCACTCGACGGGGTTGTTCGACTGGCAGTCGGCGAGCTTGCCCGGCAGCGACGTCGAGTCCAGCAGGCCCTTGCGGCGGGTGAGCTCACGGGCGGCGCGGGCGGCCAGCCGGGCACGAGCGCCCTGCAGCGCCTTGGAGACGACCACCCGGACCTCGGCGGGGTGCTCGTTGAACCAGGTTCGCAGCTGCTCGTTGCAGGTGCGCTCCACGAAGCTGCGGATCGGGGTGTTGCCCAGCTTGGTCTTGGTCTGACCCTCGAACTGCGGGTCGGCGAGCTTGACCGACACGATCGCGGTGAGGCCCTCGCGGATGTCCTCCCCCGTCAGCGTAAGGTCCTTCTCCTTGCCGCTGGGCCTGAACAGGCCCAGGTCGCGCGCGTAGCGGTTGACCACGGCCGTCAGCGCCTTCTTGAAGCCCTCCTCGTGGGTGCCGCCCTCGTGGGTGTTGATGGTGTTGGCGAAGGTGTGGATCGACTCGTGGTAGCCCGCGTTCCACTGCAGCGCGATCTCGAGCTCATGGGGGCCGTCGCTGTCCTCCTCGGAGGCGGTGAAGTGAAGGATCCCCGGGTGCAGGGGCTCCTTCGCGGCGTTGAGGTGAGTCACGAAGTCGCGCAGCCCGCCCGGGTAGTGGAACGACTCGGTGTGCGGCTGGCCGGTCTCGGGGTCCGGGCGGCGCTCGTCGGTGATGCTGATGCGCAGCCCCGCGCTGAGGAACGCCGTCTCGCGGAACCGGGTGACGAGCGTCTCCCAGGTGTAGTCGATGGTCTCGAAGACGGCCGCGTCGGCCCAGAAGGTGATCGTCGTGCCGGTGTCGTGCCCACCCTCACGCGCCGGGTCGAGCGGGGCGTCGCCCACCACCTCGACGGGACCGTCGGGCACGCCGCGGCGGAACGTCTGCCGGTGGATGTGCCCGGCCCGGCGGACCTCGGCGACCAACCGCGACGACAGCGCGTTGACGACCGACACACCGACGCCGTGCAGACCGCCCGAGACGGCGTAGGACTTGTTGTCGAACTTGCCGCCGGCGTGCAGCACGGTGAGCACGACCTCGAGCGCGGACTTGCCCAGCGTGGGGTGGGCTTCCACGGGGATGCCGCGGCCGTCGTCGCTCACCGAGACGCCGCCGTCGGCGAGGAGGCGGACGTCGATGCGGCTGCACCGCCCGGCCATGGCCTCGTCCACGGAGTTGTCGACGACCTCGTAGACGAGGTGGTGCAGCCCGCGCGGCCCGGTCGAGCCGATGTACATCCCGGGGCGCTTGCGGACGGCCTCGAGCCCCTCCAGGACGGTGATGTCCTTGGCGCCGTACTCGTGCGGTTGCTCCACTCGCTGCCTCGTCTGCTCCAGGGCTCCAGGCGACACAGGGATGAGCCTGGCGGGGGTCAGGGGCCGTGCGCGCTTTCAAAGGCCGCCACAACGCAGGAGGCCTTCCGGAGTGCCCACGCTACCACAGGCGCACGCGGCCCACCTAGACGCGTCCACAAGGCGTTTCCCCTGCTCAGATGCCCTTTCCACGCCGCTGCTCCGGCCCGGCCACGGTGACCGTCACACGGGTCACCTCGCCCTCGCCGAGGACAGCGTTCGCGCGGGCCGCGAGCTCGCCCGACAGGTACCCGACCTGCGTCGCCCAGGCCGACGACGTGGCGCGGACGACGAGTACCCCGCCCACGAGTCGGACCGGCTCCACGTGGCGAGCCAGCTGCTCACCCGCGATCGCCGACCACTGCGAGTGGATCCGCGCGCCGTGCAGCCGCGCGGCCCAGCCGCGGCGCCCGCTCACGCCGTCGAGCAGGTCCGCCACTGGGACGGGGTCGGCTCCGGCCGCCGCCGCCTCGGGTGACTCGCCGTCCTCCCGGCGGATCATCCACCCGCTCCCTCGACGTCGCGCGCGCCCGACGGCCCGGTCGTCACGCTCCCGGCGCGCACGAGGTGGCGAGGGCCCCCGAGGGGAACGTCGGCGTCGACGGCGGCGGTGACCAGCACCTGCTCGAACCCCTCGCAGCGGGCCGCCAGGCGTGCCCGCCGGCGTTCGTCGAGCTCGGCGAACACGTCGTCGAGCAGCACGACCGGCTCCTCGCCCACGTCGTGGAGGATCTCGCGGCTGGCCAGCCGCAACGCGAGCGCCAACGACCACGTCTCGCCGTGGCTGGCGTAGCCCTTGGCGGGCAGGCCGTTGAGCGAGAACACGACCTCGTCGCGGTGAGGTCCGGCCAGGGTCATCCCCCGCTCCTGCTCGGCCCGGGCGACGGCCGCGAGACCCTCGCGCAGCTCCGCGGCGAGCGCAGCCGGGTCGGGGATGCCGGCGCCGCGATCGGCGGCGACACGCCGGCCGGTCGACAGCTCGTAGGTCAGGCCCAGCCGCCCGCCGGCCTCCCGCTGGGGGGACTCGGCCACGAGGTCGCGGTAGGCGTCGTCGGCGGGCCCCACGAGCGCGTGGACCACCGCGATGCGGGCGGCGAGCAGCGGCGCCGCGGCGGCGACCAGGGCCTCGGTCCAGGTGGGAAGGGTGGCGTCCAGGCGGCCGACCGCGCGGCCGGCGCGCAGCAGGGTGTTGCGCTGGCGCAGGATCCGCTCGTACTCCTGGCGGCCGGCGAGGTAGGCGCGCCGGCGTTGCGACAGCAGCTCGTCGAGGAACCGCCGGCGGTCGGCGGGGTCACCCTTGACCAAGGCCAGGTCCTCGGGCGCGAACAGCACGCTGCGCACCTGGCCGATGACGTCACGGGGACGCGGCTGGGGCTGCCCGTTGAGGCGGGCGCGGTTGCGGCCTGCGGGTCGCAGCTCGAGCTCGACGGTCAGTGCCCGGCCCTCCATGACGGCGGGAGGGACGGTCCGGGCCGCGCCCAGGGTCGCTGCCCCGCAGCCGGCGGCGGAGTCGTCCGTCGCGTGCGCGGCTGCCGAGCGTGTGGCCGTCGAGCCGGCCCCGGCGGCGACCGGACCGGCGTCCGCGGCGGCGCCTGCCGGCGTGCCGGCGCCGGCAGCGCTGACACGACCGGCGTCCAGGCGGACGACCGCCCGGATCACCGCGGCCTCGGCGCCGGTACGGACCAGGGGACCGTCGCTGGACACGCGGTGGCTGACCCCGACCGACAGGTAGTGGATGGCCTCGAGCAGGTTGGTCTTGCCCTGCGCGTTCGCGCCGATCAGGACCCGCGGGCCCGGACCCAAGGCGAGCCGGGCGGTCGCGTAGTTGCGGAAGTCGGTGAGCTCCACGCGCTCCAGGTGCACCGGTCAGCGGCGCAGGCACGGCGGGGCGCATGGCCGGCTGTCCACCGGCGCGCCCACCACATGTCCGCGGGCACGCGCCGACCCGCCCGCCGGGGGACCCACCACATCCGCACGGGCAGCCGGCGGCCGGCCCACCGCACCCGCACGGGCACCCGCCGACCCGTCCACTACACCCGCACGGGCATGAGCAGGTACAGGTAGTCGGCGCGCGCGCCCTCCTCGCCGCCGTCTGTGTCGTCGGCCGCCGCGGGGCGCAGGACCGCCGGCTTGAGCTCGTCGCGAAACTCCAGGACCACCCGCTCGCTGCCGGCGGCGTCCAGGCCGTCGCCGAGGTAGCGGGGGTTGAACGCGATCTGCAGCGGCTCGCCCTCCAGCGTCCCGGGCAGGGACTCCTCGGCCTGGCCCACCTCACCGCTGCCGGCGGTGACGCGTACCGTGTCGCTCGTCAGGTGCAGCGTGACCGGGTTGGCGACGACCCGGGTGTTGGCCTCACCGACGACCGCGACGCGCTTGACGACCTCGAGCAGCTCGGCGCGGTCGACGGTCAGCCGCCGCTCGTAGCCGGTGGGCAGGAGCTGACGGTAGTCGGGGAACTTGCCCTCCAGCAGCTGGCTGGTCAGCCGCCGGTCGCCGAACTCGAAGATCACCCTCCCCGGCTCGAGGTGCAGCCGCACCTCGCCGCCCAGCTGCTCGGCGGAGCGCTGGGCCTCCGCCAGCGACCGGCGCGGCACGAGGACGGTCTGCTCGGTGCCCTGGTCCCACGGGACCGTCCGCACCGCCAGCCGGTAGGAGTCGGTCGCCGCCGCGGTCAGCGTGCCGGTCGTCGCCTCCAGCTGGACGCCCGTCAACTGCAGCCGGGCGTCGTCGCTGCTGGCGGCCCGGGCCACCTGCGAGACGGTGCGGGCGAACTCCTCGGCCTTGAGCACCGCCAGCGCCGAGTCGGGCCCGGGGGTGGCCACCGGCGGGAAGTCGCCGACCTCCGGGATGAGGCGCAGCGAGAACTTCGCCCGGCCGCACTCCAGGTTCAGGCGGTCGGCGTCCGCGTCGGCCGACACGGCGGCGTTGGGCAGCGTGCGGACGACGTCACCCAGCAGGCGGCCGGGAACCAGCGCGACACCGTCACGGTCGGCCTGCACCGGGATCGACAGCTCGCTGGCGACCTCCAGGTCGGTCGAGGACAGCACCAGACGGTCGCCGCTGACCTCCAGGCGGACCCCCGCCAGCGCCGGCAGCGTCGCCCTGGCCCCGACGGTGCGCAGCGCCCACGAGGCGGCGTCGGCGAACTCTCCGCGTTCGGCCCGGAACTTCATGACGTCCTCCGTGTCGGACTGGCGTCGGCGTTGTCCACCACTGAACCTGCCGGCGAAGTGTGACAGGGGTTGCTCAACTTCAGACCATCGTCAACGTCGGGGGCGCGGGAGCCTGTGGAGAAGCGCTGTCGTCGCAGGTCACGGGCCGTTCGCTGTTGTGCACGTCCGGGGGACGAGACGGGGGACGGCGTGTGGGCGCAGCGCTGGTTGTCCACCTCGATGCGAATGACAGCGCTGCGACTGTGCGGTCTCGGCGCGTTGTCCCGCCGGTACCCCCCGCGTGTCCCCCGGATGTCCACAGCGGCGCGCGATGTCACGAGCCCTGCCGAGCGTTTCTCTTGATGCGGCCGGTCAGTTCCTGCACCTGCTCGTAGATCACCTTGCGCTCGGTCATGAGCCCGCCGATCTTGGTGTTGGCGTGCATGACGGTCGTGTGGTCGCGGCCGCCGAACGCCTGACCGATCTTGGGCAGGCTCAGATCGGTCAGCTCACGGGTGAGGTACATCGCGATCTGGCGCGCCGTCACCAGCTGGCGCGTGCGGTTGGGCGAGCACAGGTCGTCCAGCGTCAGCTCGAAGTAGGTCGCGGTCTCGGTCATGATCAGACTCACCGAGATGTCGGAGTTGCCGCCGTCGGGGAACAGGTCCTTGAGCACGACCTGCGCCATGTTCATGGTGATCTCGGTCTGCTGCAGGCTGCCGGCCGCGGTCACCCGGATCAGCGCGCCCTCGAGCTCACGGATGTTCGACTGGATCCGCGAGGCGATCAACTCGAGCACGTCGTCGGGGACCGGAAGGCGCTCCTGCGCGGACTTCTTGCGCAGGATCGCCAGGCGCGTCTCGAGGTCCGGCGGCTGGATGTCGGTGATCAGGCCCCACTCGAAGCGCGTGCGCAGCCGGTCCTCGAGCTGCCCGATCTGCTTGGGCGGGCGGTCCGACGAGATGACGATCTGCTTCTGCGCCGTATGCAGGGCATTGAACGTGTGGAAGAACTCCTCCTGCGTTCGCTCACGCGTGGCCAGGAACTGGATGTCGTCGATGAGCAGGACGTCGACGTCGCGGTAGCGGCGCTGGAATGAGCCCTGACGCTTGTTGGAGATCCCGTCGATGAACTCGTTGGTGAACTGCTCCGACGTGACATAGCGCACCGTGACGTCCCGGTACATGCTCGTGGTGTAGTGCCCGACCGCCTGGAGCAGATGCGTCTTGCCCAGTCCCGCTTGGCCGTAGATGAACAGTGGGTTGTAGGCCTTGGCCGGTTGCTCGGCGACCGCGTAGGCCGCGGCGTGGGCGAAGCGGTTGCTCGCGCCGATGACGAAGCGATCGAAGGTGTACTTCTCGTTCAACATCGCCGAGCGGTCACCGGACGGACGCAGGAACGGCTCCGGAGCCCACGGCGGCCGGGCACGCAGGGCGGCGCCCATGTCGGCCGTGTCGTCGATGTCCTCCAGATCGATCGGCGCGGCGCGGTCGGGCAGCGGGTCCAGGCGGACGGTGACCACGACGTTGAGCGCTCGCCCGGCGGCGCGGGTGAGCGCTGAGCGCAGCGCTGGCCCGTAGCGCAGGTCCAACTGCTCGCGCGCAAAGCCGTTGGGAGCGGCCAGGACGACCGTGTCGTCGCTGAAGCCGACGGGACGGGTCTCGTCGAGCCAGGTCTTGGACGCGGCTCCGGTCATCGCCACGCGCAGGTCGCTCAGCGAGCGGCTCCAGAGGTCGTCGAGATCCACAACCGCGGGATGTGGCACCGGTGCTCCTTCTCGTGCG
This sequence comes from Egibacteraceae bacterium, assembly GCA_030446775.1. GTDB lineage: Bacteria > Actinomycetota > Nitriliruptoria > Euzebyales > Egibacteraceae > JAUJMQ01. The sequence goes on from JAUJMQ010000012.1 coordinate 11,732, forward strand.
CCACGCGGGTCGGAACACGAGCCGATGGCGTCGGTTGGCGGAGGCGTTGTCCACAACGCCTTCCACAATTGTGGAAAGAGGCGAGGCAGCGCCGAGGGACACCGGGATGCGGTCGCCCCCCGGCGGGGGACGACACCGACACCGGGGAAGCGGTGCGCATGCAACGGAAACCGCCTCCCCAGTACAGAAGGCGGTCGGCCGGACACGGTCCCAGGCCATCGGGGCGTGAAATGCGGCTCTCGCGCTCACCCCTGCGTCGGCCCGAACCCACCGCCGCGAGGCTCTCACCCAGCGGCGGGGCCCAGTCCCGGTCCCTTGCGAAGACCGGCCCTGGGAGGCGTGGTGCACCTCCCGTCTGCAGAACGTCGGCGAGTATAGGTCCGTTGAAAATCGGGCCGCAAGGTGTCGCCCGGCGCCGGTGTGGACGACCTCCCGGGGCCCCGAGACGGTCTTTGACACCGATGAGCGGTGGTCCCTACACTGTCCAGTCGCGACGCCCCCGGGACGACGACGCCTTCGCACCTTGTCCGCTCGGAGTGGCTCGGCGGGCAGTCCCCGCTGATGTTTGTCTGCCAGACCACTGGACGCTGACGATGAAGCGCACCTTCCAACCGAATACCCGGCGCCGCAAGCGCAAGCACGGCTTCACCTCCCGGATGCGGACGCGCGCGGGGCAGGCCATCGTCAAGCGCCGGCGCGCCAAGGGCCGCCAGAAGCTGACCGCCTGAGCGCTGTCGACCGGCCCTCTGCGCCGGCCGAGGGCGCGTCCTATCGTGGGTGCTGCGGCGGCCGCCGCACCACCGAAGGTCCCCAACCGATGCCGCTGCGCCGTCTGCACCTCGCCGGAGACATCCGGGCCGTCTTCGCGGCCCGGACCGTCGTTCACGGCCCTGCGATGGCGGTGCACCTGCGCCGGCGCGAGGACGACGCCCCCGGCCGGGTGGCGGTCGTCGCCGGGCGCAGGGTTGGAACCGCCGTCGTGCGCAACCGCGCCAAGCGACGGCTGCGGGCGGCGCTGCACGAGCTCACCGTCCCCCGGGGGGTCGACGCCGTCGTGGTCGCTCGAGCCTCCGCGGTCGAGCTGGCATACCCTCGGCTGTGCGCGCAGCTCGGCGAGCAGTTGTCGCGCGCCTACGCGGGCCGTGGGACGCTCGAGCGCGTGGCGCTCGCGCCCTCTTCCCGGCATGAAGGCGGTGACCGCGTGCCGGCGCAGCCGCCGTCGGAGGGGCGTGACCGCGTGCCGGCGGAGCGGCGGTCGGAGGGGCGTGACCGCGTGCCGGCGGAGCGGCGGCGTTGAGCCCCCTCGCCCGGCTGGCGGTGGCCGCTGTCCGCCTGTACCGCCTTGTCCCCCGCGCCGGCCCCAGCCCGTGTCGGTTCGTCCCGTCGTGCTCCGCCTACGCTGTGGAGGCGCTGACGGTCCACGGCGCGCTGCGCGGCGGGTGGCTGACAGGGCGGCGGATTCTGCGCTGTCATCCGTTCCACCCCGGTGGCAGCGATCCTGTTCCAGCGCGGTCCGCCGCCGGTCGTCTCGCCACCTGACCCTGACAAGGAGCGCGCGTGTCTGCGCTTTGGAACGGCCTGCTCGACGTCATCGAGGCGGTGCTCCGATTCTTCCACACCGCTGTGTCGCCCGTGTTCGGCGATGCGGCGGCCTGGGGCTGGGCGATCATCCTGCTGACCGTCGCGGTGCGTGTGTTCCTGCTGCCGCTGGCGGTCAAGCAGACCCGTTCACAGCGCGCCATGCAGCGGCTGCAGCCCGAGATGAAGAAGCTGCAGGCAAAGTACAAGACTGACCGCAGCCTCATGAAGACGAACCCCGAGAAGTATCGCGACCAGCGCCAGAAGCAGCAGGAGGCGATGATGGCGCTGTACAAGGAGCACGGGGTCAACCCGGCCGGCGGGTGCCTGCCTCTGGTCGCGCAGATGCCGGTCTTCTTCGCCCTCTTCTCGGTGCTTCGCGACACCCAGCGCCTGCCGGAGCTGCAGCAGGCATCTTTCTACTTCGTGCAGAATCTTGCCCACACCGTGAACCAGGCGGGGCCGTCGGCGTGGCTGCTCGTTCTGGCGATGGGCGCCACCACCTACTACTCGTCTCGCCAGATGATGGCGAACACCCCGGCGACCGGTCAACAGGCCTCGCAGCAGAAGATCATGATGTACGCGATGCCGCTGATCTTGGTGTTCTTCTCGCTCAACTTGTACTTGGGTGTCCTCCTGTACTGGATCACCACCAACGTGTGGACGATTGGGCAGCAATGGGTCATGTTCCGTGCGGCGATACCGGAGCCCGCGGTGAAGTGAGTCCACGTCGGGGCGGCGGAAGGGAGCGGCGGTGAGCCGGCAGGTGCGTGTGACCGGACCCACGGTCGAGGCGGCGGTGGCCCGTGCGCTGAGCCGACTCGGGCAACGCCCTGAGGACGTCGTCGTCGAGGTCCTCGCCTCGCCCAGGCGCGGTCTGCTCGGAGGCCGGAAGCCAGCGGAGGTGCGAGTCACCGTCAAGCCCTCGACCGCTTCCGCCGACCCAGCGTCCGAGGCAGAGCAGGTTCGCCCGGGGACGGGGTCGCCGGCAGTCCCCGGTCAGCAGGCTGGGCCGGGAGCGGAGGCGCCGGTGGCGCGGGCCGGGCAGGCTGGGCCGGCGGCGGCATCCGAGGCCGGCCGACCGGATGCACAGGGGACTGAGCAGGCCAGCGTGGCCGACTACACCGCCACGGCTCCTCGGGCGGGTGCGCACGCCGACGCTTCAGACACCGACGCAAGCCGAGTCGCGGACGCTGGCACACAGTCACATAGGGCGGTCGGAAGCGACGCGGGCACCGACGCCGCCCCGACGGCCGCAACAGCGGCAGCGTCAGGAGCCGGCGACGAGCCGCCCGGCGGGCAGGCATCGGCGAAGGCCCCGGCGGGGACGGTCGGCCGAGCGCGAGAGATTTCAGGAACCCACGACACGGCCGGAGAGCCCCCGCACGAGCGGGCGCGGCCGAGGGAGGACGTCATGAGCGAGGCGACAAGCGCGGGCGCGGTAGATCAGGAAGAGGGGGTGATCTCGGCGGAGGAGCGGATGAACCAGCTCGACGAGGAGGCGGACCTCGCCGCCGACTTCGTGGAAGGGCTGCTGGACAGCATGGATCTTCCGGGCGATATCGAAATCGAGATCACGGAGGAGCAGGCACTGTTGAACCTCGAGGACGTGGGATCCGGTCTGCTCATCGGGCGGCGAGGAGCCACACTCGACGCGCTGCAGGAACTCATCCGGTGCGCTGTTCAACGGCAGACCGAACGCCGGTCCCATGTGCGGGTCGATGTCGAGGGCTATCGGAGCCGCTATGTCGAGAAGTTGCGGGATCGCGCTCGCGAGGCAATCGCTCAGGTCCGCGAGAGTGGCGAGCCAGTGCGGCTGGACCCGATGGATCCATACGAGCGCAAGCTCATGCACGACCTCGTCGCCAAGACGGGCGGCGTGACCTCGTCGAGCGAAGGCACCGAGCCCAAGCGCCGCGTGGTTATCCATCCGGACCGTTAACCACGGGGCCGTTGTTTCACGTGAAACCATGCGGGCGACCCCGGCGGTGCGCCGCCGCCGTGCCTGGTGACCGCTGCCGGCACCCCGACTGAGCCCGGCCGGGTCCTACACGGTTGTCTCGTCGTGTGGCCGGCTACCGACGCGGTAGAAGGACCGCCGGCGCCGCCTTCCCGACGACGTGCGTGGCACGCCCGAGGATCATGGGCAAGGCCGGGCGGGTGAGATGCCGGCGGCGGGGCCGGCCGGAGGCGACATGGGTTTCGAGTACCCACGCGGCGGATGACCGTTGACTCAGAAGCCAGCTGATGGCATTCCCCCTGGTCAACCCGGCGTGGAAACGCCGCTGCGACGCCTCGCACGGCTGATCGCCCACGCGCCGCTCAACCTGGTCGCGGCTGCCGAGCGCTCATCCGTCTACGAACGGCATGTCTTCGAGGCGGCCGCCGTCGGGCGGCTGCTCGCTCCAGCGCCAGGGTCCCGCTGGCTGGACCTCGGGACCGGAGGCGGTCTGCCGGGACTGGCGTTGGCCGTCGTCTACCCGGACGTGTCCTGGACGCTCGTCGACGCCACCCAGAAGAAGATCCGGGCGGTCGCCGGCTTCGCAGATGACCTGGGACTGCAAAACGTCGTCGCCGTGCACGGCCGGGCGGAACGGTTGGCTCACGAGGCCAGATTCCGTGGCCAGTTCTCCGGCGTGGTGAGCCGCGCCGTCGCGCCGTTGCCGACGCTGGCGGAACTTGCCCGGGGATTCCTCGGCGACGGTGGCGAACTGGCCGCCGTCAAGGGCCCCACCTGGGCCGAGGAGCTGAGTGCCGCCCAGACGGCGCTCCGGATGCTGCACCTCGAGTTCTCCACCGCCCGTGAGGTGCCGGAGACGGTTCGCGCGACCTGGCTTGTTACCATGCGTGCCACAGGCCGCCCGCCCGTCGGCTACCCGCGCCGGGACGGTCTCCCCCGGCAGCAGCCGCTCGGAAGGCCGGCCACGTGACAACGTCCGCCTGGTACCGCTACTGGGCACACCCGGACGCGCCGCCGCAAGAAGGCGCGGCCTCTCAGCCCAGCAGCGCTTCCACCCGTAGCGGGTCGCTGAGCCGGTCTCAAGGGGCAACAGCCGACGAAGGCGACACGAATCGGCGTCAGGCTGGCGGTCCAGGCGGCTGCGTTCAGGCTGGTCACGGGTCACCCGCAGGTGGATTCAACGAGATGGCAGCCGGCGTGGCCGCCAACGCAGCCGGCGTGGCCGCCAACGCAGGCGACTGGGACGAGCGACGGGCCGGCGGCCGTGGCTGGCGATCGACCGGTGACAGTTCGGAAAAGCAGGGCCGCGCAGCGCGAGGGCCCGCGCCGGATCCGCCAATGTTTCACGTGGAACATCCCTCGTCTGCCGGAACCCGTGTCGTGGCGGTGGCCAACCAGAAGGGTGGCGTGGGCAAGACGACCACCGCCGTCTCGCTCGCCGCTGCGATGGCGGAGCTCGGCCGGCGCACCCTGCTCATCGACATGGACCCGCAGGGCAATGCGTCGTCCGGGGTGGGCGTCCGCGTCAGCCCAGACCGCCCGACGGTCTACGAAGTCCTCGTCGCTGGCCTCGACGTCGTGGATGCGATCGAGCCCACGAGCGTCCCGAACCTGTTCTGCGCGCCCGCCACCATCCACCTCGCCGGCGCGGAGATCGAGCTGGTCAGCGTGCTGAGCCGCGAGCACAAGCTGCGGCGGGCACTGGAGGCGGTGCGCGGGGACTTCGATGTCATCCTCGTCGACTGTCCACCAAGTCTCGGGCTGCTCACGATCAACGCCCTGTCCGCGGCCGATGGCGTCGTGGTGCCGATCCAGAGCGAGTACTACGCGCTCGAGGGCCTCGGCGCCCTTCGGCGCAACGCGGAGCTCATCCGAGCGCAGCTCAACCCCGACCTCGAGATCATCGGGTTTGTCCTGACCATGCTCGACGGCCGAACGCGCCTGAGTCAGCAGGTCGTCGCGGAAGTGGAGACCCACTTCGGCGACCAGGTGTTTCGGACGCGCATCCCGCGCTCGGTGCGCTTGGCGGAGGCTCCCAGCCATGCGCAACCGATCTCCGTCTTCGATCCAACATCCTCGGGTGCTCGGGCCTACCACGCGCTTGCCGAAGAGGTGCTCGCACGACTCATGCTCACTCCCGCGAGGAGCGGCGCATGACCCGCCCGGCAGGACTTGGTCGCGGCTTGGGTGCGCTGATCCCGAGCGCGGGCCCCGGTCAGAGCGGCCTCCTGTCACTACCCCTGTCTGCTATCAGGCCGAACCCCCGCCAGCCACGAGGCGACTTCGACGACGAAGCACTCAATGAGCTCGCCGAGTCACTTCGCGAGGTCGGCATGATCCAGCCGATCGTCGTCCGACCGCTGGACGACGCCTCGTACGAGATCGTCGCCGGGGAGCGTCGTTACCGGGCCGCCCGCCGCGCCGGCCTGGACGCGGTGCCTGCCGTCGTGCGCCACACCGCCGACACCGACCTCCTGGTCGAGGCGCTCGTCGAGAATGTCCACCGGGCGGACCTCAATCCTCTGGAGGAGGCGGCCGCGTACCAGCAGCTGCGTGACGACTTCGACGTCACGCACGAGCAGCTGGCACGGCGGTTGGGCAAGTCGCGCTCCAGCGTGTCGAATTCGCTCCGCCTGCTGACGCTCCCGCCAGCGCTGCAGCAGCAGGTGGCCACGGGCGTTCTCAGCGCCGGCCACGCGCGGGCGTTGCTGGCGGTGAGCGACCCGGCTCAGCAGCAGCGGCTGGCGACCCGCGTCCTCGCCGAGGCACTGTCGGTTCGCGCCACCGAAGACCTCGCCCGCTCGGCAACCGCAGCAGGCGGCGCGTCAGGTGACGGAGCGTCAGGTGGCGGCGCGTCGGGCGGCGCGTCGCGCGCCGCAGTAGCGGCTGGGGAACGGGGCCCCACCTCCGGCCCCTACGACCACCTCGAGCGACGACTCAGCGATGCGCTGTCGACGCGGGTGACCATCAGCGGCACGGCCGCCCGGGGTCGCGTGGTCGTGGATTACGCCGGCCCCGACGACCTGCAGCGGCTGCTCGACGTACTGAGCCGCGGCGTCGGCGAGGACCTCACCGCGGAGTGACCGCACCCGCCTGCCGGCGACGGGAGGGTGGGTACGTCTGCACGCCGATGGGCCTCCCGTCGCGTCGGTACTGCCGGACGCTGGTGGGTCGATGGGCCTCGGGCCGCGGGTTGGCCCGCCAGGCGGCGACCTGCCTCGTCACCCTCGGCTCCCGTGGCGCTGCTCGTGTTCGACGACGGAGTACGTCGACGAGCTCGGCTCGCCGGCGCGGGTGGTGGACGTCGACGGCACGACACGCCAGCCCGGTGTGGCGCCGGCGCTTCAGGTGGGGTCCTGCGGCGCGGAAGCGCCGGAACCGGCGGTGCGCGGGCCACCGCCAGTGGCGGTCGGTATGCGCGCGGCGGCGGCACGCCGCCTGAGGGCGGCGTCGACGACGCGTTCGCACAGTGCGGGGAAGTCCCAGCCGGCGGCCCGCGCGGCGCACGGCAGCAACGAGGTCTCCGTCATCCCAGGGCAGGTGTCGAGCTCGAGCAGCCACGGGACTCCGTCGTCGTCGACGATCAGGTCGGCCCGCGCGACGTCGCGACATCCTGCGATCTGCATCGCGGTCAGCGCGACCTCGGCGCAGCGCTCCAGCGCTCGTGCATCGAGGCGGGCCGGCGCGAAGTACTGGGCGGCGCCGTGGGTGTAACGGGCAGAGAAGTCGTAGGCGCCGGACTCCACCACGATCTCGACCGGCGGTAGCGGCACACCGTCGACGACGGAGACGGCCACCTCGCGGCCGCTGACGAAGCGCTCGATGAGCGCGACGTCGTGGTAGTTGAACGCCGTGACGAGCGCGCCCGGCAACGCCGCCGGCTCTGGCGCGAGGCGCACCCCGAGCGCCGCACCACCCTGGGACGGCTTGACGACCACGCGGTCGCCGAGGTGGCCCGCGACGCGGCGCAACGCGGCCCCGGCCCCCATGCCGCGCACGGCCGTCGACGACACCGCCAGCCAGTCGGGAGTCGGTAGACCGCCGCGTCGGTACAGGCCCTTGGCGACGACCTTGTCCCAGGCGATGGCCGAGGCGACGGCGTCCGAGCCCGTGTACGGCACGTCCAACAGGTCCAACAGGTTCTGAACGGTGCCATCCTCCCCGGCCATGCCATGCAAGGCGAGGTAGACGAGATCCGGCTCCGCTGCGGTCAGGCGCTCGACGAGGTCGTCCCCGAGATCCAGGCGGGTGACCGGATGCCCCCGTTCGCCCAGCGCCTCGGCGACGCGGCGGCCCGAGCGCAGACTGACGTCACGCTCCAGCGACAGCCCGCCGGCGAGGACGGCGATCCGCGCGCCGGTCATGCGCGCCGTCCGTACACGGCGTTCACGAGCTCGAGCTCGTCGGTGAGAAGCTCACCCAGGCGGCGCACGCCCTCGCGGATGCGCTCCGCAGGGGGATAGCAAAACGACAGGCGCAGCGCGTCGGCGCCGCCTCCGCCGGCGTAGAAGGCGGTGCCCGGCACGTAGGCGACGCGCTCGCTGAGCGCCTTGGCGAGCAGCTCCCGCGAGTCCAGGCCGTTCGGCAGCCGGACCCAGACGAAAAAGCCACCGGTCGGGACCGTCCAGTGGCACGACGGCGGAAAGCTCGCGTCCAGCTCGGCGAGCATCGCGTCACACCGCTCGCGATACACCTCGCGGAAGGTCTCCACCTGCTGCAGCCACGGTTGCGTGGCGAACCACCGCTCGGCGACGAACTGCGTGAAGTTGGACTGGCACAGGTCCGCGGCTTCCTTCAACAGCACGAGCTTGTCGCGGACGGGCTCGGGGGCCACCAGCCATCCGATCCGCAGCCCCGGCGACAGGATCTTCGACAGCGTGCCGACGTAGATCACCCGGTCAGGGACGAGGCTTCGCAGGGCGGGTCGCAGCTCGCCCTTGAAGTCCAGCAGCCCGTACGGGTTGTCCTCCACGACGAGGAGGTCGTGGCGCTCGATGATCTCGGCGAGGTCCTCGCGACGTCGCCCAGACAGCGAGCAACCGGCTGGGTTCTGGTGGTTGGGGATGGTGTAGAGGAACTTCGGACGCCGCCCGCCTGACGCGAGCCGTTCGAGCGTCGCCTCCAGCGCGTCCGGCTCCAGTCCGTCGTCGTCGAGCGGGACGTGGACGACCTCGGCCTGGTAGGTCGCGAACGCGCCGAGAGCCCCGACGTAGGACGGTCCCTCCGCGAGCACGAGGTCCCCGGCGTCGCAGAACAGCTTCGCGACGAGGTCGAGCGCCTGCTGTCCGCCGGTGGTCACCACCACCTCGTCGGGCGTCGCGGGAACGCCTTCGGCTGCCATGACCTCCACGAGGCGCTCACGCAGCGTCGCGAGACCCTGTCCCCCGCCGTACTGGAGGGCATCGCTGCCGGCCGTCCTCAGCACCTCCTGGGTCACCGCGGCGACGGCGGCATGGTCCAGCGCCGCGGTGTAGGGCATGCCGCCGGCCAGGGACACGACCTCGGGTCGGGTCGCGACGGCGAACAGGGCTCGGATCTCCGACGCCGTCATACCGCGTGTGCGTTCGGCGTAGCGATCGACGTACAGCTCGGTACGGGTCGTGCGCACCCGGCCTCCTCGCCTCCGGCGCGGACATCGCCGGCGCGCAGGGTACCCGGCCTCGCGGTACCGGCCCGCCGGCCCGATCGGCCCCCCCGTGAACGCACGCGGGCCAGCGCTACACTGCGGCCCTCGTCGACTCGGGGAGGGCTTGGGATGCGGACCACGCGGCCGCCCTCGATGCACCTGGGCGACTCCGTCGATCCGGTGGACCCGGCGCCGCCACCCGAGCATCCTCCCGGGCTGGGCGAGGACAGCGGCCCCAACCCGCTCGTGCGAGCCGTGGCGGGCTTGTTCGTCGGGTTGGTCGCCGGGGCCGTCGCCGCGTCTGTGATCCCGCGGCCGGACCGGTCGCGAGGCGGCGGGCCCTCGCGCAGTCCGGCGTCGCCATCGGCGCAGGTGCGGTCATGACCCGTCGCATCCACGACCTGACGCTGGACAACCTCGACCATCTCCCTGTGACCTGCCGGTCGTGCGTGTTCTGGGAGGTCGCGGGGGCGCCCCAGGGCCCGCGGGCAGGTGAGGAGGAGGCTGCGGCCGGCCGCAAGGAGGCGTGGTGGCAGGCGACGCAGCTGGAGTGGGGGACCCCGGGCAAGATCGTCTACGTCGACGGCGAGCCGGTGGGCTACGCGAGCTTCGCGCCGGGCGAGCACTATCCGCGGGCGCGACGGTTCCCGGCCACGGTGTCAGACGACGCGCTGCTGCTGGCGGCGCTGTGGGTTCACCCCGCGCACCGGCATGCGGGCCTGGCCAAGGCGCTGCTGCAGAGCGTTCTGCGCGAGACGGCGCGCAGGGGCGGCAGGGCGCTCGAGGCCTACGCGACACGCGTGCCGGCCTTCGACGGGCTGCTGAGCACCTGCCTGCTGCCCGAGGACTTCTTGCTGGCGAGCGGCTTCGAGGTGCTCCACGATTCCGGTGACCACCCGCTGATGAGGCTGGACCTGCGCAAGACCGCGCGCTGGCAGGAGTCGGTCGGCCACGCGCTGGAGGGCGTCATCTCGGCGTTGAGCCGCCGTGAACGGGCGCCAGTCCCCGCCCGCCCGGCGCTGGAGGCGCGGCGCTGGGGCTGGCTGCCGAAGGGAGTCGTCGGACGTAAGCCGCCCGGCGTTTGAGGTGCGTCCGGGGCTGGCTGCCGAAGGGAGTCGTCGGGCGTAAGCCGCCCGGCGTTTGAGGTGCGTCCTAGTCGGCGGGCGCGCCCTCGAAGAAGCGCTCGAGGGCCCGTACGACAGCGGCCGCCAGCCGGTCCTGGCACGTCGGTCGCACCAGCCGGGCCTCGTCGTGCGGCGAGGTGATGAAGCCTGGCTCGCACACGACCGTGGGCATCCGGGTCTGGCGTAGGATCGACCAGGTCATCGGGTGGACCCTGCAGTCCGGACCCCAACCGGCGGCGAGGACCTCGCCGTGGACGAGGTGGGCCAGCCGGTAGCCGCCCTCGGAGACGAAGTGGGGGGCGCCGAAGTAGTACGTGCTCGCCCCGGCCGCATGCGGGGTGGCCAGGGCGTTGGCTCCCAGGGACACGGCCACCTCGACCCCCTGCTCGTTGGCGAGCCGGGCGCGCTCACTGCCTGTCGGGTTGCTGCCCGGACCGCGGGAGAGCACGACGTGCGCGCCTCGTGCCGCCAGGCGCGCCGACAGCCGGCTGACGACCTGCCAGGAGACCTCTGCCTCGCTTACCCCCGACGGGCCCACGTGCCCGGGGTCGCCGGCGCCGTGGCCGGGGTCCAGGAAGACGCGCGCGCCGGCGAGCGTGCGTCCGGACAACCCCCGCAGCCACTCCCGCTCGCGCGCGCGCACGCCGACCCCGCCGGACTGGTGCGCGCGCTGCAGGCGCCGCAGCGCCGCCACGGTGGAGGGTCCCGCCACGCCGTCGACGTCCAGGCCCACGTTGCGCTGGAACTCCTCGACCGCGGCCCTCGCGAGCGGTCCGAACACGCCGTCCTCGGCGCCGGCATCGAAGCCGAGCTGGTTGAGCCGGTGCTGCAGCTCGCGTACGTCGTCGCCGCGCATCATCCGCCGGGAGTGCCACAGCAGCCGGTCGCCGAGGGTCCAGCCCGCCTCCACCAGCGACCGCCACGTCTCGGGACCGACGATGCCGTCGGCGGGTAGCCCACGCTCGCGCTGAAAGTGCCGCACCGCCCGGAGCGTCGCCTCGTCGAAGGCGCCGTCGAGTGGCAGATCCTGCCCCAGCGCGCGGGCCAGCCGCTGCTGCACGTCGCGGACTGCGGGGCTGGAATCGCCCGCGCGGATCAGTTGCATCGGTCGCGGAGTCAACGAGCGCCGCGCCGCTTCCTTCGGGGGGCTGATGGCTCCGCGCGGCGCGCGCTCCCGGCGCTGGACACGCCGGCGGCCCGGGGCGCGAGCGTCGGGGGGAGCACGTCGCGCACCGGGCCCCGAATCCGAGACCGGCTGGAGCTGGGGCTCAGCCGAGGAACTCCTCGACCTCGGCGAGCAGCTGGCTCTTGCCGCGAGCGCCGACGAGGCGCTTCTTCTCGTCGCCGCCCGAGAACACCATCAGCGTCGGGATCGACATCACCCGGTACTTACGGGCTGTTTCCGGGTTGTCGTCCACGTTGAGCTTGAGCACCTTGAGGGCACCGGCCTTCTCGCCGGCGATCTCCTCGACCACGGGACCGACCATGCGGCACGGGCCGCACCATTCGGCCCAGAAGTCCACGAGCACCGGCGTCTGCGACCCGATGACCTCGGTCTCCCAGTCGTTGTCGGTGACGGTCTTGGCGTTGCTCATCGCTCCTCCTGTACTGGATGCTGCTCTTGCCCGTGCCAACGCGCACGCTTCCGCCGGTATTCCCGCTGGCCGCACGCCGACCCGGCGCCCGCGGGCACGGAACAGCACGGAAAAAGCAGCGAGGGGCGCCGAAGCGCCCCTCGCGCGCGGTTCGGATGACGGGGGGACAGCCGAACCGCGGACCTGCAACCGCGCGGCGAACCGGCGGTTTCAACGCCACAGTACTCCTCCACGGGCCGCGAGTACAGAACACCGAGCGTAACGGCCCGCGGTCGCCACGCGGTCACCAGTTGTGCGCGTCGATCCCGAGCCACCGCTCGGTGTCCATGGCCGCCTTGCAGCCCATCCCCGCGGCGGTGACGGCCTGCCGGTAGACGTGGTCGACGACGTCGCCCGCGGCGAACACGCCGTCCACGCTCGTGGCGGTGGTGGGCTCGCGGACGAGGATGTAGCCCGCGTCATCCAGGTCGAGCTGGCCGCGGAACAACGCCGTCGTCGGGTCGTGCCCGATCGCCAGGAACACCCCGTCGGTGCGCAGCTCGCTGCGCTTCCCGGTCACCGTGTCGGCCAGGACGACGCCCTCGACGGACTCCTGCCCCACCACGTCGACAACCTCGGCGTTCCACACGAACTCGATGCGGTCGTTCTTGAACGCCCGCTCCTGCATGATCTTCGTCGCACGCAGCTCGCCGCGGCGGTGCACGACCGTCACCTTCGTGGCGAACTTCGACAGGAAGGTCGCCTCCTCCATCGCCGAGTCGCCGCCGCCGACGACGACGAGCTCGCGGTTGCGGAAGAAGAAGCCGTCGCACGTCGCGCACGAGGAGACACCGCGGCCGATGAGCCGCTGCTCGTTGGGCAGGCCCAGCCAGCGCGCCGTCGCGCCCGTCGACACGATCACCGTCCGGCTGCGGTAGACCTCGCCTCCGACGGTCACCGAGAACGGCGAGCCCGATGTGAGGTCGACGGCGTCGACGTCGGCGGTCACGATCTCGGTGCCGAAGCGCTCGGCCTGCTTGCGCATGTCGTTCATGAGCTCGGGCCCCATGCGCCCTTCGGGGAAGCCGGGGAAGTTCTCGACCTCCGTGGTCAGCATGAGCTGCCCCCCCGCGGCACGCCCCTCGAACAGCAGCGGGCGCAGGTCGGCGCGGGCGGTGTACAGCGCCGCGGTCAGACCGGCCGGCCCGGAACCGACGATGATGACGTCGAACAGCGCGTCGGGCCCGCGGCGCGGGACCATCGCGGCTGTGGACTCGGATAGATCAGTCATTCCGGCTCCTCGACGTACGAGCGGGCGTACGAGCGGCGGGTGCGGGCGTGGCGCCGCACAGGTCGGCAAACCAGCGATCGGCGAGCGGTATTCCGCCGCTGGGACCGCCCGGCCGCCCCCCTACACTAGGGCGGGTGGAGCAGACGGTGCCTGGATGCGTGAACCATCCCCGCGTCGAGACGCGCGTGGCCTGCTCGTCGTGCGGTGACCCCATCTGCCCGCGCTGCATGCGCCAGGCGGCGGTGGGACAGAAGTGCCCACGCTGCGCCGCGGTCCCTCGCGGCGCCCGCGCGCTGGGCAAGCCGCGCCACTACGCCAAGGGCGGCGGCGCGGGACTCGCCGTGGCGGTGCTCGGCGGCATCGCGCTGCGGCTGCTCCTGGGCGCCGTCGGCTTCGGCGCGATCCTGCTCCCGGCCCTTCTCGGGTTCGGCATCGGACGCGCCGTCCGCTGGGGCGCCGCGGCGCAGAGCTCGCAGCCGTTCGTCGTCATGGCCGCCGTGCTCGGCGGCCTCGGCGGCGTCGTGACGGCCGGGGGACCGCTCGTGTTCGCCCGGCCCTTCGGCCTGCTGGGCGTCGCCGCGGCCGCCTGGTTCGCCGTCCGCGGCCTGCGCGGCTGAGCTCAAGGCTCCAGCGGCACCCGAGCCAGCTCGGCACAGCCAGGCACCGCGGCCACCACGGCCTCGGCGTCCGCGGGGCCGGCCGTGCCGCCGACCAGGACGTAGGCCAGCGCCGGCCGGCCGCGCCACAGCACCGTCTCGACCCTCGTCACGGCCGCTCCCGTTCCCGCGAGCACCGCCGGCAGGCAGTCGCCCGGCGCGGCACCGGACGAAAACGGCGGTGCCCGACGGACCTGCTCGCTGGTGCGTAGCGCGATCTCGGCCAGCACGCCGGGCTCCGCCGACCGCAGGAGACCCGGTGGCGCGCCGGCGAAGCGGGCGCGGACATCGCCGGCGCCGCGCACAGGGGTGGCAGCGTCTGCGAACGCGACCTCGACGCCGGCCCCGCCACCCTCCTCGAGGCCATCCCCGGCGCCCTCCGTGGCGGTCGCCTCCCGCTCCTCGGCCGCCCCGGCGGCGCCACTGTGGCCGGGGGCCGTCCCGGCTGCCGCGGTACGGTCCTGACCGGCCTCCGCCTGGCTCTCTCCGCGGGCGCCGCTGGCCTCGTCCGCGCTCTCCTCGGCCCCGCCCGACACCGCGCCCTGGCCGCTGAGCGACTGCAGCGCCGTGCCGCCCAGCAACGCCACGCCGACGACGGCGGCGGCCACCGCACCGAGCACCGACCATCGCCGCCCCGCCCGCGCGGCGCGCCGCCGGGCCAGGTCGTCGTCGTCGGCTGGCGCCGTGCCGCCGCCCGCGCCCGGCTCGGCGGCTGGAGTGCGGCCTGCCCGGCTCGCCGCGGCGGTCGAGGTGGGAGATGCGGGCCCCTCCCGAGCGGCCCGACTGTCGCCTCCTGGCCCTGCCGCGGCGTAGGGGGTGGCGCCACGCGGGCTTGCCGCCGCTTGCGCCACCTCGGGGCCGGCCGCCTCCAGCCGCGCGGCCAGGCGCGCCTCGAAGCCGTCCGGGGTGTCGCGCTGTCGGCGCCGCGCAGGAGCAGCAGCGCCTCGGCGAGCGCGTCGAGCCGGCCGGCGAGGCGCGGATCGCCGGCCAGGCGTGCCTCGAAGGCGGCGGCCGCCTCGTCGTCGAGCTCACCATCGAGGTAGGCGACCATGGCCTCGTCGTCGCCCGGGGGCGGAGGTGATCGGTCATGACTGCACGGTTGGAGGTGTCGCAGGGTCGAGGGTTCCCCGCGCCGCACGAGCGGCCGCGGTGGGTCGGCGCGCAGGTGCGCCAGCGCGCTCGCCAGGCGGGCGTGCCCGCGGGAGACACGCGACTTCACCGTCCCGACCGCGACGCCCGCGCCGGCGGCGATGTCGGCGTACGGCACGCCGCCCACGTCGTGGAGCACGACCGCGGCGCGCTGGTCGGGATCCAGCGTGGCGAGCGCCCGCTCGAGCTCCAGCCCGAGCTCGCGGGTGGCGAGGAGGTCGTCGGGGCTGCGCAGGTCGGCGAGCTCCTCCACTGCGACGCCGGCCGCGCGTGGCCGGCGCGAGCGCTTGCGGGCCAGGTCGTTGCACGCATTCGTCGTCACGCGGAACATCCAGGTGGAGAAGGCCGCCGCGCCAGAGTAGGTCGACGCCCGGCGCAGCAGCGCGACGAACGCCTCCTGCGCGGCGTCCTCGGCCTCGGCGGGGTTGCCGAAGTAGTGCAGGCAGATGCCGTAGACCCGCCGCGAGTAGCGGTGCACGAGCTCCTCGAACGCGGCGGCGTCCCCGGCGACGTAGGCCGCGACGAGGTCCTCGTCGCTCGTCACGCGTCCGTCCCGCCGCCGGGCCCGGTCGCCGGCGATCCGAGCGCGGTCACGTCGGCGAACTCGGCCTTGAACGGCGTGCCGGGCAGCGGCGCGACGACCCAGACGAGCAGGTGGCGGCCCCGCACGGGCTCGTCGAAGGTCACGGTCGTCTCGGCGTCGGCGTTCGTGACCGTCGCCACGCGCCGCCACCCGTCGAGCTGCTCGGGGCGCTCGTCGGCGACGCGCAGCTCGTAGTTCACGCCGGGCGTCGTCGTGGTGAGCTCCACCGCCGACAGCGAACGGGCGCTGCCCAGGTCCAGCGCGAATCCCACGCCGTCCTTCAGCCCTCCGAACTCGGCGCTGCGGTACAGGTCCGTCCGCCACGTCGTGGCCGCGTCGCCGTCGATCAACGCTTCGAGCGTGGCGTCGTTCTCCTCCCCGTCGCCGCCCACCTTGCCGCTGGGCGGGCTCGGAGGATCGAAGGCCGTGATCGCGGCCACCGCCAGCGGCTCGGCCGGCGCGGCGCCGGCCGGGGGCTCGGTGCGCGCCGGGGGGTCGTCGCGGATCGAGCCCAGGTCCGGCAGGCTGCGCGTGTCGACCTGCCCCGTGGCCAGGGCGAACCCGACGAGCGCGCCGGCGAGCAGCACGAGCACCAGAGCGGGCGACAGCCAGCGGGGCTGCGGGTCGAGCCGGGACCGTGCCGGAGCCGCGGGCACCCGCACGGGTGGCTCCTCGACAGGCCGTCCCCGCCCCGTGCCGACCTGCGCGCGCGGGCCCGGGGTTCCGGTTGGCGGGGTGGCGGGCCACAGCGGCCCACCTGGGAACCCGTCGGCCGTCGGCGTCGCCCGCCCTCCCGCCGCGAGCGCAGCGGTCTGGGCGGTGTTGGCGTCGGCGAACGGCAGCAGGGCGTCGGCGAGATGGCCGGCGGACGGATAGCGGTCCTCCGGGCGACGCCCGAGTGCCCGCATCACCACGGCGTCCAGTCCCCGTGGCACGTCCGGTCGCACCGACCGCACCGGCGGCGGCTCGGAGCTGAGGCGCTTGGCCGCCGTGGCCACGGCCGAGTCGCCCTTGAACGGTTGCCGGCCGGTCAGCGCCTCGTAGAGCATGCAGCCGAGGGCGTACTGGTCGGCCCTGCCGTCCACGGCGCACGTGCCGGTGATCTGCTCGGGCGCCACGTAGGCGGCCGTTCGAGCACCATCCCCGTGCCCGTGAGGTCCCCGTCGGCCTCCTCGGCCTTGGCGATCCCGAAGTCGGCGACCTTCACGGCCCCGTCGTCGCCGATGAGGATGTTGGCCGGCTTGACGTCACGGTGGACCAGGCCACGCTCGTGGGCGTAGTCCAGCGCGCGGGCGACCTTCTCGCCGATGGAGGCCGCGTCCCCGACGTCCAGCGTGCCGCGGTCGGCGATGACGTCGCGCAGCGTCGCCCCTCGACGAACTCCATGACCAGGTACACCCGGTCACCGTCGGTGCCGGTGTCGTACAGGTTCACGACGTTGGGGTGGGACAGCTTCGCGGCCGCCACAGCCTCGCGGCGGAAGCGCTCGCGGAAGGCCTCGTCGGCGGCGAGGTGGTCATGGAGCAGCTTGACCGCCACCTGCCGGGCGAGCACCTCGTCGCGACCGAGCCAGACGGTCGCCATCCCGCCGCTGGCGACCCGCTGGGTGAGCTCGTAGCGGCCGCCGAGGACCACCGGAGGAGCCGCAGGCAGCGCGGTGGTCCGCTCGACGTGCCCCGCCAGCGTCTCGGTCTGGTCGGCGGGGTCGGTCACCCGAACCCGTCCCCCCTGTCCTCGGACATCGTGTCCGGCCCCGGGCCGGTCGCGTCCCGGCACCCGGCCTCCTCCACGGCGAGTGTAGTCCAGGGGTCCGCCGTTTCCCGGCCGTCTCCCGTGGGCGCCACCCCGCGCGCAGGGCCGCCGGCCGCGACGGCGCTCAAGGGGTGGGACTCGGCTCGGGGTCCGCGCCCGCCCCGCCGGCTCCCGCGTCCGCGGTGACGCCCGGCGTGACGTCGGGCCGTGTGGGATCGGCGAGCCCGACGAGCCTGCGCTCGTTGGGGTGTGTGAGCCGGCCGACGGCCTGTTCCAGCGGTAGCCAGGCGACGTCCTCCGCCTCGTCGTCGTGGGACCGGGTGTCCCCGTCGACGAAGGCCATGAGGTAGTAGTGGACGTACTTGTGGTACCGGACCTCGTCGGGCTTCCACACGAACCAGTAGTCCACCACCCCGAGCTTGTCGACGATGCGCGAGCGCAGGCCGGTCTCCTCGGCCACCTCCCGCACGGCGGCCGCCTCCAGGTCCTCGCCCTGTTCCAGGCCGCCCTTGGGCAGCGTCCACTGCAGCTGCCCCGCCGCGTTGCGCCGTGAGATCAGCACCACCCAGCGGCCGTCGGGCCGATCGGCAAAGACCAGTCCGCCGGCGGAGACGGCCTGCCGCGTGGGGTAGCGGGCCATGCGCAGCATCGTAGCGGCGGCTGCCGGGGCGTCCGGGCCCCCGGCCGCGAACCAGAGGCCCCTCACTGCCCGGTCGACGGTCAAGGTCGGCGCGCCCCCGGCCGAACATCAAGGCAGGGCCGGACGGCCCGCACCGGGAGGTGACGCGGCGCCGTGCAGTTCAACGACTACCTGCGCCTGCTGGTCGACAAGGGCGGGTCTGACCTGCACCTCAAGGCCGGCGGGCCGGCGTTCGTGCGCATCGACGGCGAGCTGTCGGAGGTGCACGACCTCCCGGCGCTGCGCCACGAGGACACCGAGCGCTTCGCCACCGAGGTGCTGCCCGAGGCGCTGCGCGCGCGCTTCGACGACGGTGAGGAGGCCGACCTGGCGTACTCCATACCCGGCGTCGGGCGCTTCCGGGTGGCGGTGTTCCGCCAGCGCGGGTCCGTCGGCATGGTGCTGCGGCGTGTCCTGCCCGGCGTGCAGCGGTTCGCCGACCTGAACCTGCCGCCGGCGGTACGCAAGCTGGCCGAGGAGCACCGCGGGCTGGTGCTCGTCACCGGCCCCACCGGGTCGGGCAAGACCACGACGACCGCCGCCATGATCAGCCACATCAACACCACGCGACGCTGCCACATCGTCACGATGGAGGACCCGATCGAGATCCTGCACCGCGACGAGCTCGCGATCGTCGACCAGCGCGAGATCGGCGTCGACACCGCGGGGTTCGCGGCTGCGCTGCGCTCGGTGGCCCGCCAGGACCCCGACGTCATCTTCATCGGCGAGATGCGCGACACCGAGACGGTGTCCGCCGCGCTGCAGGCCGCCGAGACGGGTCACCTGGTCATCTCGACGCTCCACACGACCAACGCCACCGAGACGGTCAACCGCATCGTGGACCTGTTCCCGCCGTTCCAGCAGCATCAGGCGCGGCTGTCGCTGGCGAACTCGCTGAAGGGCATCGTGTGCCAGCGGCTCGTGCCGCGGGCCGGCGGCGGCCGGATCGCCGCGATCGAGTGCCTGGTCATGACCACCCGGATCCAGGAGTTCATCCTCGACCCGTCCAAGACGGGGCTGATCGCCGAGGCCGTCGCGGAGGGCGCGTACTACGGGATGCAGACGTTCGACCAGCACCTGCTCGCGCTGTACGCCGAGGGGCGCGTCACCCTGCGCGACACGCTCGCCGCCGCGACGAACCCGCACGACCTGCGCATCGCCGTGCGCGCGGCCGGGCTGAACGCCTGAGCCCAGCGGCGCCCAGCGCGCCGGTCTCGTCTCGCGCGGGCGTCGCGGGACGGGTGGCCGCACCCGTAGCATCGGCGATCATGGCCGCCGACCTCACCGCCGAGCAGCAGCGCCAGCTCGGCAGCCTCGTGGTGCGCTACCCCGTGGCCGAGGAGCTGGGCTGGCGCTTCGCCGGCGCGGGCCACGAGCTGTACCTCGTCGGCGGCACGGTGCGCGACGCGTTCCTGGACCGCATCCAGGACGACCTCGACTTCGCGACGTCGGCCTCTCCCGAGGAGTCCGAGCGACTCCTGCGCGGCTGGGCCGACCACGTGTGGTTGACCGGCGCCCGTTTCGGGACGATCTCGGCGCAGCGCGCCGGCTGGAAGCTGGAGGTCACCACCTTCCGGGCCGAGGCCTACACCCCGGGCTCGCGGCACCCCGACGTGCGGTTCGCCCCGGACATCGAGACCGACCTGTCGCGGCGCGACTTCACCCTCAACGCGATGGCGGTGCGGCTGCCCGACCCTCGTTTCGTCGACCCGTTCGGCGGTCTGCGCGACCTCCGCGACAGGGTGCTGCGCACCCCGGCGGACCCTGAGTCGAGCTTCGGCGACGATCCTCTGCGGATGGTGCGCCTGGCCCGCTTCGCCGCGGTGCTCCGGGCCGACGCCGACGACGGGGCGCGCAAGGCCGCAGAGGCGCTGGCGCCGCTGCTGGACTCGATCAGTCGGGAGCGCATCCGCGACGAGCTCACGCGACTGATATGCGCCCCCTCCCCCGGCCGGGGGCTGGACCTGCTGTGCGACACCGGTCTGGCGGAGCGGTTCCTGCCCGAGGTGCCGGCCCTGCGGATGCACCGCGACCCCCTGCATCACCACAAGGACGTCTACGCGCACACGGTGGCGGTGGTGCGGGGCTGCGACCCGTCGGACGCCACGCTGCGCCTCGCGGCGCTCCTTCACGACATCGGCAAGCCCCGGACCCGGGAGTTCCACCCCGACGGGCGGGTGACGTTCCACGGCCACGACCACGTCGGCGCGCGGATGGCGCGCCACCGCCTACGCGAGCTGCGCTACCCCAACGTCGTCGTCAGTGACGTGCACGACCTCGTGTACCTCCACCTGCGGTTCCACGGCTTTGACGAGGCCGGGTGGACCGACGCCGCGGTGCGCCGGTACGTCAGGGACGCGGGTCGTCCCCAGCAGCTGCGCCGGCTCAACGAGCTCACGCGGGCAGACGTGACCACGCGCAACCGCGCGAGGGCGCAGCGGCTTGCCGTGGCGATGGATGCGCTGGAGGCGAGGATCGCCGCGCTGCGCGAAGCCGAGGAGCTCGCCCGCATCCGCCCGGCGCTGGACGGGCGCGAGATCATGCAACGGCTCGGCCTCCCGCCGGGACCACTGGTGGGCCGGGCGCGCCAGATGCTGCTCGACGCGCGACTCGACCGCGGTCCCATGGCCAAGGAGGAGGCCTACGAGCTGCTCGACCGCTGGGCGGCGCAACAGGGGATCCCTCCGTGCCGCTGAACCACACGTATGGAGTGCGCGGCGCGGCACGGTTGCCGTAGGCGGTGCACGGGAACGGCACGCCCGCACGGCGCAGAGCCGCAATGAGGGCGACCTCTGCTCGCAACGTCAGCTCCCAGCCGAAAGGTGGCTCATCGTGAACCCGATCGAAGTCCAGAAGCACCTCAAAGGCGCCAGCTACCCGGCGTCCAAGAGCGACCTGGTGGAGACGGCGAAAGGCAACGGCGCGCCTGACGACCTCGTCGAGGCGATCAACAACGCCGACACCGACGAGTTCAGCGGGCCCGACCAGGTGATGAAGGCGCTCAGCGGCTGACTCCGCAAGCCGCCAGCGCGCCGATGGGCTGCGGGCGGCCGAGCAGGAAGCCCTGGCCGAGCCGCACGTCGAGGCTGCGCAGGATGCGCAGCTCGGCTTCGGTCTCGATGCCTTCGGCGATCAGGGTCGAGCCGGTCCGGGTCGCGAACGACTGCAGCCCGGCGACCAGCGCCTGGCGGGCGGGGTCGGCGTCGATCCCCATGACCCAGCCGCGGTCCAGCTTGACGAACGCCGGTTGCAGCGACAGGACGTGGGTCAGGCAGGCGTAGCCGGCGCCGGCGTCGTCGATGGACAGCTGCACGCCCGGCCCCAGGCGGTCCAGCGCCCGGGTGATCTCGCCGTAGTCGTGGACCGGGTCGTGCTCGGTGAGCTCCAGGACCAGGTCGCATCCGGCGCCGCTGAACTCGTGCTCGGCCCCCCCGGCGGCCAGGAATCCCGGTGACACGTTCACGCTGAGCCACGCGTCGCCGAGGCGGTCCGCCGCCGCGGCCACGGCCGCGGCCATCGTCGCCCCCTCGAGCTCGCCGCCCATGCCGACCTGGGCGGCCTCGGTGAAGCGGCGCTGCGGGTCGGCGCCGTCACCGAACCGGGTGAGCGTCTCGGAGCCGACGGTCCTGCCGTGCCGCAGGTCGATGATCGGCTGGAAGACCGGCGTGAACTGGCCTCGGTCGAGCAT
>JAUJMQ010000012.1:33491-54957 GCA_030446775.1 Egibacteraceae bacterium
GCCGCAGGTCGATGATCGGCTGGAAGACCGGCGTGAACTGGCCTCGGTCGAGCATCTGCTTCAGGACCACCTGGCTGTTGCGGACCGCGAAGCGCTGGCGCAGCGCGGGGCCCAGCAGCGCCGCGGCGACGGCCGCAAAGTCGATGGCGGCGGACATGGCCTGTGCGGTCTCGTCGGTCGGGGCGTCCTCCGCGGCGGCGCCGGTCGACAGCGCCAGCAGGCCCAGCAGCCGGCCCTGGCTGTGCAGGGGCGCGTAGGCGGCGGCGATCGCGTCCGGACCCAGCAGCGGCGGACCGTCCGACCCGGGCGGCTGGAGGCCGCGATGCTCGGTCCACGCGCCGCGTTCGGCCTGCGCCCGCAGCCGGGTCGCGTGCACAGCGGGCAGCGGCAGCCCGATGCGCAGCGAGCGGGACACCCGTCCCTGGCGGGCCAGCGGGACGGCCGCGTCGTCGTCGGTGAAGGCGATCAGGGCGGTGCCCTCCAGGTTGCGCAGCCGCGCCAGCTCGGCGCAGACGAGGTCGGCGGTGAGCTCGGGCGTGCGCTCCGGCTTGAGCCGGCACAGCGCCTCGGTGACCGTCGCCCGCTCCCGCAGCTGGCTCTCGAGCAGCCGCATCCACGCCGCCTGGCCCCGCAGCTGCGCGCGGACCCGAGCGATGAGCTCGTCGATCTCGACGGGCTTGACGAGGTAGTCGTTCGCGCCGGCCTCCAGGCCCCGGACACGGTCGGCGACCTCGGCCGCGCCGGTGACGAAGATGACCGGCAGCGTCCGCGACGACGGCCGGGAGCGGATGGCGCGCAGGACCGCGAGGCCGTCCATGCCCGGCATCTTGCTGTCCAACAGCACAGCCGCGACGTCGTGGCTCTGGAGCAGGCTCAGCGCGGCCGACCCGTCGGGCGCGGCGGACACCGCGAAGCCGGCGAGCTCGAGGGCCTGGGTGTAGAGCTCGCGGAGGGTCTCGTCGTCATCGACGACCAGGACGCGCTCGCCTGCGCCCCGTGCATCATCCTGCACGTACTACCCCCTCCGGTGTCGTCGTTGAGCGATCGGACTCAGCTAGTTCGCCGTCGTCCGGCGTCATCCCTGCCTGAACGGTACGTTCTGTCCAGATTTGTCTGATCGGGTGGAGAGGGCGCCCCCCGCTCAGGGGACGTCGAGCGGCCGGCTCGCGTGCAGCGCCCGTTCCCCGAGCAGTGCGGCGACCTGCCGGACGCGGGGGTCGTCGATCACGTCTTCGAGGTGCAGCGGCACCGGACCGTCGTCCCAGCGCGCCAGCGGCAGCCGCCAGTTCGGGTACTCGTCCACGGTTCCAGGCATGTTCGGCTGGCGCCGGTCGCCGAGCGCGTCACCGAGTCCGGTCGCCACCAGCAGCGACGGCGTGCGTGCCAGGAACGCGTGCATCGCCGCGACGAGCTGCTCGCCCGTGGGCGTGGCCGGCCCGGAGGGCACGAGACCCTCGCGGCGCAGCAGCGCCAGCATCTCGGCGCGCTCGGCGGCCTTGCGCTCGGCTTGCGCCTCGGGCGTCGTCGCGCTGCCGTACAGTCCCAGCTCGGTCTGGGTCTTGACGTCCTCGTCGGCCCACCATCCCGCGGCGGTCGGCAGGTCGTGGGTGGTCACCGAGGTGAGCGCCAGCCGCGGGTAGTCCGCGGCCGGCAGCAGCGGCTGGTCGGGGTCGTCGTCGACGTGCTCGAAGTACAGCACGCGCGACGACAGCACACCCCGGTCGGCGAGGGTCTCGCGCACGCCCTCCTCGACGGTGCCCAGGTCCTCGCCGACGACCATCGCCCCGGCGCGCTCGGCCTCCAGGGCGAGCACGCCGAGCAGCTCGTCGGCGGGGTAGCGGACGTAGGTCCCCTCCGAGGCGGGGCGACCCTCGGGCACCCACCACAGCCGCCACAGGCCCATGACATGGTCGATCCGGATGCCACCGGCGGCACGCAGCACCGACCGCAGCATGTCGCGGAACGGCGCGTACGCGGTGGCCGGCAGTCGCCGGGGCAGGAGCGGCGGCAGACCCCAGTCCTGCCCCCGCTGGTTGAAGCCGTCGGGCGGCGCGCCGACGGTCGTGGCGAGGTCTTCCTGCAGGGCCCAGGCGTCGGCGCCGCCCGGGTCGACGCCGACGGCGAGGTCGTGGATGACGCCCACGCTCATGCCCGCGTCGGGGGCACGCCGCTGGGCCTCGGCGAGCTGGGTGTCGCTCAGCCACGGCCACCAGGCGTGGAACTCGACGCGGCCGGCGAGCTCGCCGCGCGCGGCCGTGACGGCGGGCGCGGCGGGGTGGCGCAGCCGCTCGGGCCAGTCCTGCCAGGGCGTCCCGTGGCGCTCGGCCAGGGCGCAGTAGACGCCGAAGTCCTCTGCGCCGCGCCCCTCGGCCCGACGCCAGGCGTCGAACGCGGCCTGGCGCGCCCGGCTGCGGGGCACGGCGGCGAGCAGCTCCAGCGCCTCTGCCTTGGCCCGGAACACGGCGTCGCGGTGGATGCGGTCGCCGGCGTTGGCGTCGCGCGCCTGCGCTGCGAGCGCCAGCACGCGCTCGCGCCGGTCGGCGTCCAGGCCGGCGACCTCCTCGACGTCGGTGATGCGCAGGTACAGCGGGCTGCGAAAGCGCCGGCTCGCGGGAAAGTAGGGCGAGTCGACCTGCGGCAGCACGGGGGAGGGGGCGTGCAGCGGGTTGACGAGCAGCATCGCGGCCCCCAGCCCGCCCGCCCAGCTCCCGAGCGTCGCGAGGTCGCCGTAGTCGCCCATGCCCCACGAGGCCCGGCTGCGCGCCTGGTACAGCTGCACCATCCAGCCCCAGGCGGGCTCGGTCAGCGGCAGCGGGCAGCGCGCCGGGGCCACCACCACCGCGGCCTCGGCCCCGGCGCCGCGCACGCTGACGTGGAGCCGGTGGTAGCCCGTCGCCAGGCCGGCGGGAAGCCGCAGGGACCGGGGCCCGGCGCGCAGCTCGACGACCTCGCCGCCCTCCAGGGTCAGCGCAGCCTCGGCGCCGGCGCTTCCGGCGCGCAGCGCCACGTCGCCCCCGCGGTCGGCCCGCACGACGACCGAGGGGGCGACGATCCGCTCGGCCTCCTCGGCACGCAGGCGGGCCAGCGATTCCCGTACCGCGGAGGGGCCGGCGGCCGCGACGCCCATCGCCTGCAGCGCCAGCCGCACGGGCGTGGCGTCGACCTCGACGCGCCGCGACAGAAAGTCGTCGTAGGACGTCGCGACCCCGCACCGCTCGGCGAGCGCGCGCAGGTCAGCGTCCGGGGAAGCCACGTGCCAGCCTTGGCGTCCGCCGCGGCGGGGGCCGCGGGCGCGGCCCGTCGGAGGCGGCCCCGGCTACGCCGTCCTAGCTGGGTCGGCCCGCCTTGCGGGTCGTCTCGGGGCCGCCCGTCTTCTTCCACATGTCGTCGATCTCGTCGATCTGGTCGAGCAGCCTCTGCGCGTCGCCGGCGTCCAGGGAGCGCTTGACGGTGGAGCACTGCTTGAGGGCGCGCCAGCACACGTCGTGCAGGTTGGGGAACTGCTCGAGGTGCTCGGGCTTGAAGTAGTCGCTCCACAGCACCGAGATGTGCTGCTTGGCGAGCTCGGCACGCTGCTCCTTGATGAGCACGCAGCGGTCGCGGAACAGCGCGTCGTCTGAGGCGTGGTACTTCTCGATGATCTTGTAGACCGACTCGGCCTCGATGCGCGCCTGTTCCGGGTCGTACACACCGCACGGGATGTCGCAGTGGGCGAGGACGTCTGCCGGGGCGGCCAGGCGGTCGGTGAGGGCGAGCAGGCGGGAAGCGAGCGACATCGCGCGTCTCCTTGATCCGGGGGGTGTGAGCTGCGGGCGGTGAGCTGCGGCCGGTGCGGCGGCGGGCTCGGCCGGGCCGAGCGTGCGCGGCCCGTACTCTAGCGCCATGTCTCGGCGCGGCGACCCGGGACGAGACCGGTCCCGGCGACCGCTCCTGGCAGCTCTGGCCGACGCGGTGCGGTCGCTGCCGCCGCGGCGGTTCCGGGTGCGCGGAGGCTCGATGCGCCCGACGCTGCTGCCCGGCGACCGGCTGCTGACCGTGCCGGTGGTGCGGCTGCGCCGCGGCGACCTCGTCGTCCTCGCCGACCCGACGTCACCGGCTCGGCTGGTCGTCAAACGGGTGGGCGCGCCGCCGGGCTGCGACGTGCGCGTCGGCGCCGCGGTGCTCGCGGCCGGCCGCGGCGTCGTGGTTCTGGGCGACAACCCGGCGGCCAGCACCGACAGCCGGTCATACGGGCCGGCGCCCCGCGCCGCGGTCCGGGGCAGGGTGTGGTATCGCTACGGCCCACCGGAGCGGGCGGGCCGGCTGCCGCGCCCACCGGCCCCGGCCCGGGCCCCGTCCGGGGACTGACGCGCCGCGCGGCGTCCCGCTACACCGCCTGGCGCTCGTCGGTCGGCACGGTGTCGGAGACGGGGCCGGCGATGAACTCCTCGACCATCGTGCGGCACACGTCGTCTGCGAACTGCGCCGGCGGGGACTTCATGAAGTAGCTGGACGGGCCGAGCAGCGGGCCGCCGACGCCGCGGTCGAGCGCCGCCTTGACGCAGCGGACGGCGTCGATCACCACGCCCGCGGAGTTGGGCGAGTCCCACACCTCCAGCTTCATCTCGATGTTGAGCGGCACGTCGCCGAAGTTGCGGCCCTCCATGCGGATGTAGGCCCACTTGCGGTCCTCCAGCCACGGCACGTGGTCGGAGGGCCCGATGTGGATGTTCTCGTTCGGGATGGCCGTGTCCATCTGGCTGGTCACCGACTGCCGCTTGGACACCTTCTTGGAGTTCAGCCGGGACCGCTCCAGCATGTTCATGAAGTCCATGTTCCCGCCGAAGTTCAGCTGGTAGGTGCGGTCGATCGTCACCCCGCGGTCCTCGAACAGACGCGTGAGGACGCGGTGGGTGATCGTCGCGCCGACCTGGCTCTTGATGTCGTCACCGACGATGGGCACCCCCGCGTCGGCGAACCTGCGGGCCCACACCGGGTCGCTGGCGATGAACACCGGCAGGCAGTTGACGAACCCGACGCCGGCGTCGAGCGCGGCCTGCGCGTAGTGGCGGGCGGCCTGCTCGGAGCCCACGGGCAGGTAGGACACGACGACGTCGGCGCCGACGCGGCGCAGCTCGGCGGCGACGTCGACCGGCGCGGCGTCGGACTCCTCGCACAGCTCGGCGTAGTACTCACCGAAGCCGTCGAGGGTCGGGCCGCGCTGGACGTCCACACCGATGGGGGGCACCTCCGCGAAGGCGACGGTGTTGTTGGGCGGCGCCACGATCGCCTCGGCGAGGTCGCGCCCGACCTTCTTGGCGTCCACGTCGAACGCCGCGACGAACTCGATGTCGCGGACGTGGTAACCGGCCAGCTCGACGTGCATCAACCCGGGGACGCGCTCGGTGGGGTCGGCGTCACGGTAGTAGTGCACCCCCTGCACCAGCGAGCTGGCGCAGTTGCCGACGCCCACGATGGCGACGCGCACGGCCTTGCTGGTCGGGCGGATCCCCTGCGGCATGTCCTGCTCCTTGTGCGAACGTGGCGGTCGCCCGCCGGTGAGTGCCCTCGCCTACTTGGCCTGCAGCTGGCTGGGTCGGTCGTCCTCGCTGTCGTGGTCGGGCTCGGACGCCGCAGGAGGCGTCTCGTGCAGCGCCGCGCGCTCCGCGGCGATGAGCGTGTCGAGCCAGGTGATGTCGTGTTCGGTGGTCTGGATGCCGTGGCGCATGAGCGACACGGTGTAGGAGTCGGCCCGCCCGCGGGTGGCTCGCCGCAACGAGCGGTGCCCCTCGTCGAGCTTGTCCTCGAGGTAGGCCTTGCGGCGCTCGAGCAGCCGCAGCCGCACCTCGGGACCGAGGTAGCGGAAGAAGGCCAGCCGCAGGTCGAACTTGTCCTCCTCCCGCACCGAGGTGGCGCCCTCGCTGAGCAGCTCGAGAAACAGCGCCTCCCCTGCGGGGGTGATCCGGTAGACCTGCTTGCGGCGGGAGGTCTGGTCGGCCGGGAAGAACTTCTCCACGACGCCGCGCCGCTCGAGCTTCTTCAGCGTGGGGTACAGCGACCCGAACGACACGGTCCAGAAGAACCCCAGCTTGGAGCCGAGCTGCTTGCGCAGCTCGTAGCCGTGCATGGCCCGCTCCTTGAGCAGCCCCAGCACCGCCAGCTCCAGCATCCGGTTCGTCCGCCTTAGTCGTATCGGCGTTGTGGTGCCGTTGTGACGCACCGATGTATCGGATCGATACGTCAGCATCCTACATGCCGCTCCCCGTCCCGCAACTCAGGCCTGCCGCCTACACTCGATCGGCATGCAGTCCGCGCCGTTTCCCCGTTCCGGCGCCGGGACAGCCGTCGGCGACGGAGCCCCGGCGCCGTGAGGGGCGTCATCGATTACCGCATCGCCCGGCGGGCACTCGTCCGCCAGGTGACCCGCGGCGTCGTGCCGGTGACCGACGTCTGCGACGCCCATCCGGAGCTGCTGCGGGCGGCCCGCAACGTCGGGCAGGCCACCGCGCGCACGTGCCCGATCTGCCGCCTGGCCGACGACCGGGCCGACGTCGCGCTGGACGAGGCCGACACCCTCCGGCTGGTCACGTACGTGTTCGGCGACGACCTGCGGCGACTGTCGGGGCACGTCGTGTGGACGCGCGAGGAGCTCGACGACCTCGCCTCACGCCACCGGTCGTTCACGGCCTACGTCATCGAGTGCTGCCTGGTGTGCGGTTGGAACCACCTGGTGGAGAGCTGCCTGCTGGGGCGCGCGCACATCGGCTGACAGGCGGCGCCGGGCCCCCCGAAGGGCGGTCGGACACGTCCGCGCGCCGCGCCGCCGCCGCGCCGGATGGCATGATCGGCGTTCATGGACCGCCGTCTGAAGCCTCCTGCGAGGCCGTCGCCGGGCGTGCGTGCAACCCGCTCCTTGTCCGCGGCTCGCCGGCCGGTGCCTGGGGAGGGGGCGACCGCGCGCCCCACCACGGCCGGCCGCGCGCCGCAGCAGACCGCCTCGCGCGCGCCGACGGGGGCGACGCGTACGGGCCGGCCGCGGGCTCGCGGGCGGTCCGGGGGCGGTCCGGCGGCGCCGCCCCGCCGCGAGGGCGCGGCCCCCGGAAGCCGCCGGCGCCCGCCTTCACGCGGCGGCGTGCCGAGGCGCGCCCGCACGAGGCGACGCTGGTACCGGCGCCCCCTGGCACTGCTGCTCGCCGTCCCGCTGCTTGTCGGAGGCTTCGCCGCCGTCACGCTGTTCTTCTACTTCTTCACCTCGGTGCCGCTGCCCACCGACATCGGTGCCAGCCCGACGGTGATCCTCGACGCGAACGGCGGCGAGGTGGGCACGCTGCAGGCCGAGACCAGCCGCGAGGACGTCGCCCTCGACGAGCTGCTCGACGACCTCGCCGACGCGGTCCTGGCGGCCGAGGACTCCGGCTTCCACTCCCACGGCGGCCTCAGCCTTCCGGGGATCTTCCGGGCGGCCTTCCGCAATGTCACCCGAGGCCAGATCAGCCAGGGCGGCTCGACGATCAGCCAGCAGTACATCAAGAACGTGACCCGCGACGACGAGCGCTCGGTCCTGCGCAAGGTCCGCGAGGCCGCGCTGGCCGTCAAGCTGGAGCGGCAGTACTCCAAGGACGAGATCCTCGGCTTCTATCTCAACTCCATCTACTGGGGCCGCGGCGCCTACGGCGTCGAGGCGGCGGCGCGGGCGTACTTCGCCCGCCCGGCGGTCGAGCTGACCGTCGCCCAGGCCGCGCAGCTGGCGGGCCTGATCTCCGCGCCGTCGGCCTTCGATCCGCGTGAGAACCCCGAGGGCGCCCACCGCCGCTACCGCTACGTCCTGGATCAGATGGTGGACTCCGGCTGGCTCGACCCCGCCCGGGCCGGACGGCTGGCGGTGAACCCGCCGGCCGCGCGCCGGGCCCGCAACGTGGAGTTCAAGCAGGCGCCCTATTTCCTGCAGCTCGTCGCCGCCGAGCTCGAGCGCAAGGTCGGCGCCGATGAGATCTACTCGGGCCTGGTCGTCACGACCACGCTGGACATGGATGTCCAGCGTGCCGCCGAGCAGGCCTACGACGAGGCCTTCGTGCAGCCCGGCATCCGGCCGTCCGGCGCGCTGGTGGCCATCGACAACGCCAGTGGCGGCATCCGGGCGCTGGTCGGCGGCAAGAGCTACGCCCGCAGCCAGCTGAACCTGGCACAGGCGTCGCGGCAGCCGGGCTCGACGTTCAAGCCGTTCGCGCTGGCGGCGTGGATCGACGAGGGCAACGCCCCCGAGTCGTGGTTCGACGCGCCGGCACAGATCACCTACACCGAGGCAGAGCTGGAGGCCGAGCTCGGCCGCGACCAGCCCGACGGGGGCTGGGACCCGGAGAACTACGGCGGCGCCGCCTTCGGCGAGATGAGCCTGCGGCAGGCGACCGAGCAATCCGTCAACACGGTCTACGCGCAGCTCGCCCTGCAGGTCGGGCCCGACAAGATCCGCCGCATGGCCGAGCGGGCGGGCATCCACAGCCGGCTGGCGGCGGTGCCGTCGCTGGTGCTGGGCACCTCCAACGTCAAGCCCCTGGAGCTCGCCGAGGCCTACAGCACCTTCGCCACCGGCGGCATCCGCCACCGCCGGCACACCGTGCACGAGGTGCGTCGCGGCGGCGAGGTCCTCTACGTCGACCGGGCCCGCGGCGAGCGGGTGCTGTCAGAGCAGGTGGCGCTCACCGTGACCGACGTGCTGCGCGGCGTCATCGAATCCGGCACCGGCACCGCGGCCGACATCGGCCGTCCCGCCGCCGGCAAGACCGGCACGACGCAGAACAACGGCGACGCCTGGTTCGTCGGCTACACCCCGCAGATGACCGCCGCGGTGTGGATGGGCAACGTGAACAACAACAAGCCGATGGAGGGCGAGTTCACGGGCGGCAGCCTGCCGGCGGAGACCTGGGCGGCGTTCATGTCCGACGCCATGGAAGGCGAGGAGGCCGCCGACTTCCCGCCGCCGCCTGGCGGCCTGGAGATCGTGCGCCCGAGCCCCGAACCCGAGCCGATCGTGTGCGGCGACGGCGAGATCGCCTCGGAGGGCACCGACGGCGTCGAGCAGTGCGTCCCCGACCCCGACGCGTCGCCCTCGCCGTCGCCCTCCCCCGTCGTCACCGCAGAACCGGCGCCCGAGCCCTCGCCCTCCCCCTCGCCGTCACCCGAGCCGTCGCCTGAACCGACCCCGGAGCCGACCCCGGAGCCGACGCCCGAGCCCGAGCCGACCGAGGACCCCGTGCCCCCGCCCACCGAAGGGTCCGGTGACGGGGGTGGGGGCTGACTCAGCGCGGCGTCGGTTCTGATCCCCCGGCCCGGCCCGGCGGATCAGAACGAACCCCGGCGGCCGCCGCCTCCGGGCGCTCGCCCAGCCACCGCGGACGCTCGCGGACGGCGAGCCAGGCGATCCACACGAGCACCGCGTCACGGGCGGCGATCGCGAGGGCGAAGGCGCCGAACCCGGGTGCCGGCAAGAGCCCCTGGCGCCCTCCGAGCCAGCGGAACCGGATGACGAACACGGCGAGGTCGGCGGCGCAGAACAGCAGGAACGGCGTCACGCGGGGAAGCGACAGCGCCAGAAGGGGCAGCAGCCACAGGCTGAACTGCGGGCTGTAGACCTTGCTGGTCAGCAGGAAGGCGATGAGCAGCGGCAGGAACAGCTCCCAGGTGTCGCCCGGAGCCCGCCGGCGCGAGCCCGCCCACACGACGGCGACCGCGGCGACCGCGAACAGCCCGGCGGTGACGAGGTTGAGCGTGGGGACGTCGAAGCCGCGGTCGCCCCGCAGGTAGACCTCGGCGATCCGGTAGAGGCTGTCGTGGTCCGCCGGCCGGGTCCGTGACAGCTCCAGGAAGCGCCCCCACCCGTCGGGGGCGGCGACGAGCACCGGGAGGTTCACGGCCAGCCACGCCGCCGCCGCGGCGCCGCCGGTCACCAGTGCCGCGCGCGGACGGCGCTCCCGCAGCCGGGCGAGCACCATCAGCGGCACGAGCAGCGCCGGGTAGAGCTTGGCGGCGGCGCCGAGCCCCGCCGCGACCCCGGCGGCACCGTCGCGGCCCTCACGGTGCAGGACGACCGCGGCGGTCGCGAGCACGACCGCCAGCGGGTCCCAGTTGATGAAGGCGTACACCACGAGGGTCGGTGCGGCGGCGAACCACAGCAGCCGCCGCGGCGGTAGGCCCGTGCGGCGCAGCAGCAGGAACGTCGCGGCGAGCATGGCCGCGCCCATGACCATCGTCACCTGCAGGAAGGCACGGCCCTGCAGCGCGGCGGGGAACACGTCGGCCACCCGGTCCGCCACCAGCATCCAGGCGCCCGTGAGCACCGGGTACTCGACCGGGTGGTCGAGGTAGGGCACCGCGCCCTCGTTGAGCCGCTCGACGAACCACAGCGGGTAGACGTCGGTGTAGCACCACCGGACGTACTCCTCGCCCGCGTCCCACGAGCTGTCGGTCAGCAGGCAGCGGGCCTTGGTCCACCAGGCGAGCGCGAGCCCGGACGCGAAGACCACGCCTGCGAGCCCCACGGCGCGCCGGGACGTCGCCACTGTCAGCCTGCGCGCCCGACGCGTCGGCGCGGGACGTCAGCGCCGCCGACCTCCCGTGGACCCGCTGGTCTGGTGGTGCCGCTCGAACGGCCCGACCCCCGACGGGGCCCCCTCACCGGCGGGCAGCGGGTTGCGGACGCTCGCGACGATGGCGACGGCCAGCACACCCATGATGATCCCCAGGCTGACCAGCGGGTTGATGCCCGGCAGGCCCTCCATGGCCGCGACGTCCTCGTGCAGCCGCTCGTAGACGAGCTTGAAGCCGACGTAGGTCAGGATCACGGCGAGGCCGGCCTTGAGGTAGCGCAGCTTGTCGGCAACGCCCGCGAGCAGGAAGTACAGCGCCCGCAGGCCCAGGATCGCGAAGATGTTCGAGGTTAGCACGATGAACGGGTCCCGCGTCACGGCGAACACCGCCGGGATCGAGTCCATCGCAAAGATCAGGTCGGTGAACTCGACCAGCACCAGGACGATGAACATCGGCGTGGCGAGCAGCTTGCCGTTCTCGCGGACGAAGAACTTCTCCCCGCGGTAGTCCTCGGTGGTGGGGAAGGTGCGTTTGATGCGCTTGAGCATCTTCGAGTCGGTGATGTCCGGGTGCTCGTTGCGCTGCAGCCACGTCTGCACGCCGGTGTAGATCAGGAAGGCGCCGAACAGGTACAGGATCCAGTCGAACCGCTCGATGAGCGCCGCGCCCGTGAAGATGAGGATCGTGCGCATGATGATCGCGCCGAGCACGCCGTAGAACAGCACCCGGTGCTGCAGGTGCTTGGGCACGGCGAGCGCGCCGAAGATGAGGATGAACAAGAAGACGTTGTCCACCGACAGCGACTTTTCGATCACGTACCCCGTGAAGTACGCCACGGTGGCGCTCTCGCCGGGACACCCTCATGCAGTCGGGGATGAACAGCCCGAACAGGATCGCGCAGCCGATCCAGATCGCCGACCAGGTGCCGGCCTCCTTGATCGACACCTCATGGCTGTCGCGGTGGACGACGAGCAGGTCGACGGCCAGCAGCACCGTGACGACGACGGCGAAACCGCCGTAGAGAACAGGGTCGGGCAGCACGACGCTCCTTCAGCCTCGGGGCCAGGGGCGGTGGGGCGCGCCGGGCGCGACCGACCGCGGTGGTTGGCGAAGGTCTCGCGTCGCGGCTCCCGAGGGGTCGGGGACCGGGGTGCCGGACCGGGCGGCCGCGGAGCGGTCGCCGTGTTGACGAGCCGGCACCGGGCGCGCCTCGCGGCGGGCCCGTCGCTACTCTCCCTCACGGGACGGGTACGGGGTCTCGAACGAGACGGTGACACCAGTGTACGAAGCCGTGCCGTCGTCGCCCCGGCGGCTCCTACCCGGCCGCCCCGGTGGCCACACCGGCGCGCGGGCGCCGGGTCACTCGCCTCCGGACACGGGACTGGGGTCGCGCGCCGGCGGGGTGACCGCCGCCGGAACGGCACCGTGCCCGCCGGCCTGCGAGGTCGCCTGCTGCTCGTCGGTGGCCACGACGAGCCCCCGGGACCGCAGCCGCTTGGTCGAGTACCGGTAGATGCCGGCGGCCAGGACGGGCGGACCGAGCAGGCAGGCGACCCGGAAGATCCAGATGACGTCCTCGATGGAGATGCCCGACAGGCGCGACAGGATGTCGCTGGTCGCCGCCGCCGACAGCAGCAGCACGAAGCTGAACGTCCCCAGCGACACCGCGGCCCGCAGCGGGATGTCCAGCGGGTTGGTCAGCACGTGCCACTCGCCGCGCAGCCCGTAGACCTTGCGCTCCAGGAACGGGTACAGGGCGAGACCCGTGAACACCATCCCGGGAAGGACGATGCCGGCGACGAAGGGCCCGGACACCGTCATGAGACCGAGCACCGAGAACTCCAGCGGGGGAAAGATCCGCAGGGCTCCGTCGATCCAGAACATGAACCAGTCCGGCTGGGCGTTGTTGCCGACCTCGCCGGGCACGTACGGCCCGAGCAGGCTGATGTCGCTCCACGGGACGAACACCGCTGAGGCGGTCAGCAGCCCCCCGATCCACAGGATCAGCGTCGCCGACTCGGCGAACTGTGCCGGCCACAGCGGCTTGCCGACGATGAAGGCGTGCCCGTCGACCCCGTGGGTGGGGAACTGGGTGTGGCGCTGACGCCCCACGAGCAGCAGGTGGACGCTGACCGCGCCGATGATCAGCGCCGGCACGATCATCACGTGGAAGACGAAGAAGCGCGGGATGACGTCGCCGGTGGGGAAGTCGCCGCCGAAGACCCAGAAGGCGACGCGGTCACCGACGACCGGGAAGCTGAGCAGCTCGGAGTAGGCGATGCGGATGCCCGTGCCCGCCAACGAGTCGTACGGCAGC
This sequence comes from Egibacteraceae bacterium, assembly GCA_030446775.1. Lineage (GTDB taxonomy): Bacteria > Actinomycetota > Nitriliruptoria > Euzebyales > Egibacteraceae > JAUJMQ01. The sequence continues at coordinate 46,372 of JAUJMQ010000012.1, forward strand.
GAGTAGCCGGTGAAGCCGGCGACGAACGCGAGCGTGATGAGGCCCAGGCCGAGGAGGTAGTTCACCTCTCGGGGACGGCGAAACGCCCCGGTGAACAGGATGCGGAGCATGTGCAGGACGCTCGCGGCGATGAACAGATGGGACGCCGCGCGGTGGATGCGCCGGAACAGCAGCCCTCCGGGCACGTCGTGGGACAGGCGCAGGATCGACTCGAACGCGCCCGGCAGCGTGGTGCCGTCGTAGAGCTCCAGCGAGCCGTGGTAGACGACGGGCGCGGTGGACGGCCGGTAGAACATCGTCAGGAAGACCCCGGTCGCGACGAGCACGACGAGCGAGAACAGGGCGACCTCGCCGAGCAGGAACGACCAGTTGTGCGGGAAGACCTTGTTGGCGACCTTCCGGCTGGGGTGGCGCAGCTTGAGGCGCTCGTCGAGGCTGTCGAACAACAGCGCGAACAGCGGGGTCATGTGGCGCTCCTGGTCGTCACGCTCGGGGCAGGGCCGGGCCGACCGGCTCGACGAAGTCGGACAGGGCGACGAGGTAGCCCTCCTCGTCCAAGCCCAGCGGCAGCTGCGGCAGCGGCCGCGCGGCGGGACCGAACGTGGGCACCGCCCCGGCGACGGCGTTGAACGTCGACTGGTGGCAGGGGCAGAACAGCGCGTTGTCCTGCTGGCGGTACAGCGCAACGGGACAGCCGGCGTGCGTGCAGACCTTGGAGTAGGCCACCAGGAAGTCCGCGATCACCCATTCCAGCACGGTGGGCGGCACCGGCTCGACCGACAGGCGCAGCAGGAGCACCGAGGAGCGCTCCTGGCCGATCGCGCCCTCCGGCCAGATCGTGGCGATCCCACCGGCGGCGACGTCACCGGGACGCACGGGGTCGCCGTCGGTCGTGACGAGCCGCACGCCCCTGGCCCACGCGGTCGTCGTGAACGTGCGCCCCGGCGCCGGCCCCAGCGACGTGACGGGGGCGAGCAGGCTCAGCCCGAACACGCCGCCGGCGGCGATGAGCGCGCGCTTGAGCAGCGACCGGCGTGGACCCAGGGGGGCGACGTCGGACAGCGGCTTGTCGGTGTCGTCGGGACTGGGGATCTCGCGGGGCTCGACGGCCTCGATGTCGGGGAAGCGGTCGGTGAAGTAGCGCCTGACCGCGACCGCGAGCAGCAGCAGCCCGCCGGCGAGCGCGCCGCCGTACAGCACCATCGGTCCGCCGGCGAGCAGCGACACGGCGAACACGACACCGAGCAGCGCCGCCGCCCCCGCCGACAGCACCACGATGCTGTCGTTGAGCTTGCTGCGCGGCGGGTCCGTGCGGGCGATGACCCGCAGCTCGGCCTTGGGGTCGCCGTCGGCGCTCATGACCGGGTCTCCTGGTCGGCCATCGTCGCCCCCACCGGCGCGTCGGGCTGTGTGCCCCGGCGGTGCTGACCGGCGGGATCGGGAAACCAGCTGGGCCGCCCGGCGATCCACAGCAGCGACAGCACGATCGCGAGGACGAAGATCGCCGCCAGCCCCGACGCGTAGACCGGGTTGAGCTCGATCAGGCCGGTGACCGGCGTCCCGGCGTCCTCGTCGACCTCCTGCAGGAAGGCCGCGACGTCGGCGACCTGTTCGGCCGGGATCTGCTCGGGGCTGAAGGCCGGCATCTGGAAGGGGCCGACGCGGATCGCCTCCGCGATGGCGATCGCACCCTTGCCGGCGACCGGAGGGGTCCAGGCGCCCGCACCGGCGACGCCACCCGCTCCCGTCGAGCCGTGGCACTGCGCGCAGTTCGTCGCGAAGACCTCGCGCCCGCGCGCCGCGTCTCCGCCGATGGGGACCGGTATCAGCCCCGGGATGTCGAACTGCTCGGCGAGGTACTCCACGACGAGCAGGCGGTCGGTGTCGCCGATCACGACGTTGCGCGCGCGGTTGTCGTACGGATCGTTCTCCGGCGGCGGCATGCGCCCCACGCGCATGACGAGGTCGAGGTAGGGGACCGTGACGTCCGGGTTGCCCGCGAGCGCCGGCACCGGGTCGTCGGTGCCGGGCACGACGCCGCCGCGGGCGTCGGCGCCGTGGCACGTGGCGCACTGGACCGCGTAGACCGTGGCCGCACGCTCGCGCTGCGCGGCGGTCAGCGCCTCGGACTGCGCGCCCGCAGGGGACGCGCCGCGTGCGGCCAGCAGCGTGACGCCGGCGGCCACGACGACCAGCCAGCCGAGCAGTGCCCGGTTGCGCTGCGACATCTGCGGCGGACCTTTCGGGCGGAGGGCCCTCCTTGCTACCACGTCTGGGCACTGTCCCGCGTCCACTGCCTGCAGGCCGAGCCGCCGCGGGGCTCCCCTATGCTTTCTCGGTGATGCCGGCTTTCCACCTTTCGCTGCCGGTCGCCGACCTGGCGGCGGCAGCCGACTTCTACGCCGAGCGCCTGGGCTGCGAGCGCCGGCGCACCGGCGTCGACTGGGCGGACCTGGACTTCTTCGGCCACCAGCTGTCGTTGCACGAGGTCTCCGGCTACCGGCCCGACCCGCAGACCTGCCTCGTCGACGGCGAGGCCGTCCCTGTCCGCCATCACGGCGTCGTGCTCGACCCCGCCGCCTGGGAGGCGCTCGCCGAGCGCCTGCAGGCAGCAGGAGAGCCGTTCGTGCTGTCGCCGCGGAGCCGCTTCGTCGGCCAGCCCGGCGAGCAGCACACGTTCTTCGTCGCCGACCCCTCGGGCAACGCGATGGAGGTCAAGGCCTTCCCACAAGGAGTGTGGCGATGAGCGACGTGACCATCCGCCAGGCGCGCGACGACGAGCTCGACGACGTCGCCTCCCTCATCGTCGACGCCTACGCCGAGTACGCCGCCCGGATGTCGCCCGACGCCTGGTCGAGCTACGCCAACGAGATCGCCAACGTCCGCGGCCGCATGGCCGACGCCGAGCTGCTGGTCGCCGAGCGGGACGGCGCCCTCGTCGGCAGCGCGACGGTGTTCGCCGGCTGGCGCGGTGCCCAGCCGGGGACGTGCGGCATCCGTCTGCTCGCCGTGCTGCCCGCCGAACGGGGATCGGGCGTCGGGCGGGCACTGCTGGAGGCCTGCATCGCCCGTGCACGCGAGACCGGCAAGCGGCGGGTGGTCTTGACCACGACCAGCGAGATGTCGGCCGTGCGTGACCTCACCGAGTCGGCGGGGTTCGTGCGGGAGCCGTCGCTGGACCACGAGCCCGCACCCGGGGTCCGCAACGAAGGCTACGCCCTCGACATCGGCTGACGTCGAGGGCGCCTGCGACCCGTAGGGCGCGGGAAGACCGGCCTGGCACGCACCTCAAACGCCGGGCGGCTTACGTCCAACGACTCCCTTCGGGAGACAGCCCCTAGTACGTCCGGCGGGTCGTCTCCTCCTCCGGCAGGGAGATCGTGGGGCTGCCCGGCGCGCGGGTCGCCCCGGTGCTGGTGTCGCTGCCGTCGCCCGCGGACTCGGCCTGGGCGCGGCGCTGCTCGGCGTGGGCCTTCAGGTCCTCCTTGGAGGTGTTCGCGGCCTCGCTCTTGATGGCGGGAGCCTCCTGGTCGACGCGGTTGAGCGCCTGCTCCCACTTGGCCCGCATGGGGGTGATGCCGCCGCCGCCGATCGCGATGATCGCCGACCCGGCGATGACGGCCAGGATGGCGTAGAACAGCCCGTTGACGATCGCCGGGGCGATCTCGATCTGGTTGAGCGCGGCGAACACGCCCACGAGCCAGGATGGCGGCGGACGCCACAGTGCCCGCGGTGGTGCCGTAGCTCAGCCCGCCCAAGGAGGCCACGATCAGCTCGCGGACCGCCGCGGCGATCGCGGACGCGACCACGAGGATGATGATCGCCACGATGAGCTGGGCAGAAAGGCGATGACGGCGAAGATCAGCTCGGAGATGGGGTTGTCGCCGAACACCCCGAACGCCATCTGCAGCACGAACAGGAAAAGCGCGTAGAACACGATCTTGGACAGGATGCTGCTGGCGTCGTACTGCGACTTCGCCAGCGCCTTCTTGACGCCGCCGCGCTCCACCGCGCGGTCGAAGCCGACCCGCTCGAGGACCTTGTCGACGACGCCGGCGATGATCTTGGCGACGAAGTAGCCGATGATCAGGATCGCCAGGAAGGCCAGGAACGTCGGCAGGAAGCTCGCCGCCCTCTCCAGGGCGTTGCGCAGCGGGTTGGTGTCGACCTGTGCGAACACGAGCATGAGTCCTCCTGAAGCTGGTAAGGCACCGGGGGGCGGTGGGAGCAAGATTTCCCGACCCCTGCCGCATGTAACCGCAGTCGGTCCGTCAGTCCGCTGGTGCCGTGGCGTCGTGCACGCCGATGCGGATGCGTTTGTTCGCACGCCCTTGGACTCGGTCCGCAGCACCGTGACGCCCCCGACCTCGGCGGTCGAGGCGACGTGCGTGCCGCCGTCGGCCTGCTTGTCGAGCCCGACGATGTCGATGACCCGCAGCGGGTCGACCGTCGCCGGGATCAGGTCGGCACGCGTGCGGATGAGCGCCGGGTCGCGGTCGGCGTCCCCGCGCGGCACGAACGCGACGACGACCTCACGCGCGCGGGCGATCTCCTCGTTGACCCGCCGCTGCGCCCACGCGCCGAGCTCGCCGGACATCGACTCCAGCGGGAAGTCCAGCCGCCCCTCGCCGGCCGTCATGTTGCCGCCGGTGACGGCGACGCGGTGGTCGGCCCAGATGACCCCGCACAGGACGTGCAGCGCGGTGTGGGTGCGCATGAGCAGGTGGCGGCGGTCCCAGTCGACATCGGCGGAAACCTCGGTGGCCGGGTCGGGCAGCGGGTCGCCGGCGCGCAGCTCGTGCCAGGGTGAGCGGCCCTCGCGCCGGACGGCGGTGACCCCGGCCTCGCCGTCGTGCCAGCGCAGAACCCCTCGTCGCAGGGCTGCCCTCCGCCGCCGGGATAGAACGCGCTGCGGTCCAGCGCGATCCGGCGGCCCGGCTCGTCGACCGCCACGACATGGGCCGAGAACGTCCGCAGGTAGGCGTCCGTGGCGTACAGCGGCTCGGTCGGCTCGGGCATCGCCCGCAGCCCAGCCGCAGCCTATGAGACCTCGAACTGCCAGGAGAACGTGTCGATGACCTCGCGAGTGCTGGCGTCGAAGCTGTCGGTCCCCTCGCTGGCGCCCGGCTCGACGCGGTAGTACTCCAGCGTCGCGCGGTGCGTTCCCGGCTCCAGCTCGACGGGCGCGGCCGCCTGGTCGATGTCGTACTCCAGCAACCCCGGGCCGGTGCGCGCGTAGGTCGTCACGTCGACGTCGTCGATCAGCAGCCGCAGCTCCTCGTCGGGCTCCATGACGCCGTGGTCGACCTGCACCGCCCGCGTGGCGGTGGTCTCGGCTCCCGGCGCCGGATAGACCCGCGACACCCACGCGGGCAGCTGGGCCTGCCCCGCCGGCGCGGCCGCGTCGGCGCCGGCATCGGCGCCGGCATCGGCGCCGCGCTGCGAGCAGGCGGCGAGCGCCAGCGCCAGCGCCGCGGCGATCACGACGACGACGCGGCGGTCAGGACGGCGGGAGAGGGTGGGAGCAGTCATGGTCAAGGGGTAATAACCGAGGCCACGTACGGCCAACCGGCCGCCGCCGCGGCCGCGCCGCCGGGCTGAGATACCCACGTACCACATGCGCGACGTTGCGGTACGTACACTGCCGTTGCGTATCACAACGGCGTGGGAGAGGTGGGTACCACTGCGGCCCGAAGACGTCACCGCGGCCCAGCGCCGCCATGTTGCCCGTGTCGAAGGCGGCTACTGGGCCTTCGTGCCTCCCCCGCTTCCCCCCGACTTCACGTTGGACCTGGATCTCGCGCGCGGGCTGTCGGCCGCCGACCACGCGCTCGGGCTACTGGCCGGCGCGGCACAGACCCTTCCCAATCCACACCTGCTGTCGCGCACGCTGTTGCGCCGCGAGGCGGTGCTGTCCAGCCGCATAGAGGGCACACAGGCGTCGTTGTCCGACCTTGTCCTGTTCGAGGCCGATGCAGGCAGCGCAGCCGATCCGGGCGATGTTCGGGAGGTCCACAACTACGTCCGAGCGGTCGGGCACGTGCTGGATACTGACCGCCGGCTGCCGCTCAGCCTGCCGCTGCTGCGCGAGGCGCACGCCATCCTGCTGACCGGCGTGCGAGGCGGCTACGCGACGCCGGGAGAGTTCCGCCGTTCGCAGAACTGGATCGGCCCGCCCGGTTGCACGCTGGACGAAGCGACGTACGTCCCACCGCCGCCGGAGCGACTGTGGGAGTGCCTTGACCCGTTCGAGAAGCAGCTGCATGCCGACCAGTCACTCCCGGCTTTGCTCGCTCTCGCGTGCCTGCACTACCAGTTCGAGGCGATCCACCCCTTCGTCGACGGCAATGGCCGAGTCGGGCGCCTGCTGGTGGCGCTGTTGCTGTCCGAGTGGGGACTGCTGCCCGAGCCGCTGCTGGACCTCTCGGCGTACCTGGAGCCACGCCGAGACGAGTACTACGCGCGGCTCCTGGCCGTCTCGACCGACGGGGACTGGCCCGGCTGGCTCCGCTTCTTCCTCACGGCGGTGGAGCGGCAGGCCGGCGACACGGCGGGGCGGGCCCGACGACTTCAGGGACTGCGCGACGACTACCGATCTCGCGTCGCAACGGCGCGGTCGTCGGCGTTGCTCGGCGTCCTCGTCGATAGGCTGTTCGAGACCCCCGCGCTGACCATCCCTCGTACCGCAACGGTGCTGGGCGTCACTCACCGGACGGCGCGGCTGAACATCGGCAAGCTCATCGACGCCGGCGTCCTCTCCGAGGTCGGTGACAGGCCGCGCAACAAGCTGTTTCTCGCGACTGGCATCCTCCGCGCCGTCGAGGGCCAGCCCAAGCCAGACGATCAGAACCCGAGGACGGGCGGATCGCTGTGAGGCCGGCGCCACGGCAGGCGTCGCCGGGCAGGGTGGTGGTGGCGCCGTAGGGGTCGTAGCGGTAGCGGTTGGTGACACCGCCGCCGGAGCCGGTGACCGCGGCGACCGAGCCCAGCCCGTCGACCAGGTAGTTGTAGCGGGCGGTGCCGTTGCGCAGCCCGGTGACCTGACCCGGCTCGTCGCGGGTGAACAGCTGCGTGCCGCCCGAGCTGCGCGCCGCCGTGGTGCCCAGCACACTGTCGCTGTAGCTGGTGGCGTTGACGGTCAGCCGCTCGTTTTGGGTGGCGCCGGCGTAGCTGTAGGTCTGCGTGACACCGCCGCTGGTGACCTTGGTGGTCTGGTTGGCGGGATTGTAGCTGCCGCCAAACCCCGCCGACGACAACGTCTGGTTGCCGTTGAGGTCATAACGGTAGCTGGTCGCCCCCGTCGGCGGGGAGGTGCAGTCGGGGCTGGGAAACGACCCCGACGCCTGCCAGCACAACATGTTGCTCTTGTTGTACGCGAACGTCGTCGCCGTCGCAGTCGACGAACCGGTGCGCTCCAGGGTGCGGTTGGACGCGGCGTCGTAGCCGTACTCGTAAAAGCCGGTCCCCATGGGAAGTCAGCTAGAGCGAACAGGAGAGCCAACATCCCCATGACGCCCCAAGCAAGCTCTAACAAGCTCAAAGATCCCCGAGCGCTTTTTGTTGAGTGGAAGGTGCATCGCGGTAGCGGCCACTAATAGCACGCCTGCTACCACGGCGAGGTATGAGTCACTGATCGCTTGCTCCTTGTCCCTAACCGTGCAGATGGGAGAGTAGCAAAGCCCGCTACTCGACAGACACCTGAGGCACTCCTAGAGACGACCCCTGGGCCCATGGACTCCGCGTGGCGGCGGCGCCGAATCTACAGCGACGAACGCAAGCCATAATGGCGGGGAACGCCCTCACTACTACCTCTCTGCGCATCGGCAGAAGGGGGCTATTAGACCCAACGAGGCGCCTCGCCCGCTCAGATCTCGCCGGCTACAACCTTGAGTAACGTCAACAGTCGTCGGTATCGAAGGCGCAGGCCGCGACCGTCGTCGCTCGGCGGCCGGGCCGGCAGTGCTGCCGCAAGGGCTACCGTTGGGCAGATGCTCCCGGTCGATCGGCCGGCCCTGCGTGCCGCCTTGCGGGCCCGGTACCCGTGGCTCGACGAGCCCGATGTCGGGCCGCGCGGCGTGGAGGCCGGCGAGTGCGACGCTTGCGGCGCCGAGGCGCGGCTCGTGACGACGTGCGGTCCGGGACCGGTGGCGCTGGGTCGCCGCTGCGCCGGCGACGCCGGAGCCGGCGCCTGGTGCGACGGGCACGCCGAGGAGGCCGCGGCGGCGCTGGCGTGGCTGGAGCGGCTGCCGCCGGAGGCCGACGACGTCGCCCGCCTGTGGTGGGTCGCCACGGGCGAGGTGCGCCTCGACCCCGCGCTCACGGCGGCGATCGCGAGCCGGGCGCTGCCCGACCGCTGACGCCCCGCGTGCCCAGCCGAGCGGACGGCGCGGGAGCGCCGGGTGGCGGAGGTCGGGTGGCGGGGAGCGCCGGTCGGCAGCCCACCCGGGCGTGCCATCCTGGGCCGGGTGACCGACGCCGACCCGGGCCTGTTCGGCCCCCACAGCGTCACCTGGCGGGTCCACGGTGACCCGGCGATGGCGCTGGGCGGCCTGCGCGCCCTGCTGCTGCTGGCCCTCCACCCCCTGG
>JAUJMQ010000055.1 GCA_030446775.1 Egibacteraceae bacterium
GATGCGCCGGGTGGTGGCTTTCGACCCCTGGTCAGGCGACGGCACCGGTCGAGAGCTCACCCAGCACCCCGCCGGCGCACATGGCGGCGCGCCGATGCGCGGCTCGGCCCCGCCGAGCCCTACCATGGCGGTCTGAAGGGACGAACGACGCGGTACCGGGGCTGCATTATGGCGACGAAAACAGTCCAGCGGGTCTCGACGGTCACCATCCGCTTCGCCGGCGACTCCGGCGACGGCATGCAGCTGACCGGCGACCGGTTCACGACGGCGACCGCGAAGATGGGCAACGACCTCGCGACGCTGCCGGACTTCCCCGCCGAGATCCGCGCGCCCGCCGGCTCGCTGCCGGGCGTGTCGGGGTTCCAGCTGCACTTCGCCGACCACGACATCCTCACGCCGGGCGACCGCCCCGACGTCCTCGTGGCCATGAACCCCGCGGCGCTGCGGACCAACCTCGACGACCTGGTGCCGGGCGGAACCCTCGTCGTCAACGGTGACGCCTTCACCCGCGGCAACCTCAAGAAGGCCGGCTACGACAGCAACCCGATCGACGACGACTCGCTGAGCGGCTACCGGGTCTTCGTCGTGCCGATCACGACGATGACCGTCGGAGCGCTGGAGACCAGCGAGGTCTCGTCCAAGGACAAGCAGCGCTGCAAGAACATGTTCGCCCTCGGGCTGATGTCGTGGATGTACTCCCGGCCGCGCAAGCCGACCGAGGAGTGGCTGCGCGCGAAGTTCGCCGGCAAGCCGGCGATCGCCGAGGCGAACATCGCCGCGCTGGCCGCCGGTTGGGCGTTCGGGGAGACCACCGAGGTGTTCTCCCACGTCTACGAGGTCGCGCCCGCCTCGCTGCCGCCGGGACGGTATCGCCAGATCACCGGCAACCAGGCGCTGTCCTACGGGCTCATCGCCGCCGGGCAGCGTGCCCGGCTGCCCCTGTTCCTCGGCAGCTACCCCATCACACCGGCGTCCGACATCCTCCACGAGCTGTCGCGCCACAAGAACTTCGGCATCCTGACGTTCCAGGCCGAGGACGAGATCGCCGGGGTGGGGGCGGCACTCGGCGCCGCCTTCTCGGGCAGCCTCGCCGTCACCACCACCTCGGGTCCCGGCGTCGCGCTCAAGACCGAGACGCTCGGGCTGGCGGTCAGCGTCGAGCTGCCCCTGCTCGTCGTCAACATCCAGCGTGGCGGCCCGTCCACCGGGCTGCCCACCAAGACCGAGCAGTCCGACCTGCTGCAGGCGATGTTCGGCCGCAACGGTGAGGCTCCGCTGCCGATCGTGGCTGCCAGCACGCCCAGCGACTGCTTCGAGGCGGCCATCGAGGCGGCGCGCATCGCGATTCGATACCGGACCCCGGTGATGCTGCTGTCCGACGGCTACCTCGCCACGGGGGCCGAGCCGTGGCGCCTCCCGGACGTCGACGCCCTGCCGGACCTGGCCGCCGAGGTGCGCTTCGCCACCGAGCCCAACGTCGACGGCGAGTACTGGCCGTTCCAGCGGGACCCCGAGACGCTCGCGCGTCCCTGGGCCGTGCCGGGCACCCCCGGCCTGGAGCACCGGATCGGTGGGCTGGAGAAGGCCGACGGCAAGGGCAACATCTCCTACGACCCCGCCAACCACCACCGCATGACCGAGCTGCGGGCGGCCAAGGTCGCCGGCATCGCCCGCGACATCCCCCCGCTGGCCGTCGACCACGGCAAGGGCCGCCCGCGCGTCCTCGTCGCCGGCTGGGGGTCGACGTACGGCCCGATCCGGGCGGCGGTGCGGCGGGTGCGCCAGCGCGGTATGGCGGTCGCGCGCGTCCACTTCCGCCACCTCAACCCGCTGCCGGCGAACACCGGCGAGGTGCTGCGCGCCTACGACCGGGTGCTCGTGCCGGAGATGAACCTCGGCCAGCTGCGGCTGATGCTGCGCGCCGCCTACCTCGTCGACGCGCAGGGCTACAACCGCGTCGCCGGCCTACCGTTCACGACCAGCGAGCTGGAGGAGGCGATCGTGGCCGAGGTGGCCGCCGCCGAGGGCTCCGCACCCGTCGCGCAGAACAGGAACCTGGCATGACCGACACCGCCACGCCGAAGCTGACCCGCAAGGACTTCACGAGCGACCAGGAGGTCCGCTGGTGCCCCGGCTGCGGGGACTACGCGATCCTGGCCAACGTCCAGGGCGTCATGCCCGACCTCGGCCTGCCGCGTGAGCGGATCGTGTTCGTGTCGGGCATCGGTTGCTCCAGCCGGTTCCCGTACTACATGAACACCTACGGCTTCCACTCCATCCACGGCCGCGCCCCGGCGGTCGCGACGGGCATCAGCGCCACCCGGCCCGACCTGAAGGTGTTCGTCATCACCGGCGACGGCGACGGCCTGTCGATCGGGGGCAACCACCTCATCCACGCGATGCGGCGCAACGCCAACCTCACGATCATCCTGTTCAACAACCAGATCTACGGGCTGACCAAGGGCCAGTACTCGCCGACGTCGGAGATCGGCAAGGTCACCAAGTCCACGCCCTTCGGGTCGCTGGACCATCCGTTCAACCCGGTCAGCATCGCCCTCGGCGCGGAGTGCACCTTCGTCGCGCGGTCCATGGACACCGAGCGCGACCACCTCGCGGGCCTCGTCGAGCGCGCCGCCCGCCACCGCGGCACCTCGTTCATCGAGGTGTACCAGAACTGCAACATCTTCAACGACGGCGCCTTCGAGGCGCTCAAGAGCCGGCCCGAGGCCAACCAGATCCGCCTCGAGCACGGCCGGCCGATCCGTTTCGGTGCGTCCGGGGAGCGCGGGGTGGTACTGCTCACCGACGCCACGCTCGCGGTCGTCGACGTGGCCGACGTCGGCGAGGACGCGCTGCTCGTCCACGACGCCCACCGCGAGGACCCCGCGCTGGCCTTCCTGCTGTCGCGGCTGGCCTCGACGCCGACCGGGCCCACCCCGATGGGGCTGTTCCGCCAGGTCGAGCGGCCGGTGTACGGCGAGCAGATGCAGCGCCAGATCGACGCGGCCGTCGCCGCCCGCGGCCCCGGCGACCTGTCGGCCGTGCTGGCCGGCTCCGACACCTGGACGGTCGCCTGAACCGCCGGGCGCCGGCGTCGCGGCCCGCACGCGGCGCGGCTCGGTCGGCTCGATGAAGGCCCGTGAGGCGGCCGACGACGCCCTGGAGCGCAACGCCGACAAGACCGATGGGCCCGAGCACGGCGAGGACCGTGAGCTCAGCTCAGCCTTCCGGCGCTCGGTGCACGACGGTCAGGCGCGGCTTGACCGGACGTGGCCCGGCCTGCTCGCGACCGGGTTCGTCGGGGGTGTCGACCTGAGCGTCGGCGTGGCCGCGCTGCTGGTCGTCGAGACGGCCACCGGCTCGCACCTGCTGGGCTCGCTGGCGTTCACGATCGGGTTCGTCGGGCTGACGCTGGCCAAGAGCGAGCTGTTCACCGAGAACTTCCTCGTGCCGGTCGCCGCGGTCGTCGCGGCGAAGGCCGGTGCGGCCAAGCTCACGCGGCTGTGGGTCGGCACGCTGGTGACGAACCTCGCCGCCACCTGGGCGCTCATGCTGCTCGTCGTCGCCGGTCTGCCGGACGTCGCCGGTACCGCGATCTCGCTCGGCGGTCACTACCCCGAGATGGGCATCACCTGGGAGGCCTTCGCGGCCGGCATCCTCGGCGGTGCCGTCATCACCCTGATGACGTGGATGCAGCGCAACACCGACGGCGACTTCGGCAGGCTCGCCGCGGCCGTCGGCGCCTCGTTCCTGCTCGCCGCCGGCCCGCTGAACCACGTGATCGTCTCGTCGGCCGAGATGTTCGCCGCGCTGCACGCGGGAGCCGGGTTCGGCTACGCCGACTGGCTCGGCGCGACGGCCTGGGCCGCGGTGGCCAACGTCGTGGGCGGGCTCGGTCTGGTCACCATGCTGCGCCTCGTGCAGGTCGGCGCCGACGAGGTCGTCAGCGAGCGACGGCGGCCCGCGGCGGTGACCGGCCACGAGCGGGGCCAGGAGGAGTAGGCGGGCCCGCTCGGTGACCCGGGCCTCAGCAGTCGGGGCAGCGGCCCTCGAAGCGCAGGTCGTAGCCCGTCACCGCGAAGCCGGTCGCCGCGGCGGCTCGGGCGTTCACGTCGGCCGGCAGCCGCACCGACAGGTCCGCGACGGCCCCGCACCCTGGGCACACGACGTGGTCGTGGTGGCTCGTGTTGCCGTCGTAGCGGGCGACCGCGTCGTCGCCGAGCTGCAGCTCGAGCACCTCGCGGTGAGCGACGAGCAGGTTCAGCGCCCGATAGACCGTGGCGAAGCCGATGCCGGGCCGCCGGCGTCGGACACGCTGGTAGATGTCGCGAGCGGTGGGGTGGTCGCCGGCGTGGCGGACGACGTCGAGCACCGCCGCGCGCTGCGGGGTGAGTCGGAGCCCATCCGGTGCGCTGAGCGTCGATGGGGCGGGCGGCGGTGGTGGGGGAGGAACTCGCGCTGCCGGACGGGCGGCGGCTGCGGGTGGCGGGACTGGACGGGCGGC
>JAUJMQ010000056.1 GCA_030446775.1 Egibacteraceae bacterium
CCCGACAAGCGCATCAGGAGGACGTCTTCACATCCGACTCCGACGCGCTGCTCGTGTTACTAGCGGCCGTTCCCAGAGGAGGGCAGCCGGCGACGGCGTGGGGGCTGACAGGCCGAGTCCGGACGACGATGCTGCCGGAGGTCATGCCCGCGCTGCCGTTTCGCCCACCGGGGTCCGTCAGGCGAGCCCGAGCCAGACGTGGCCGGACGTGTGACCGGCGTGCGGCATCGCGACGAGATGAGTGCCGGCGACCTCGGGCGCGGGCAGGTGACCCGCGATGAGGCGGGTGAGCGCGCCGGCGATGACGGCGAGGTCGGCAGCGGAGCCGTGGAAGGTTGGCACAGAGCAGCCGGGAGCAGGGTTCAGCTCCTCGCCCTTCTCAGGGGATCGCCAGAAGCAGCCGAACGGCTCCAGGTCTTGGCAGTCCTGGACCGTCTTCCTCGCGGCGCCGTCCGCGGTCTCCGGGTCTGGGCCGCTGCCGGGCCGGGTCAGCGTGACTAGCCCGAGGGTCGACGTCGCGCGGTCGGTCGCCACCGACGCGACGAGCGGCGCGTGCCTGGCGTCGGACCAAGCCGCCGACAGGGCAGCGGCGGCGCTGTTGTCGACGGTCGCGTCGATGAGGAGGTCGCAGCGCGGGATGGGCATTCCGAGGGTGAAGTTGTCGGGGTGGACGACGACCTTGATGTCATCGCGTAGAGCGTCGAGCCGGAAGGCGAGCGCCTCGGCCTTCTTCTTGCCGATATCGAGCTCGACGTAGTCCTGACGCACGAGCAGCCCGCCGGTCACCTCTCCGCTGTCGTATACCTCGACGCGGCGCGCGCCGGCCCGCACGACAAACTCGGCAATCCACGACCCGAGCCCGCCGCAGCCCAAGACGACAACGTGAGCGCCGAGCAGGGACTGGACGGGGGTCTTGCTGTCTCGGCGCTTGGTCATCTCCGGCCTCTCCTCAGACACCCGGCACCACTCGACTGGCAGGTCAGCGACGTCGCGCAGGCGGATCCCGAGCGCGCCCTGGCAGCCGACGAGAGCGCGCAGCCGTACGGCCGCGTCGGCGGGCAGCCGTCCGCACAGCAGGTGCCGCTTCGCGCCGACACCATGTCCGGTCGGGACGCCGAGCAGGAACCACAGCGGCTCCCCGGGTCCTCCTCGCGCGGCGGCGAGGCCGAGGCGGATCAGGAACGCGTCGGGGTGCGGAGGCGCGACGCGCGACGACGGCTTGCACAGCCGTCCGAAGCCGGCGGGGTCCGGCAGGCCGATCCTGCCCATCGCTCGGCAGAGGCCGCCGAGCGTGAGGCCCGCGCCGCGGAACATCGCTCCGGCGACGGCGACGATCAGTACCTCGGCGCCCGGCTCGCCGTCCGGGCGCAGGTCGAGCCGGTGCTCGGTCCGGCAGCCGAGCCGCATTGTGGCGAAGGGCCGATCTGCGGGCACGGGCACCCGCACGACGACGGTCGGCATGCCGCGCCGGGAGTGGAGAACGCCGCCGACAGGGTGGAAAAGCGCGGTCCGCGGGTCGAACTTGTCGGTGACCGCGTCGCGGAACCAGTCCCAGAGCCGGTACATGAAGTCGGCGGCGGTGTGCGTCGGGTGCCACTCCTGCGACGGGTCGAGATAGATGCACAGCCGGGTCCCCTCCAGGACGTGCGGCGTGCCGGTGAAGCGGGTGTGCGCGACGTGCACGAACGGCGGGCAGGCGGGGAACACGTCAGGGACTAGGACGTACACATCTTCGTGCTGGCCGGCGACGCGTAGCCCGTCGCCCTGGCGGGGCGGCAGCATCGTCGTGTCGAGCCGCAGGCGGATCGCGATGCCGCCGCCGTACAGCGCGGTCACGTAAGCCTGGACGAGGTCCGAGGCGACGACCTGCGCCGCGAGCACCGGGTTCGCGGGGTCGGCGGCGTACGAGGAGAGCTGGCCCAGGAAGGCGGTCTGTGCGGCCGTCAGCGACGGCAGGGCGCTCATCCAGCGCGGCCCGACGACCCCTTGTCGCTCTGCGTGCCGAACAGCCCACCGGCGGCAGCGCCGGCGCCCGTGGCCGGCGAGGACGAGGACGCGGGCGGGTCGAACCCTGCGCCGAACAGGTCGTGCCACAGCGTCCGGCTGTCGCTCACGCTGGCGTCGTACGCCGCCCGCACGAGACTCGCGACCTCCCGCATGTCGGCGCGGAGCTGGGCGTAGGACGAGTCCGTCCACCTGTGGCTGAGGTCGGTGCCGGACGAGGACGGGTCCTCGATCGGCGGCGCGGTCCCGTTGGCGTCGAGGTAGCCGGCCAGGGACTCCGTGACCGTCAGCAGCGTCGTCGGGACGTCGGCGTAGCAGCCGGGCGACGTCGCCTTCTTGGCGGTGGTCACCTGCTCGCCGACGACAGTCGTGAGAATGACGGACTTCGTGTCGGAATACCAGCCCCGGTGGTCGCGCAGGTACTTGAGCAGCCGGATGGTCTCGCGCAGGTTTCCGCCCGTGAGGTCGTCCTTGCCCCTGATCCACTTCGTGTAGCCGGTGGGGTCGGTCCGCTCCCACTCCCCGGCGCCGCCGTTCGCGCTGCTGTCGACGATCCAGCCGTTCCCGTCTGCCCTAACCACAAACGGGACGATGTCGACGTGGTAGCCGTCCGCGTACACGACGCGGACGCAGCGGTCCTTGCACTCGCGAGGCTGCTTCGCGTACGTGCCGTCGTCGGTCAGAGCCGCGAAGACCGCGTCGCCGTACTTGGCAGGCGTGAGGGCCCAGTCCGGCTGCTCGACCATCTTGAGGAGGAAATCGGCGTCGAAGTCGACGCCCCTCTTCGGCTTGATGATCGTCCGGTGCGCCCAGGAGCCCTGCTTGATCTTCTCGACGACGAGCCCGTCGAGCGCGGGGTCGTCCTTGAGCGCGTCGTAGAGCGCCTGGGTGCTGGTGTCCAGGCCGTCGAGCCGCGTCTGGTCAATGTTGACGGTGTTGTCGAGCAGGGTCTTGAAGTCGCTGACGTGCGCGGTCATGGGTGTCTCCTCGGGTTCCCGTCCAGGATGACATCTCCCCCTGACAGTCCGGGGCGGGCGCGGCTACCGGACCTTCCCGGTCGGGACGTAGGGCGCGGCTCGGTGCTTGGTGAACTCTTCGACCAACGGGGAGCACTTTCTGCTCACGGTCTCGGCGAGACCCCGGATGCGGACGGGGTCGAGCTTGTCGAGGTTGAACAGACCGTCTTCGACGGTCGGGTCGATCCGTGTCAGCAGTCCGACCTGCCCGAGCAGGTGCTCGCTCGCGTGCAGGGTGCCGAGCGACTGTGCGCGCAAGATCAGCGAGGTGACTGACAGTCCCCACTGGAAGAACCCGCCCCGCTCAAGCCTGCGTGGACGGCTGGACACCGGGTCGGTCGTCCCCAACGACAGCACGCGGACCTGATCGAGGCTCGCGCCGAGCATGCTCACCGCCTCCGCCACGCCGACGAACGTCGGGTTGTTCGCCCACACGCCGCCGTCGATCAGCCGCTGGTTCCCGACCCGCGCCGCGGGCAAGTACGTCGGCGCGGCTGACGTCGCGAGCGCGACGTCGACCATCGACACCATCCCGTCCCGTCTGAGCCGCGTGTGGTGCGGCGTCTTGAACAGGTAGACCTCGTCGTCGTCCAGGCTGTACGACGGGATGACCAGCCGCTTCTCGCTCTGCCCGAGAAGCCGGTTCCCCAGCACCTCCTCGAGCGCTCGGCGCAGAGGCTTCGCGGAGTGCTTCGCGGAGAGCGCCTGCTTCGCGCTCCGCAGGACGCCCGTCTTGAACACCTGCGGGCCCAGGCGGACGTAGAAATCGACCATCTTGGGGAGCGGCACGCCCGCGCCAAGCCCGAGGGCGATGAGGCCGCCGGTCGACGTGCCGACGATGAGGTCGAAGTGGTCGACGATGCGGATGTCGAGGTCCTGCTCGAACTGCGCGAGGAGCGCCGCGGGGAATAGGCCCTTGAGGCCACCGCCGTCGAGCGACAGGATCTGGAGGGGGCCATCCCACGGCGGCGGCTGGTCGTTCGACGCTGGTGACGATGCTAGGGACGGCACGGCGATTCTCCTTTGCCTGGGGTGCTGCGCCACCGTACGGAGGGGATGTGACGAGTCCGTCGGACGCCAAATGTCGTTCACACTTCTGGATACCAAGGTCGCGGCGGGCGGCGGGCAGCGGGCAGTCGACGCCGCAGCCGGTCGTGTCGCCCGTGCCGCGTCGCGAACGGACAGCCTCGAGGCGACGCTCCGCGTCCAGAGCCGCGTCCGCGGGCAGCCTGGGGACCGGCTTTGCTCGTGGTCGTCAGGCAAACGGTGGGCGGCAGCTCCGTGCTCTGGCTGAACCTTGTCGTCACTCGCGCCTACGCCACACGCTCGGAGTCGAACGAGACCGTCGTCTCTGGAGTAGATCGCCTCGTCGAATTCGAGCCGTGCGCTTGTGTCGCCTCATGTGGTCGCCGGCGGCCGCTCATCGGCATGGGCGGACGCTTCCGCCGCAGAAGCGTGCGGTCCAGAGGCC
>JAUJMQ010000013.1:0-8246 GCA_030446775.1 Egibacteraceae bacterium
ACACGCTATAAACCCAGCACACGTTCCAGTCTGCCCCTAACCGACTATCTTCGGTTCTCATGTGTTTGCTGGATCGGTCACCGCTGTGTGACCAACCCTGCCCGGTGCTCACTTGGGCGGGCTGTGCGCCCGGCCTAGCCCGGCCTAGAGTGGCCGCGCCCCCACCGAAGGCTGCCGTTCATGAAGGTCCTCGTCGCCGATCAGCCGTCCGACGCCGGCGTCGCCGCCCTGCGCGAGCACGTCGACGTCGACGTGCGCAGCGGGCTGGACAAGGACCAGCTCGTCGCCGTCATCGGCGACTACGACGGGATCGTCGTCCGCTCGGCGACCGTCGTCGACGCCGACGTCATCGCTGCAGGCGCCAGGCTGCGCGTCATCGCCCGCGCCGGCATCGGCCTGGACAACGTCGACGTCAAGGCGGCGACGGCGCGCGGCGTGCTCGTGTGCAACGCCCCCCAGTCCAACGTCGTCAGCGCCGCCGAGCACACCGTCGCGCTCATCCTGTCCCTCGCGCGCGCATCCCGCAGGCCGACCGCAGCCTGCGCGCGGGCGAGTGGAGCGCAGCGCCTTCGAGGGCGTGGAGCTGCACGGCAAGGTGCTCGGTGTGCTCGGGCTCGGGCGCGTCGGCACGCTCGTCGCGCAGCGCTGCGCGCGTTCTGGCATGCGCCTGGTCGCCTACGACCCGTACGTCACCGCCGAGCGGGCGTCCCGGATCGGCGTCGAGCTGGTCGCCACCGTGGCCGAGGCGTGCGCCGCCGCCGACGTGCTCACCGTCCACCTGCCCAAGACGCCGGAGACGGTCGGGGTCGTCGGGGAGGACGAGCTGCGGGCGATGAAGCCCGGCGCACGGCTCGTCAACACCGCGCGCGGCGGCATCGTCGACGAGGAGGCGCTCTACACCGCACTGGTCGAGGAGCGGATCGCCGGCGCCGCGCTCGACGTGTTCTCCACCGAGCCGATGACCGACTCGAAGCTGTTCACCCTCGACAACATCGTGGTCACGCCGCACCTCGGCGCGGCGACGTCCGAGGCACAGGACAAAGCCGGGACCATGGTCGCCGAGTCGGTCGTGCTCGCGCTGCCGGCGACTTCGTGCCGTCGGCGGTCAACGTGCAGATCGCGGCGGCCATCCCGGAGCCGGTCAAGCCGTACCTCCCGCTGGCCGAGACGCTGGGACGGCTGTGCACGCCCTTGCACCGACGGTCCCGGCGCGCCGGACATCACCGTGGAGTACGTCGGCAAGATCGCCGGCGAGGACAGCCAGGCGGTGACGCTGTCGGCGCTGCAAGGGCGTTCTGCGCGACGTCGTCCACGAGCCGGTCACGTTCGTCAACGCGCCGCTGCTCGCCGAAGAGCGGGGGCTGACGGTGTCCACGCTGACCTCGGAGGCCTCACACGACTACGTCTCGCCGCTGCGCCTGTCGTCCAAGGAGGTCGGCGTGGCCGGCACGCTCGTCGGCCCCCGCAACCGCGAGCGGCTCGTGGAGGTCTGGGGCTTCGACGTCGACATGGAGCCCAGCGCCCACATGGTCTTCTTCCGTTACGTCGACCGCCCCGGGATCGTGGGGATCATCGGCGGCAAGCTCGGCGACGCGGGGGTCAACATCGCCACCATGCAGGTGGGTCGGCGCGAAGCCGGTGGCGAGGCGTTGATCGCCATGGCCGTCGACGGGCCGGTCCCAGCCGACGTCGTGGACGAGATCGCCGCCGACATCGACGCGGCCGACGTCCGCGCCATCGATCAGGTGCTGCGAGGTCCAGGGCAGCCAAGGGCCGACATGGTCAAGATCGCCGTCGCCCCCGAGACGAGCCGCGAGTGGATCCGCGACGCGGTGCGTGCCGGCGGCGCCGAGATCGTGCCGCCGGACGAGGCCTCGGCGCTGGTATGGACCGACACCGGCTACGGGCGCCGAGACGGCCGGCGGGCCCGAGGCCCTCAAGCGGATCCTCGCCGACAACGAGCAGATCGAGTGGGTGCAGCTGCCGTGGGCGGGCGTGGAGCCGTTCGCAGCGGCGGGGGTGTTCGACCGCGAGGGGCCACCTGGACGTGCGGCAAAGGCGTGTACGCGCCGCCGGTCGCCGAGCACGCGCTGGCGCTGGGTCTGGCCGGGCTGCGCAACCTCAAGCGCTTCGCGACCGCCCTCAGTGGGGCGAGCAGTCCGGGATCAGCCTCCTCGGTGGCACCGTGACGATCTTCGGCGGCGGTGGCATCGCCACCGAGCTCATCAAGCTGCTGCAGCCGTTCGGCACGTCGATCACCGTCGTGCGCCGCCACCCGGAGAAGATGGCGCGCGTCGACCGGGCGCTCAGCTACGGTGAACGCTACGACTCCCTGCACGGCGCCGACGTCGTCGTCATCGCCTGCGCGCTGACCGACGAGACGCGCGGCCTCATCTCCAACGTCGAGCTGGGAGCTGATGGAGCCGCACGCCTGGCTGGTCAACGTCGCGCGCGGCGAACACGTCGTCACCGAGGACCTGGTCATCGCGCTGCGCGACGACACGATCGGGGGCGGCGCTCGACGTCACCGACCCGGAGCCGCTTCCAGCCGGTCATCCGCTGTGGGAGCTGCCCAACTGCATCATCACGCCCCACACCGCGAACACCGAGGACATGGCCCTCCCGCTGCTGTCGGAGCGCATCACCGCCAACGTCCGTCGCTACGCGGCCGGCGCCTCTATCGGGCCGGTCGACCCGGTGCTGGGTACGACGCAGGCGCGTGGCGGTGCCGACCGACGGCGCCGCGACCCGCCGCTCCAGCCCGGGCAGCGGCACCCGGGACGCGCACAGGTCGCAGTTCATGCGCGCGTCGCCGTCCACCGCCTCGTGGTAGCGGTCGACGACGGCGTCCGCGACGAGCGGGTGGGGGCCGAAGCGTCCGGCGTCGGCGACCTGCAGCCCGGTCCGCTTCGACACGTCGGCGGCGGCCGCGGCGACGCTCTGCTCCAGCAGGCCGGCGAGCAGCGACCAGCTGAACAGCACGACCCGCGGCGCGCCGGCGCGCGCGAGCCGCGACAGCACCACGTCGGTCCTCGGCCAGGTCACGCCGGCGAAGGCGTGCTCGGCCCAGCGGTGACCGGTCTGCTCGGCGAGGAAGCGGGCCGCCTTGGCGACGTCGCCGTTGGCGTCGGGGTCCGACGACCCGCTGGCGGCGACGACGACCAGTCGGCGCCGGGCGGGCCGGCGCCCCATGCGTCGCTGACCGTGGCCACGCGTGCGCGGGCCAGCGCGAACAGCGCGGGGTGCAGCCCGAGGACGCGCGCGTGGACGAACGCTCAGCCGGGATGCGCTGCCCGCGCGGTGGCGAGCTCGCGGGGGACGTCGGTCTTGGCGTGCCCGGCTCGCGAAGTTGAGCAACGGGACGCTGATGATGCTGCGCACGCCCTGCCGGCGAGGCGGTCGACGGCGTCGCCGACGTGCGGATCGGCGAAGTCCTCCAGCCAGGCCGCGGCGACGGGCGCGGGGTGACGCGCGCGCAGCGCGTCGAGCAGGACGTCCATCTCGGTGGCGCCACGCGGGTCGCGGGTGCCGCGGGCGATCACGAGCAGGGCGGGAACGTCGGCTGGGAACAGCTGCCGTTCGCCGGTCTGCCACCGAGCACGCGACGCCGGCCGTTTGACCTCTCGCTCGCTGCTGTCGAGGATGTGCGTGGGGGGCGTACCATGGGTCACTACCGCTCCGCGACGGAAAGGCATCTGGCATGCGTCGCACGTCGAAGACATGCGCGGTGTGCTCGTGTGACCTGGTCGTCGTCTTCCTGCGGGGGAGGCTCGCCCGCCTGCGGCGACGACGGCGACGACGCCGGCGACGCGAGCGGGCAGACGCGGGGGAGCAGCAGGCCGCCGGCGGGCGGCAGCGGCGCCGACTGCACGCTGGACGACCCGGTCAAGGTCGGGGTCGTGTTCAGCCAGACCGAGGGCGCGGCGGTCTACGGCGCGACGCAGCTCAACGGCGTGCAGCTGGCCGAGAAGGACATCGAGCAGAGCGGTGAGATCTCCTACGAGCTCATCGTCGAGGACGACGCGTCCGATCCCGCCCAGGGCATCACCGCGTTCGAGAAGCTCATCAACGCCGACAAGGTCAGCGTCATCATCGGCCCGACGCTGTCGAACACCGCCTTCTCCACTGACCCGGTGGCACAGGACGCCGGCGTGCCGGTGCTCGGTGTGTCCAACACCGCCGAGGGGATCACCGACATCGGCGACTTCGTGTTCCGCAACCGCTGACCGAAGGCCAGGTGATCCCCGCGACGATCGCCGCGGCCAAGAGAAGTTCGGGCTGGAGCGTCGCGGTCCTGTACGGCGACGACGACGCGTTCACCCAGGGCGGCTTCGAGGTGTTCAAGCAGGCGCTGGAGGACGAGGGCATCGAGGTGACGACGACCCAGACGTTCGCCAAGGGCGACACCGACTTCTCCGCCCAGCTGACCGAGGCGAAGCAAGACCGACCCCGACGCCCTGGTCGTGTCCGCCCTCGCGGAGGAGGCCGCGAACATCCTCACGCAGGCGCGCGACCTCGGCCTCGACGTGCCGGTCATCGGCGGCAACGGCTTCAACTCACCGGCGCTCATCGAGAACGCCGGCGAGGCCGCCGAGGACGTCATCGTCGGCGTGGCCTGGAACTCGGCGGCCGACACGCCGCAGACAAAGGAGTTCATCGACGCCTACACCGAGTACGGGTCGCCCCCGACCAGTTCGCCGCGCAGGCCTACGCCGGGATGAACATCGTCGACGCGGCGGTGCGCACCGCGTGCAGCGCCGAGCCTGCGGCGATCCGCGACGGGCTCGGAGAGCCTGTCCGGGATGGAGACGGTCCTCGGGAGTTCTCGTTCACCGAGAGCCGCGACGCCGACCACCCCGCCGTCGTGCAGATCGTCGCGCGACGGCGAGTTCACGCTCCTCGAGTAGCCGGGCGTGCGATCCGGCGGCGGGAGGCGGGATGCAGCAGGTCGTCAACGGGCTGTTCCTCGGCGCGATCTACGCCCTGTTCGCGATGGGTTACACGCTCGTGTTCGGCGTGCTGGACCTGCTCAACCTCGCCCACTCCGCGGTGTTCATGCTGGGCGCGTTCATCGGCCTCGCGCTGGTCGCGTCCGCCGGGATGCCGCTGTGGGCGGCGGTCGTCGGCGTGCTCGTCGCCGGAGCGCTCCTGGGCGTGCTCATCGAACGGGTCGCGTTCGCGCCGCTGCGCCGCCGCGCGGACAGCCACTTCGCCGGGCTCATCTCCTCGATCGCGCTGGCGATCGTGCTCGGCGCGGTCGCTCTGGGCGTGTTCGGCCCCAACACGACCCGGTTCCCGGCCGGGACCTTCGCGGGCACCCGCTTCACCGTTGCGGGGGCGTCGGTCTCGGCGCTGCAGCTGCTCATCCTGGCGCTCAGCCTGGTGCTCATGGTCGGGCTGAACCGGCTCGTCGCCGCCAGCCGGCTGGGGCGGGCTGCGCGCGCCGTGGCCGAGAACCCACGGGCCGCGCGGCTGCTCGGCGTCGACGTCGAGCGCGTGACGCTCGTGACCTTCATGCTGTCCTCGTCGCTGGGCGCCGCCGCGGGCACGCTGTTCGCGCTCGCGTTCAACACGGTCGACGTGTCGATGGGGCTGGCGATCGAGCTCAAGGGGCTGGCCGTCATCATCGTCGGCGGCATGGGCAGCCTGCCCGGCGCGATGCTCGGCGGTCTTCGTCCTCGGCCTCGCCGAGGTCTTCGCGATCGCCCAGGTCGTCGAGCTGGCGCGACGCGGTCGCCTTCGGGCTGCTGTTCGCGATCCTGCTGCTGCGACCGCAGGGGCTGCTGGGCCGCAAGGCGGTGCGGGAGGTCTGATGGCCCGGGGGTCCGGTAGCGGTGTCCTCGTGCGCGCACCTACAACGCGGTCATCGTCTTCGTGGCGATCAACGGCGTGCTGGCCTTCTCGACGTACGCGGTGCTGATCGCCGGCCAGCTCAGCCTCGCACAGGCCGGCGTTCGCGTCGATCGCGGCGTACATCTCGGCGCTGCTGACCATGCAGGCCGGATGGCCGTTCGCCCTCGTCGTCGTCGCCGGGGTCTGCGCGGCGGCGGTCGCCGCGCTCGTGCTCGGCCTGCCCGTGCTGCGGCTGCGCGGCGTCTACCTCGCCATCGCGACGCTGGGGTTCGGCGAGATGGTCCGCATCGGGGCGCTCAACCTCGCAGTCACCGGCGGCGCGATCGGGCTGCGCCCCATCCCCAAGGTCGTGACGATCTGGCAGGCATGGCTCGCCCTCGCGCTGTGCGCCTGGTTCTTCTGGCGGCTGCGCCCGACTCCGCCTCGGCCTCGCGCTCGCGGCGCTCAAGCACGACGAGGTCGCCGCGCGCGCCATGGCCATCGACGTCGTACGGCTCGGCTGTTCGCCTTCACGGTCTCGGGGGTCATGGCGGGGCTGTCGGGGGTGCTGCTGGCCCACTTCACCCGCTTCATCGCCCCCGGGCAGTTCGGCTTCGAGCGCGCGGTCGACGCGCTGCTGTACGCGATCGTCGGTGGTATCGGCTCGTGGGCGGGGCCGCCGATCGGTGCGGCGTTCCTGACGCTGCTGCCCGAGGTCCAGCGCCAGCTGGGGGTGACCGCCGGCTGGCTGCGTCCGCTGCTCAACGGCCTGATCCTGCTCGCGGTCGTGCTGTACCTGCCCTCGGGCCTGTCGGGGCTCGGCGCCCGGCTGCGCGGCGACGGTCCGCCGGGCGGGCAGCGACGTCAGCCGCCGGCGGCGACCAGGCGGCACCGTCGCCAGCCGCGCCGGCCGCGCCGGCCGCGCCGGCCGCGCCGGCCGACGCCGGTGGGCGACGGCAAGGCGTCAGGCCAACCGGCCGGCCGCTCGTGTCGCTGCGCGGCCTCGGCAAGGACTACGGCGGCGTCGCCGCGCTGCACGGCGTCGACCTCGAGCTGCGGGCCGGTGAAGTCGTCGGGCTCATCGGCCCCAACGGCGCCGGGAAGACGACGCTGGTCAACATCGTCACCGGCCTGACGCCCGCCTCCGGCGGCGACGTCGAGGTCCTGGGCGAGCGGGTCTCCCGCTGCCTGCCAACCGCGTGGCCGCGCTCGGGGTGGGCCGCACGTTCCAGCAGGTCAAGCTGTTCGACAACCTCACCGTCGGCGAGAACGTCGCCGTCGGCGCGCACCGCATCAGCCCGCCCACGTTCCTGCGCCGGCTGCTGCTCCTGCCCGGCGCCGGGTCGCTGGAGCGCGCCAACGCCGAGCGGGTCGAGCGGGCGCTGGCGACGGTGGGTCTGGCCGGCCGCGCCGGCGTGCCCGCCACCGACCTGTCCTACGGCGACCGGCGCCGCCTGGAGATCGCGCGGGCGCTGAGCGGGGATCCCACGCTGCTCGTGCTCGACGAGCCCGCCGCCGGCATGAACACCGCAGAGGCCCAGCGCCTCGGTGGGCTGATCAGCCGCATCGCCGCCGGCGGGGTCACGGTCCTGCTCCTCGAGCACAACGTCCGCCTCGTCATGCGCACGTGCAGTCGCGTCGTCGTCCTGGGCTTCGGGCGCGTCATCGCCGACGGCGAGCCCGCCGAGGTCGCCCGCGACCCCGAGGTCATCCGCGCGTACCTCGGCGAGGCGGTCCCGTGACCGTTCGGGCGGCCGGGCGCGGCGGTCGCGTGACGGGCTCACCCGCCCGGCGCGGCGGGGGCCGGCTGGACGTCGAGGACCTGCAGGTCGACTACGGCGGCGTGCAGGCGGTCCGCGGCGTGTCGCTGGAGGTGCCGGCGGGCACCCTGGTCACGCTCGTCGGTGCGAACGGCGCGGGCAAGACCACGACGCTGGCGGCGGTGTCGGGCCTCGTGCGGCCGGCGCGTGGGCGTGTCGTGCTCGACGGGCAGGACGTGACCTCCTGGCGCAGCTCCCGCCGGGTCGCGGCCGGGCTCGTCCAGGTCCCCGAGGGCCGCGAGATCCTGGCGACGATGACCGTCGAGGAGAACCTGTCGCTGGGCGCCTGGCACCAGCGCGAGCACCTCGCCGCCGGTCTGGGCGACGTCTTCGAGCGCTTCCCGGTGCTGGCCGAGCGCCGACGGCTGTCCGCCGGCAGCCTGTCGGGCGGCGAGCAGCAGATGCTCGCGATCGCCCGGGCGCTGCTCGCCCGGCCGCGGGTGCTGCTGCTGGACGAGCCGTCGATGGGGCTGGCCCCGCGCATGGTCGACGAGGTCTACGCCGTCATCGAACGGATCCGCGCCGACGGGACGACCGTCCTGCTCGTCGAGCAGAACGCCCGCCGGGCCCTGGGCGCCGCGGACACCGCCTACG
>JAUJMQ010000013.1:8346-16280 GCA_030446775.1 Egibacteraceae bacterium
CGGTGAGACGTTCGACGACGACGGCCCCGACGGGTCGCCGACCTGACCGCCACGGGCCCGGGCCGAGGACAGCACCCGGTCCACCGGCGGTGGGTGCCGGCAGGTGGAGATCACTCCACGACGAGCGAGCCCTGCATGAACTCGTGGCCGGGGATCTCGCAGCGGATCGCGTACGTGCCCGGCTGCGCGTCGAACGTGACGCGCTGGCTCTGGCCCCAGCACGGGCACCGACACGCCGAGGGCGTCGATGGTGAACGTGTGGCTGTACAGGTCGCGGTCGTCGACGCCAACGTGTGACGGCTGCAGGCGCGCAACCGACCTTGTTGTCACACGTGGGGGTGGACTACCCTGGCACCAGACCCTCGTCGCGCCCGCCGGCCACCCGGCTCGCTGTCGCGCCAGCCGGGTCCGCCTCTTCTCCGCCGCGACGCCTCGGGCTCCCGATCGGACCCCGGCCGCCGGCGGAGGCCCCGCTGGACCGGTGACGCTCCGGGCACCCCGGACCTCCACCGCCGACGAGGAGCCGCGCCGATGGTCACCGCCCCGCTGCCGCCCGACCCCGCCGCGCTGCTCCCTCCACCCGAGCCTGTCCAGGTCCTCGACGACTCCGGGACCCTGCACGAGGTGGACGGCTTCCCGTTGGACCTCAAAGACGAGGACTTCCGCAACCTCTACCGCTACATGGTGCTCGCGCGGCGCGTCGACAAGCAGGCGATCAACCTCCAGCGCCAGGGCCAGCTCGGCGTCTACGCGTCGCTGCTGGGTCAGGAGGCCGCACAGGTCGGCGGCGCGTACGCGCTGGACGAGCAGGACTGGGTGTTCCCGTCGTACCGGGAGATGGGCGCGGCGCTGGTCCGCGGCGTCGACCCCAGCGCGATCCTGCACCTGTTCCGCGGCACCTGGCTGTCCGACCACGACCCGATGGCGACCCACTTCGGACTGCTGTCGATCCCGATCGCGACGCAGGCGCTGCACGCCGCCGGCTACGCCATGGGCGCGAAGCTCGACGGCAAGGACCTCGTCGTCATGAGCTACTTCGGTGACGGTGCTACCTCCGAGGGCGACGCCCACGAGGCGATGAACTTCGCGGCCGTCTACGACGCCCCGTGCGTGTTCTTCGTCCAGAACAACCAGTACGCCATCAGCGTGCCGCTGAGCAAGCAGACCAAGGCACCCACGATCGCGCACAAGGCCGTCGGCTACGGGATGCCGGGCTACCGCTGCGACGGCAACGACGTGCTCGCCAGCTACGCCGTCGCCCGCAAGGCCGTGGACCGCGCGCGCGCCGGGGAGGGCCCGTGCCTCATCGAGGCGGTGACCTACCGCATGGAGGCGCACACCACCGCCGACGACCCCACCCGTTACCGCACGCCCGAGGAGCTGGCGCGGTGGAAGGCGCGCGACCCGATCGCCCGGTTCGAGACGTTCCTGACCGCCGAGGGCCTGCTCGACGACGTCTTCCGGGCCGAGATCGACGAGGAGGCCAAGGCCTACGCCGCGCGCATACGCGCCGAGCTGTACGACGCGCCCCACGGCGACCCGCTGGAGCTGTTCGAGCACGTCTACGTCGACCCGCCGGCGTCCTACGCCGAGCAGCGCGAGCAGCTGCGCCGCGAGCTGGCAGCCAACGAAGCCGGGGCGTAGACCGTGGCGATCACGATGGCACAGGCCCTCAACACCGCGCTGCACGACGCGATGGGCGCCGACGACCGGGTCGTGGTGTTCGGCGAGGACGTCGGCAAGCTCGGCGGTGTGTTCCGCATCACCGACAAGCTGCAGCAGCGCTTCGGTGAGAAGCGCTGCTTCGACACGCCGCTGGCCGAGTCGGGCATCGTCGGGTCGGCGATCGGGATGGCGCTGTACGGGTTCAAGCCGGTCGTCGAGATGCAGTTCGACGGGTTCACCTACCCGGCGTTCGAGCAGATCGTCAGCCACCTGGCCAAGATGCGCAACCGCTCCCGTGGCCGGGTCCAGCTGCCGGTCGTGATCCGCATCCCGTTCGGCGGCGGGATCGGTGCGGTCGAGCACCACTCCGAGAGCCCCGAGGCCTACTTCACCCACGTGGCCGGCCTCAAGGTCGTGTCGCCGGGCATCCCGAGCGACGGCTACTCGTTGCTGCGCGAGTCGATCGCGTCGCCCGACCCGGTGCTGTTCTTCGAGCCCAAGCGCCGCTACTGGCTCAAAGAGGACGCCGACCTTCCGGTGACCACCGAGCCGATCGGCACCGCGGTGGTGCGACGTCAGGGCACGACCGCGACGCTGTTCGCCTACGGCCCGATGGTGCGCACCTGCCTGGAGGCAGCCCAGGCCGGCGAGTCCGAGGGCTGGGAGCTGGAGGTCGTCGACCTGCGCAGCCTCAACCCGTTCGACGCCGAGACGGTCGTCGCGAGCGTGCGCAAGACCGGACACGCCGTCGTCGTCCACGAGGCGCAGGTGTTCTCCGGCTTCGGCGCGGAGGTCGCCGCGCAGGTCGCCGAGCGGGCGTTCTACTCGCTGGAGGCGCCGGTGCTGCGCGTGGGCGGCTTCGACATCCCCTACCCCGCCGCCAAGCTCGAGGAGTTCCACCTGCCCGACGTGGACCGGATCCTCGACGCCGTCGACCGCTCCCTGGCGTTCTAGCCGTGCCCGACCTCAAGGACTTTTGCTGCCCGACCTCGGCGAGGGGCTGACCTCCGGCGAGATCGTCTCCTGGCTCGTCGCCGTCGGCGACGCCGTCGAGGTCGACCAGCCAGTGGCCGAGATCGAGACGGCCAAGGCCGTCGTCGAGGTTCCCTCGCCGTTCGCGGGCACCGTCGCGACCCTGCACGCCGAGGTCGGCGGTGAGGTGGAGGTCGGCACGCCGCTGGTCACCGTCGACCTGGACACCGACGGCGCCGCCGGCACCGACGGAGGCGAGCCGTCGCTGGGCGGGCGGGCCGTCGTGCCGCAGACCGGCCCCGGGGCCACTCCGGACGACGCCGCGACCGGTGAGATGGTCCCCGACGCCCGGCCCGACCGTCCCGTCGACGGTCCCGAGCAACCGACGGTCAGCGGCGACGACGGCGGCTCGGGCAACGTCCTCGTCGGCTACGGCACCGGTGGGGCGAGCGTCTCGCGGCGGCGCCGGCAGCGCGACGGCGGCCGTGCGGGGCCCGCCCGCTCGGCGCCGCCGCCCGCGCCTGCCGCGCCGAGCCGTCCACGCGCCAAGCCGCCCGTGCGCAAGCTCGCCCGCGACCGCGGCGTCGACCTCGCCACGGTGACGGGCAGCGGCCCCGCCGGCGTCATCACCCGCGAGGACGTCGAGGCCGCCGCCGGCAACGGGCACGACCGCGGCGCCACGCCCGTCACCGCCCGCGCCCCCGCTCCCGACGCCGACGACGGCAGCGGCGTTCCGGCGTCGGAGGACTACCAGCAGCTGCTACGGCCCGGATCCGGCGGCAGCATGACCGACATCCAGCCGCCTGCGACGTCCGACGAACGCCGGATCCCCGTGCGCGGCGTGCGCAAGCTCATCGCCGACAAGATGACGGTCTCGCGCCGGGAGATCCCGGAGGCCACCACCTGGGTCGACGTCGACGCGACACCGCTGTGGGACCTGCGCGAGGCGCTCAACGCCGAGCAGACCGACGTCAAGGTCAGCCCGCTGGCGATCGTGTTGCGCGCGTGCGTCGCCGGGCTGCGATCCTTTCCCGAGGTCAACGCCCGGCTGGACACCGTGGCGGGGGAGATCGTCGTGCCCCGCCACGTCAACCTCGGCTTCGCCGCCCAAACCGAGCGGGGCCTGGTCGTCCCCGTCATCAAGGGCGCCGACCGGATGTCGCTGCTCGGCATCGCCGCCGAGCTCAACCGGCTCGCCGCCGCCGCCCGGGACGCCAGGATCGCCCCCGACGAGCTGCGGGGCGGCACGTTCTCGGTGTCGAACTACGGCTCGTTCGGCGTCGACGGGGGCAGCGCGGTCATCAACCACCCCGAGGCGGCGATCCTGGGCGTCGGCCGCATCGCAGACAAGCCGTGGGTGGTCGACGGTGCGGTGGCGGTCCGCAAGGTGCTGCAGCTGTCGATCGCGTTCGACCACCGCATCTGCGACGGCGCCGAGGCCGCGGGGTTCCTGCGGCTCGTCGCCGACATGATCGAGAGCCCCACGAAGCTGGTCGCCTCCCTGTGACGGCTCGCCTGGCCGCCGAGGGTGCGACGCGCCTGCGCGCGCCGAGAAGTTGGCCGCCTACCGGATCGTGACGGCCGGCCCGGAGGGCAACGAGCGCTGCCTGCGGCGACCGGCCGTCACAGCGACCCGCGTGGCGCGATCCAGGTCGTCGGTTGACCGGTGACCGCTGCAATCCGGTCATAGTCCTCGTCGTAGTGCCACACCGCGACGCCGGCGACCTCAGCCGCTGCGCCGATGAGCAGATCGACGATCTTGACGCTGCGGTGGTGCAGCGCCGCTCGCTCACCGAGCGCTCGTTGCACCTGGAGCGCTCGCTGGAAGACCGCGGCCCCAGCGGGCACCTGATGCAGTGCGTCGAGGTCGGTGACGCGCTCGGCGTACTCCCCGGCGCCGCGGGCGCTGTAGAGCAGCTCCAACCGGACCGGCGCCGTGATCGCCAGGCGATCGTCGTGCATCGCCTGCTGCCAGACGTCGGCCACACGCGGATGCGCCGCCCGGTGCCAGGCGCTGGTGTCGGCCAGCAGGATCGCTACGCCCGCCACTGCGCGGAGCGGTCCACGGCGGCGTGGTCGAAGTCGAAGGCCGTCCCGTCGCGGAGCCGCCGGGCTACCGGGTGGAGGAGACTCTGGCGGCCTCGATGCAGGCGCGCACGATCGCCGCTGCCCGCGCCCGCTCGGTGTCGGTGAAGCGGTAGTCGCGCCGCACGACCAGGACCCGCTCGCCGAAGGCCGCGACGAAGGCCCGGTCGCCGGCGCGCGGCATGTCGGACGCCGCGAGCAGCTGGGCGCTGCCTGCCCGCAGCAGCCCGCCGACGAGCGTGGTGACCGCGTGGTCGGGGGTCATGGCGCCGTTGAGCAGCGACTCCAGCCCCAGCGCCAGCCGCGCGACCGCGTCGCCGGGCTCACCGCGGGAGGGGCCGGCGTGGACGAGCTGCACACCGTCGACCGCCTCCACCCCCGCGATGAGGTCTTCCAGCTGCGAGGCAGTCGCCACGACGACGAAGTCGTCGAGGGCCACCCCGCCGGCGGTCTCGACGACGTCGACCGCGGCGATGTCGCCGCCCGCCTCGGCGATCGCCCCCGCGACCGCGGCCAGCGCACCGGGACGGTCCGGCACGGCGCAGCGCAGCGTCGCCTCCATCGTCCCTCCGGGTGCGCGAGGCTGGCAGCCTACGCCGCCATCGGCGCGGCGCCGGCGAAGGGGGCCGATGTGACGATGGCCGCGGTGATGGTGGCGGTCGTGGGACCCGGCGACGCCGAGCCGGCTGTCGAGGTCCTGGCCGAGGCGGTCGGCCGGGCGCTGGCCGACAGCGGAGCGACGGTCGTGTGCGGCGGGCTGGGCGGGGTCATGGCCGCCGCGTGCCGCGGCGCGAAGGCCGCCGGCGGGACCACCGTCGGGTTGTTGCCCGGCACCGAACGGACCGCGGCCAACCCGTGGGTCGACGTGGCGCTGCCCACCGGGCTCGGCGAGGGGCGCAACCTGCTGGTGGTCCGCGCCGCCGACGCGGTCGTCGCGGTCGGTCACGGCTACGGCACCCTGTCCGAGATCGCGCTGGCGCTGCGGGCCGGCATCCCCGTCGTCGGCCTGCACACCTGGGACGTGCCGGGGATCCGGCCTGCGGCCACGGCGGCGGCTGCCGTCGCGTCGGCGACGGCCGCGGCCGGCGCCGCACGGGCGCCGTCCACCTCGACGGCCGGCACCTTGTCCACCGGCCTGGCCACCGGTCGGCTTGACAGCGGCGGCACGGGTGCCTACAAGTTGAGCAGCGATGAGGCCTGACACCACCTTCCAGGCACGGCGGACGACGTCCGCCGCCTGCGCTGGCGCCCTCGTCGTACCGGCCCGAATTACGGGCCTTCTCCTCGCGCTCGGAACCCTCTAGCGCCGCGGGGCGGATCAACCGCTCTCGAACCCCCCGCGGAGACGCCACATCAGAGGCCCCGCTACAGGTTCGAGGAGATCGCAATGCCGCCCAGCACCACCCATCGTCCCGTCACCGTGTTCGACACCACCCTGCGCGACGGCGAGCAGGCGCCCGGCATCTCGCTGGACACCGTCGGGAAGCTGGAGATCGCCGAGCAGCTGGCGCGCCTGCGCGTCGACGTGATCGAGGCCGGCTTCCCCGTCGCCTCGGTCGGCGACTTCGAGGCGGTGAAGGCCGTCGCCGACAGCGTCGGCACCGAGCCCGGCGCCCCGGTCATCGCCGCGCTGGCGCGCTGCGCGCCCGACGACGTGACCCGCGCCGCCGAGTCGCTGAAGGGTGCGCAGCGCTCGCGGCTGCACGTGTTCCTGTCCACCTCGGCGATCCACCGCACCGCGATCCTGCGGGGCGCCAGCGAGGACGACGTCGTCGCCACCGCGGTGGCAGCGGTGCGCCAGGCGCGCACCTACACCGACGACGTCGAGTTCTCCCCGCAGGACGCCACCCGCACCGACGTCGACTTCCTGCTGCGGATCCTCGACGAGGTGGTCGCCGCGGGCGCGACGACCGTCAACGTCGCCGACACGGTCGGCTACGCCGTCCCGTATGACTTCGGCCGGCTCATCGCACGGATCGTCGAGCGCGTCGCCGGCGGGGCCTCGGTCAGCGTCCACTGCCACAACGACCTCGGCCTGGCGGTGGCCAACTCCCTGGAGGCGGTGCGCAACGGCGCCGAGCAGGTCGAGGTCGCGGTCAACGGGCTGGGGGAGCGGGCCGGCAACTGCTCGCTGGAGGAGGTCGTCATGGCGCTGGCGACCCGCGCCGACCTGCTCGGCGCCTCGACGGGGGTGCACACCCCCGAGATCGCCCGGACCTCCAAGCTCGTCGCGGCGCTGACCGGCTACCCGGTCCAGTTCAACAAGGCGGTCGTCGGGCGCAACGCGTTCGCCCACGAGTCGGGCATCCACCAGCACGGCGTCCTCGCCGACCGGCTCACCTACGAGATCATGCGCGCCGAGGACGTCGGCGTCGCCGGGTCGCAGATCGTGCTCGGCAAGCACTCCGGTCGCCACGCGTTCGGCAAGCAGCTCGCCGACATGGGCTACAACCTGGACGCCGCGCAGATCGGCCGTGCGTTCACCCGCTTCAAGGAGCTGGCCGACCGCAAGGCCGAGATCACCGACGCCGACCTCGACGCGATCGTCGCCGACGAGGTGTCGGCGGGAGCCGCCGACGCCTTCGAGCTCGTGTCGCTGCAGGTCTCCGCCGGCACGTCCTCGGCGCCCACCGCCACCGTACGGGTGCGCCTGGTCGACGACGACGACGTCGTCGACCAGGCCGCGCTCGGCGACGGCATGGTCGACGCGGCCTGCGGCGCGATCCGCCGCGCCGCCGGCCCGAAGCTCGACGGCGACGCGACGCTGGTCAGCTTCAACGTCGCCGCCGTCACACCGGGGATCGACGCCCTCGGCGACGTGACCGTCTCCGTGGACGTCGCGGGCCGCCGCTACAGCGGGCGCGGCGTGTCCACCGACATCGTCGAGGCCAGCGCGCGGGCCTTCCTCAACGCGCTGAACAAGTCCGTGCGGCTGCGCCGTCCAGACGCCGCCGCGGCACCGTCCGAACCGACCGGCACCGACCAGATCAGGAGCACCCCGTGACCACGATCCGAATGACCGTCGACCCCCAGCAGACACCGGCCGAGGAGGCGCAGCTGGTCGCGCGCGTCGCGGCCGCCGTCGCCGAGAGCACTGGCAGCGACGCGATCGCGTTCGAGCTGACCAGCTCCGAGCAGGTCGCCGTCGCCGGCGCCGTCGCCGACCGCATGGCCGCATCCTCGCGGTGGCGCGCCTGACCGCCGGCGCGGCG
>JAUJMQ010000013.1:16380-52156 GCA_030446775.1 Egibacteraceae bacterium
CCGGCGCGGCGACCGCCGGCGCGCGGCCCTCGTCGCAGACGGCGTCCCGGCCGCGAACGCTGGCGGAGAAGGTCTGGGACCGCCACGTCGTCGTCGCGGGCGACGGCGGTCCAGACCTGCTCTACGTCGACCTGCACCTGGTCCACGAGGTCACGAGCGCGCAGGCGTTCGAGGGGCTTCGCCTGGCCGGCAGACCGGTCCGCCGGCCCGACCTGACGGTCGCCACGATCGACCACAACATCCCGACTACCGACCGGGGGCTGCCCATCGCCGACCCGCTGTCGGCGCGGCAGGTGGCCGTCCTGGAGGCCAACTGCGCCGAGTTCGGGGTGCCGCTGCTCGGACGGCTGTCGCCCGACCAGGGCATCGTCCACATGATCGGCCCCGAGCTCGGGCTGACCCAGCCCGGTATGACGGTCGTGTGCGGCGACAGCCACACCGCCACCCACGGGGCGTTCGGGGCGCTGGCGTTCGGGATCGGCACCTCGCAGGTCGAGCACGTCCTGGCCACCCAGTGCCTGCCCCAGACCAGGCCGCAGACGATGGCCGTGGACGTCGAGGGCGCGCTGGCGTTCGGGGCGACCGCCAAGGACCTCATCCTCGCGGTCATCGCCCAGATCGGCGTCGACGGCGGCGCCGGCGCCGTCATCGAGTACCGCGGCGACGCGGTGCTCGCGCTGTCGATGGAAGAGCGCATGACGGTGTGCAACATGTCGATCGAGGCCGGCGCGCGCGCGGGGCTCATCGCGCCCGACCAGACGACCGCGGCGTGGCTGCACGGGCGCCGCCACGCGCCCACCGGGGCCGACTGGGAGCGCGCGGTCGCCGACTGGGGGCAGCTGCGCAGCGACGACGAGGCGCCGTTCGACCGGCGCGTCGTCGTGGACGCCGGCACCGTCGAACCGACGGTCACCTGGGGGACGACGCCGGCGATGAGCGTGCCGGTCACCGGGACGGTGCCCCGGCCCGAGGCGACCCGCGATGCCGAGCAGGCACGCCGCGCGCTGGCGTACATGGGGCTGGCGGGCGGGGAGCCGATCACCAGCCTCGCCGTCGACCGGGTCTTCATCGGCTCGTGCACGAACGCCCGGATCTCCGACCTGCGGGCGGCGGCGCGGATGGTCCGGGGGCGCCGGGTCGCCGACGGGGTCCGCGCGATGGTGGTGCCGGGGTCCTACCCGGTGAAGCTGCAGGCCGAGGCCGAGGGCCTCGCCGACGTCTTCCGCCACGCCGGCTTCGAGTGGCGCGAACCCGGCTGCTCGATGTGCCTGGGCATGAACCCCGACGTCCTGGGCCCCGGTGAGCGCTGCGCGTCGACGTCGAACCGCAACTTCGAGGGACGCCAGGGCGCCGGCGGCCGCACCCACCTGGTCAGCCCCCCGATGGCGGCCGCCGCAGCGGTGGCCGGGCACTTCGTCGACGTCCGCGAGCTGGCGGCGTGAGGCCCGTGCGGGTCGTGGACGGAACGGTCGTGCCGCTGTGGCGCGCCGACGTCGACACCGACCAGATCATGCCCAAGCAGTTCCTCAAACGGGTCGAGCGCACCGGCTTCGGCGAGTTCCTGTTCGCCGGCTGGCGCGCGGAGCCGGGGTTCGTGCTGAACGACCCGCGGCGTGCGGGCGCGACGGTGCTCGTCGCCGGCCCCAACTTCGGCGGCGGCTCGTCGCGCGAGCACGCGGTGTGGGGACTGCAGCAGTGGGGGCTGGACGCGGTCGTGGCGCCGAGCTTCGCCGACATCTTCCGCAGCAACTGCGCCAAGGTGGGCCTGCTGACCGTGGTGCTGCCCGCCGAGGTGTGCGCGCGGATGGCGGCGGCGTCACAAGCCGACCCGGCGTGGCGCTGCCGCGTCGACCTGGCGAGCCGGACCGTCGCGGTGACGCTCGACGGCGAGGCGATGACCCTGCCGTTCGACGTCGATGCACACACGCGCCGGTGCCTGCTGGAAGGTCTCGACGACATCGACCTCACCCTGGAGGCGGCCGGCGCGCTCGACGCCTTCGAGCGCCAGCGCCCCGCGTTCCTGCCGACGACCGTGGCTCGCTGACCCGTCGGGAGCGGGTCCTTGACCCGCGCCGCCGCCCGCGCCAGCCTGGCCTCGGCCGTCGGGGCATCTACCGGGCGGCCGCCGCGGAGGGGTCGCCGTGGCGCGTCGGGTCGTCGCCGGCCCAGGTCAGGAGACACCGTGGCACAGCCCGCACCGGAACCCGCCGGACGGGACTTTCCGCGCGTGCCCGCCTACGCGTGGTCGTGGCTGCAGCGCTCCCGGCCGGTGCTGGTCGAGGCCGCGGACCGGTTG
The DNA here is from genome assembly GCA_030446775.1 of Egibacteraceae bacterium. GTDB lineage: Bacteria > Actinomycetota > Nitriliruptoria > Euzebyales > Egibacteraceae > JAUJMQ01. The sequence continues at coordinate 18,677 of JAUJMQ010000013.1, forward strand.
ACCGGCGCGCCGCCGAGCCCGGGCTTCGTCGACGGGCTGCGCCGGCGCTTCGAGACCGACCCGTTCACCCGTGACGTGGTGGTCGGGGTCGTCGCCGACGTCGCCTTCGGCGGCCGCCTGCCCTCCGGTCGCCCCCCCGGCGCGTCGTGGGACCGTGGCCTGACCTGGTGGGCGGCCGCGATCGCCGGCACGACTCCCGAGCAGTTCGAGTCGCGCGCCGCGCGCCCGGCATCGCAGCGCCGGCTGTTCGGCGACGACGGCCCCTCCGACGCTCCGACCGCGTCCCCGACCCGGCCGCCGCAGGCGACATCGGCCGAGCGCGCGATGCTCGTGTCGGGGTTGCGCGGCCTGCTCGCCACCGCCGAGGGGGACTGTGTCCCCGCCGCCGCGGTGCGCTCGCTGCTCGCCGCGATCGATGCCTCCTCCCCGACGGCGGGTCCACCCCCGCCGCAGTAGCGTGGGACGGCTGCGCGCCGGTCCTCCACGACCGCGGCGTGCCTGTCGCGTTTCCAGGAGGTCTGCGCTCTGCCCGCCGCCCAGGTCACGTTCCGCCCGGACGCCGACGTCCCGGCGTGGGGCGTGCTCGTCGTCGCGGACCCGACCGGCGCGCCGGTGGACGGCGCCGACTGCGAGCGGCTCGGCCTGCCACCGGGTCACGCCGCCCGCGTCCGGCTCGCCGTCGTCTCCGACGGCGAGGTAGGGTTACGTGAGGTCGCGGCGCGGACCCTGCCGCTGACGGCGGCGCTGCCGGCCCTTCTCGCCGTGCACGACTCGGGCGGCCCGGCCTTCCGGCGCCTGCCCGACAGCCTGCGCGCGTGGGCGCTGGCGACCCGCCTCGCGCTGCGCCTGGTCGCGGCCCACCGGATGGTGCCGACACTGACCCGTGCCGGCGGAGCGGGGACCGCGGCCGCCGACCCCGGCGCCGGCGAGCGGCCCGTGGTCGCGACCTGGCGGGCGCTCGTCGACGACGACCCCGAGGTGGCGGCCGCGCTCGCGCGGCTGGCCGCGGCGCTGCCGCCCGCCGCACGCAGCGTCGCGCTCGACGGGCACCGCCTGTACGAGCCCGGTGCGCTGCTGCGCGCCTTCGCCGACGCAGTCGCCGACACCGCCGCCCGCCAGGCCGCCCCGCCGCCGCGCCCGGGGCGGCCGCGTGCCCGCTTGCTGCCCGGGACCGCCCGCTGGGCCGAGGCGCGCGCCGCTCCCGGCGCCGCCGGCGTCCGCCGCGGCGCCGCCGGCGCCGGGGGCGGCGCCGGCGGGGGCGGCGGGCGGGGCGGGGGGTGCGGGGGGGCGGGCGGGGCGGCGGGGGGGGCCCGGCGCGCGCCCGCCGGGCAGGGCGACCCGTGGCCGCTGCGGTTCTTCCTGCGCACGACCGACGGCGCGCTGCTGCCCGCCGCCGACGTGTGGGCGGCCGCCGCCGACGCCGACGCCGTCGCGCTGCAGGAGGCGCTGCTACGCGGGCTCGGCCGCTGCGCGAGGGTGTTCGCCCCCCTGGACCGCGCACTGCGCGAGGCCGAGCCTGCCGCCGTCGACCTGGACGCCGCGGAGGCCTATGCGTTCATCTGCGACGCCGAGCCCGTGCTGCGGGGGGCTGACGTCGTCGTCGTGCTGCCGCCGGACGTTGCCGAGGAGGACGTGCGGCTGCGCCTGCGGGTCGGCGCCGGGGAGGACGCCGCCCCGGGGACGGACGCCGGGACCGACGAGGCAGCGCTCGGCGACACGGCCGGGTACGCGTGGGAGGTGGTGCTCGGCGACGAGGCGCTGGCCGACTGGGAGCTCGCTGCCCTGGCCGACGCCCGCTCGCCGCTGCTGCGCTGGCGCGACCGCTGGGTGCGGCTCGACCCGGCGCAGATCGCCCGGCTGCGCAGCCTCGGCCCAGGGGGGCGACTGAGCCTGGGGGAGGCGCTCGCGTTCGGCCTGGGCGGGACGACGACGGTCGCCGAGGTCACCGGCGAGCAGGGGGCTGCCCGCGGCGAGCGCGTCGAGGTCGTCGCCGACGGCCGCGTCGCCGACCTGCTCGACCGGCTGCGGGGCGCCGCCGACCGCCCCGAGGTCGCCACTTCCCCAGAGGGGTTCGTCGGTGAGCTGCGGCCCTACCAGCGGCGCGGGGTGGCGTGGCTGCAGGGCATGGGCGAGCTCGGGCTGGGCGCGGTCCTCGCCGACGACATGGGCCTGGGCAAGGGCATCCAGCTGATCGCCTACCTGCTCGCGCTGCACCGGGCCGGTTCTCGGGAGCTGCCCTGCCTTGTCGTGTGCCCCACGTCGGTCGTCGGCAACTGGCAGCGCGAGATCGCCCGCTTCGCACCGGGTCTGGCGGTGACGAGGTGGCACGGCGCCGACCGCCCGGAACAGATCGCCGGCGTCCGCGGGGTGGTGCTGACGACCTACGGGACGCTGCGACGCGACGTCGAACGCCTCGCCGAGACCGCGTGGGACGTCGTGACCCTCGACGAGGCGCAGCACGTCAAGAACCCGCAGACCGCCGGAGCGAAGGCGGTGCGGCGACTGCGGCGGCGCCAGACCGTGGCGCTGACCGGCACCCCGCTGGAGAACCGGCTCGCCGAGCTGTGGTCGCTGCTCGACGTGACCACCCCCGGACTGCTCGGCCCGCGGGCGAGCTTCACCCGGCGCTTCGTCGTGCCCGTCGAGACCCACCACGACCGGGCGACCGCGACGCGGCTGCGCCGGCTCGTCGCCCCCTTCGTGCTGCGCCGTGAGAAGTCCGACCCGGCGGTCATCGCCGACCTCCCACCCAAGATCGAGCGCACGGTCCCGTGCCCGCTCACCGCCGAGCAGGCACAGCTGTACGCCGCGGCGGTCGACCGGGTCCTGGGGTCGGGAGCGCTGGACGGCACGTCGGCGATGGAACGGCGCGGCCGGGTGCTGGCCCTGCTCACAGCGCTCAAGCAGATCTGCAACCACCCGTCGCAGTACCTGCGCGAGGACGCGACGGCGCTTCCCGGACGGTCCGGCAAGCTCGCCGCCGCGCGCGAGATCATCGGCGAGGCGGTCGACGCCGGCGACCGCGTGCTGGTGTTCACCCAGTACGTCGCCATGGGCCGCCTCCTGGTGGCGCAGCTGGGTGCCGACCTGGGCGTGGAGGTGCCGTTCCTCCACGGCGGGGTGCCGGCGCCCGCCCGCGACCGCCTCGTCGCCGGCTTCCAGGCCGGCATGGACGGCACGGTCGGCGAGGGTCCGCCGGTGCTCGTCATCAGCCTGCGCGCCGGCGGGACCGGCCTGAACCTCACCGCAGCCACCCACGTCGTGCACTACGACCGCTGGTGGAACCCCGCGGTGGAGGACCAGGCCACCGACCGTGCGCACCGCATCGGGCAGCGCCGCACCGTGGAGGTCCACAAGCTCGTGACGGCGGGGACCGTCGAGGAGCGGATCGACGAGCTCCTGACGTCCAAGCGCGCCCTGGCCGAGCAGGTCGTGGGGGCGGGGGAGTCGTGGGTGACCGAGCTCGGCGACGACGAGCTGCGCGACCTGGTGGCCCTGTCGGCCCAGGCGAGCATCGCCGAGCTCGACGAGGACGATGCCGGGCTCCCGGCGCTGGCGGGGGTTCGGTGATCACGAGTCGCTGGGCGCGGGCGTGGGTCGACCTGCTCGACGACGGCTCGGCGCCGGTCACGCGGCGTTTCGCCCAGGGGCGCAACCTACTGCGCTCCGGGCGCGTCAGCGACGTGCGGCTCGCTCCGGGGTCGGTGTCGGGCCGCGTGCAGGGCAAGCGGGCCACGCCCCTGGCGGTCGAGATCGCGGTCGGGGTCCTGACCGACGCGCAGTGGGGGCGGGTCGTCGACGCGCTCGCCGGGCAGGTCCGCCACCGCGCCCGGCTGCTCGCCGGGCAGGTCCCCGACGGGCTGGCGGCCGAGCTCGAGGCGGCCGGGGTGTCGCTGCTGCCGGTTCGCGAGGACCCTGCGGCCCGCGTGCGGCTGTGAGGATCGGCTCGACGCGTGCATGCACGCCGCGGGGGTGTGGCTCGCGGCGGCCGAGCGGATCGCCGCCGACCCGTTCGCCCTGCTGCGGGTGCGCGGGCGCGGCCGCGAGCGGCTGCTCGCCGAGGTCGCCGCGACGCGGGGGCCGCGGAGCGGGGCGCCCCCCAGCAGGGCGTCGACCCGGCCGCGCTGGGGACCGCCGGCTGGCTGAGCGCCCGCGCGGACCTCGACCAGCTCGACGTAGGCCCCGCCCCGCGACCCCGGACGGTCGCCGGGCCCTTGCGGCTGCTCGGCGACCCGCCCGGCTGGGCCGGTGGGATGGGGGCCGGGACCTGCTCGCACCGCTTGTCGAGCGGGCCGGCGCCTGGGCGGCGATGCTCGCCGACGGCGACGGCGCCGAGGCCATGCCGCCCGGCCGCGAGGCCCCCTAGGCCTGTCTCCCGGAGGCGAGTCGTCGGACGTAAGGCCGCCCGGCGTTTGCGGTGCGTCCTAGGGCGAAACCTCCTCCATCCCCGGCGGCATCTGACCCGTGGCCTTCTGCCAGGCGCCGGCGATCCCCCGCGTCGCGAGCAGGCGGGCGATACCCACGACGATGCTCGTGGCGAGCGTCCACAGCAGCGCCTCGTTCCATTCCGTCTGGCGTGCGGCGGGGTTCGTCGGGGGTTGCCCTTCTTGGTCTTCGTCCACCCGGCGATGAACAGCTTGCGAGCGGCGACCCCGGCGATGATCGCCGACCCCGTCGCGGCGACCTTCCACGTCGTTTCCTGTGCGGTCTGGCTCATCTGTGCGCGAACCTCCGTGCTGAGGACGTCAAGGTCGGAGCCGAGCCTGGCCCGGGCCGCCTGCACGGCGGCGACGTGTGCTGCCAGCCCGTCGCGGGACGCCGCCCCGGCAGCCGAGGCCCCGGCAGCCGTGGACAGGGAAGGGTCAGGCGCGGTCATGGCCGCGCCAGCGAGGTCTTGGTGGTCGTCACGTCCTGCTCCACGTTCGCCTTGGTGGTGTCGAGCGACACGGGGGTCGCGAGCTTCTTCTTGCCGATGAGGCCGGCCGCGGCGGCCCCGCCGAGCAGCAGCAGCGTCACGATAAGCGCCGCCACCCAGCCGGGCAGGAACAGGGCCAGCACGAACCCGAGGGTGATCAACAGCCCCTGCACACCGAGCCAGGCGAGCACACCGGCGACGGTGAGCGCGCCGGCTCCCTTGGCCTTGGCCTTCGCGCCGATGCTGAACTCGGCCTTCGCCAGGGCGATCTCGGCCTTGACCAGCGCCGAGAGGTCCTCGGCGACGGTGCGGCCTGCCACGCCCACACCCACGGTCGGCTTGGGGCCGCCGATGCCGAACCGACCGGCCAGCGGCGGCCCGTCGGAGCTGTCGGGCAGCTTGGCCATCGCCCGGCCCTTGAGCTCGGCGGTCTTCTCGGCGGCGGCCTGCCGCGCCGGCGCGATCCGCTCCGCGGCGGCCTGCCGCGCCGGCGCCGTCTTCTCGACGGCGGCCTGCCGCGCGGATGCGGTCTTCTGCGCGACCGTCTGGCGCGCCGGCGCCGTCTTCTCGGCGGCGGCGTGGCGCGCGGCAGCCGTCTTCTCCGCCACCGCATGCAGCGCCGGCGCGGTCGCCGAGCTCAACGCGGCGGTCTTGTCCTCCACGACGTGGCGGGCGGTCTCGACCACTGAGCTGAGGTCGCGGCCTCCCTCGTCGGGCGCGGAGCCGATGCCCGCCGCTCGGGCCCCGACGGCGTCGCCGTCGGGACGGTCGCTGCCTGGGGTCATGATCGCTGTGCTCCTGCTCCATCGTCGGTGCGGCGGCCGCGTCCGCGCCGCCAGCGGTCCGCGTACCCGATGTGGGCCGCGGCGACACTGCCGGGCGAGGCTACAGTTGCCCACAGACCGCAACTGGGTCTTTACAGCTGGGGGGGCACTCGTCGTACCCTCAGACGAAGCGTCGGGTGTCTACCCGGCAGGACGGACCGAGGCCCCTTGCGGCGCTCCCCACGTCCACGGACTGCCGCACCACCGTGCCGGTCGACGGTGGGTGCCCATTTTCGACCTTTCAGTGTGACCCGCCAGCCCGGCCGGGGCCGTTCCAGCCGGCTCGTCGCCCCCTGTGCTTGCCGCCGGCACGGGCCGCGGACGCTCCGACGCCAGAAAGGGTGAAGCGACTTGCCACCAGTCGTCGAGGAAATGCCGCTGCACGACCACGTGCAGCTGTACCTCCGGGAGATGGCGCGCACCGCGCTGCTGACCGCCGAGGAGGAGGTTGACCTCGCGAAGCGCTACGAGGCGGGACTGGAGGCCGAGCGGCTGCTGGCGGAGAGCAGGAAGCGGGTCGCCGCGGCCCGCAAGCGCCAGCTGCACCAGGTCGACCGGGACGGCAAGCGGGCCAAGGAGCGCCTCGTCCAGGCCAACCTCCGGCTCGTCGTGTCGGTGGCGAAGCGCTACCAGGGGCAGGGCCTGCCGCTGCTCGACCTCATCCAGGAGGGCAACCTCGGTCTGCTGCGCGCAGTCGAGAAGTTCGACTACCGGCGCGGCTACAAGTTCTCGACGTACGCGACGTGGTGGATCCGCCAGGCCGTCGGGCGCGGCGTCGCCGACAAGGGCCGCACGATCCGCCTGCCCGTCCACATGATGGAGCGGGTCCGCCGTGCGCTGTCGATGCAGCGCGACCTGGCCGAGGCGCTGGGCCGCGAGCCGACCTCGAAGAGCTCGCCTCCGAGCTCGGCGAGGATGTCGCCACCGTCGAGGAGCTGCTGACCTACGCCCGCACGCCCACGTCGCTGGAGACCCCGGTGGGCGAGGACGGCGACGCCGAGCTCGGTGACTTCATCGAGGACCGCAACGCCGACGACCCCCTGGAGATGGCCGCCAAGGGCCTGGCCCGCCAGGAGCTGCTCGACGTCGTCGCCGGCCTCCCCGAGCGTGAGCGGATCATCCTCGAGCTGCGCTTCGGCCTGCTCGACGGTGAGGCACGCACGCTCGACGACGTCGGACGCTACTTCGGCTTGACCCGCGAGCGGATCCGTCAGCTGGAGGCCCGGGCGCTGTCCAAGCTGCGCCACCCGTCGCGCGGGCGTGCCCTGTCCGACACCGCCGCCTGACCCCGCTGTACCCGAGTTTGTTCTGATCCGCCTGGCGGGCCGGGCCGATCAGAACAAACGCCGGGTCAGGGGCGTGCGAGGGCGATGTCTTCGGGGCTGACCGGCACGCGGGTCAGCGGCAGCCCGGTGGCGGCGCGGATCGCCGCCACGACCGCCGGGGTCGATGAGATCGTCGGGGGTTCGCCCACGCCCTTCGCCCCGAACGGCGCGCCGGGCTCGGGCTGCTCGATGAGCGTGGCGAGGACCTCGGGCATGTCCAGGGCGGTGGGGATGAGGTAGTCGGTGAACGACGGGTTCCGGACCCGGCCGTCGGTCACGACGATCTCCTCCATCACCGCCAGCCCGAGGCCCTGCGCGATGCCGCCCTCGATCTGGCCCGTGACCTGCAGCGGGTTGAGCGCCCTGCCGACGTCCTGACCGGTCGCGATCTGCACCACGCGCACGAGGCCGAGCTCCGGGTCGACGTCGACCACCGCGCGGTGCGCGGCGAAGGCGTACGAGACGTGCGCGTCACCCTGACCACGGTCGTCCAGCGGCAGCGTCGGCGCGTGGCGGTACTCGCGGACCTCCTCCACGGGCCGGCCGCCGAGCGCCTCGACGAGCGGCACGCGAAACACCCCCTCGACGTGGACCACCTCCCCGTCGCGCAGGGTGAGCAGCTGGCGCCGCGCACCCTGGAAGTCCACGCCGCGGGCCTGCGCTACCCGACGCAGCAGCGCGTCGCGGGCCGCGACGCAGGCGGCCTGCACCGCGCCACCGCTCATCCACGTCTGGCGCGACGCGCTCGTCGACCCGGCGGACCCGACCTGGGTGTCGGCGGCGCGCAGCACCACCCGCTCGACGCCGAGCTCGCTGCGCACGATCTGCTGGGCGAGCGTGACGAACCCCTGCCCGACCTCGGCGGCGGCGCAGTGCACCGTCGCCAGCGGCCGACCGTCGGGGCCCTCCTCGAGGCGGACCGACGCGGTGGAGTAGTCGTCGAACCCCTCGGAGTACATGAGGTTTTTGAACCCGACCGCGAACCCGACGCCCCGCCGGACGTCGGCGCGCTCGGCGGTCAGTCCCGCGCCGCCGGGCAGCGCCATGGGGTCGGCGTCCGGATCCGGTGGCGGCGGCAGGGGGTGGGCGGCGGCCGCCTCGATGACCTCCCGCGCGGGCGCGGTGCCGGTCAGCCGCTGGCCGGTGATCAGCTCGTCGCCGCCGCGCAGGGCGTTGCGCAGTCGCAGCTCGACGGGGTCGACGCCCAGCGCCGCGGCGAGCTTGTCCATCTGCGACTCGTGGCCGAAGCAGGCCTGCACCGCCCCGAAGCCGCGCATCGCCCCGCACGGAGGGTTGTTGGTGCGGACGACCCAGCCGTCGACGACGGCGTTGGGCACCCGGTAGGGCCCCGCGGCGAAGCAGGCGGCGTTCGCGATCACCGCCGTGCTCGACGACGCGTAGGCGCCGCCGTCGAGCAGCAGCCGCGCCTCCACCTTGACCAGCTCGCCGTCGCGCGTGGCGGTGTGGCGGTAGGACATCCGGGCCGGGTGCCGGTGGACGTGGCCGAAGAAGGACTCCTCGCGGGAGTACACCATCTTCACCGGCCTGCCGGTCTTCAGGGCGAGCAGGCAGACGTGCACCTGCAGGCTGACGTCCTCGCGCGCGCCGAACGCGCCGCCGACGCCCGCCAGCGTCAGACGGACCCGGTCGACGGGCAGGCCCAGGCAGGCGGCGACCTGGTCACGGTCGACGTGCAGCCACTGGGTGGAGATGAACAGCTCGACGCCGCCGTCGTCTGACGGGATCGCCATCCCGGACTCCGGGCCGAGGAAGGCCTGGTCCTGCATCCCGACCTCGTAGGTGCCCTCGACGGTGACGTCACCGGTCGCGTCGGGATCTCCCCGCGTGATCGTCAGGTGGCGGAACACGTTGCCGTCGGGGTGGATCGGCGGCGCGGTGATCGCCGCCTCGGCGTCGGTGAGCGGCTCGTGCGGCTCGTAGTCGACCGCGATCGCCTGCGCCGCGCGCCACGCGATCTCGGGGTGGTCGGCGGCGACGGCGGCGACCGCCTCTCCCTGGTAGCGGATCACGTCGCCGGCGAACACCGGCTGGTCGGCGTGCTCCAGCCCGTAGCACGGCTTGCCGGGCACGTCGCCGGCCGTGAGCACCGCCCGCACGCCGGGGATGCGGGCGGCGGCGGTGGTGTCCACCGCGCGGATCCGCGCGGCGGGGTGGGGGCTGCGCAGCGTGCGACCCCACAGCATCCCGTCGGCCCACAGGTCCGACGAGAAGGCGAACTGCCCTTTGACCTTGGGGATGCCGTCGGGGCGCCGGGCCGACTCGCCGACCCGCCCGGGTGTCGCCTCCAGCTGCGGTCGGCCGGGCGCCGCCGGCGTGGGCGGCGCCGGTGTGGGCGTGGGCGCCGCCGGCGTGGGCGGCGCCGGCGCTGCGAGCGCTCGCACGGTCACGCCCGCGCCTCCCGCCGCCGCCTGACGGCGTCGACCGCGGCGAAGATGCGGCCGTAGCCGGTGCAGCGGCACAGGTTGCCCGAGATCGCCTCGCGGACCTCCATGTCGCCCGCGTGCGGGCACCGGTCGAGCAGGTCGGTGACCGCGACGATCAGCCCGGGGGTGCAGAAGCCGCACTGCACCGCGCCCTCGTCGACGAAACAGCGCTGCACGTCGCTGAGGGCCTCGCCCTGTGCCAGGCCCTCGACGGTGACGATGTCCGCGTCGACGGCGTCGGCCGCGAGCACGCAGCACGCGCACACGAGCGTGCCGTCGACGAACACCGAGCACGAGCCGCACTCACCCTGCTCGCAGGCGTTCTTGGAGCCGGCCAGCCCCAGCCGCTCGCGCAGCACGTACAGCAGGCTCTCGCCGAGCCACGCGGCCTTCACCGCCTCGCCGCGACCGTTGACGCGCAGCGCGTAGGTCGCGGACTCGTCGATCAGCGGTGCGACGCCGCCCGGGGAGCCAGCGGGCACCGCCGAGCCCTCGGCGCGGCCGGCCTCGGCGTACCCGGGCGACTGCGACTGGTCGCTCATGGCTGCAGGCTCCTGCGCAAGGCGCGCTCGGCGAGCACCCGGACCGTGTGGCGGCGGTACTCCGCGGAGCCGCGATGGTCGGTGATCGGCGTGGCGGCGGCCGCGGCGAGCTCACCGAAACGCACCACCGCCCCGGGGGCGCGGCCAGGGCGTCCCAGTCGATCTCGGCCGAGATGAAGTCCTCGGCCTCGACCGGTCGCAGCGGGCGCGCGGCGACCGACCCGAAGCCGCAGCGGACCCGGCGGTTGTCGGTGTCGACGACGAGCGCGCAGCACGCCAGCGAGATGACCATGGCGTTGCGCGTGCCGACCTTGAGGAACTGCTGGGGACCGTGGACACGGGCGACCCGCACGGCGCGGATGACCTCACCGGCGGCGATCGCGGTCCGCTTCGGGCCGGTGATGAACTCGTGCAGCGGCAGCGTCCGCTCGCCGCCGCGGCCGGCGAGGACGACCTCGGCGTCCAGGGCGGCGAGCAGCGGCAGCGTGTCGCCCGCGGGGCTGGCCGTACCGACGTTGCCGCCGATCGTGCCGGCGTTGCGGATCTGCGGCGAGCCGACCGTGCGCGCGGCGGCGGCCAGGGCCGGCAACTCGCCGGCGAGGTCGGTCTCCATCTGGCGGTAGGTGAGGTTGGCGCCGAGCACGAGGTGACCGTCGTCGCAGTGAAAGCCGCCGAGCTCGGCGACACGCCGCAGCGCGACGATCGCCGGCGGGCGCCGGTGGCCGAAGTTGACCTCGACCATGAAGTCGGTGCCGCCGGCGAGCAGGTGCGCGTCGGGCAGGTCGGTCAGGGCGTCCAGGGCCTCGTCGAGCGTCTTGGGCCGCGCGATGGTCATGCCGTCTCCGCCGGGACGCGGACGGGCGGGCGCCGTCTGCCGTGGCTGGGCAGCGTCGTACAACGTCCACGGACTGTCAACGCGGTCCGGTTGTTGACAGCGTGTTGAATGGCGCCGATGTTCGGCGCCATGCCAGACCTCGTCCTGCGCGGCCGGCGGGTGCTGACCCCGCAGGGGCTGCGGCCCGCTGCGGTGCACGTCGCCGACGGCCGGATCGCGGCGGTGGCAGCGGCCGGTGACGCCGGCGACGCGGACGTCGTGGTCGACGCCGGCGACGCCGTCGTGATCCCTGGCCTGGTCGACGCGCACGTCCACGTCAACGATCCGGGCCGCGCCTGGGAGGGCTTCGACGCCGCGACGCGCGCGCCGCCGCGGCCGGCGGCGTGACGACGCTGGTCGACATGCCGCTCAACAGCGTCCCCCCACGACGACGCTGGACGGCCTGGAGGCCAAGCGCGCCGCCGCCACGGGACGCTGCTGGGTCGACGTCGGATTCTGGGGCGGCGCGGTCCCCGGCAACACCGCCGACCTTCAGGCGCTGCACGACGCCGGGGTCTTCGGCTTCAAGTGCTTCCTGGCGCCGTCGGGCGTCGACGAGTTCGACTGCGTCGACGAGGCTGGTCTGCGCGCCGCGCCGCCGCGGTCGCCCGGCTCGGGTCGCTGCTGCTCGTCCACGCCGAGCTGCCCGGCCCGCTGGCCGCCGCACAGGTGGCGCTGTCGGGCGCCGACCCGCGCCGGTACGTCACCTACCTGCGCTCGCGGCCGCCCCAGGCCGAGGAGCAGGCCGTCGCGGCGCTGCTCGACGCCGCCCGCGAGACCGGCTGCCGCGTTCACGTTGTGCACCTGTCGGCCGCCTCGGCGCTGCCGGCGCTGCGCGCCGCGCGGTCCGACGGGATCGCCGTGAGCGTCGAGACGTGCCCGCACTACCTCGCCCTGGCCGCCGAGGACGTCGCCGACGGGGCGACCGACCACAAGTGCGCCCCGCCGGTCCGCGGGCGCGACAACCGCGACGCCCTGTGGACCGCGCTGCGCGCCGGCGACATCGACCTCATCGCCAGCGACCACTCGCCGTGCCCGCCGGAGCTGAAGCTGGCCTCCAGCGGCGACTTCCTGCGCGCGTGGGGCGGCATCTCGTCGCTGCAGCTGGGGCTCGCGGTGGTGTGGACCGCGGCGCGGGAGCGCGGCGTGGGGTTCGCCGACGTCGTCGGGTGGATGGGCGCCGCACCGGCGCGGCTCGTGGGGCTGGACCGCAAGGGGTCGCTCGCGCCGGGCAACGACGCCGACCTCGTCGTGTGGCACCCCGACGCCGAACGTGTCGTCGACCCGGCGCGGCTGCACTCGCGCGCCACCCGGTCACGCCGTACGCGGGCCGGCGGCTGCGCGGCCACGTCGAGGCGACCTACGTCCGCGGCGTCGAGGTGTACCGCGACGGTCGCTTCGCCCCGTCGCCGCCGGGGCGGCTGCTGCGCCGGGAGGCGGCGTGACGGACGTCGACGAGCTCGTCGACCTCGCCGCGAAGCTCGGGGGATGGTGCTCGTCGCCAACGACGAGTTCTTCGCACCCAAGGAGAACCTCCTCGACCCGCGGCCGCCGCGCTTCGACCCGACCGCCTACAGCGACCGGGGCAAGGTCATGGACGGGTGGGAGACCCGCCGGAGACGCACGCCCGGGCACGACTGGTGCATCGTCAGGCTGGGCGTGCCGGGCGTCGTCCGCGGCGTCGTCGTCGACACGAGCTTCTTTCGCGGCAACTACCCCGATCGCTGCTCGCTGGACGGCTGCTACGTCGATCCACGCGCCGGCGTCGCCGAGCTCGCCGACCCGGGCCTGGCGTGGGTGCCGTTGCTCGCCGAGACCCCGCTGCGCGGCGACAGCGTCAACCGCTGCGCCGTCGACGCCGCCACGGTCGTGACCCACGTGCGCCTGGGCATCCACCCCGACGGCGGCGTCGCGCGGCTGCGGGTGCACGGCGACGTCGTCGCCGATCTGGCCGCCACCGCGCTCGGCGGCGGGACGCTGGACCTCGCCTCGGTCGTCAACGGTGCGACGGTCACCGACTGCAGCGACCGCTTCTTCGGGTCGCCGGGCAACCTGCTGCTCGTCGGCGACGGCAAGGACATGGGCGACGGGTGGGAGACCCAGCGCCGCCGCGGGCCGGGGCACGACTGGGTCGTCGTGCGGCTGGCGACCCAGGGGGTCGTCGAGCGGGTCGAGGTCGACACCACGAACTTCAAGGGCAACTATCCGGACTCGTGCTGGCTGGACAGCTGCGACGCCTCCGGCGGCGGTACCGGGGGTGCGCCCGAGGCGACCTCCGGCACGGCCGGATGGCGCGAGCTCGTGGGCCGCACCCCGCTGGGTCCCCATGCGCGCCACCTGCTGACCGCGTCCGGCGACGCGCCGGCGACGCACGTGCGCCTGTGCATCGCTCCCGACGGCGGCGTGTCGCGGCTGCGGGTGTACGGCCGGCCGACGGCGGCCGGATGGGACGCCGCCGGCATCCGCCGGCTCGACGCGCTGCCCGGGCCCGCCTGCGTCGCGGAGCTGCTGCGCTGCTGCGGATCGGCCGAATGGGCGCGGCGGATGGCCGCCTCCCGGCCGTTCGGCGACGCCGCGACCCTGGCGGAGCGGGCCGACGCCGCGTGGGCCGACGTCAGCGACGCCGACCGTCTGGAGGCCTTCGCGGCTCACCCGCGGATCGGCGAACGGGCCGCGTCGGCCTGGTCGCAGCAGGAGCAGGCCGGCACCGGCGGCGCGGCCGATGCCACGCGCCGCGCGCTGGTCGAGGGCAACGCCCGCTACACCGAGCGCTTCGGTCACGTCTTCCTCATCTGCGCCACCGGCAAGAGCGCCGAACAGATGCTCGACGCGCTGCAGCTGCGGATGCACAACGACCCCGCCACCGAGCTGCGCGTCGCCGCCGAGGAGCAGCGCCGGATCACCCGCCTGCGCCTGGCCAAGCTGCTGCGCCCGCCGGACGCGTCGCAATGATCACCACGCACGTCTTGGACACGGCGCTCGGGCGCCCCGCGGCCGGCGTCGGGGTGCTGCTCGACCTGCAGGTACCCGACGGGTGGGTGCGGCTGGGCTCCGGCGCGACCGACGACGACGGGCGGCTTCGCGACCTGCTGCCCGCCGACACCGACCGGCGGGCCGGCGTGTACCGGTTGACGTTCGACACCGGCGGCTACTTCTCATCCTGCGGCGACGCGGGCTTCTACCCGTCGGTCGCGGTGGAGTTCGAGGTCGCCGACCCGACCTCGCACCACCACGTGCCCCTGCTGCTCAGCCCGTACGGCTACAGCACCTACCGAGGGAGCTAGCGCGCGTGGAGACGACGCCGACGACCGCCGCTCTGGGCGCCAACCGCTACGGCAAGTCCGGGATCCGTGTCGCGAAGGTGTCGCGCGACGGCGACGTCCACACGTTCTGCGACCTCACGCTGGACGTGTGGCTGCGCGGGAACTTCGCTGCGGCGCACGTCGCCGGCGACAACCGCGCAGTGCTGCCGACGGACACGATGCGCGGGACGGTGTACGCGTTCGCGGCCGAGCATCCGACCCGCCCGGTCGAGGCGTTCGGGCTGCTGCTCGCCGACCACTTCCTGGCGGCGGCACCCACGGCCGACCTCGCGCAGGTCGACGTGTGGGAGCAGGGCTGGGACCGGCTGCGGCTCGACGGTGAGCCCCACGGCTCCGCGTTCACCCGCGGCGCCGGCGGGGTGCGCACCGCGGCGGTGACGGTCGAGGGGGGCGGCGCGGCGACGGTCGTCGCCGGGATGCGCGACTGGTACGTGCTCAAGACCACCCGCTCGGCGTTCTCGGGCTTCCTCGTCGACGAGTACACGACGCTGCCCGAGACCGACGACCGGATCCTGGCGACCGCGATCACGGCCCGCTGGCGCTATCCCTCGACCGACGTCGACTTCGACGGCTGCTTCGCGCGCGTGCGCCGGGTGATGGCCCACGTGTTCGCCGAGCACGACAGCCGGTCGGTGCAGCACACGGAGTACGCCATGGGCGAGGCGGTGCTCGCCGCCTGCCCTGAGGTCGCCGAGATCAGCTTCACGCTGCCCAACCAGCACCACATCGGCGTGGACCTGTCGCCCTACGGGCTGAGCAACGACAACAGCGTCTTCGTCGTCACCGACCGGCCCTACGGGGTCATCGAGGCGACGGTGCGGCGCGACGCGTCGTCGGCCGGGTGACTCCCGCGCTGCCGCGCTCGTCGCTGAACGACGTGTTCGCGCGGGTCCGTGCGGCCGACGAGGTCTTCGCCCGCTGCTACCCGGGAGACGAGGGCGGCCGCCAGCCGGTGCACACGCTGTACGTCCCGGCGCACCGCTTCTCGGCGGCGACGGTGGCCGAGCACGGCCGGGAGGCGCTGCGGCTGCTCGCCGTGCACGGCCCCGACCCGGCCTCCTTCGGCGCCGCGATCGGCCTCGACCGCGGCTCACCGGTCGCCGCGCCCGTGCTCGAGCGGGTGCGGGCCAAGCTGGGGTCCGAGCCCGTCGAGGACCTGCGGATCGACTTCGAGGACGGCTACGGCGTCCGCCCCGACGACGAGGAGGACGCCGCGGCGGCCGCCGCGGGCCGGGTCGTGGGCCAGCAGCTTCAGACCGGCACGCTGCCGCCGTTCGTCGGCCTGCGTGTCAAGCCGTTCTGTGAGGGCCTCGCCGAGCGCAGCGTGCGGACCCTGGACCTGTTCTGTGGCGCGCTGCTCGACGCCTCCGGTGGGCGCCTGCCCGACGGGTTCGTCGTGACGTTTCCGAAGATCGTCATGCCCGAGCACGTGGCGGCGTTCGCCGACGTGCTCGGGCGGCTCGAGGAGCGTCTGGACCTCGACGCCGGGGCGCTGCGGTTCGAGATGCAGATCGAGACGACCCAGTCGATCGTGAACCACCTCGGGGAGCTGGCGCTGCGGCGCATGGTCGACGCCGCGGCGGGGCGCTGCAGCGGGGCGCACTTCGGGACCTTCGACTACACCGCGGCGTGCGGCCTCGTCGCCGCCGAGCAGCGGATCACCCACCCGGCGTGCGACTTCTCCCGGCATGTCATGCAGGTGACGCTGGCTGGGACGGGGGTGCGGCTGTCGGACGGGTCGACCAACGTCGTGCCGGCGAGCGGCGACCGCGACGCGGTCCACGGCGCGTGGCGGCTGCACGCCGCGCACGTCGCCCACTCGCTGCGGCACGGCTACTACCAGGGCTGGGACCTGCACCCGGCGCACCTGCCGAGCCGCTACGCGGCGGTGTACGCCTTCCACCTCGTCGACCTCGACGCGAACTGCCAGCGGATCGCCAGCTGGGTGCGGCGGACCGCCGCGGCCGGCGGGGTGCTCGACGAGCCGGCGACGGTCAAGGCGCTGCTGAGCCAGCTGCGCCGCGCCGTCGACTGCGGCGCCGTCGGGGCCGACGAGGTCCTGGCGCGCACCGGGGTCGGCGCGCAGGCGCTGGGGCGCGGTGGCGTCGCCTAACGCCCGCCTCCCGGTCGTCCTGCCGCCGGGCGACGGCCGCGGGGTTGTCCGCGGCCTCGGGAACGGCGGACGCCGATCTTGCGTCCGTAGGGCAACTCGGCCGCCGCGACGTGACGGACGACGGCGTCCCGGTCGCGGCCACCCCGCGGGGGCCCTTGCGAAGCTGTCGATCGCGACCGCCGTGACGCCGTCGAGCATGCGCCACGCCGCGGCGGGCAGCTGCCTGAACGACGCTGCCTCGTCGCCGGCAACCGCGCGACGGTCGGCGTCGGCGACGAGGTCGGGTGCCCCGAAGTCCGTGGTCGCCGTTCCCGCTGCGCGCTCGTTCGCCGACCGCCCGTACTCGTGGAGTGACCGGGCCCCGCGGCGGGGTCAGCCGGCCGGGACGATCGTCAGGGTCCCGCGCATGCCGGCCGCCTTGTGGCCGGGGATGCGGCAGTAGAACTCGTAGGTGCCGGGCGGCGCGTCGAAGGCCACGGTGCGCTCGGCCCGCACCGGGACCCACAGGTCCACGTCGAGGGCGTCGACGGTGAACGTGTGCCAGAACAGGTCGGAGTTCGTCAGCGACACCGCCGCCCGGCCGGCGGGCGCCGTCAGCTCGGTCGCCGAGAACGCCATGTTCGCCGACGTCACCACGGTGGTGCTGTCCGCCGCCGGCCCCCGGTTGGAAAGCAGACCACCAGCCAGCAGCACGACGAGCAGTATCGCCGCGGCGGCGACGACCCGCCGGGGGACCGCCGTCACGTCCCCGGCCCGCGGTCGGCGCAGGACCACCGCGGCCGCGGCGACGACGCCGGTCACCGACACCGCCGTCAACGCCGACGGGATCAGCAGGCCCAGCGACAGCGCGCCGGCGCCGTGGAGCATGTTGCTGAGCGCGCCCGGCAGCATCCACAGCGCCACGTTGGCCAACAGCAGGCCGAGGGCCACCGCGCCGAGCCGCCCGCCGCGGAAGCGCAGCAGCCCCAGGCCGACGGCGCACAGCACGGCCATGGCCAGCGCCTCGGCGTCGCCGAGGATGGCGGCGCTCAGCGCGAGCAACAGCAGCTCGGCGACGGTGGCGCCGGTCAGCAGCGCTCGCCAGCCGAGACGATGCCCGGCTCCCACGCGCCCCGCGGCCCGCACCGGCCGCCCGGAGGTGACTGATCCAGTCATGGCCCACCCCTGCCCGCCCGGCGCGGGTCGCGCCAGCGCACCACGCCAGGTCCCACCGCGACCTGGCTATGGTCGCCCTTGGGCACCCGGCTTGTCCAGAGGTGTCCTGACGCCGGCCCGCCTCCTCGCCCGCGAGGAGCTACGGCCGGGGAGTGCCCCGCTCGCCGCGCTCAGTGACCCGGCGGCGCAGGTCCTCGACCTTCTTGCGGTTCTCCGGCTTCTCGGCGAACTGCTTGGCCCTCTCGGTCGCCTTCCGCGTGAGCTCGCGACCCTGGGGGCTACGGGCGAACCGGGCAAGCTTGCCTACGAGTGACGCCACCGGTGGTCCTTGCGCTCGCTGGAAGAGGTCGCTCCAGTCTGCCCACTCGGTTCCCCGGCCGCACGCGCCCAGTCGACGAGGCTTCGAGCGGCCACCAGGGTCCCGAGCGGGCCGTCACGGGGTCGGCGTGGGGCAGGCCGCGCCGCCGGTGCACGTGATCCTTCCTTGGATCGACGGGCTGATGGGCGTGGTCGCGGCGATGTAGTCGGCGACGACCTGATCCATGAGGTCGCGGGTCGTGGCGCGGCCCTCCACGACGGGGTAGCCGTCCCCGCCGGCGGCCATGAAGTCGTTGATCGCCAGCGCGTAGGTGCTCGATGCGCTCAAGTCGATCGCCTCGCCGGTGCAGCTGCCGTCCTCGGCCTGACGGACGGCTGTAGTGACCCGGCTGCCGGGGGGCGCGGTGATGTCGTAGGTGAAGCACAGTCCCGACACCTGCGCGAACTGGCCGCTCACCTCCGGCATGGCGGCCACGCCGTTCTCGAGGAACGCCTTGAGCTCGGCCCCGGTCACGTCCAGCGTCACCACGATGTTGCCGAACGGCAGCACCGACAGGACCTGTCCCCGGGAGATCGGGAACGGGGGCGGGTCGTAGCCGGGGCAGAAGTCGCTCGGGTCGTCGGTCGTCGGGCAGGTCAGGTCGGCGCGCAGGCCACCGGCGTTCGTGATGGCGAAGTCGGTCTCGTAGGTGCTCCTCATGGCGTCGGTCACGACGTTGCCGACCAGCGACTCGCACGTCCGCCCCGCGGACTGCCCGCAGGAGTCGGCGCGCGGGACGAACACCGTCGACTCGCCGATGACCTCCCCGAGCAGGGGTTCCAGCTCGGCGGTCAGCTCGTCGATGAGCGCCTGTATCTCCGGGTCGGCCTCCACGCCGATGTTCCAGGGCCGGTGGAAATCGGCGGTCTTGTAGACCACCTGGCGGGCGACGCGGTCCACGACCAGACGCAGGCGCGTGAAGCGCACGCCCCTGGACTGGTTCTCGGTGACGAGCACGCCGTTGGGACGCGTCTCGAGCACCTGCATGTCGGTGTGGTCCCCGAGCACGGCGTCGACGCCCTGGACCCCGTCGGCCAGCTCGACGACCGGTCCCGACGGGTCGGTGAGCGTCCCCGAGGTGGCCCCCAGGTGGCCGAGCGCCACGACGGCGTCGACCTGGTCTCTGCGCAGGTCCGCGGCCTCGGCGTTCACGGCCGCCAGCGGGTCTGTCACCCGGAACGGGCCGAGCGCGCCGGGGGGTGTCAGTCGGGGGATGTCGGGGTTGGAGAAGCCGACGACGCCCAGCTCGATCCCGGCGAGGCGGAACACGCGTGACGGGGACCACTCCGGCGGCGTGTCGCCGTCGGCGTCGACGATGTTCGCCGACAGGTAGGGGAAGTCCGCGAGGGGAGCGAGCTCGTTGCGCAGGTAGTCCTGGCCGCGGTCGAAGTTGTGGTTGCCCAGTCCGTCGGCGTCGAATCCCATCAGGTTCATCGCCCGGATCGTGGGCTTGTCGCCGAAGAAGCTCGAGATGGGCGGCGTCGCGCCCACCGAGTCACCGCCTGCGACCGTGATCACGCCTCCCGGTGCATCAGCGCGGTAGCTGTCGAACCAGGGCTTGAGGTACGCCGCCCCCCCGATCGCGTAGCTCGCATCGCTGCCGCCGACGGCGCTCGTGTCGTCGGCCGGCTCGGACAGCGGCGTCAGCTGACCGTGGTAGTCGCTGATGTCGAGGATCGCCACCTCCCGCCACCGGTCGGCGCCGCGCAGGATGCGGTACAGGATCTGCCCGCGGGCGTTGTGCGGCCCCGGGACGCCGAGCAGGGCCGCGACCGTGGGCGCGACGTCGATGGCGCGGACGTCGCGCACGGGCCGGCGGTCCCGGATGCCCGGCCCCGCCGCGACGAAGGTCGCATGCATGTTGACGTTGCGGCGCAGGTTCACCAGATCGGGCATGTAGCCGTGCTGGCCGAAGAACTGCGAGAAGGCGATGGGTTCCCCCGGCGTGGCGGCGTCGAACTGGTAGGGCGGGCGCAGGACGACGACCACGTCGCCGCTGCGGCTCGGGTGCAGCGAGTCGCTGCCGTCGACGTCGCGCAGCTCCTCTTTGAGAAAGATCTCGTCGACGACCTGCGCATCCGGGTTGTCCGGGTCGCGCAGCGCCTCGAAGGCGGCGACGATCTGCTGTCGGACCTGTTCGTACTGGTCTTCGGGCACGACGCCGTCGGGGTCGCGCCCCTCCAGGTTGACGTACACCTGGGCGGTGCCGCCCGCCCAGCAGGCCTTGGCCTGCGTCGGCTCCCCGGCGGGCCGGCAGTTGCTCTCCTGCTCGCTGGCCTGCAGACCGGCCCGGGCGAGGACGGTGCCTGCGTTGACGGCGTACCACTGCGGGGCGAAGCCGTGGTCAGAGCTCGCGAACACCGTCTCGCCGCCCTCCACGAGGCGCCGGGCCAGCCGGACGGTGGCATCGGCCTCGCGGTAGGCGGCGCGGATGTAGCGCCGGCGGACCCGCACCCGGTTGTCGCGCCGGCCGTCGCCGTCCACGTCGTCGAAGTAGGGGTTGAGGTCCCCGTCGAGGCTGCGGCGCGTGACCAGGCCGAGGAACTGGTGGCTGAACTCGTCGGTCACCGGCGTGCCGAGCATCAACAGGTCCGGCTGCACGCCGAGCCCGTTGATGATGTAGCTCAGGTAGGCGAAGTGCGCGTCTGCCCACATGAGCCCCTGCTCGACGTACGTCTCCTCGTCGATGATCCTGGCCTCCAGGGGGGCGAAGTCGGCCGCGGTGGAGGTCGGGAAGCGCGACGCGAGCGTCTCCTCGAAGCCCATGGGCGTTGCGCAGTCGGGGGCGTAGTCGCAGCCGTTGTAGCTCGCGTTCGCGCGCGCGACGGACGTGTGGTACAGCCGGAAGCGCGACAGGTCGGGCGCGAGGTCGATGGCCTTGACGTAGAAGCCGGCGGTCTGCCCCTCACGGTCGCCGGTCAGCGTCACCTTCACGTCGGCCCAGTCGCCGCGGGCCAGGTTGGCGACCCGGGCGCTGCCGTCCTTGCCCGCCTCGGCGGGGACGAGCAGCACGTGGTCGTAGTTCACCCGCGCGTCCGGCGTCGAGTCGTAGATGAACAGGTCGTATTCGTAGTCGCCCTCACTCACGACGAGGCGCTGCTGCCTGGCCTGGCTGAAGGAGTGCGGCACGTCGGTCCAGCCCTCGGCGTCGGCGAGCTCGACCCGGTTGTAGGCGACGCCGAACGACTCCGCCCCGGCGGGCTGGCCCGGACGGTCGTAGTTGACGAGGACGCCGCGGTTGGAGAAGAAGCTGCGGAAGTCGACGACAGGCCCCTGCAGCGCCGGTTCGAGGCCGCGGGAGCCGACCCACTCGACCGAGACGACCGTCTTGCCGCCCCGCTCGGCGGCCTGCTGCACGGTGTCGGCCTGCAGGATCCCCGGCGCGAAGGCACTGGTGCGGCTCTCGAAGGGCGCACCGGTGCGGTGGAACGTGTTGTTCGTCGAGCCGTGCTCACCGGGGTGGGTGCCCGTCGCCAGCGTCGCCCACCCGACGCCCGTGTTGGGGGGAAAGGACTGGGTCAGGCCGTTCGCGCCCTCCACGCCCCGGCGCAGCAGGCCCCGGAACGTCGGCATGACGCCCCGGCGGGCGTAGCGCCGCACGAGGTCGGGGCGCATCCCGTCGGCGGCGAACAACACCACCGGCTCCCCGGTAGCCGGGCTGCGGGGTGCGCGGTGGCGCTGCGCGCGGATCGGTGCCGGGTCCGGAGGGGCTGGCGAGGAAGCTGCCGCGGAAGCTGCCGCGGTCGGCGCCAGCATGGCGCCGAGGCACAGGACGAGCAGAGCGGCAAGGTGACCGCGAAAACGCATGAGCATCTCCCGTCGAACCGTTCAGGCGGCCGCGCGCGTCGCGCCGCGCTTGTGCTGCGGCATGCTAGGCGGGGGGTTCGGCCCGCCACAATGGCAGAAGCGGAACGCACCACCACGCGGGCGAGACGGTTCACTGAACGACGTCTGACGACGCAGGGCGGTCACTGCAGCAGGCGCGAGACCCCGTGCTGCACGCGCGTGCCGACGTGACGGACGCCGCCCAACGCCCACGCGCGCCCGCGGGCGCCCTGCGTGTACCCGAGCCCGTCGAGGTAGCCGCGGGTCGAGCCGGCGACCGTGTCGGCGCTCACGAGCAGCAGCGGCGCGGACGCCCGAGCCGCCAGCGGCGCCGCGGCGACGGCGCGGACCCAGCCGTCGTCGCGGTCGCCGGCGGCGAGCATGAACGCGTCGCCGTCGCCGGTCGCCCGCCGGCGCCACAGCCGGCGCGCGACGGCCACCGCGGTCGCTGGGGCGCCTGGCCCGGCGACGCGCCGCGGGCGCGGCAGCGCGTCGGCGACCGCCGGGGCGATGGCCTTGCGGTTGGCGACGATGATCGTCTCCGTGACGCCGTTGCGGGCGAGGGTGTCGCGGACCGGCGCCGCCAGGGTGTCACTGCCCGTGGCGAGCACCGGGATGCCGCGCGACGCTGCCAACCCGGCGGCCGCGACCCCCTGCCGCCAGGCCCTGCGCCCGTCACCGTCGACGACGACCGCAGTCGAACGACCCGATCCGGCCAGCACGACGTCTGCGACCTTGGCCGCGGTGGCGGTCGGGGAGCGTCCGGCGACGCGCACGACGGTCCACGACTGGCGCAGCGCACGGGCCACTGACGTGTGCAGCGTCGCGCTCCCGCCCACCACGTAGACGGTGCGGCCGGGGGGCAGGGCACGCCGGAGCTCCGCGAGCGTGCCCGCGTCCAGCGCACCTCGGCGGCTGTACAGCAGGGGGCCGCGACGCCCCGCGAGCGGCGCGGCGGCGATCGCCTGCACGTACGCCTCGGGGTTGGCGAGCACCGCACGCTCGGCGCCGCCGTCGGGAAAGGATCGTCGGGAGATGCCCACGGCGGCCGCCGGCGCGCTGCGTGCGACACCGACGCCCTTGACGAGGTCGGCGAAGACGGTGAAGCGACGTTCGACCGGGTCGACGCCCGGTGCGCTGACCTCCCAGTGGTATCGCCCGGTGACCCGCGCCGGTCCCCGCCACGAGGCCGTGGCCGTCTCGCCGGTACCCCTGGCGGTCGACACGACCCTGCCGTCGGGTGCGGTCAGCGTCGCGGTCCACCGCGCTGCCGGGTAGACCGTGGCCCACAGGCGGGCGCTCTGCGCGAGCACACCGCCGCTTTTCACCGCGATCGCGGTCGGCCGGGTCCGCGCCCTGATCACCGGGGTGACGAGCTCGACCGGTCCGCCCGCCGCACGGCGGCCGCGGCTGGTGAAGCGGTACCGGTAGCGGCCCGGCTCCGACGACGCCGGCGCCCACGTCGACCGGGCGGTCCTACCCCGGCCGGAGGCGCTGTGGACGACGTTGCCGTCGCGGCCGCGGACGGTCAGACGCCATTCTCCGCCCGGCCGTAGCCGGGCGGAGAACCTGATGGGCCCGTCGACCGAGGCGCCGACGGCGACCCGGACAGCGTCGGGCGCGGCGTGGTGGTCGAGCAGGACGGGACCCTGCTCGGCGACGACCGCCCCGCGCAGCCGCGGGAGCAGGGCGTACAAGCGATCACCCGGGCAGGTGGTGGACGAGACGTCGCGGTGCCCGATCAGCGTCGGCAAGGTGACGGCGGTCCCCGCCTGGTAGCGGGTCGAGCCGAAGCTGACGTACCGGGTGGTGCCGAGCACGTCGACGTGGTGGAGGTCGAACTTCCACGCCAGCAACCGCACGAGTGCGTCTTGCGCGGCCGACGTCGGTGACGCCGTCTCGAAGGTCCCCAGCAGCGACACCCCGAACGAGCCGGTGTTGAACCCGCCGGCGTGCGCGCCGATCACGGCTCGCCGCAGACCGCCGTAGCGGCCCTCGTAGATCGTGCCGTAGCGGTCGATCAGGGCGTTGTAGCCGATGTCGTTCCAGCCCTGCGAGCCGGTGTGATAGCGGTAGATCCCACGCACCACCGCCGGCGCCTCCCGACGGGAATAGGAGTTCGAGCCCGCCGTGTGGTGGACGATGCCGAGGTCCACCGCGTCGGCATAGGCGGGGTCGCCTCGGCGCAGGCGCTCGTCGGCGCCCCACTGCGCCCGCGTGACGATGCCGGGCCGGCGGGCGGTGGCGGTGGCCACCGCGGGCGTCCCCCGCCACGCCGCCTGGAGGCGGTCGGCGAGGCGCTCGGGCCATGAGCGGCTCAGTCCCGCGGAGTCGATCAGGTGGGCGGCGACGTCCTGCGGCCCGCGACGCCCGACGACGCGCGTCTGCAGGTGCCGGGCCGCACCCACCCACACCGGCTCGCTGAGGCGCCGCGTTGTGCGCGGCTCATCCCCGGCCTCGTCGGGACCCTCATCCACCCCGATGTCCACGTCGGTCCACCGATCCCAGTCCCGCCCGTCGACGGAGGTGCGGAACCGCACGGCGGCTCCGGCGGGGACCTCGAAGCCGACCATGGAGAACGCGATCGGCGTCGTCACCGGGCGCGACAGACCATCTGCACCGCGCTCCGCCGGCAGCCCGTCGAGGCGCTCGGCCACCGTCGCGGGGACATCGGCGGGGGCCGTGGCGGCGACGGGTGACAGCAGTCCCGCACCGAGCAGGACGGCAGTGAACACAGCGGTCAACGTCGTGCGACGCAACACAGGGACCTCCAGCGCAGAGGGGCGGCGCGCGATCACGCGGCATCGTGGGACCCGCGAGCCTGCGCGACCGCGGCGACGGCGTCAACGCCCAAGTCCGGCAAATCCCTCGGCCGCGAGCCCGTCACGGCGCCGTCCACGCGCCGCTGCTAGACGTCGTCGGGGATCCATTCCTCCAGGGGCACGCCCAGCCCGTCAGCGATCCGGTTGACGTAGGCGTAGTAACTCGTGACTTCCGTGATGTGCAGGATGTCAAGGTCGCTGAAGCCGACCGCGCGAAGGGATTCCACGTCGTGGCCCGACATGCTCCAGGGCTGCACAGTCAGCTTGGCCGCATGACGCAGCATGACAAGCCGCCGCTCGTCGAGGCGGGCGTTCTCGAAGTCCTCCTCGATGGCCGTCGCCAACTCGTCGTCGCGCAGCAGTCGGCGCAGACCGCGCCGGTGATGATGAATTCAGTAATGACAGCGATTGAGAGTGCTCACGACCAGCGCGATCATCTCCCGATCGACTTTCCGAAGCGTCCGAGTGCCGGTCATGGCCTGGCGGTACAGCTGCAGGTGGGCACGGAGGCTGGCGGGATCCAGCGAGTGGATGGCCAGGATGTTGTCGACGCGCTGATAGCTGGGATCAACAGCCTCGGCGCGCAGGCCCGCCAGTTCCCCGTCCGCCCATTCCCGATCGTCGATCGTTTCTATCCACGCCGTGTCGCCGTCCTCCGTCACGCATCCTCCCTTGTCGCTCTCTCTTGACGTGATCTGCCCGTCCAGTCGGTCATCGCTGGCCGTGCCCGTAAAGGAAGAACTCGCCCGAGGTCTTCACCTGGGCCTGCCAGCCACGCTCCAGGAGCTGGCGTTGCAACCGAGACGGTTCGTGGAAAACCTTGACGATCTGGAACTCCCTACCGTCATTGAGGCGTCGTGCCACCGATACCGCGTCGCGGCCCTGCAGTTGCTGATCCGTAGCCGTGGACGTCTCCGTGGAGAGACTGCCGACGAAAAAGAACCGACCGTGCGGGTGCAGGAGATCCTCGACGAGGCGCCAGAAGGCCTCGAAGCGCCCAGGTGGCACGTGCGACAGCCAGAAGGCGAAGAAGACCTCGTCGAAGCGCCGGGGAGGCGTCCAGTCGAAGATGTCGGCACGCAGCCACTCGACGTTCGCTCCGTTGACGCGAGCGCGGTTGAGCGCCAGCACCTCCTCGTTGGCATCGACTGCGACGACACTGGTCGACAGCGACGCCAGCCACCGCGTCCACAGCCCGGTCCCGGCGGCCAGCTCCACGACCTCGCCGAGCGGAGCGAAGTCGGCGAGCTCCTGTTCGACCGCCCCGACCTCTCGCAGCCACCGGGCGTTGGCGTCGCGGCCCCGGTCGTAGCGTCCGCGTCTGAAGAACCAGTCGTCGTACTCCGGGGCGCGAGCCCGGTAGTAGGCAACCTGGCCTTGCAGAAGCTCTGAGTCGTCCGCCACGAGCCCTCCTGCCGAGGTCCGCAGACTACCGGGACGCGCCCGATCACTCCGCTTGACGACATGATTAGAGTCGGCGAGCCGTCAACCAGGAGCCCGGAGCCGACATGGTCCACAGGCCGCGTATGACGCTGACAGCCACCGTGCTCGACTCACCCGACGCGCGCGTACTCGCCGACTTCTACCGTCGCCTTCTCGGATGGGCTGTAGGGACTGACGAACCGGAATGGGTGACACTCAGACCCCCAGATGGCGGAGCGGGGCTGTCGTTCCAGACCAACGCCGCCTTTGTCGAGCCGACCTGGCCCGCCGGTGCCGGCGACCAGCAGATGATGATGCACTTGGATATCGAGGTCGACGATCTCGACGAGTCAGGAGCGCATGCAGTCGCCGCGGGCGCGGTCCTCGCGGAGTATCAACCCCAAGATGACGTTCGCGTCTATCTCGACCCGGCAGGCCACCCTTTCTGCCTGTGGAGGAGATGACGACCCGGACAGGTCGGCAGCGCAGCGCAAACTGGGGCATGGTGAAGTTCGTCGTCGTGCTCAGGCGCAAACCGGGCACCACCCACGCTCAGTTCCGACGGTATTTCGACGACATCCATGCGCCGCTGGCGCGGCAGTGAGCTCGAGCCGGCCCGTTGATGTCCGCGATGCCCCCCACTGCGATGAGCGTTCCATTTCCGGTCGCCTCCGTGCCAGCGGGCGAGCACGCCGCCGTCGACCAGGACCCGCGGCGTTGGAGCCGTTCACGTCGTGCAGCTTGTTGCCGTCCATGACGCCGACCTTGAGGTGCTCGACTGGCGCCTTCGGTGACAAGCACTTCCCGCCGACTGCAGCCGGTACCACCGGCTTTCTCGATACGCTCCCGCTTGTGGAGAACGCGCCGCCGCGACCGCTTGTCGACGCGCGACCGCTCTTGGCACCGGAGCGGGCGGCCCTCCTCGACGTGCTCGCCGACCTGCGTGATGACGAATGGGCACAGCGCACGGCCTGCCCGGCTTGGTCCGTGCACGAGCTGGCGGTCCACCTCGTCCATGACGACCTGCGACGGTTGTCCGGTCAACGCGATGGCCATGTCGGCGTCGGGCTGCCTGACGCGTCGCTGGACGAGCTCGCGCTCGCCCTCGACACGGCGAACATGCAGTGGGTGGCGACCGTGGCGCCGTCGCTGTCTCCGCAACTGACGCGTGAGCTGCTCGGGTGGCTCGCAGGGCCCTCCGAGGCGCACCTGGTGTCGCTGGACCCTCACCACGACGGCTGGAGCGTGACCTGGGCCGGGCCGGGACCCCAACCCAATTGGTTGGACGTGGCGCGGGAGTTCACCGAGCGCTGGGTCCATCAGCAACAGATCCGGGAGGCGGTTGACCGGCCCGGCCTGCTGGAGCAGGACTACCTCGAGCCGGTGGTCAGCACGTTCGTTCATGCACTTCCGGCATGCCTGCCGACACGTCCACCGGGGACCGAGGTGCAGCTTCGGATCTCGGCTCCGTTCGAACGCGACTGGACGCTTCGTTCTGACTCGTCCGGCTGGGTTTTCGCAGCGGCTTCCAGCCCACCTGTCGCCGTCGTGGACATGCCCGCCTCCACCTTCTGGCGCCGAGCGGTCAGGATGGTGGGCCACCAAGGCGCGCGAGACCATGCCCGCGTCGACGGCGACCCCGACCTCGTCGCGGCCATCGTCGACATCCGCAGCGCCATCGTGAGGGACCGCCAACACTCGTAGAGCCGCCCGACATCCAAGAGAGCGGCGGTCGACGGAAACGCAGTTGAGCAGCCGTTCTCAGTTCGTGGCGTTGGGGATGTGACTCGGCGTTCTGCAGGCGGACGCTCGATCGAACTCGGGCGGGCGATCGACGCCCTGGCCAGTCGACCTGGGCCTGGCCGACCCACGCGCGCGGCGTGTCCTTGCTCAGGCCCAGCTAGAGGCCTTGGGCCGGCGGAGCCGGTGCGGTTGAGTCAAGTTTGTTCATTTGGGTTGTCTTTGGAGGCGGGCGCCGGGCCAAGGACTCTACGGTCATGCCGCCAGGCATGACCGTTGGGTGAAGCGGTTGAACTCGGCGCGTAGCGGCGTGGGGATGTCGGGGTCGCAGATCGCTGCGACGCCGGGGCGTACGACGCGGTCGTGGGCCAGGGTGAACGCTACGGCGGTCTGCAGCCCGTAGTCGGTGAGCTGGTAGCGGAAGGTGCCGGGGATGCGGCGGATGAACCCGTGCAGCCGCAGTCGGCGTAGGTCGTGGGTCATGCTGCCAGCTGCGACGTCGGGCAGGCCGCGGGCTTGGGCGACCAGGGTGCGCAGGTCGCGGTTGGTGAACCCGTCGGTGTGCAGCCGGAAGGCCAGCAGGCAGCCCAGCAGGGCATGAACGCGGGGGTCGCCGAAGCGCAGGCCGGGGGCTTTGCGTTGACCGTGGATGATCACGGGGCCGCAGACTTCGGTCAGCCGGTCTGACCCGATGACCGGGTCGTGGCTGGTTCGTTGGACGTCGAGCAGACGTCGGTTGGCAGCAAAGCCGACCTTCCGCAGCGCGGGCAGGTTGTGCAGCCGCCGGCCGATGCCGAAGTCGTTGGTGTCGTTGATCGTGGTCTCGGTGCGCAGCGCCTGACCGAGCTTGTGGTACTGCTTGATCTTGGAGTGCTTGTAGTCGACGTGCAGCGACGGGGTGACCCCGTCGGTGATGACCCGGGTGCGAAACTGCCCCGGCGTCTTGAACCGGCCGCGGGTTACGACACGCCGGTCAAACACCAGCCCGACGCGGTCGGGGCGGCCCAGGACGAGGTTGTGGCGGATGACGTCGTCGAAGAACACCCGCCCGGCCAGCGGGCGGTCCAGCACCTGGGTGAGGCTGAACTCGGTCTGCAGCATGGAGATGTCGTAGCGGAACCCCGCGCGGCGGTCGGCTGCGGTGAACGGGTGGGGCAGGATGCGCAGCCATTTGCGGACCAGCGCGTCGATCTTGGCGGCCGACAGCCGGTCGCAGATGCGCTGCAGGCGGGCCGGGTCGTCGCATGACGCGAAGCCGTTGTCCAACGCGTCGAAGCCGATCCCGGCCTTGGCGGCCTGGCGTTTGGCGTACTCGTTGCCGTTGATGCACACCTTGGCGTTGTAGGGAAAATAGGAGCAGAACTTGATGAAGAACGGGCCGAAGTCGGTGTCCACGGCGTAGACGTAGTAGTGGTTGACCACGCGGGTGTCACGCACCAGCCACGGATACGCCGCGCCGGTGTCGGGGTTGTGGCGCTTGCGGGTCGTCCACAGTCCGGTCTTCTCCTGCGCCACGCCGACGAACAGCACGCCCTCGTCGGCGTCGAAGCGTGACAGGTACTCCAAGGCGACGTCGTCTTTGCGTTGGCCCTTCTCGAAGCGCACCAGATCCACGCCCTGCTGGTCGACGAAGCGCAGCATCACCGCGACGAACTCGCGGGTGATCGGATCCATCAGCGCGCCCGAGGCGAACTGAAACCCCCGAGCCCGAAAGAAACCGACCACGCCCAGTTCGCGCTGCAACTGCGGGACGTACAAGTTCAGATACATCCGGTCAATGCACTCCACCTCAAGGGTGACGTGCTCGGCCAACACCTCGGCAGCAGAACGCGGTAGCGTCATCGCGGGCTCCGGTCGTCACAGGCCTCACCGGCCACCACCGCCCACGGCGGTCAATGAAAGCGAGGCTACGCCTCGCCAGGTGCGCGACCGGAGCCCACCACAAGACTCGACGGGCTGGGGCGAAGCCCCGTTAGGATTTCATCGCAGCCGATATGCACCGGGCGCCCTGAGTGAGGCCAACGGTGAGCCCCCCGAACCGGCGGACGAGAGGGAGAGACGATGCCGCTCTATCTATCGAGGTTCAGCTACACCCCGGAGACTTGGGCCAAGCTGATCGGCAACCCAGAGGACCGCCGACAAGCCGCTCAGACGTATATAGAGTCGGTCGGTGGCACCCTCCATGGGTTCTGGTACGCCTTCGGCACGCATGACGGCTACACCCTATGGGAGGCTCCCGACAACGTGTCCATGGCCGCGGTCGCGCTGGCGATCAGCAGCGGCGGCGCGCTCAGCTCGTTGGAAACGACAGTCCTGTTGACTGTCGACGAAACGATGGATGCCTTGCGCAGGGCCGAACAGGTTCAGTACCGACCGCCCGGCGCGTAGCGGGTCGCATTCCCCCACACCTCACACCGTCCAGAATGTCCCAGGGGAGCATTCGGTGGTCGGGATGGTGTTGCACGACGCAGTCGCCACCCGACGCACGGCGCAGCGATCCGCTCGATCGCGGGACAAGGCCGGCACACGACGAGACGCTGCGTATGCCCTTGGCGAGTGGTCTAGCCGGCAACGGGAGAAGCGACGAATCCTGACGTCGCGTTCGCCGCCGATTTCTGAGGAGGAGGATCACCTTCAACTCCGGCCGAATGACTCGGGCAGTGCTCCTGTTCCTGACATAGGATCGCCTCCGTGGCCTACGACGAGGTACTCGCGGATCGCATACGGGAACTGCTTGGCGGCGCGGCCGATCTGACCGAGAGGAAGATGTTCGGCGGGCTCGCGTTCCTCATCAGGGGCAACATCGCCGTCGCAACAAGCAGCCAAGGTGGAGTGTTGGTTCGCGTCGACCCAGCGCAGTCAGAAGCGCTCGTTGACACCACGAGTGCCCGGTTCATGGAGATGCGCGGCCGGCGAATGCAGGGATGGCTACGAGTCGACGCCAACGGAGTCCGCACCCAGCGGCAGCTCGCGAAGTGGGTAGGGCTCGGCGCGACGTACGCCAGCTCCCTACCGCCCAAGCGATAGCCGACCGGTACACGACAGAGCGCCTCGCGGAGCCGTGACCGACGGTCTCGACGCCTCCCCGGTGAGGTCACTTGCGGCACTCCGACGCGGCGACGGCCTTGAGGGCATGCAATAGGGCCTTAGCGGGGACAGGCTGTGCGGACCTTCGCCGCAAGGACCGTAAGGCAGCGACCTTTACGCGGCTAGGGCACTTCGGTGCCGCTGGGAGGACCCCGAGCAGGTGTTTGGGGCACGGCGGGACTTGAGAGCGGGTGGAACGCTCCGGGCGTTTGGCCCTCGCGCTCTGGGCGTGGCGCCCTTGCGACGTTCGGTGAAGGTGAGGCGTTCTGTGGTCATTTCGACAAGGAGAGGACCGCTCTGCGAGGATCGGCAGGTGGCCAAAACGGCAATCCTGTGGTCCAAGGTCGAATCCGCAATCCGAGCTCGCCTCTCAGAGGAGTTCGGCCAGCCATTCTCTCCCAGGTCCTTACTCTGCCCGGCGGTGCCCGCCGGGAGTTCGACGCGGTCAGTGCTGACGGGGCGATCGTCGTCTGCGTCAAGATGAGTTCCGGCCTTACCTCTGGAGGCAACCTCCCAGGAGGGAAGATCAACAGCTGCATCGCCGACGTCTACTATCTAAGCCTTCTTGACGCTCCTGTCCGCCGGCTGGTGCCTACTAATCCCGAGTTTTATGAGATCTTCACGAGCCGAATGCAAGGAGCGATCGCATTTGGTGTTGACCGTTGGCAGACGCCCCGCTGCCGGGTCCGGGGGGCGGGGCGTCGTCCGTTGCTCTGCACGGGGTCGCCCGGCGACGGGTGAGCGTGTCTTCGCGTCGTCCTTAGGAGATGTTCAAGAGCCGCTCGCAGTGAACGGCACGGTCGGTGTCGGCTGCACCGTTGCAGGTGTCGGTGCCGTGTCCGCCGTGATGGAAGTCGTTCCCGCGGCTGCCATGCAACAGATCGTCGCCGAAGAACCCGAACAGCCGGTCGTTGCCGTCGTCGCCGTAGACGACGTCGTCACCGCGGCCGCCACGAAGTAGATCGTCGCCAGCGCCGCCCCGCAGGTCATCCTGCCCCGCCCCACCGCGCAGCCCATCCTGGCCGACCCCGCCGGCCAGCCGGTCATCCCCGTCGTCGCCACGCAGGTCGTCGTGGCCAGTCCCGCCCAGGAGACGGTCCTTGCCGGCGCCGCCGGAGACTCGGTCGTCACCGTCGCCGCCATACACCATGTCGTCGCCCGCTCCGGCGTGGACGATGTCGTCACCGGCGCCCGCGCAAATCACGTCGGCAACCGCCGTGCCGATCACCCTGTCCGGTCCGGCCGTCCCCGTGATGGTGCAGACCAGCTCTGGTGTCGGCTGGGTCTGCCACAGGACCGCATGACGGTGTCCATCGCTGGTGTCGCTCCAGCCGACCACCTGACCATGGTTGTTGACGCTGACAGCCTGGCTAGCCGTGCCACCGAGCGTGTCCAGATCCACCATGCCGTCCGCGGCTGTCCAACTGAACGCATGGGTGCCACCGTCAGCGGTGTCGCTCCAGCCGACGACCTGGCCGCGGCCGCTCGCGTCCTGCGCCACGCTGTTGGTGCCGCCCAGCGTTCCCAGGTCGATCATCCCGCCCCGCTGCGTCCACGAGAACGCATGGTAGGGCGCGCCGCCCGGTCCCCCTGGCCGACCGGATCGCACGGTGCTCCACCCCACGACGTGGCCGCGATCGGTGATCGCCAAAGCCCAGCTCTCGTCGCCGCCGAGGGTTCCGAGATCCACCACTCCGCCGGGGGCTGTCCACAAGAAGGCCCGCCTCCCCTCGCAGGTGGGGTAGCCGTGCTCCTCGTGGTAGGTGAACAGACAGTCGGTGCCGACGACTTCACCGTTGTCGTTCAGCGCCACGGCGTAGTCGAAGCTACTCCCGATGGGCACCTTGTCACCCGACGGCGTCCACACAACTGGATAGGGGTCGTAGGGGCCCCCGGCGTAGGAGTTGGACCCGATGGCTTGACCGTGGTTGTTGATCGCCACGGCGTCGCTGAAACAAACCTGGTCATTGTCGAGATCCACCATCCCACCCCTAGCCGTCCAGGAGAAGGCGTGGTCCGCCTCCCCCTCGGAGCAGAAGTCACCGCCCAAAGCGCTGACGCCTACGACCTCACCGCGGTCGTTGACGTCTCGGACAAAGCTCCAGTCGCCCCCGAGCGTGCCCACATCGACCATCCCGCCCGAAGCCGTCCACGACCAGGAGCGCCCACCTTGCCCGCTGGTCCCGACCACCTGGCCACTCTCGTTCACCGCTACCGCCTCGCTGGAGGTGCCGCCCGCAACGGTGCCCAGATCGACCATCCCCCCCGAAGCCGTCCACGAGAACGCATGGGTAGCGCCGTCGGCGGTCTCACTGGCACCGACGACCTGCCCGCGGTCGTTCACCGCGACCGCCTCACTCCACGTCCCGCCTAACGTGCCCAGATCCATAATGCGCGCCGACGCCACGCCCGCTTCCGCCGCGCTAGGCAGTGACAGCAGCGAACCTGCCCACGCCATCACCGCGACACCCACCCGGAGCCCGTTACAAACCAGCGAGTGAGCGGCGCATGAGCCACGCCGAGACCGCGTGTTCAACGACCCCCCCAGACACGTCATTGTCCCACCTCGTCGCTCCGCCACAGCAGCCCCCCGGTCATCGCCAATCGTGTGCGCCTGTACCTGTCATCACCGAGCGAACGCCGCGCACCGCGTCCGCCTGGCTGTACTACGGCATGTTGAGGAGATGCTCACATCGGACTGAGGGGCGCCC
>JAUJMQ010000014.1:0-4040 GCA_030446775.1 Egibacteraceae bacterium
GCGCGGCTGCTCGTCCCCCACGCCCGTCACCTGCTGGCCCGGGTGGCCACCCGCATGGTGGTGGTGGAGGGGGGCGCGGTGCACCGCGCCCACGGCTCCTACGCCGACTACCTGCAGGCCCGGGCGCTGCGCACCGAGCAGGCCGCGGCCGCGGACCGGCGCCGTGCCAACTCCGCCCGGGTGGAGCTGGCGTGGCTGCGCCGCGGTGCCCAGGCGCGCACCACGAAGGCCCGCTACCGCGTCGAACGGGCCACCGAGCTGCTCGACCGCGGCCCGGACGCCGGCGTGGCGGCGCGGGACATCGCGCTGCCGTCACGGCGGCTCGGCTCCAAGGTCGTCAACCTGCACAACGCCGGCAAGCGCTACGGCGACCGGGTGGTGCTCACCGGCGTCGACGCCAAGCTCAAGCCGGGCGACAGGATCGGAGTCGTCGGCCCCAACGGCAGCGGCAAGACGACGCTGCTCGGGCTCATCGCCGGCCGTCTGCAGCCCGACGAGGGCAAGGTCGTGGTCGGCGAGACGGTCGTGGCCGGGTGGTACGGGCAGGAGCCGCGGCCGCTGCCGCCGACCCAGCGCGTGCTCGACGCGGTCCGCGACGTCGCGGGTGAGACCCGGCTGCTCGACGGCCGCACGACGAGCGCCGGCGGGCTGCTGGAGGCGTTCCTGTTCTCCCCGCAGGCGCAGCGGGCATCCGTCGGTGAGCTGTCCGGGGGGGAACGGCGCCGCCTCGAGCTGCTGCTGGTCCTCGCCGAGGCCCCGAACCTGCTGCTGCTCGACGAGCCGACCAACGACCTGGACCTGGACACCCTGGCGGTGCTCGAGGCCTACCTCGACGCCTGGCCGGGCGTCCTGGTCGTCGCCAGCCACGACCGCTTCCTGCTGGACCGGGTCTGCGACGACCTGTTCGCCGTCGAGCCCGGCGGCCACGTCCGTCACCACCCCGGCGGCTGGACGGCCTGGCGCCAGGCGCGGGCCGAGGCCGAGGGGGCGCGGCGTCGGGGCGGTCGCGCGTCGGCCCCGCCCTCCGACGCCGGCAGCAGGCGTGCCGCACGGCCGCGCAAGCTCAGCTACGCCGAGCGCCGCGAGCTGTCCGCCCTGGACGCGCGCATCCCCGCGCTGGAGCGGCGCAAGGCCGACCTCGCCGCGGTGCTGCAGGCGGCCGGCGGCGACTACGCGGCGGCGCGGGACACCGGAGTGCGGCTCGAAGGGGTCCTCGCCGAGCTGGAGGCCGCCGAGACGCGGTGGCTGGAGCTGGCCGAGATCGGAGACGACGCGTGACGAGCGACGGACAAGGCGCGCTGGAGCTGCCGCTGGTGTGGGTGGACCTGGAGATGACCGGGCTGGAGCCCGAGCGCGAGGTGATCGTCGAGATCGCGGTCATCGTCACCGACGGGGCGCTCGAGCGGGTCGAGGAGGGCCCCGATCTCGTCGTGGCGGCGCCGGCGGAGGTCCTCGACGCCATGGATCCCGCCGTCGTCCGGATGCACGCCGCGTCCGGGCTGACCGAGGCCGTGCGCGGCTCGCGGCTGACGGTCGCCGAGGCCGAGGCGCAGGTGCTCGACTTCGTCCGCCGCCACGTCCCACAGCCGCGCACGGCGCCGCTGGCCGGCAACAGCATCCACGCCGACCGGGCGTTCCTGCGCCGCTACATGCCGGCGCTGGAGGCCTACGTCCACTACCGCAACGTCGACGTCTCCACGATCAAGGAGCTCGCCAGGCGCTGGTACCCCGACGTGCTGGAGGCGGCACCCCGCAAGGACGGCGGCCACCGCGCCTTGGCCGACATCCGCGAGTCGATCGAGGAGATGCGCTACTGGCGCCGGACGCTGTTCCGGTGACGGGCGTCCCGCCGGACCCCCGCGAGGTCGTGGCCCGCGGCTATGACCAGGTGTCGTACGCCTACCAGGACGATCGCGGCACGGCGGGAGCCGAGCTACGGCGGCCATGGGTGCAGCGGCTCGCCGCGCTGACGCCCGCCGGGGGGCGCATCCTGGACCTCGGCTGCGGTGCGGGCGTCCCCGTCGCGCGCGACCTGGCGGGCGCCTTTGAGGTCACCGGTGTGGACATCTCGCCGGTGCAGGTGCGGCGCGCCCGCGTGCTCGTGCCGGCCGCGACGTTCGTGCGGGGCGACATGACCGCTGTGGACTTCGCGGCGGGCTCGTTCGATTCGGTGGTGTGCCTGTACGCGCTCATCCACGTGCCGCTGGAGCGGCAACGCGACCTGCTCGGCCGGATCGCTCGCTGGCTGGTCCCAGGTGGGCACCTGCTCATGACGGTGGGAGAGACGGCGTGGTCGGGCACGCAGCGCGATTGGCTCGGTGTGAGCGACGCCACGATGTTCTGGAGCCACGCCGACTGGCAGACCTACCAGGCGTGGCTCGACGAGCTGCGGTTCCACATCGTCGCCGACGGCTTCGTCGCGGAGGGCGACGGCGGTCACCACTTCGTACTCGCGTCCAGCACGCCTACGGTCACGTAAGGGCATGCGGGCGATTGCGCCTGCGGCGCGACGGGCATGGGGCGGCCGTGACCGATGAACGCGGGGTGGCCCGAACGGCCTTCGGCGGCGGATACACCGACGTCAACGTGACCTACGGCCGTCGCGGCGTGGCGCTGACGGCCGGGGTGATGAAGCAGTTCACCGGCAGCCTGCGGTCGGGGTGGCACGTGTACGTCGGCGGCGGGCTCGCTTCCCCCGGCCCCAGCGTGTCGCTGACCGTCTCCCCGGACACGGTCAGCCCTGGATGGAACGCGGCACTGAGCCACAGCGGTGGCGCGACGATGTACCAGTTCGGCTCGGACGCCAAGGGGACGCCGTTCGCCGAGGCGGGGGTCGGAGGGCCCGGAGGCACGGCGCTGGCCGCCTACCACGCCTGGCGCGTTCGCGAGCTGTGAGCGCGACCGGTGGCCAGATGCCCGGGCTGGCCACGACGAGACTTCGGCTGGTTTCTGGAAAGGGTCCATGATGGCCGAGCGCGTGTGGGTGTGGCACGAGGCGGACGACAAGACGATCCAGCACCTCGCCCCGCCGCCCGACGACGTGACGATGACGTGGGACGGCGAGACGGTCTGCGCCCTGAGCGGCCGCGTGCGGCGGGTCGCCGGCGAGACCGTCGACGCCGGCAAGGCCTGCCCGGCCTGCACCGCCGAGCCGTTCACGCTCGCCGGCGACGATCAAGGCCCGCCCTAGCCGAGGGCGGCGCCTGCCTCGATCAGCCCCCTCGGCTATGGAGGCAAGCGGCGCCGATCATGAAAACACGCTGGACGGGTCCCGCGAGGTGGCCAGGCGCCGACTGACGCTCCTCGATCGAGCCACCCAAGTGGGTTCGATCCACCGGCCGCCGGATCAGGCTCGACGAGCACAGCTGGCTGGTCGGCCCCGTCGGCGACACCACGGTTATCGGTGACGCGTGGATCGCTGCCTACGCCAAGCAGCAGGGCGCAAAGCTGCGACCCAACGACCCCGACGCCGGGCTCATCCCACGCATGAGCGACCTGGATGGTCCCGGGTTTCAGGCCTGCCGACTCCATGAGCCGATCGTCGACTTCTACCAGCACACGGCCGGGTGGCGCCTCGAGCTGTGGTCACGGTGGTCAAGCACACGTAGATCAGGGGGTTGCGGTCAGCATGGGCCGGCTGCCGCTCGGTCGACGTCGGAACTAGCCCATCTTGAACAGGTCATCGCCGTCGAGCGCGAACGGGCGTCGGCTCGGATCGAGGCGCTCACGCGCCAGTTCGATGCCATCGTCGAGTCCTCCGCGATCGCGCCACCCGACGACGAGCACGACCCGGAGGGCTCGACGGTCGCGTTCGAGCGGGCGCAGGTGGCCACGCTGGTGACCTCCGCCCGCAGCCGGCTCGCCGAGCTGGAGCAGGCCCAGCAGCGGCTGGTCGGCGGTTGGTACGGCTCGTGCGAGCGGTGCGGGCAGCGGATTCCGGTCGACCGCCTGCTGGCGCGCCCCATGGCGCGGATGTGTGTCGCGTGCGCGGCCACAGATCGCCTGCGTCGTGCATGATCACCGTTCGGCTGTCTCGGCCG
>JAUJMQ010000014.1:4140-59631 GCA_030446775.1 Egibacteraceae bacterium
GATCGGTCCGCCGGGTGATACTGGGACGCCATGGAATTGCCTCTGCGGCTGCCCGTCGAACCGATGCTCGCCAAGGGCGCGGACGCCGTTCCCGAAGGGGACGGGTGGCTGTTCGAGCCGAAGTGGGACGGTTTTCGCTGCATCGTGCTGCGCGCCGGCGACGAGGTCGAGCTGACGTCGCGGGGCACGCGCCCGTTCACCCGGTACTTCCCCGAGCTGCTGGCACCCCTGCGGGAGCAGCTGCCGGCCGGATCCGTGGTCGACGGCGAGCTGCTGGTCGTCGCCGGCGACCAGCTGGATTTCGACGCGCTGCAACAGCGCATCCACCCGGCGGTCTCCCGGGTGGGCATGCTGGCCGAGACGACGCCGGCCCGGTTCGTGGCCTTCGACCTGTTGGCGGTGGCCGACGAGGACGTGACGTCGGTGCCCTTCGCCGTTCGTCGACGCCGGCTGGAGCAGCTGCTGGCGGACGCCCAGCCGCCGTTGCACCTGACGCCGCTGACGGCCGATGTCGCGACGGCGCGTGACTGGTTCACCCGGTTCGAGGGTGCCGGGCTCGACGGCGTCGTCGCGAAGGCGGCGGCGGGGGCCTACGAACCGGGCCGACGGGGGTGGGTCAAGGTCAAACATCAACGCACCGCTGACATGGCCGTGGCGGGTTTTCGCTGGCACAAGGACGGCGTCGGTGTCGGGTCGCTGCTGCTGGGGCTGTACGGCGACGGCGGCCGGCTCAACCACGTCGGCGTGGCTTCGAGCTTCACGGCGGCGCAACGCCGTGCCCTCGTCAACGAGCTCGCGCCGTATCGGACCGACGCGCTTGAACGTCACCCGTGGCGCGACTGGGCCGACCTGGACGCGCACGCGGAGGGAACCCGGCTGCCCGGAGCGGTCAGCCGCTGGTCCGGCGGGCGGGACCTGTCATGGGAGCCGCTACGCGTCGAGCGGGTCGCCGAGGTGGCGTTCAACCAGCTGACCAGCGGACGGCTCCGCCACCCGGCGAAGTTCCTGCGCTGGCGCGACGACCGCGACCCGCTGTCGTGCCGCTACGACCAGCTCGAGGTGGCCGCGCCGGCCGAGCTCGAGGCGCTGTTCGGCGCATAGCCGCCGCGTCGCCTTCTGTCGGCGCAGGGTGCCGGTTCACCATCCGCGTGGGGATGCCCGGGCCGGACGGGCGGATCAGGCCTGCGGCCGGCCGATGTTGACCATCCAGGGGACACCGAACTGGTCTACGCACATGCCGAACTCGTCGCCCACATCTGCTTGTCCAGGGGGACCGACACGGTGCCGCCGTCGGACAGCTTCTCCCAGTAGCCGCGAACGTCAGCCCTCGCAGACTGGCAGGGCGCCGACACGTCGAGCTCGGAGATCGAACACGTGATCGTCGCGGTGGAAGCCTTTCGGCTGAAGCTGGACTCGCCGGCGGTCGACGGCCGCGCGCCGGCGCGTCATGCTCGGGGGGTCGGCATGGCGCAACCGGGTGAGGACACGATGCGACGCCTACGCCACGACCTCAACCACCTCGTGAGCGCCGCCCTGTTCGCGGTGGCCGTGACCACGATCCTCACCGGCGTCATCGCCGACCTGTGGGACCTCAACGACTTCCGCTGGCACACCTACGCCGGCTATGTGATGACCGGCTTCGCGCTGGCCCACGTCGCCTTGAACTGGCGCAAGATGCTGGCGTACGCCCGGTTCCGCCTGGGGCGGAGCCGACGCGGCGCGCCGGCGCAGAAGCGGGAGGCACCGACGCTGCCCGACGGACGGCTCACGCCGGCGGTCGTCGGGCGCGCGGCGGGGGGTGCGCTGCTGTCGCGGCGCGGCCTGCTGGGGCTCGGCGTCGGGGGGCTGGTCGGCGCGCTGGGGGGCCGCGGGCTGCGCCCGCCGCCGGTGATCCGCGGCGGTGAGGACCTCGCCCTCGTCTACCACGAGTGGAGCAAGCCAGGCGTGCTCGACGCGCTGGGCACGGTGGCGAACTGGGGGGAGCGGCCGCCGCAGTACAAGACCTATCCGCACGCCGACACGGTGACGCTGCCCCACCCGGACCTGGCCGGCGGGTTGCCGACCGAGGACGCGATCGTGCGGCGCCACTCGACGCGCGCCTACTCCAGCGAGCCGCTCGGCCTCGACGAGCTGTCGCGGGTCTTGTTCCTCACTGCCGGCACGACCCGCCGCGGCCGGCGCGCCCACCCGTCGTCGGGGGCGCTGTATCCGATCGAGGTCTACCCGGTCGTGCACAACGTCGACGGCCTCGCCGCGGGCGTCTACCACTACGGCATCCGCGGCCACACGCTGGAGCTTGTCCGCGCGGGCGACTTTCGCGGCGCCGTCGTCCGGCAAGGGCTGATCCAGGACTTCCTCGGTGAGGCCAACGTCGTGCTGTTCCTCACCGTGATCTTTCAGCGCATGCGCTTCAAGTACCAGGATCGCACCTACCGCTACGGGCTCATCGAGGCGGGCCACCTCGGGCAGAACGCCTACCTGGCCGCGACCTCGATGGGGCTGGGCGCGTGCGCGGTCGGCGCGTTCCTCGACGACGCGATGAACCGCATGCTCGGCGTCGACGGCCGCGAGGAGGCCGCCGTGTACATGCTCAGCATCGGCAAGACCTGAACCTGAGCCTGCTCTGCTCTGCTCTCACGAACGGCGGTGAGCCGTCTGGTCGAGCGGCAGCCGGTAGCGGACTTCAGGCACCTCGATCCCCAGGACCTCTTGTCGCCGTTGGCAGTCTTCAGGGTCCCATCCCGACGCCTCGTAGAAGCGGCGAGCGCGGTGGTTCCCCGGATGGACCCAGAGGATCGCTTCACCGAAACCTGCATCCGACAGAGCCCGGACCCCCGCTTTCAACAGCGTTCGCCCGTAACCCTTGCCCCACGCGTCAGGATCCACGTTGAGGGCGTAGACCTCTCCCATCTCGCTGTCGGTGTCTCCGTCCGTCGGGCCGACCGTGATGAACCCCACAACGGCCCCGGCGTCGTCCTCGGTGACGTAGCGCGCGAACCGAGGGCGAGGCGGACGTTGGAGGCTCTCGGCCCACATTTGCGCTCGATCGCGGGCGGACAGGCCGTCGAGGTACTCGTCGGGCATCAGCCCGCCGCGATAGGCACGCTGCCAGGCTCGGACGTGAACGACTCCCAGGGCGTGAGCGTCGTGGACCGTAGGTTCCCGAACCGTCGCCATCCGTTCTCCCCGCTGGCCACACCGCAACGCCCTGAGCCTGGGATCTACAGGCTGCCCGTGGGAACGCTGGACTACCCGGATCCTTGGAGGGTTTCATCCTCATGGCTCAGCGCGTGCCCTTCACCGGCGCAGAGAAGATCAGCCTCCGCACGAGCCTCGATCGGCACCGTGACGTCGTGCTGTGGAAGCTCGAAGGGCTCAACGACGAGCAGCTGCGCTCCCCCATGACGGCCTCCGGCACGAGCCTGTTGGGTCTGGTGAAGCATCTCGCCGCAGTTGAGTACGGTTGGTTCTGCCAGACGTTCGGTCGGGGAACCGAGCCGTTGCCGTTCGACGAGGACGACCCGGACGCCGACCTCCGGGTCGTCCCAGGTGAGTCCACAGCCGACGTCGTCGCCTTCTACGGACGGGCTCGGGCCGCTGCCGACGAGGTCATTGACCAGTTGGACGTCGACGATGTAGGCACCGCCTGGTTCGGTGAGCAGGTGTCTGTTCGCTGGGTCCTCATCCACATGATCGAGGAGACCGCTCGGCACGCCGGGCACATGGACATCCTCCGCGAGCTCATCGACGGCGCCACCGGCGACCATCCGGGGGAATGAACCTAGTCGGTCCCAGTCGACGCCCTCCATGGCGCCCGAAGCGGTCGGTTTCAGGCCGCTACCGGCACCTACAGGCCAGGGGTGGCGTCGACGTACTGCTCTTCGGCGGCCCAGTGGCGCAGCCCCTGGGCTCCCAGGACTGCGAGCATCCCGCCGATCTGTGAGCGGTGGGCGAGCAATGCGGCGGTCTTCGTGTCCAGCGTCGCCTCGTCGAGCCGGAGGTCGAGGGCGACGTCGTGGGAGGCGACGCCGGCCGTCAGCGTGGGGTCGTCAGGGTCCATCAGCACGTCGACCCAGGAGCCGGGCCCTGTGGTCCACCACTGCGGGGTCCGCGCCACGTGGAGCAGGCGCGCTCCGGCGGGCGCGGCCGCGGCGAAAGCGGCCGTGGTCCATCGCGACACCGCCCGGTGGTCGTGGTGACCGGTGAAGCCGTCAGGTCCGAAGGTGACGACCGTGTCGGGCTGCACCTGCTCGATGACCCGGGCGACGGCGGCGACCCCGAGCTCGGGATCGAGGCCGGCGAGCGTGCCGTCGACGAACCCGAGCAGGCGGTGCTCG
This sequence comes from Egibacteraceae bacterium, assembly GCA_030446775.1. Lineage (GTDB taxonomy): Bacteria > Actinomycetota > Nitriliruptoria > Euzebyales > Egibacteraceae > JAUJMQ01. The sequence continues at coordinate 8,478 of JAUJMQ010000014.1, forward strand.
GTGACCCCGAGCACCTCGAGGCAGGCGAGGAGCTCAGCGGCGCGGACCTCGGCCAGACGGTCCGGTGGCCAGTGCTGGGGGTCCTGGGTTCCCAGCTCCCCGAGGGTCGCCGTGACGCAGGCCGTCCGCTGGCCGGCCGACGTCGCGAGGCGCAGCAGGCCGCCCGCCAGGAACGCCTCGTCGTCGGGGTGGGCCCACACCGTGAGGACCGTACCGAGGGTCGTCACGTCCGCCGACGTTGTGCGCGGTGCCCACAGCGCGACGGTCATGCCTGGCTCCTCTCGCGTTCGGCTCACAGGGGATGACGGCGGACGCCGCCGAAACTGAGCGGTGGCTTTGTGGCAAGAGCATCCGGAGCACCCGGCTGATACGCATCGGCAGCGGCTGCACAGTCGTCTCGGCAGCCGGGTCACCTCACCGGCTGCCGTCGATGGGCACGCCTGCGCCGCCCCCCGTGCGCATTGGCCGCGGCGGTTTCTCGCGGAGGTGGCCGTGTGATCGCCGGTCCTCGGGTGCCCCGCGGTCGGGCCTCGCGCACGACTTCCCAGACGTGAGTCCCCGATGGGGGGCCCTACCGGAGGCTCTTCAGACGAGGCAGCCGTGACCCGAGGCCATCTCGGCCTGTGACGCCGAGTCGCGCAGGGCAGTCCGCGGCACCATCCGGCGGACTGACCGTCACCGGTAGGCTGCTGGCCACGTGGGGGAGAGAGGACCCGTGCAGGACCGAAGTGTGGACATCCGGGTCGCCGGCCTGCGCAAGACGTTCCGCGTGCCGGAGCGGGAGGCCGGCCTCAGGGCGGCGCTGCGCAGCCTCGCACACAGGTCGTACCGAGAGGTCCACGCGGTCGACGGCGTTTCGTTCGATATCCCCACCGGCGAGGTGGTCGGGTTCCTCGGACCGAACGGCGCCGGCAAGACGACGACGCTGAAGATCCTGTCGGGTCTGCTCCACGTCAGCGGCGGCGAGGCGACGGTGCTCGGACGGATCCCGGCCCGTCGCGAGCGGGAGCTGCTGAGCCGGATCACGCTGCTCATGGGCAACCGCAACCAGCTGCAGTGGGACATCCCGGCCCTGGACTCCTACGAGATGAACCGGGCGATCTACCGCCTCGACCCGGCGACGTTCCGCAGCACGAGAGACGAGCTGGTCGAGCTGCTCGACATCGGCGACCTCGTCCGCAAGCCAGTGCGCAACCTGTCCCTCGGCGAGCGGATGAAGGCCGAGATCGTCGGTTCGCTGCTGCACCGCCCGCAGGTGCTGTTCCTCGACGAGCCGACCATCGGCCTGGACGTCACCATGCAGAAGCGTCTGCGATCCTTCGTCGCCGAGTACAACCGCCGGTACGGCGCAACGGTGCTGCTGACCAGCCACTACATGGCCGACGTCATCGCCCTGTGTCGCCGGGTGATCGTCATCCACCACGGCCAGATCCTGTTCGACGGCGCGCTCTCGGCGTTGTCGGACACCTTCGCCGCGTACAAGACGATCACCGTGACCGTGGCGGATCCTCTGGCCCGGTTCGACGTGTACGGGGAGGTCACGGCGGTCGACGGCAGCCGGGTGAGCATCAGGGTGGGCAAGCAGGACGTCTCACGCGTCGCGGCGGACGTGCTGCGGGACCACCCGGTCACCGACCTCACGATCGAGGAGCCCCCGGTCGAGGACGTCATCGACCAGGTCTTCACCGGCCCGGTGACGGCCTGATGTCGCTGGGCACCCCCGCCCACGCAGGGCGGATCCGGGGCATGTGGGACTTCTACCTGACCGTCATGCGCACCGCGGTCGTGGAGCAGTTCCAGTACCGGGCGGCCAACTACGCCTACATGATCGGCATGGTCGCCGAGCCGGTCATCTACCTCGTGGTGTGGAGCACGGTCGCCGAGGCGCAGGGCGGGGAGGTGGCGGGGTTCACGCCGGGCGACTTCGCGGCGTACTACATCGTCTGGACGCTCGTGCGGAACATGAACATCGTCTTCACCCCCTATGGCTGGGAACAGCGCATCCGGGAAGGGCACCTGTCCGGCATGCTGCTGCGCCCCGTGCATCCGCTGCACTACGACATCGCCTACTTCGCCGGCTGGAAGGTCGTCGCCATCGTGCTGTGGGTGCCGATCGCGGTGGTGCTGTCCATCGGGTTCCGGCCGACCTTCGACGTGTCGGTGCTCGACGCGGCAGCGTTCTTCTTCGCGATCTGGGGCGCCTACCTCATCCGCACCCTGTTCCTGTGGCTGCTCGGCATGATCACGTTCTGGACCACGCGGGTCAGCGCGCTCTACGAGCTGTACTTCACCGCCGAGCTGCTGCTGTCGGGACGCCTCGTCCCCCTCGTCCTCATGCCCGCCTGGGTCTTGGTGTTCGCCGACGTGCTGCCGTTCCGTTGGACCTTCGGGTTCCCCATCGAGGTGCTCGCCGCCGACCTGTCCCCGGCCGAGGTCGGTCAGGGATTGGCGATGCAGGCCCTGTGGATCGCGGTCGGGGCTGTCCTGGTCGCCGTGGTATGGCGGTTCGCCATCCGCCGCTACTCGGCGGTGGGCAACTGATGCGCCCGGCTCCGCGCCTGCTGAGCCTGCCATGGCTGTTCTTCCGCATCAACGCGCTGAACGAGCTGCAGTACCGGGTGAACTTCTTCATGCAGCTGATCCAGTCGGTCCTGGCGCTGTTCACCGCGCTCGCGGTGCTCGCGTTGGTGTTCAGCCACACCGAGGAGCTCGCCGGCTGGTCACCGCCCGAGTTGCTCGCGGTCATGGGGGTCCACATCGCGGTGGGCGGCCTGATCCGCATGGCGATCCAGCCGAACATGCTCCGGCTCATCGAGGACGTCCGGGAGGGCACCCTCGACTACGCGCTCACCAAGCCCGAGGACGCACAGCTGCTCCTGAGCATCCGCGAGTTTCGGATCTGGCAGAGCATCGATGTTCTGGTCGGCGCGCTGGTGCTGGCCACCGCGGTGCGATGGCACGGCGAGGCCGTCGGGATCGGCGGGGCGCTCGGCTTCGCCGCTGCGGTGGTCCTCGGTGCGGTGATGATCTACTGCTTCTGGCTGGCCCTCACCTCTGGCGTGTTCTGGATCGTGCGTATGGAGTTCATCGTCGAGCTGTTCGACGGCGTGTACCAGGCGGGTCGATGGCCGGTGACCATCTACCCCGGCCTGCTGCGCGTCGCGTTCACGTTCCTCGTGCCGCTCGCGTTCGCGGTCACCGTTCCGGCCGAGGCGCTGACCGGCAGGCTCGCCTGGGACACCCTCCTGGCCGCCGCCACGTTCGCGGCGTTCCTCGTCGTCGCGACCCGTGCGCTGTTCCGCTTCGCTCTGCGGCACTACTCGGGCGCATCTGCGTAGAGGCGTCTCAACGAGTGGGGACCACTGCGTCACGGCCTTCACCACCAGCCGATACTGGGCGTCGACGTGTTTCTCCCCTGACGGCCGCCGGCGCTCGTGGAGGATCCGCTTCCGGGGCGAGGGAGGCGTCCGGGGGTAGGCAAGTCGTCGCTGGACGAGCGAGGAGATCAGATGGGCGCGTGGCGTGCTGCGTTCCGTGGCCAAGCCGGCTGCCTGGGGCAGTCTGGTGCGGTGAGCGAGTCGGTGCCCGATGAGCATGGCGTAGTCGCGTAACGGGCTGCTGCGTCGGCGCGGTCGCAACGTCCAACGCGCGCGTCTTGCGTCCAACGCCCGCCGCGCGCTCGGCGCGCACGTTGGTACGCCGAAACCGATCGCCGGGGACCTGCCCGGAGGACAGGGCGTAGAGGAAGGTGAGGCGCGCACCACGCGCGCCGCCGAATTCGTGGATCGGCGAAGAGCTGGGGATCACGATCGAGGCGGGGGGCGACCGCGCCTGAAGCGTCGCGAAAGTGCAAGGCCGCGACTTCCGCATGGACGTCTGGACGATCGACCGGTGGACCGGCGAACTGTCCACCTGCGACCTGCAGGAGCACGACGCGCTGGCCTGGGTGGACGGGGCGAGGCTTCGGCGCGGTCCGACGGCCGCCTCGCCGACTCGCGCCTGCTGCCCCGGCTGCTAGCGCTCGAGGCGAGTGAAGCTGGCCGGTCCCTGGCCGGTCGGCCGGTGACTGTCGTGGCCCCACGCATCCCGGAACGGGGGTTGGGCACGCAGAGCGCGTGCGTCGCAGGGCCTCCGATCGCGTTCCTGCCGGCCCCGACGAGGCAGGGCAGGCGTCTGCGCGCCCGGGCCCGGGGGCGGCACGGCGCTCCCAGCCAGGCGGCACCCGCGGCGGCGACGCGCACAGGCCCGCAGCCAGCAGCATCGCCCGCCGGAAGACTCGCGTGCCCGGCGCCGCGCGCCGGCGAGCCCGGTGCCGCTCATGCCGGCCGCGAGGGGGAGCAGGGCGACGGCGAGCAGCCCGGCGATGCGGGCCACGACGTTGTTGACCCCCGACGCCATGCCGGCGCGGCCGCTGTCGACCGCGGCGAACACCGTCGTCACCAGCGGGGCGACCGTCGTCGCCATGCCGAGCCCGAAGACCGCCGCGCCTGGCAGCACCACCGCCAGGTACGGCGCGTCGGCGCCGATCCCACTGAACAGCACCAGCCCCACCCCGGCCAGCAGCGGCCCGACGGTCAGGGCAGCCTGGCACCGTGGCGGCGGCCGATCTCGCCGGCGGTCGGTGACAGCACGAGCAGCAGCAGCGTGATCGGCAGCAGCGACGCTCCCGCCGCCACGGCGCTGTAGCCCGACACCGTCTGCAGCTGCAGCACCACGAGGAACAGCGCGCCGGACAGGGCGGCGTACAGCGCGAGGGTCACCACGTTGGCGGACGCGAACTGGCGGTTGCGGAAGATCGACAGCGGCAGCATCGGCTCGCGGCTGCGGGCCTCGACGGCGAAGAACCCCGCCAGCGCGAGGACGCCCGCCAGTCCGATCCCGATCACGAGCGGCTCGCTCCAGCCGCGGCCGGGCCCTCGATCAGCGCGAACACCACCCCGCCGAGGCCGAGCGCCCCCGTCACGGCGCCGGCGACGTCGGGGCGCCGGCCCGCCCGCGCGTCGCGGGTCTCGGGGACGTGGCGCACCGCGATGGCGATGGCGACGGCCGCCAGCGGCAGGTTCAGCAGGAACACCAGCCGCCACGACACCGCGTCGACGAGCCAGCCGCCGAGGAACGGTCCGACCGCGGTCGAGACCCCCGACAGCCCCGACCAGGCCCCGATCGCCCGGCCGCGGTCGTCGGGGTGGAACAGCGACGACACGAGCGCGAGGGACGACGGGATGAGCAGCGCGGCGCCGACGCCCTGCACCGCCCGCGCGGCGATCAGCGTGCCGATGCTCGGGGCCGCGCCGCACAGCCCCGACGCGACGGTGAACCCGACCAGCCCGGTGACGAACAGCCGCCGGCGGCCGTACAGGTCACCGAGCGAGCCGCCGAGCAGCAGCAGCGATCCCAGGGTCAGCAGGTATGCGTCCAGCGTCCACTGCAGCCCCGAGAAGCCGGCCGACAGCTCCCGCCCGATGCTGGGCAGCGCGACGTTGACGACGGTGCCGTCCAGGAACGCCATGCCAGAGCCGAGCGCAGTGGCGGCCAGGACCCAGCGCCCCGCCGCGGTGCCGTAGCGCAGCGCGGGCCCGTCGCGTTCGGCCGCTGACGGCGGTGACGGGCCCGCTGCCGTCACGAACCGCCCGTCCTGGTGGGCTCGTGACGGCAGCGGCAGGAGGAGCGTCGGTCAGACATAGCCGCGCAGGTGGGCGGCGTCGGCCACCCGCTGCACGGCGATCGCGAAGGCCGAGTGCCGCAGGTCGCAGCCCTGGGCGTCGGCGTAGTCGCGCACCTGCCGGTAGGCGCTGCGCATGTGCCTGCCGAGCTCGTCGTTGACCCGCGACTCGTCCCAGCTGAACTGCTGGATGTTCTGCGTCCACTCGAAGTACGACACCGTGACCCCGCCGGCGTTGGCGAGGATGTCAGGCACGATCGTCACGCCGGCGTCGGCGAGCATCCGGTCGGCGACGGGGGTCGTGGGGTTGTTCGCCGCCTCGATGATGTAGCGGGCGCGGACCCGGTCGGCGTTGCTCTTGGTGATGACCTCCCCGAGGGCGGCGGGGATGAGGACGTCGACGTCGAGGGTGAGCAGCTCGTCGGGGTCCAGCGGCTCGCTGCCGGGGAAGTCGACCACCGAGCCGGACTCGCGTGCGTGCGCGACGAGGTGCTCGATGTCCAGGCCGGCGGAGCTGGTGATCGCGCCGCCCACGTCTGAGACGGCGACGATGCGGTACCCCTGCTCCGAGGCGAGCCGGGCGGTCCACGAACCGACGTTGCCGAAGCCCTGGATGGCCAGCGTCTGCTCGGACGGTTGCCGGTTGTCGTCGCGCATGAGCTCGTCGAGGACCATGACGACGCCTCGCCCCGTCGCCGCCTCGCGGCCCAGCGACCCGCCCAGTGCGACCGGCTTGCCGGTCACGATCGCCGGGGTGTGCCCCACCCGCTGGCCGTAGGCGTCCATCATCCACGCCATCGTCTGGGCGTTGGTGTTCATGTCCGGCGCCATGATGTCGCGGTTCACGCCGACGATGTAGGACACCTGGCCCATGAAGCGGCGGGTCATCCGCTCCCGCTCGGTCATGCTCAGGCTGGTGGGGTCCACGCTGATCCCGCCCTTCGCGCCGCCGAACGGCACGTCGACCAGGGCGGTCTTCCAGGTCATGAGCGCCGCGAGCGCGCGAACCTCCTCCAGGTCGGCGTGGGGGTGGTAGCGCACGCCGCCCTTGTACGGACCGCGCGCCCCGTTGTGCTGGACGCGGTAGCCGTAGAGCGTCTCCACCGACCCGTTGTCGCGGCGCAGCGCGATCTGCACGCGGATCTCGCGGTAGGTCCCGGCCAGCACGGCGTGGGTCTGGTCGTCCAGGCCCACCTGGTCGGCGACGGCGTCGAAGAAGAAGGTGACCGCCTCGAACGGGGTCATGTCGTCGCGCGGCTCGGCCACGGTGGCTCCTTTGGCAGCGGGGTCTCGGGGTCCGCCGAACCAGGGGAGCCTGCCGCCAGCCCGGCGCTGCGTCAACGGCGCGGCCGCTGTGTGGCCAGCTCGTGTCGGCTGTCCCCGCCACGTCCTTGATGACGGGTCGACGGGGCCGTCACCGCCCGTGTGACCCCCCGCCGGCAACAGCATCCACGCCGACCTTCACCGGTGAGCTTCATACGATGAGGAACTCGGTCGCCGACGCTTTGCCCTCGACCGCCCGGCGGGCCTGCTCGGCGCCCCGCTCGACGGTCTCCCGGGCGGTGTCGGTGTCGAGACGCACGAGGCTCTCCTCGATCACGTGGTCGATCCACCGCAGCACCATGGTCTGGCGTTCCTCGCTGCGCACCACCGTCCCGAGGTCTTCGAGCATGCGCAGCAGCCGTCGCATCACCACGACGTCATGACCGCCGTAGTGTGCGATCCCCGTGCAGACGATCGCCAGGTAGTCGTCGAACGAGGGCTTCGGGACGCCGACGCGCGGGTGCCCGTCGCCGTCCTGCACGATCTCACCCCCGAGCTGCCGGAGCGCCAGCTCCCGCAGGATCGCCGACAGGTGCCCCATCGCGTCGATGGCGGTGGTCGGGTCGTTCAGCGACGGCGACAGGGCCTTCACCGCGATGTCGACCAGCTGGCGGATCCCGAAGGCGATGTCCTGGACGAGGTTGCGCTCGAAGCCGACCTCGAGGCTGTCGGCGGCCGCGCCTTCGAGGGTCTCCACGGCCGTCTCGCCGATCTCAGCGTGCTCGTGGGACCAGGCCCACGCCAGCACCGTCCCCTCGGTGACGAACTCGCCGACCCGTCGCCGGAACAGGACGCGGGCGTCGCGCTCGGCGGCGGCGGCCACCACCGGTCCGGGGTCGAGCGCCTGCAGGTAACCGGAGCGGCGGGCCCGCAGGGGGACGGAGTGCTCGTCGGGTTCGTGCAGCTGGACGTCGGTCCTGCCGTGCAGCGGCCAGGTCACGTCGCAGTTGCGGCTGATGCTGTCGAGGGTGGCGACGCGGGTGTCGAGCATCACGGCTTCCACCCGGATGGAACGCGTGACGTGATGGATGAAGTACACGAGCGCCACCAGGCTGGCCACCGCCAGCAGCAGCGCCATGGTCACCGCGAGGTCCGGAACGAAGCGGTCGCGGTCCTCCAGCGGCGACCGCACGCTCGGCAGCACGACGAGCGCGAACGCGAAGGTGCTCAGGAACGTCGCGAGCACGAGCTGGTTGCCGAGGTCGCGGACGAACGTCCGCAGCAGCCGCGGTGAGTACTGGCTCGACGCCATCTGCAGGACGACGAGCGTCAGGCTGAACGTCAGGCTCGTGACGGTGATCATCGACCCCGCGATCACCTGGAGCAGGGCCCTGGCCCCTTCCACGCCACCGTCGTACGCGATCCACGCCAGCGCCCCGTTCGGTCCGACCCGGATGTTGGCGACAAGGAGGCCGAGCCCGAGCGACGTCGCGACGGCGACCGAGGGCAGGAACCACAGCGTCGTCCGCAGCCGCTCGACGACGTGGGTCACGTGCGGGCTCATCCGACCTCACCCTCGCTCGGTCGCGCCTCGGCCGATCCCGATGCGAGCAGCCGCCACCGGATGATCCGGGTGGTCGCTTCAGGTCAGCTTCCCGATGATGCCCCGCATCTCCCCGGCGTCGAACGCCCGCATGCTGGTCGTCCGGACGTTGCCCTGGGAGCTGACCGCCAGCGCGAAGGCGGTTGCGGTCTCGTCGTCGGGGAACTCGGAGACGGCCACGAGGTCATAGGGGCCGACGGTCCAGTAGAGCGCCGTCTGCCCGCCTCCGAGGCGCTGCGCGATGTCGGCGACGGCATCGGCGCGCTCGACGGTGTCCCGGAAGTCGCGCACCCCCTGGTCAGTCCAGTTCACCAGCGCGATAAAGGTCGCCATGGAACCCTCCTCCATGCCTGGGTGCCGGGGCGGCGGGTCGTGCGTGCAGCGACCCGGCGGGCACCGGCAAGCCGAGCAGCCCGGCCCGCTCGCCATGGTGCGCCTACGACGGCGCTGCTGGCAAGAGCTCCAGGTCCCGCGCTCCGTCGTCGGCACTTCGGGGAACCGGCAAGGCCTGCCCGACGTGCGTCGCCGAAGCCCTTCACCCTCGCCGGTGCGGGACAGCGGCCCCCTGAGGCGCCCGCCGCGCCGGCTCGCGTCACTCCACGGTGAGCGTGCCTCGCATCCCGACGGCCTCGTGGGCCCGGGATGCGGCAGTAGAACTCGCAGCTCCCGAGCGGCATCGCAGGGGCTATGCATCGACCGCGGGATGCGGGGCGGCGCCGCGCTCCGGCCGCTGGGCGCCGCCGTCAGGGCCGACGGGGGCCGCCGTCGGGAGTGGCAGGCTTCCGGTGATGGTGGTGCCGCCGCCGGGCCTGCTGGTGATCGTGACGGTGCCGTTGAGGGCGTCGAGTCGGTCGGCGATGTTGGCCAGGCCAGCGCCGCGGGGGGTGGTGGCCGGGTTGAACCCGGTGCCGTCGTCGGTGACGCTGAACACCAGGGTGTCGCGGTTGGCCGACAGCGTGATGGAGGCGGCGGTGGCGTCGGCGTACTTGGCGGTGTTCTGCAGGGCTTCCAGGCAGCTGAAGTAGACGGCGGCTTCGACGTCCTGGGGATAGCGGCCGACGTCGGTGGCGGTGACGGTGACGGGCAGCGCGGCCTTGGCGGCCTGGGCGGTCAGCGCGGCGGGCAAGCCTTCGGCGGCGAGCAGCGGCGGGTAGATGCCGCGGGCGAGGTCACGCAGGGTGTCCACGGCGTCGTCGGCGTCGCCGGACAGCTGCTCGAGCAGCGCGGCGGTCTTGGCGGCGGACTCGCGGGAGGCGAGGGTGCGCGCCACGCCGAGCTTGATCTTCAACGCGACGAGCTGCTGCTGGGCGCCGTCGTGCAGGTCGCGTTCCAACCGGCGGCGTTCGGCGTCGGTGGCGGCGACGAGGCGCTGCCGGGAGGCGCGCAGCTGCTCGACACGTTGCATCAGCTCGGCGGTCAACCTGACGTTGCGCAGCATCAAGCCCGCCTGGGCGGCCAGGTCGTCGAGCAGCTTCTCCTCCGGAGGTGTCACCACCTCGCCGCGGGCCTTGGTGATCGTCAGAGCGCCGAGCGTCTCACCGGCCGAGACCACCCCCACGGCGCGGTCACCGGGCAGGTCGGGCAGGGTCGCGCCGCTCATCGCCACCTGGTCCGGTGTGCCGGAAGCGGCGGGCCAGGCCGCAGCGGGGCGCAGCGTGTCGCCGACGCGCAGCCACACCCGGGCGGGATCAGCGCCGGTGCCCTCGGCGAGCAGCCGCGCCATGCGCTCGAGCATCGCCTCGGTCTCCTCGGTCTGGCCCATCCGCGCCGAGAACGCCGACAGCACCTCGTACGGTGTGGCCCGCTGCCCGTAGACGAGCCGGTTGGCCAGGTGCTGCAACCGCTCCCGCACAGGCTGGAAGGCCACCGCCACCACCGCCGTCGCCGCGATCGACAGGCCAGGGTTCGTCTCGTCGCCGGCACCCACCAGCCAACCCACCCCGACCACCACCGCCACGTACACCACCGTGATGAACCCCACCAAGCCCGCCCACACCAGGGACTTGGAGATCACGACATCGATGTCATAGAGCCGGTAGCGCAGGACCGAGACACCGATCGCCGCCGGGACCGCCGCGTAGCTGATGAACACGACCCCGGTGATGACGCCGAACGCCGGGCTGTCCTCGGGGACGCCGCCGACGAGCACCGCCGCCATGGCCAACAGGTAGGTGCCCAGGAACACGAGCCCGCCGAAGACGAGCCAACGGATCTGGTGGCGCTCCTCGTCATCCGTGCGGCGGTAGCGCAGGACGAGCGAGCCGAGGCTACCCAGGAGCGCGAGCGGTACCAGGACGGTGACGACGGTGCCCATCAGATCGACGAGCATGTCGGGCACCGTCTCGGGCAGCGCCATCGGGTTCGTGGTCCCCCGGACCCCGGGCGGGTAGGGCTCCACCGCGATGACGACCGACGCCACGGCGAGGACGGCGGTGCACCACCACGAGTACGGGCGCCAGCGCGGGGACAGCAGCCGCCCGCTCGGCAATCGCAGGAGCAGATGGGTGCCCATCAGCCCGAGCGCCGGAACCCACAGCCAGCCGAACCAGGCCACCCACGCCAACGCTTCCTCGGGCAGCGCTCCGGTCAGCACACCCCACGGGGCGAGTGCGCTGCTGCCGACGACCAGCGACCACAGGGCGCCGATGGCCAGGCACAACCAGCCCACCGAATGGGAGGGATGGTGCACGGCGATCAGGGCGCCGGTCGTGGCGAAGGCCAGCGCCGGCACGAGCAGCAGCAGTGACGTCCGCGAGTCGGGGAGACCCCGCAGGGTGCCGCTGAGCAGCAGGGCGGCGCTGCCCGCCGCCAAGGCGACGGTCACCGCGAACAACCCCTGCGCCAGCCGGCGGGCGTGCATGCGGCGCATCCTGCGCCCGTCGCCACGGCCCGGCGAGGAAGTCAGCACCCCAGGACGAGCGGAGGTGACACCACCTTCGCGGACCGGTCGACGGTCGAACGGATCCGCGCCAGCATGCGGTCGGGTCTCGCTGCCCGGCCTGTGAGGATGTCGGCGTGCATCCCGATCCTCCGCAGACGCCGCCGTCCTGGGAGAAGCCAGGCTACCGGCGGATCGGTGCGGCGAACAGGCGAGGGCGTACACCGGTCGCCGATCTGGCGGCAGACGTAGCCGCGCAGGTGGGCGTCGTCGGCGATGAAGGCCTGCTGCACGGCGATCGCGAAGGCCGCATGTGCCGCAGCTCGTCGTTGCCCGCGACTCGTCCAGCGGCTCGCTGCGTCCCTGAAGTACGACACCGTGACCCCGCCGGCGTTGGCGAGGAGCCGGACGCCGGCGTCGGCGTGCGCGACGAGCTCTTGGTGTGCTCGATGTCGCGGCGCGGCCGGCGGAGCTGGTGATCGCGCCGCCCACGTCTGAGACGGCGACGATGCGGTACGTGCCCTGCTCGAGGCGAGCCGGGCGGTCCACGAACCGACGTTGCCGAAGCCCTGGATGGCCAGCGTCTGCTCGGACGGTTGCCGGTTGTCGTCGCGCATGAGCTCGTCGAGGACCATGACGACGCCTCGCCCCGTCGCCGCCTCGCGGCCCAGCGACCCGCCCAGTGCGACCGGCTTGCCGGTCACGATCGCCGGGGTGCCCCGCCCCGGCGCCGCATCAACGGCCCAGCGGCGCCGTGTCTCCCAGATCGGCGTCGACCTCGAACGAGTATTCCGACGCGGTGATGAGCACGGAAGAACCGGAAGAACCCCTCCTGACCCAGGAGATGGAAGCCGAATGGCCAGGGATCACAGAACGCCACGGGGGCACGCCACCGCATGTCCTCGATGACGAGGTCAACGGGCACCGTCACCGCCCGTGTGACGACCCCACCGACGGGCAGACGCTCATGCTGACCTTCTGTACGGTCGATGCCGGCTGCGTCGGCTACCCACGACGCGAAGCGGTTGGCGATCGATCCGGTGTCGACCAGGCAGCCGTATGCGACGTCCTGTCCTGCTACGCGAACGCCCAGGACGGGTCGCGCGAAGCCGTCGGGCGAGCCGGGAAGCTCTTTGAACGCAAACCTCATCGCATGCGCACGGCATCAACGTCCTGCTGATCGACGGGAACACGGAAGACCGTCGCGCCCTGGGCGCCGTGCGTGCTGAGCCAACCCAGGACCGCCTCGGGAGTGTCCGCGGCCACGAGGACGTCCAGCCCCGCTGTGCGACCCACAGCCCCTGGTACGGGCGCAGCGCCTCGGCTTCCCTGCCCTGATGCGGCCAGTCCCGATACCGGGCCGGCGGAACCCAGTCCGTGGCCCCGGTCCGGCCCACGCCAAACCCTGCCCGCTGGAGTATCCGTCGGGCCTGGTGCGTGGTGAAATCCGCGCGGTCCAGGCCAGTCACAGCGGACAGCACCTGCTTGGGTGGGTAGCGCCGGCCGTTGACGATCACGTAGTGGTCGCGCAGGGGCTCGGGGAGCACCTCCCGCACCGCGCCCTCCACCTCAGCGCGCTCGAAGCGGAACCTTCGTCCTGCCACAGTGCGTGACGACCACCCGACCGTCCATTCCCCGAGCCGTACTTCCGGTTTCGTCTCTGACGGTACCACTCGACGGGCTCCGCTGCTGGATGGCTACGGCGCTGGCCGGAGGGCTGGGACTCCCTCGCCGTCAGGTTCTTCGATGGGACGGCCATGCCTTCGGGACACCACAATGGAGAAGAGTCGAGAATGGCAAGGGGATGTGTTCCCTGGTGAGGGGTGTTACGTTCACCCGGCTCCGGTGTTCTGGTGGTGCTCTGTTTGGTGAAGGCTTGCAGGGGGGGATGCGGCATGAGGCCGGGACGTCTACGGCGGCGGAAGTCGTTACAGCCTGGGAGGTACACGACTTCGTCCGCCCAGCTAGCGCTTGCGGTTGGTGAGCTTGGAGCGGGCGTAGTCGCGGTTGAGCAGGGCGATGAAGTCGATGCTGATCTCGGCGGGGCAGACCGCCTCGCACTCGCCCATGTTCGTGCAGGAGCCGAAGTAGGACTCCATCGTCTCCACCATCGCCTCGGCGCGCCGATAGCGCTCCGGCTGGCCTTGCGGCAGCAGGTTGAGGTGGGCGAGCTTGGCGGCGGTGAACAGCTGGCCGGCGCCGTTAGCAGGCCGCGACGCAGGCGCCGCAGCCGATGCAGGCGGCGGCGTCCATCGCCAGGTCGGCAGTGGGCTTGGCCACGGGGATGAGGTTGGCGTCAGGGGCGCTCCCGGTGGACACCGAGATGAAGCCGCCGGACTCGATGATCCGGATCGAACGCGCTGCGGTTGACCGCGAGGTCCTTGACGATCGGGAAGCCGTTCGCGCGGAACGGCTCGAGGGTGATCGAGTCGCCGTCGCTGTAGGCGCGCATGTGCAGCTGGCAGGTGGCGGTGCCCTTCTGCGGCCCGTGCGGCGTGCCGTCGATCATGAACCCGCACGACCCGCAGATGCCCTCGCGGCAGTCGTGGTCGAACGCGATCGGCTCGCGGCCCTCGGCGATGAGCTGCTCATTGACGACGTCGAGCATCTCCAGAAACGACATGTCCTCGGTGATGTCGGACGCGGTGTAGGTCTCGAACGCGCCCGGCGCGTCCCCGGCTGACGCCACACGGTCAGGGTGATGTTCACGCGCGGCGCTCCACGGCAGGCGTCGCCGCCGGTCCGGCAAAGGTCACTTGTAGCTCCTCTGCGACAGCTTGACGTACTCGAACTTCAAGTCTTCGGTGTGCAGCGTCGGCTCGCGGCCGACGCCGTCGAACTCCCACGCCGCGACGTAGGAGAAGTGCTCGTCGTCGCGCAGCGCCTCGCCTTCGGGGGTCTGGCTCTCCTCGCGGAAGTGGCCGCCGCACGATTCGCGCGCGGTGCAGCGCGTCGCGGCACATCAGCTCGGCGAGCTGAAGAAGTCGGCCACGCGACCGGCCTTCTCCAGCGACTGGTTGTAGCTCTCGTTCTCGCCGAGCACCCGCACGTCGGCGTAGAACTCGCTGCGCAGCGCGGGATCTCCGACAGCGCCTTGGTCAGGCCGGCCTCGTTGCGGGCCATGCCGCAGTACTCCCACACGATCCGGCCGAGCTCGCGGTGGAACCAGTCCACCGAGCGGGTGCCTTTGACGCCGAGCAGCTGGCGGACCCGCTCGCGCACACCGACCTCGGCGGCCTTGAACGCGTGGTGGTCAGTCGGCACGGGCGTGGTGCCCAGCAGCGGTGCGAGGTAGTCGCCGATCGTGTACGGCAGCACGAAGTAGCCGTCGGCCAGGCCCTGCATGAGCGCGCTGGCGCCGAGCCGGTTCGCGCCGTGGTCGGAGAAGTTGGCCTCGCCGATCGCGAACAGCCCGGGGATGGTCGTCTGGAGGTGGTAGTCCACCCACAGCCCGCCCATCGTGTAGTGCGGCGCGGGGTAGATGCGCATGGGCACGCGGTAGGGGTCCTCGCCGGTGATGCGGTCGTACATCGCGAACAGGTTGCCGTAGCGCTCCCGGATCGTGTGCTCGCCCACCCTGTCGATCGCGTCGGCGAAGTCGAGGTAGACGCCGTTGCGGCGCGGGCCGACCCCTTGCCGGCGTCGACCATCGTCTTGGCGTTGCGCGAGGCCACGTCGCGCGGGACGAGGTTGCCGAACGCCGGGTACTTGCGCTCCAGGAAGTAGTCGCGCTCCGACTGCGGATCTGTTCGGGCGGGCGGTCGTCCTCCATCCGCTCGGGGACCCAGATGCGGCCGTCGTTGCGCAGCGACTCGCTCATCAGGGTGAGCTTGGACTGGTGCTCGTCGCTGGGCGGGATGCAGGTGGGGTGGATCTGCGTGAAGCAGGGGTTGGCGAACAGCGCGCCCTTGCGGTGTGCCCGCCAGATCGCGGACGCGTTCGAGGCCTTCGCGTTGGTGGACAGGTAGAAGGCGTTGCTGTAGCCGCCGGTGGCGAGCACGACCGCGTGGGCGGTGTGCGAGACGACCTCGCCCGTGATGATGTCGCGGGTCACGACGCCCGCGGCGCGGCCGTCGACCATGACGAGGTCCAGCATCTCGGTGCGGTGGTGCAGCTCGACCCTGCCGGCCTCGACCTGGCGCATCAGCGACTGGTAGGCGCCCAGCAGCAGCTGCTGGCCGGTCTGCCCGCGCGCGTAGAACGTCCGCGACACCTGGGCGCCGCCGAAGGAGCGGTTGTCCAGCAGCCCCCCGTACTCGCGGGCGAACGGGACCCCCTGGGCGACGCACTGGTCGATGATCTCCAGGCTGACCTGGGCGAGGCGGTAGACGTTGGCCTCACGGGAGCGGTAGTCCCCGCCCTTGACCGTGTCGTAGAACAGCCGGTAGACGCTGTCGCCGTCGCCCTGGTAGTTCTTCGCCGCGTTGATGCCGCCCTGCGCGGCGATGCTGTGGGCCCGCCGGGGGCTGTCGTGGTAGGTGAAGACCTTGACGTTGTAGCCCAGCTCGCCCAGCGTCGCGGCCGCCGACCCGCCCGCGAGCCCGGTGCCGACGACGATGATGTCGAACTTGCGTTTGTTGTTGGGGTTGACCAGCTTCATCTCGAAGCGGTGGTCGTCCCACAGGTCCTCGATCGGACCGGACGGGATCCTGGCGTCCAGCTGCATCGGCTCTCCAGGTGCGCTCAGCGGATGATCCCGACGAGGACGGCTATCGGGAATGCGACGTTGCCCAATGTCACGAAGGCGGCGAAGGCGGTGGCGAACATCCGCCGCCAGTGGTTGAAGCGCCGGTTGTTGATCCCCAGGCTCTGAAACAGGCTCCAGGCACCGTGGTACAGGTGCACCCCGAGCGCCAGGTTCGCCACGATGTAGAACAGCGACACGGGCACGCGCTGGAAGCTCGCGACGGTGTTGCCGTACGGGTCGCCGTGTTCGAAGTCGGGGTTGACGGGCCCCCAGGTGAGGTCCAGCAGGTGGAAGACGATGAACAGCCCCACGATGACGCCGGTCCAGCGCATCGTGCGGGCGGCGAACGTCGCGGCTACGTAGTCGCGCTTGGACTGGTACTTGCCGGGACGGGCGTGGCGGTTCATCTGCGTCAGCGCGTAGGAGGCGTGGATGTGCAGGGCCACCGACACGAGCAGGGTGATCCGCAGCAGCCACAGCACGCCGGAGTGCGGCAGCGCGGGGTAGCCGAAGTCGCGCAGCCATTCGCCGTAGAAGTTCATGGCCTCGGCGCCGACGTACAGCTTGAGGTTGCCGATCGTGTGGGCGAACACGAACGCCATGAGCAGGATCCCGGTGATCGCCATGACGTACTTCTTGCCGACCGCCGAGCCGTAGAACTCCAGCAGCCACGGGCGGCGCCGTTCGACCCGCTCGGCCCCGCGGTCGGCGGCCCGGGCCGACGCCCCGCCACCGGGCCCGGCGGGCGCGCTGTCGCCCTTGGGCGGGTCGAGGCTTGTGCGCTGCCCGCTGCGGGACGGCCCTGTCGCCATGCTCGGACTCTTTCTGCGGACGGTTCACCGGCGGGGCGCGAGGGGGCGACGCTGGCACGTCCGTCAGTTCCCGAGCGCAGCAGAAGGCTAGCACCGAGGCCCATTTCGGCCGCCGCCGGCGGGTCTGCGACAATCGGCGCGTCGACTTCTCAGCGAGGCCAGCGATGGGCAGCCAGCACGAGGACGGTGCGCCCGGGCACCTGACGGCGTCGGGCATCCCCGCGCAGCCCGTCTACCGGCCCGACGCCGAGCGCGACTACGCCCGCGACCTCGGCGATCCCGGCGCCTTCCCGTTCACCCGGGGCGTGTACGGCTCGATGTACCGCGGCCGCCCGTGGACGATGCGGCAGTACGCCGGGTTCGCGACCGCCGCAGAGTCCAACGCCCGCTACCGCTACCTGCTCGACCAGGGCCAGACCGGTCTGTCGGTCGCCTTCGACCTGCCCACGCAGATGGGCTACGACTCCGACAGCCCGCTGGCGGCGGGCGAGGTCGGCAAGGTCGGCGTCGCGATCGACAGCCTGGCCGACATGCGCGCGCTGTTCGACGGCATCCCGCTGGACGAGGTGTCGGTGTCGATGACGATCAACGCGCCGGCGTCCATCCTGCTGCTGCTGTACGAGCTCGTCGGCGCCGAGCAGGGCGTGGACCCCGCCCAGCTGCGCGGGACGATCCAGAACGACGTCCTCAAGGAGTACATCGCCCGGGGCACCTACATCTTCCCGCCGGCGCCGTCGCTGCGGATCGTGACCGACACGTTCGAATACTGCGCCCGGCGGCTCCCCCGCTTCAACACGATCTCGATCTCGGGCTACCACATCGGCGAGGCCGGGGCGACAGCGGTCCAGGAGGTCGCGTTCACGCTGGCCGACGCGATCGCCTACGTCGAGGCGGCGGTGGCGGCGGGCCTGGATGTCGAGGCGTTCGCGCCGCGGCTGTCGTTCTTCTTCGTGGCGCGCTCGACGCTGCTGGAGGAGGTCGCCAAGTTCCGCGCCGCGCGGCGGATGTGGGCCCGGATCATGCGCGACCGCTTCGGCGCCACGAGTCCCAAGGCGCAGATGCTGCGCTTCCACACCCAGACCGCCGGCGTGCAGCTGACGGCGCAGCAGGCCGAGGTCAACCTGTCCAGGGTCACGATCCAGGCGCTGGCCGCGACCCTGGGGGGGACGCAGTCGCTGCACGCCAACGCCTACGACGAGGCTCTGGCCCTGCCGTCGGAGAAGGCCGCCCGCCTGGCACTGCGCACCCAGCAGGTCATCGCCCACGAGACCGACGTGACGCTGACCGCCGACCCGCTGGGCGGCAGCTGGTTCGTCGAGTCGCTGACCGACGAGATCGAGCGGCGCGCCGGCGAGCACCTGGACCGCATCGACGAGCTGGGCGGCGCCGTCGCCGCGATCGAGCGCGGCTACCAGAAGACCGAGATCGAGCGGAGCGCCTACGACCTGACCAGGGCCGTCGAGCGAGGGGACCGGGTCGTCGTCGGGGTGAACCGCTACACGATCGCCGAGGACGTCGAGCCGGACCTGTCACGCGTCGACGACGCCGTCGCCGCCGGTCAGGTCGCCCGGTTGCAGCGCATCCGCGCCGAGCGCGACGCCGACGCGGTCGAGGCCACACTCGCCGACGTCGCGAAGGCCGCCGCCGGCGACGACAACCTGCTGCCGGTGATGCGCGAGGCGCTGGCCGCCATGGCCACGGTCGGGGAGGTGTGCGACGCCCTGCGCGACGTGTTCGGGTCGCACCGCCCCGCCGACGCCTTCTGACCCGGAGCGGTCCCGTCTTCCGTGAGCGCCGCCGCCACCGGCGTGATCGCGGCGGCGCGCACGAACGGCGCCGGCTAGCCGACGGGCGTGAGCCGCTCGACCAGGCGCACGGCCGCCGCGCGGGTGCGGGGCGCGTGCGACAGCTCGCCGGCGGACAGGGCGGCGAGCAGGTCGGCGGCGGTGTCGATGTCGAAGCGCTGCGCCAGCACGGTCACGCCGAGCTCGGCCGCGGCGGCGCGTCTCAGGGTGTCGTCGAGGACGGTGGCGGTGCTCATCGGGACGCCGCACAGCAGCTCGGGGGTCGGCCGGGACGCGGCCAGGAGCGTGTAGCCGCCGTCGGCGGCGGGACCGAGCGCGACGTCGGTGCGGTCGAGGGCGGCCAGGGCGGCCGCCAGGTAGGCGGGCTCGACGGTCGGGCAGTCCGCCCCCAGCAGCACCACCCGGGCGGCGCCGGCGGCGAACACGTCCGCCTGCGCGGCGGCGAGCCGGTCGGCCAGGCCGCAGCCGCGCTGGGGCAGCAGGCGTACCGAGCGCCCGACCACGCCTCGTACGACCGCCGGGTCGCCGAGGTAGGCGCACCACACGGCCGCACCGCCGGACGCGGCGTTGCCGGCTGCGTCGGCGAGCAGCGCCGCAGCGACGTCGGCCGCCTCCACCGCGGACAGCGGCGGGCACAGGCGGGTCTTGACCTTCCCGGCGACGGGGGCCTTGGCCACCACCACGACCGCATCACCGCGCCACCGGTCGGCCGCCGGCATGTGATGGGGCAGTGACGGCCGTCGCAGCGCCGGCGGTTCGCCGGGAGGGGTCATGCGGCCACGTCCAGGGGCACGCGCACGACGAAGCGGCAGCCTGCGCCGGCGTTGCTGACGCTGATCTCGCCGGCATGGGCCTCGACCAACCCCTTGGCGATCGCCAGGCCGAGTCCGGCGCCGGCGTCCGAGGAGGGGGTGCGCGCCCGCGACCCGCGGAAGGCGGTGTCGAACAGCCGCGGGAGATCCTCGTCGGGGATCCCGCCGCAGGTGTCGGACACGGCCACCCACGCGTGGCTGGAGTCCGCGCCGGCCTCGACCGCGACGGTGCCCTCGGCCGGCGTCTCACGGATGGCGTTGAGCAGCAGGTTGCCCAGCGCGCGCGAGAACTCCGGGGTCGACAGGCGCAGCTGCGGCGCCGGGCCGTCCATCCGCCCCTCGAGGCGGACGCCCTTGGCGGCGGCGAGCGCGTCGGTGGCGGCCAGGGCGTCGGAGACGACGTCGGCCAGCGACACCGCCTCGGGCTGGAGTCGGACCGCCCCCGCGGAGATGCGCGACAGCTCGAACAGGTCGTCGACGAGGGCGCTGAGACGGTCGGCCTCGACCCGCAGGGTGTGGTGGTAGCGCGCGAGCGTCGCGGCGTCGGTCGCCATCCCGTCCTCGAGCGCCTCGCTCATCGCGCGGATCCCCGCCAGCGGGGTCCGCAGGTCGTGTGAGACCCACGACACCAGCTCGCGGCGGGCGGCGTCGGCCGCCCGTTCCCGCTCACGGGAGGCGTCCAGCCGCGCGGCGGTGTCCTCCAGGCGCTGCGCCAGGTCGGCGAACTCCCGGATCGAGGGGGCCCGGACGCTCCCGACCGCGAACCCCGCGACGTCGCGCCCGTCGCCGGCGCCGCTGTCGCCGCTGTCGCCCAGCCGCTGCGCGGACTCGCCCAGGAGGCGGCTGGCGGCGGCGACCCGCTCGGCGAGCATCAGGGCGGCGCACACCCCGCCGGCGGCGGACGCCACGACGACCACACCGAGGGCGTCGAGGTCGGAGGTCGACAGGAACATCGCGCTGCCGGCGCCCAGCGACCCCGCGGCGACCGCGACAACCGACGTGAGCGCCACGACCGTCACCTGCGCCACGAAGCTCCGCTCGCGCAGCAGGTGCAGGGCGACGGTGCCCACCACCCCCGTCACGATCGAGGCGCCGCCGGCGATCCCGATGAGGATCGTGGTGTCGGTGAGGGACTTGCCCACGACCGCCGCCACGACGGCGGCCAGCGCGAGGCCCGCCGCGGCGACGAGCAGCGGCCGCCGGTTCACGCCCGCAGCGCGGTCGTCCGGCGGCTCGGGCTCGGCAGCGCGGTCACCCGGTGGTTGCGGTTCCGCACCTCGGTCGCCGGGCGGCTCGGGTCGCGCACCTCAGTCGCCGGGCGGCTCATGGCGAAAACTTGTAGCCGACACCCCACACCGTCTGGATGTGGCGCGGCTGGGCCGGGTCCGCCTCGACCTTCTCGCGCAGCCGGCGGACGTGGACGGTGACCGTGGAGGTGTCGCCGAACGTGTAGCCCCACACCTGCTCGAGCAGCGCCTCGCGGCGGAACACCTCCGACGGGTGGCGCAGGAAGTGGCTGAGCAGGTCGAACTCCCGCACGGTGAGCGACACCGTCTCACCGCGGACGAGAACCTCCCGGCTGCGCGGATCCAGCCGCACGTCGCCGACCTCCAGCGGCCCGGCGTCCGGCTCGTCGGGCGGCGGCGACGGCGCCGTGCGGCGCAGCACCGCGCGGACGCGGGCGGCGAGCTCGCGAGGGGAGACCGGCTTGGCGATGTAGTCGTCGGCGCCGCGCTCCAGGCCCAGCAGCCTGTCGGTCTCCTCGCCACGCGCCGACAGGATGATGATGGCGACCTCGGCACGCTCGCGCAGCCGCCGGCTACCTCCAGGCGATGCGTTGCCGGCGGCGCCAGGTCGAGGACGGCGAGGTCGACCAGGCCGGCGGCGCGGCGCCCGCGATGCTCGCCCGCGACCTCGACAGCGTGCCGTCGCGGGTCAGGTAGCGCGCGACGACCTCGGCGATCGTCGGGTCGTCCTCGACGACGAGCACGCGCGCCGCCGTCGCCGGCATGATCCGCCGGGCGGCGCGCTGCCCGCTTCCACGTCATCATCGCCGCGAGCGCTGATCCGGGCGCCGCGCGCGCAAGCGCTTGCAGACGGTGACATCGGATGACCCCGCCGCCGCCAGGAGGACCGCGACGAGCAGCGCGCAGGCGGTGATCGCCGTGATCGCGATGCCGGCCGGCTTGTGCCGAGAAGGCATAGCGCAGCGTGACGACGTGGTCGCCCGCGCCCACGGCGACGGCGCGTAGCGCATAGTCGGCGAGGAGGACCTTCGGCGGGTCGCCCATCCACGGTCGCGCGCCAGGCGGGGTAGGCGACCTCGGAGGCACCAGCACGGCCGGTGCGTCGCTGGACGTCCGTAGCGAGACGGTGTCCGGGTCATCAGCGGTGTCCGCTGCGTCGACGCCGGTCCGCGGCGGGGTCGGCGGCGCCAACGGTGGGAGCGCACCCTCGAGCAGCACGGTCGTCGCCGGGTCGACGGCGCCCGGAGCAGCAGGTGACGGTGCCCCACCCGGCGCCACCCGGCGCGCATCGTGGACCAGCCAGGCTCGGGGCAGCGCCGACCGGCGCTCGAGCACCTGCGCTGCAATCCGCCGGCGCGCAGGGCAGTCGGGTGCCGATGCGGCCAGCGCGCCGACGCCAGACGGGTCGGCGCCTGTCGGGTCGTCGGGGACGACGAGGCCAGCGGACGGCAGCAGGTCGAGCAGCCCGGATCGCGAACCCGGCGCGCCGGACGTCAACGAAGTGAAGCCCAGTTCTGCGGACCGCCGTTCAAGGCGGCGACGAGCTTCGTCATCAGCGGGCGATCCGCGTCGGGACACCCTGGGTGTGGCCAGCCCCCACGACATGGCCGTGTTGACCCCCCCAGGGCGGCGACCCGCGGGTCGGCCCAGCGCACGGAGTAGGCGTTGGTCGTCACCCGCCCGCCGGCGACCTGCGGCCCGTAGCCGACGTAGCGGCCGCCCGCCGCGCCATGCGGCGGCGCGCCGCAGGAAGGCCGCAGGGCCGGAACCCGACCCGCCGGGATCGGACCTGGCGCGAACGGACCCGCCCGGATCGGTGCGCACAGCCGCCGACCCCAGCGGCGACTCCGTGAGCCGGTGCAGCGCGTGGAGTCGGCGGCGACGAGCTGGCCGGCGACGACGACGGCGACGCTGACCGCGAGCCACGCGCCCCGGCAGGACCGCGCCGCGATGGCGGCGACCGTGGTGCCCGCCAGCAGGGCGACCGCGAGGAGCAGCACGACCAGCACCCGCTCAGGGGCGTGCGCGACGACCCTTCCGCGCCGGGCAGGGCCGCCAGCCAGCGGTGCAGCAGGGTCTGCGCCGTCGTCGCGACCAGGCGACGACGGCGGTGAGGGCCAGAACCGGGCGGCTCCGCGGCGGCCGGGCGAGCAGGGGTGCAGCCGCGGCGAGGCCCCAGCGCCGCGATGCCGACGTGCCAGCGCCCCGGTCGCAGCAGCCGCCACCAGTCCTCCGGGGTCCAGCCGCCGGCGCGCACGAGCTCGGGCAGGTAGCCCCCGCGAGCGTCGACACGGCGTTGAACTCCAGCCGCGGCAGCAGCGCGCCGCCGCGCGCGGCGCCCAGGCCGAGCACCGCGACCCCGTGCCCCGCGACGCCGCGCAGCCGCGCAGCGCGCGCCCCGGCGGTCGTCGTCGGGGGCGGCGAGCGTGCGCCACGCGATCCAGGCCGCGACGACGGTCAGCGCGTACAGCGAGCCCTGCCCCGGCCAGGCGCGAGATCTGCGACACCGCGAGCGCCCGAGCGCCCACCCCCGCCACCTGGTGCGCCGCGAGCGCGTGCCCACGGCGACCTGGGCTCCCAGCAGCGCCCACGGCAGCCAGGCCGCGACCGCCGTGTAGGCGAAGCAGCACGGGTTGTTGACGGCGACGACGCCGGCGGTCTCGGCCACCACGCCGGGCGACGACCGCCCCCACGACCGGCAGTGGCAGTGCGTAAGCGAGCAGGCGACCCGACTCCCGCGAGGAGCGGGGACACCACGAGGTAGGCGGCGGCGGCGACCCCGACCGGCAGCGCGGTGAACAGCAGCATCGCGGGCAGGTAGCCCCAGCCCGACAGCGGATCCGCCGCGAACGGCGCGCCGGCGAAGACGTGGGGGTTCCAGGCGGGCAGGTCGCCGGCGCGCAGCCCTTCCCGAGGTGGGCGTACCACGGCACGAACTGCGTCGCGGCGTCCATCCCCAGCAGGGGGTCGCCGGCCACCAGCGGCGCGGTGACAGCCAGCCCGGCGGCCGCCACGGCGGCCAGCCCCAGCCCGTCGCGGCCGGCCCGCCGCCGTGCCGGCGCTGCGCACGCCTGGTCCGCCGCTGCGCATGCGGCAGCCGGCCGCGCGGCGCCGGTGCGGCGCGGCCGCCTCGCCGGTCGTCGCGACGCCGGGGCCGGCGGCGCCGCGGTCACGGCGGCCGGTGGCGCGGCCCTCGCCGGTCGTCACGACGCCGGGGCCGGCGGCGCGGCGGTCACGGCGTGGCGGACGAGCACGGCGAGCATCCGGGCCGCGGCCTTCGCGGTCGGCCAGGGCGGCCGGTCACCTTGGAGTCCCCGCGCGCACCCAGGCGACCGGCACCTCGACGACCCGCAGGCCGGCCCGTCCGGCCCGCAGCACCATCTCCAGCGGCCAGCCGTAGGTGCGGTCGCGCATCCCGAGGCGCAGCAGCGCGTCGCGCCGCACCGCGCGGTAGGGGCCGACGTCGTGCAGCCGCACCCCGCGAGCAGGCCGCACAGGCGGCGAGGAGCGCGTTGGCCGACGCGACGTGCCCGGGCATCGCCCCCGGCTCGCGGCGGGCCGCGACCCGTCGCCCGACGACGAGGTCGGCACGGCCCTCCAGCACCGGGCCGGCGACGGTGTCGAGGTCGGCCCAGTCCAGCGTCGCGTCGGCGTCCATGAAGACCACCACCGTCGCAGGCGCGGCCGCGCGCAGCCCCCGCAGGCACGCCGCGCCGAAGCCGCGCCGCGGCTCGGCCACGACCTCGGCGCCCAGGGCGCGCGCCACCGACGCGGTCTCGTCGCGTGAGCCGTTGTCGACCACGACGACGCGCACGCCCGCGGGACGACCGGCCAGCGCGGCGGGCAGCGCGTCGGCTTCGTCGAGCGCCGGCATGACGACGCACACCTGCGCGCAGTCCGTCATCGGCCGCCTCCCGCCGGGCCCGTCGCTCCCCCCGGCGCCCGCCCCAGCGGGGGGGTGCCAAACTCGCCGACGCGGTCGACCACCCCGCGGGCGGACCGCACCCCCACCCGTCGCGCGCCCCGCCCGGGGCCGGCCACCCGGTGCCCCCCGGCGCCCTGCGGTTAGGGCCGGGTGCCGCGCGGCGACACCCGCGCGCCGTCGCTGTCGGCGACGGCCCGGGCGAGGGTGGCGGCGAGGTCGCCGACGGAGCGCGGTGCCCCGCTGGCCACGTTGAACGTCCCGTCGACCGGCTCGGGCCCGGTCAGCGCGAGGACGTTGGCGTGCGCGACGTCGGTGACGTGGACGAAGTCGCGGCGCTGCCTGCCGTCCTCGTACACCGACGGCGCCCGCCCCGCCGCGAGCGCGCTGCGGAACACGCTCGCCACCCCCGCGTAGGGGGTGTCGCGGGGCATCCGCGGACCGTAGACGTTGTGGTAGCGCAGGACCGTCACGGGGGCGGAGTGCTCGCGCCCGTAGGCGACGCACAGGTGCTCCTGCAGCAGCTTCGTGGCGGCGTAGACGTTGCGCGGGTCCGGCGGGGCGTCCTCGGTCACCGCCCGCGCCTCCAGCGGCCGGCCGCAACGCGGGCAGGCCGGCTCGAAGCGGCCGGCGTCGAGATCGGCGCCGGCCCGCGGCCCGGGGCGTACGGGTCCGTGCTGGTCGCAGGCGTAGGCGCCCTCGCCGTAGACGACCATCGACCCGGCGAGGACGAGCCGCCCGGCGAAGCGGGCCCGGTGCAGGCCGAGCAGCAGTCCGGCGGTGCCGCCGGCGTTCGCCGTGACGTAGGCAGCGACGTCGCCGAAGTCGACCCCCAGGCCCACCTTGGCCGCCTGGTGGCAGACCGCGTCCGCGCCGTCGAGCAGGTCCGGGCGGTCGGCCAGCGAGGCGACGTCGACGAAGGCGTACTCGGCCGCGGGGTTCAGGTGGTCGGGCGGCCCGTCGTGGGCGGCGGGGTCGAGGCTGTCGACGACCCGGACCCGGTGGCCGAGCGCGACGAGCTCGTCGACGACGTGCGACCCCACGAAGCCGGCTCCGCCGGTGACCAGGATCTGTGCCATGCCGGCACCGTACGGCCGGGCGTTGCGACAGCCGGCCGCCGCGGCGGGAGTTCCGCGACCTGTAAGAACTGGCCGCCGGATCCCGGCTTACGTTCGCGTCATGTGGTCCGTCGTCGCCGGGATGCTGCTGCCGAGCGGGTCGGGCGCGCCCGCCGCGCCGGTCGCGCGTCTGGTCGACGCCGGCGGCGCCTCCCTGGTGTGGCCCCTGCGACGCTGGGCCGGCGACGTCACCGCCGAGGAGCGCCGGCTGCTCGCCCGGGCGGTCGCCCCGGTGCTCGACGTCGGCTGCGGCCCCGGCCGGGCCGCCGGCCACCTCGCGGCGCAGCGGGTGGACTGCCTCGGGTTGGACGTCGCCGCCGAGGCGGTGCGGATGACCCGCCGCCGCGGAGCCGCCGCCGTGCGCCGCTGCGTGTTCGAACCCGACCCGGCCGAGGGCCGGTGGGCGACCGTCGTGCTGCTCGACGGCAACATCGGGATCGGCGGCGACCCGCCGGCGCTCCTGGCCCGGGTCGCCGCGCTGCTCGCGCCCGCGGGGCGGGTGCTGCTCGACGTCGAGCCGCCGGGCGTCCCGTCGCGGCGCCTGCGGCTGCGGCTGGCCAGCCGCGCCGGCGGGTGGCAGCCGTGGGCGCAGCTGGGTGCCGACGACCTGCCGGCCCTCGCGGCCGGGGCAGGCCTGACCGTCGCGGACGTGTGGAAGGGAGCGGGCCGGTGGTTCGCACAGCTGGACGCCTGATCGCCGGGGGAGCGCGGCTGCTCGCGACGCCGCCGCGGTTCCCACCGTTTCGCGCCGGATCGTTCCGCAGCCGGCTGCACCACGAGGCACCCGCCGCGTGGCTCGGGGTCGCGCTCGGCGTCACGTTCACGGTGTGCTTCGCCACCGGGCTGCTGTCCCACCTCATCCAGCAGCCGGGGAGCTGGTTCGTCTGGACGCCCCGGCCAGCCGGGCTGTACCGGGTCACCCAGGGCCTGCACGTCGTCACCGGCCTGGCGAGCATCCCGCTGCTGCTCGCCAAGCTGTTCGTCGTCTACCCCCACCTGTGGGCCTGGCCGCCGGTCCGCGGCGTCGCCTCGGCGGTGGAGCGCCTCGCGATCGTCCCCCTCGTCGCCGGCAGCCTGTTCCTGCTGCTGTCAGGGCTGCAGAACGTCACCTACTGGTACCCGTGGGGGTTCTTCTTCCCGCCGGCGCACTACTGGGCGGCGTGGATCACCATCGGTGGGCTGGTCGTGCACGTCGCCGCCAAGGTCCACATCGTCCGGCGGGTCGCCGCAGCGCGCGAGCCCCGCCCCGAGCCGC
The DNA here is from genome assembly GCA_030446775.1 of Egibacteraceae bacterium. Lineage (GTDB taxonomy): Bacteria > Actinomycetota > Nitriliruptoria > Euzebyales > Egibacteraceae > JAUJMQ01. The sequence goes on from JAUJMQ010000014.1 coordinate 35,542, forward strand.
CACCGGTGCCCGCGGCGGGACCCGAGGGCGGCCTCAGCCGCCGGGGGATCCTCGCGGCGGCGGGCGCGGCGACGGGCCTGGTGGTGCTGACCACGGCCGGCACGACCGTCGGGCCGCTCGAGCGGCTGGCGCTGCTGTCGCCGCGGCGGCCGTCGGTCGGGCCGCAGGGCTTCCCGGTCAACAAGACGGCGGCCGGCGCGCGTGTCCTGGAGACGGCGGTCGATCCGGGCTACCTGCTGCGGGTCACGGGTCGGGTCGACGAGGAGCTCTCGCTGTCGCTGGACGACCTGCGGGCGCTGCCGCAGCGGTCGGCGGTCCTGCCCATCGCGTGCGTGGAGGGCTGGTCGGCGTCGCCGCGCTGGTCGGGGCTGTCGTTGCCGGACCTGCTGCGCCTCGCCGGCGCGCCGGCCGGTGTCGCGGTGCACGTGGAGTCCCTGCAGCCGTCGGGGCTGTACCGGGCGACGACGCTCAACCCGGCGTTCGCGGCCGACCCCGACACGTTGCTCGCCCTTGACGTCGGAGGCGAGCCGCTCCACCTCGACCACGGGTTCCCGGTGCGGCTGATCGCGCCGAACAACCCGGGGGTGCTGCAGACGAAGTGGGTCGCCACGGTGACGGTGCTGTGAGCCGGTCACCGTCGCGGCGGGTCGAGGGCGAGGCCAGCCCGCGCGTGTTCTGGACCGGCGTGCTTCTCGGCGTCGCCGTCATGGCGTGGGGGGTGTACGGGCTGCTGTCGCAGGCCGGCACCGGCCCGCTCGGGATCCGGCTGGTGCGCTGGCTCGGCTGGGTCCTGGGCGGGCTGGTCGTCCACGACGCGGTTTTCGTGCCGCTCGTGCTGCTCGTCGGGCGGGGGCTGCGCCGCGTGCGGCCGGTGGCGCTGCGGACCCCGGTGCAGGTGGGCCTCGGGCTGTCGGTGGTGATGACGCTGATCGCGTGGCCGCTGCTGCGCGGCTACGGCCGGACCGCACAGCAGGGCAACGCCTCGATCCTGCCTGGAGACTACGTGCCGGCATGGCTCGGCGTCCTCGCCGTCATCTGGGCCGGGGCTGCGGTGCTCGCCCTCGCCGGTGCCCGCAGGCAGCGCAGGGCCGCGGTCAGCCGAACAGCACCCCGGGGTTGAGCAGCCCGTCGGGGTCGAGCGCGCGTTTGATCGCGGCCATCGCCGCGCGGTCGGTGTCGTCGCGGGTCAACGCCAGCCAGCGGGTCTTCGCCGTTCCCACGCCGTGCTCGGCGCTGATGCTGCCGCCGAGCGCGGCGACCAGCCGCAGCAGCTCGTCGTCGAGCCGGTCTCCGGCCTCCGCCGATGCCCCCAGGACGTTGACGTGGACGTTGCCCTCGGCGAGGTGGCCGAACGGCACGAGCCGCGCGCCGGCGGCCGCGCACGCCGCCGCAGCGCGGTCGACGAGCTCGGGAAGGCGGCCCAGCGGTACGGCGACGTCGAGCTTGCGCACCGGCCCGGTGGCGGCCAGGGCCTCGGTGTGGCGCCCCCGGTACGCCCACAGCGCCGCGCGCCCGGCCGGTCGGCGGCCACCGCCGCGTCGGCGACCTCCGCGGTCCCGTCCAGGGCGGCCGCGAGGTCGTCGGTCGGGTCGGTCGACCCGCGACCTCGACGAGGAGGTACGCCGGATGCTCGGCCCGCAACGGCGCCGGCAGCCCGGTCGCGCCGGCGACGAGGGCCAACCCGTCGGCGGTGAACCACTCGGCCGCGGTCAGCCCCGGCAGCCGGGCGCGCAGCCGCGCCAGCAGCCCCAGCGCCGCGCCGGTCGAGACGACGCCGAGGAGCGCGACGACACGGTGGGCGGAACGCCGACGAGCCGCAGCCGCGCGGCGGTGACGACCGCGAGCGTCCCCTCGCTGCCGGTCAGCAGCCCCGGCAGGTCGTAGCCGGTCGCGTCCTTGGGCAGCCCGCCCATGCGGCGCAGGACGCGCCCGTCGGCCAGGACCGCCTCGAGCCCGAGGACCTGGGTTCGGGTGGCGCCGTGGCGCACGACGTGGATGCCGCCGGCGTTGGTCGCGACCGTGCCGCCGACCGTCGCGCTGTCGCGCGCCGCGAAGTCCACGCCGTAGGCGAGGCCGGCGCGGGCGGCGTGCTCGGCCAGGGCTCGCAGCGTCACGCCGGCGCCGGCGGTCACCTGCCCGGCGGCGGTGTCGACGGGGCCGAGCTCGGTCAGCCGGGCCAGGCTGAGGACCACCTCGCCGCCGCGCGGGACCCCGCCGCCGACGAGGCCGGTGTTGCCGCCCTGCGGGACGACGCCGACACCGGCCGCGCCGCACGCCCGCAGCACCGCCGCCACCTGCGCGGTGTCACGCGGGCGCACCACGAGCCGCGCCCGGCCCGACCACCGCCCCGTCCAGTCGGTCTCGTAGGAGCGCGTACGCTCCGGGTCGGTCAGCACGTGGTCCTGGCCCACGGCCTCGATCAAGCGTCGCGCGAGGGCGTCGCCTCCTGCGGTCGCACCGATCCCTGTCACGCCCCTCATGGTGGACCCCGGGCGACGGCGCGTTCGCCAGGTGCCTGGCCCGCTCGGCATCGACGACCGCGGCCGAAGTGCTCTCCTTCCTACCGGGTGACACCGTGGGCGACGCCGATCCCTGGCCCGCCTGGGCATGGACCGACCGCCTCCTCGCCCAGGCCGCCCGCGCCGCGCGCCGCTACCACCGCGCCGTGGCCGGCTTCCGCCCATCGGGCGAGGTTCCGTGGCGCCTCGGTCGCCGGGCGCTGGGTGCCGGGGAGATCGTCTGCCACAACGACCTCGCGCCGTACAACGTCGTCACCCGCGTCGCCGCGGCCGCCGACGACCTCCAGAAGGTCATCGACGCCGGCTAGCACCTCCGGGCTGGCCGCCGCCCGGCAGGGCGATCACCGCCTGCACGGGCGTCCCCGCTGGCCCGGAGGGCTTCTGCACGGGCTTACCGGCATGGCTGCCAAGATGCGCATCGTCGTGATCGGCGGGGGACCGGGGGGCTACGAGGCCGCGCTCGTCGCCGCCGACCACGGCGCCGACGTCACGGTCGTGTCGCGCGAGGGGCTCGGCGGCAACAGCGTCCTGTGGGACTGCGTGCCGTCCAAGGCGATGATCGTGTCGGCCGAGGCGATGGGGTGGATGCAGTCGGCGCACCGGCTCGGCGTGCGCCACCCGGGCGGCGCCGACATCGCGAGCGCCGCGACGGTGGACATGGCCGCCGTCATGGACCGCGTGCGGACCCTGGCCGGCAACCAGTCCGCCGACATCGGCAAGAAGGTCGAAGCCGCCGGGGTCCGTGTCGTCGAGGGCCTGGGACGCCTCGCCGGTCGCGACGCGGTGGAGGTCGACACCGCCGACGGCCGCACGCACGTCGTGCCCGCCGACGTCGTCCTCGTCGCGACAGGCAGCCGCCCCCGGCTCCTGCCGTTCTCCCGCCCCGACGGCGAGCGGGTGTTCACCTCCCGCGAGCTGTTCGCCCTGCGCCGGCTTCCCGAGCGTCTCGTCGTCGTCGGCTCCGGCGCGACGGGGGCGGAGTACGCCCACGCGTTCGCCCGCTTCGGCAGCGAGGTCCACCTCATCTCCAGCCGCGACCAGGTCCTCCCGGGCGAGGATCCCGACGCCGCGGCGGTCATCGAGGCGAGCTTCGAGCGCTGGGGCGCCGTCATCCACCGCAAGCGCCGGGCCGTCGACCTCGAGCGCAGCCCCGACGGCGTGCGCGTGAAGATCGGCGAGGACGAGTGGGTCGAGGGCAGCCACGCGCTGTTGTGCATCGGCCAGGTGCCGTCGTCGGCCCGGCTCGGGCTCGAGGCCGCCGGCGTGAACATCTCCGACAGCGGGGCGGTTCCCGTCGACGGGGTCAGCCGCACGAACGTCCACACCGTCTACGCGGCCGGCGACGTCACGGGGCGGATGATGCTCGCGAGCGTCGCGGCGATGCAGGGCCGCAACGCGATGTGGCACGCCCTGGGCGAGGCGGTCGCGCCGATCCGCTGGGACGCCGTCGCGGCGTGCGTGTTCACCGACCCGGAGGTCGCCAGCGTCGGGGTCGGTCCCGGATCGGACCCCGACACGCAGGTGCCCGTGCGGACCGTCACCTTGCCGTTCAGCGGCAACCCGCGGGCCAAGATGGCCCAGGCCACCGACGGGTTCGTCAAGCTCCACGCGATGCAGGGGTCCGGCACGATCGTCGGGGGCGCGGTGGTCAGCGCCAGCGCCAGCGACCTCGTCATGCCGATCTCCGTCGCGGTGCTGAACCGGCTGACGGTGAGCCAGATCGCCCACACCTTCTCGATCTACCCGTCGATGTCGGGTTCGCTGCAGGAGACCGCGCGCCTGCTCATGGGAGAGCCGACCGGCGACTACGACTCACGGTGACCGCCGTCAGCGGCCCGCCACGGCGGGCGCCGACTCTGCACAGGCGTCGCCGCGGTGTCACGGCGACCGCACCCCAGACTCAGTCGTAGCGGCGGATGAGCCGCACGTTGAGGGCGACCATCAGCACGCCGAGCACCGCCAGGACGGCGAGCCCGCGGGCCAGCGGCGCCCAGGCGAGGTCGCGCAGGATCAGCGAACGCAGGGCCTCCATCACGTAGGTGACCGGGTTGAAGGTCGCCGCGATCTCCATCGGCCGGGTCAGCAGGTCCCGGGGCACGAAGTTCGGGGTGAGAAACAGCAGCGGGAAGAACACCAGCCCGCCGGAGTTGGTCGCCGCGGCGCTGCGGGTCTTGAGCGCGATGAGCTGCATGAAGCCGGCGAAGACGACGGCCCACAGCGAGGTCAGCACGAGCAGCAGCAACAAGCCCAGCGGACCGCTGGCGATCGAGATCCCCAGCGGCAGCGCGAGGACGACCAGGATGGTCGTGATGACGACGCTCTTGAGCGCCTCGGCGAACAGGCGCCCCAGGACCAGCGCGCTGCGCGAGACCGGCGCCGCCCGCAGCTTGTCGAAGTAGCCGCCCTCGATGTCCTCGACGAGGTACAGCGCCGCGGTCCCGAACGACGCGGCGAGCAGCAGCGAGCTGGGCAGCTGGAAGGCGGCGTAGCTCTGGCCCTCCAGGAACGACGTCGAGCTCGACGGGAAGATCCTGCCGGCCTGACCGACGTTGACGACCAGGAAGAACAACGGGATGAACAGCGTCGGGATGGACGAGTCCGGTGTGCGCAACGCCTCGCGCAGCGCGCGGCCGCCCAACAGACCCGCCTGCTGGATCGTGTTCATGTCGACACCTGCTGGACCTCACCGGCGACGCGCTCGCGGGTGCGGCCGGTGGCGTCGAGGAAGACCTCGTCGAGGGTGGGGTCGGCGTCCAGCCCGCGGCGCTGCCGCAGCTCGGCCTTCAGCTGCGCCGGTGTGCCCTCCCGCACGATCAGCCCTCCGTCGATGATGGCCAGCCGGTCGCACAGCTGGTCGGCCTCCTCGAGGTACTGGGTGGTGAGGAAGACGGTCGTCCCGCGTGCGTTGATCCGTCGCACCTCCTCCCACACGGTGAGCCGGCTCGCGGGGTCCAGACCGGTGGTCGGCTCGTCGAGGAACAGCACCTCGGGCTCGTGGACGAGCGCCGACGCGAGGTCCAGGCGCCGCTTCATCCCGCCGGAGTAGCCCTTGATCCGCCGGTCGGCGGCATCCACGAGCTCGACGAGCTCGAGCAGCTCCTGGGCGCGGGTGGCGGCCTGCACAGCCGAGCTGCCGAACAGCCGCGCCTGCAGGACCAGCAGCTCGCGCCCGGTCTGTCGGGGGTCCAACCCGGCCTCCTGCAGCGCGACGCCGATGCGCCGGCGCGCGGCGTCCGGGTCGGCGGCGACGTCGATGCCCGCCACGCGTGCGGTGCCCGACGTGATCGACATCAGCGTCGTGAGCATCCGGACGGTGGTCGACTTGCCGGCGCCGTTGGGCCCCAGGAACCCGAAGACCTCCCCGGCACCCACGCTCAGGTCGACGCCCCGAACGGCGTCGACCGTCCCGGCGCGCCCGCGGTACTGCTTGACGAGGCCCTCGGCCTCCACGGCCAGCTTCATGGCAGGGACTGTAGAGCCGGCCACCGACAGCCCCTTCGGCGCGGCGGTCACGCCCTCCGCCGCGGTCACGCCGCAGCTCCGCGGGCGGGGCTGCCGCCCTTCCCGGCCGCGTCCACAGCCCCGCCCGTGCCGCTGGGCTGCGGCCTCCCGGGTTCTGCCTGCATTGCATCCTCCCCTACGTCGGTCCTGCCACTTGGACTCCACCGGAAGGCGGAAGTCATCGGTTCCCAACCGGCTATGGGGATCCTGCGGCCGCCGCACGCCACCCGAGGGGTGCTCGCCGAGCGCTGCCAGACACCGGGACCTGCAGGCGGGTGGCCATGTCCGCACCCGCCGGTCGACGCTGCTGGCTGCCGCTGCTGGCTGCCGCTGCTGGCTGCCGCTACTGGCTGCCGAGGCGCCGGCGCAGCAGCACCCACGAGGCGCCGCCGAGCAGCGCGATCAGGACGATCAGCCCCGCGACGATGACGGGGGCGCCCGGCTCGCCGCGCAGCATCGTCCCGCGGAACAGCGCGATCCCGTAGGTCGTCGGCAACAGGTAGGCGAGGCGGTCCAGCGGCGCCACGAAGCGGTCCAGGCCGAGGATGAACCCGCTGAAGAAGATGCTCGCGAGCAGCACGAGCATCGCGTACTGCACCGCCTGGCTGTCGGTGCGCGCCACGAGGGCGATGACGAACCCGAGGGCGATCGCGGCGAGCAGCACCCCGACCGTCGACAGCCCCAGCACCACCCACGACCCGCGCATCGGCACGCCGAGCCCGATGATCAGCAGCGCCGTCAGCAGCGCGGTCACCAGGCCGCCGAGCAGCAGGTAGGCCAGCGACTTGCCGACGAGGAGCTCACCGCCCCGCAGCGGAGCGACCCGGAACAGCTCGGTCGTGCCCAGCTCCTCCTCGCGCACGAGCGACAGGCTGATGAACGTCACGATCATGTGCTGCACGAGGAGCACGAGCGCGGCGGGTGCGTAGAACGCCGACAGATTCGCCCGGCCCTCGGTGATGCGGCGGGCCTCGCCCTGGAACGGACTGACGATGACCTCGGGGGGCAGCCCGCCGAACTCCTCCAGCCCGGCCGCGAGGGCGTTGAGGTCCGACTCGATCGCGGCGAGGGCGGCGGCGGGCGCGGCGGTCACCTCGCCGCGCGACAGCGCGTCGACGCGGGCGGTCAGCCCCGCCACGGTCCCCAGCACCGCGGCCTGCGCGCCTGGCCGGCCGTCGCCGCCGTCGCCGTCACCGGTGATGTTCTCGACGACCGCGTCGGTGGCGCCCAACCCCAGGGCGAGCGCGCCGACGTCGCGCTGCAGCCGCGTCAGCTCCAGCTCGGCCGCTTCGGGGTCGCCGGCCCCCAGCGCCGCCTCCAAGGCGGTGAGGCTGCGTCGCGTGCTCGCGAGCCGGTCGGTGACATCCCCGGCGACGCGCTGGCCGCGCACGACGAGCCCGCGGGAGACCTCCTCGTTGATGCGGTTGGCCGCCTGCTCGGCCGACAGCTCGATCGCCTTGATCTCGATGGGGTCGACGAAGTTGTGGAACAGCGTGACGACGGCCTGCTCCCCGCTGCGGATGGTCTCGGTCGCGTCGTCGGGGAACGACACGACGACGTCGAGCTCCCCGGCGCGCAGGCGCTCCAGCGCCCGCTGCCGGTCGGAGGTGATCTCGTCGATGTCCAGGCGCCGCCGCTGGGTCTCGCGGTAGCGCTCGGCGACCTCGACGACCTGCGGATCGGATCCGGTCACGATGACGGTGCGCACCGGCGGGTCCTCGTCGCGCAGGCCGGCGCCGAACGCGAGGAGGATGAGGAACGGCCCCAGCACGAGGGTCAGCACGAGGCGTGGCTGACGGACGATCTCGACGAGCTCCTTGCGCACGAACGAGCTGCTGCGGATCACCGTGCGGATCGCGTCACCCATCGGTGCGCCACCGTTCGAGCACCGCGACGAAGACGTCGTCGAAGGAGGGCACGTGCTGGCGGACCGCCTCGACGGCGAGCCCCTCGCTGTCGGCCCACTGCCGCGCGGCGGTCATGCCCGCCTCCGCTGCGGTCACCAGCAGGCGCAGCGTGTGCGCGTCGACCTCCAGCTGCTCGACATCGAGCACCGGCTCCCGCCGCCGCAGCCGCTGGAGGGCGCCCGGGTCGACGGGGTCGGTGACGACGACATCGACGAGCTCGCCGCCGAACGCGGTGCGCCGCAGCCCGTCGGGGGTGTCAGCGGCGACGAGCTGGCCCTCGGCGAGCACGGCGACCACGTCGCAGTAGGCGGCCTCGCCGACGTACTGGGTGGTGACGCACAGCGTCCGCCCGGAGCGCTTCAGCTCGGCGAAGCGTTCCCAGAACTTGCGGCGCAGCACGGGGTCGATGCCGGCGGTCGGCTCGTCGAGGAACAGCAGGTCGGGCTCGTGCAGCAAGGTGGCGGCGAGCGCCACCCGCCGCTGCATCCCGCCGGAGGAGTCGCGCAGCAGCTTGCGACGGTGCTCGGTGAGGTCGACAAAGCTCAGCGCGTCGCGCAGCCGGGACCGGCGGTGCCGCAGCGCGACCCCGTAGATCGACGCGACGAACTTGAGGTTCTCCGCGATCGACAGGTTGGGGTACAGGGCGTTGAGCTGCGGCATGTACCCCAGGCGGGCCCGCTCGCGCGGCCCGAATTCGGCGGGCGGCTGCCCGAAGACGGTCACCTTCCCGCTCGTCGGGCGCTGCGCCCCGGTCATCATCCGCACCGTCGTCGTCTTGCCCGACCCGCTCGGTCCCACGAGGCCCACGATCGAGCCGCGGGTGATGTCGAGGTCGAGGCCGTCGACCGCCCGCTGCTCGCCGTAGACCTTCGTCAGCTCGCTCGCGTGGACCACCGGCCCGTCGGTCGGCGGCCGCTCGTCGGCGCGATTCGTCACCGCTAGGGGTCTGCCCCGTCCTGTGCCGTTCAACCGTCCTCCGCGTTGCGCCTTGATTCCTCGGTACAATATCGCGATGAGCGAGGAGTACCTGCGTATCGGACAGGCGGCCGCGCTCCTCGGTGTGAGCGTGGACACCCTACGGCGCTGGGAGACCGAGGGGCGGCTGCCCACCGGTCGCAGCGCGGGCGGCCAGCGGCTCGTCGCGCTCGCCGACGTGCGCCGGCTGCTCGACGAGCGCCGCCGGCCGCCGGCGCCCATCGCGGCGACGTCGGCGCGCAACGCCTTCGACGGTGTCGTCACCAACGTCGTCCGCGGGGCCGCCGCGGCGACGGTGGAGGTCCAGGCGGGCCCGTTCCGGCTGCTCGCGCTCGTCACGGCCGAGAGCGTCGACGAGCTCGACCTGCGCCCCGGCGTCGCGGTCGTCGCGTCCGTGAAGGCGACCAACGTCGTCATCGGGCTGCCGGAAGCGCGATGAGGGCAGCGCGCCGCGGGGCGACCGGTCTGGTGGTGGCGGCGGTCATCGCGCTCGCGGCGGCCGGCTGCGGGCAGGCACGCGGGTCGGGCGCGCAGACCGCCGCCGGCGCCGCCCCCCGACGCCTGTCGGTGCTGGCCGCATCGTCGCTGGACGAGCCCTTCCGCGCCGCCGCCGCCGCGTTCACCGACGCGCATCCGGGCGTCGCGGTGGACGTGTCGCCGGCGGGGTCCCAGACGCTCGTCACGCAGCTCGCCGCCGGCGCCCCGGCCGACGTCCTGGCCACCGCCGACACCGAATCGATGCGCGCCGCCCGGGACCAGGGGCTGGTCGCACCGCCGCGGATCGTCGCCACGAACACCCTCGTCGTGGTCACCCCCGCCGCCGACCCGGCCGGCGTCGGCGCGCCCAGCGACCTCGCGCGCCCGGGCGTACGCCTCGTGATCGCGGCCCCGGAGGTCCCAGCCGGCCGCTACGCCCGCGCGGCGCTGGAGCGGCTGGGGATCGCCGACGCCGCGGCCGCCAACGTCGTCAGCGAGGAACAGGACGTGCGCGGGGTGCTGGGCAAGGTCGTCGCGGGCGAGGCCGACGCCGGGATCGTCTACGCCACCGACGTCACCGAGCGGGTCGCCGACCAGGTCCGGGTGGTGGACCTGCACACCCCCGAGATCGTCGCCAGCTACCCCGTCGCGGTGACCCGGTCCAGCGCCTCGCCGGATCTCGCCGCGGCGTTCGTGGCGTTCCTGCTCGACGGGCGCGGCGCCGAGCTGCTCGCCGACGCCGGCTTCGGACCGCCGTGACCGGCCGGGGCCTGTCCACCGGCCGGCTGCTGGCCGGACTCGCCGCGCTCGGGGTCGCGCTGTGCCTGGTGCCGCTCGTCGCCCTCGTCGCGCGCACACCCTGGGTCGCGCTGCCAGGTCTCGTGCGCGACACGGGCGCCGCCACGGCGCTGCGCCTGTCGCTGGTCACCTCGACTGCCGCGGTCGCGGCGTCGCTGGCGGTCGGCCTTCCGCTGGCCTGGGTGCTGGCCCGGGTGGAGTTCCCCGGACGCTCGCTGCTGCGGTCGCTGGTGCTCCTGCCGATGGTCCTGCCGCCCGTCGTCGCGGGCGTCGGGCTGCTCGCCGCCTTCGGGCGGACCGGCCTGCTCGGCGGGCCGCTGGCCGCGGTCGGCGTCAGCCTGCCGTTCACCGCGGCGGGCACGACGCTGGCGCAGGCGTTCGTCGCCGCCCCCTTCCTGGTGCTCGCGCTGGAGGCGGGGTTCGCGTCGGTCGACCGGCGGCTGGAGGACGCCGCGCAGACGCTCGGCGCGAGCCGCTGGACGGTCTGGCGCACGGTGATCCTGCCGGCCGTGCGGCCCGCGCTTCTCGCCGGCGTCGCCCTGTGCTGGGCGCGGGCGCTCGGCGAGTTCGGCGCCACCGTCACGTTCGCGGGCAGCCTGCGGGGGCGCACCGAGACGCTGCCGCTGGCCGTCTACCGCCAGCTGCAGGTCGACCCGTCGGGCGCCGTCGCCCTGTCGGTGCTGTTGCTGGCGGTCAGCCTCGCGCTCATCGTGGGGCTGCGCGCCCGCCTGGCGGTCCCGACGCGGTGAGCGGCGCGGGGCTGCACGCCGAGGCCCGTGCGCACGCCGGCGACTTCGAGCTCGACGCCGCGCTGGCCGCCGCCGCCGGCCGGACCGTCGCGCTGCTGGGTCCCAACGGGGCCGGCAAGTCCACGCTGCTGGGTGCGGTGTGCGGCCTGCTGGCGCTGGACGGCGGCCGCGTCGTGCTGGACGGCGAGGTCCTGGAGGACCCGGCCGCGGGCGTGCGCGTCCCGGTGGCGCGCCGCGGCATCGGCGTCGTGTTCCAGAACCTGCGGCTGTTCCCGGCGCTCGACGTCGCCGGCAACGTCGCCTACGGCCTGCGCGCGCGCGGCGTGCCGCGCCGGGAGGCGCGGGGCCGGGCGGCCGCCGCCCTCGAGGCGCTCGGCGTGCGCGACCTGCTCGACCGGAGGGTCGGGGCGCTGTCGGGGGGAGAGGCGCAGCGTGTCGCGCTCGCCCGGGCGCTGGCGCCGCGGCCGCGGCTGCTGCTGCTCGACGAGCCCCTGTCCGCGCTCGACGTGGCCAGCCGCGGCGAGATCCGCGGGCTGCTGCGACGCGTGCTGCCCACCTTCCCCGGCCCCCGCGTCATCGTGACCCACGAACCCGTCGAGGCGCTGGCGCTCGCAGACGCGATGGTCGTCGTCGAGGACGGGCGGGTGGTGCAGACCGGTGCCCCCGACGAGATCCGCCGTGCGCCGCGGTCGCCGTTCATCGCAGCGCTCGTCGGCGTCAACGTGCTGCGCGGACGGCTGCGCCTGGCCGCCGGCCGAGCGGTCGTGTCCGGCGCAGAGGGGGAGCTGGAGGTGCTCGCCGGCGACCTCGCCCACGGCACCGCCGTCCTGGTGACCTACCCGCCGTCGGCGGTGACGCTGCACCTGGCGACACCCGCCGGCTCGGCGCGCAACGTGCTGCCCGCCACCGTCGTCGACGTCGAGCTGCACGGCGAGCGGGCCCGGGTCCGCCTCGCCGGCCGCCCTGACCTCGTCGCCGAGATCACCGCCGCATCGGCGGCCGCGTTGCGCCTGGCTCCCGGGGAGCGGGTGTGGGCCGGCGTGAAGGCCACCGAGCTGCGCGTCGAGCCGCTGTCGTAGACCCCCGCCCCCCGGAGGTCCGGGGGAGGCCGGGTCAGGCGTCGTCGTCGTTGTCGCCGTAGCGGGGGTCGCGCGAGGCGCCGTCGTCCGACCCGGACGACGAGATCGTGGCGAGCGCGTCGCCGGAGTTCACGACCTGCCCGGCGTCGACGTGCAACACGGTCACCACGCCGTCGCGGTGGGCGGAGATGTGGTTCTCCATCTTCATCGCCTCCAGGACGACGACGAGGTCGCCGGCCGCCACCTCGTCGCCCTCGGCGACCGCCGCCTTGACGATCGTGCCCTGCATCGGCGCGGTGAGGATCGCGGTGGCCGTTCCGGCGCCGCCGCCCCCGCGCCGGCGACCAGCGCGGGCCCGGCGACGGGCCGCAGCGGCGGGTAGCGGCTCGAACACCGCGACGTCCAGGCGCTTGCCGCCGACCTCCACGGTCAGGTTCCGGCCCAGCGGCGGCGGGCCGTCGCCGGCCTCGGCGGGCTGCGCCGGCGCGATTGCGGACAGGTCCCACTCCCGCTCGACGGTGACCGTGGACACGCGGCCCGCAATGAAGTCGGGATGAGCGACGGCGAAGCGGTGGAAGTCGATGGTGGTCGGCACACCCTCGACGACGAACTCGTCGAGGGCCCGGACCATCTTGCGGCGAGCCTCCTCACGGTCGGCGCCGTAGGTCACGAGCTTGGCGAGCAGCGAGTCGTAGGTGCGCGGGATCTCCCAGCCGGCCTCCGCGCCGGCGTCGACGCGCACCCCGGGACCGGAGGGGGCGCGCCACGCGGTGATGCGCCCCGGCGACGGGACGAAGCCGCGGCCGACGTCCTCGGCGTTGATGCGCGCCTCGATCGCGTGGCCGCGCAGGGACACGTCGTCCTGCGCGAACGTCAGCGCCTCGCCGGCGGCGATGCGCAGCTGCCAGTGGACGAGATCCAGCCCGGTGACGAGCTCGGTCACCGGATGCTCGACCTGCAGGCGGGTGTTCATCTCCAGGAAGAAGAACTCGCCCTCGGAGTAGAGGAACTCACACGTCCCCGCACCCGTGTAGCCGACGGCACGCGACACCCGCACCGCCGCGTCCCCCATGGCGGCGCGGACCGCGGGGTCCAGCCCGGGCGCCGGCGCCTCCTCGATCAGCTTCTGATGCCGGCGCTGCGACGAGCAGTCGCGCTCACCGAGCCACAGGCAGGTGCCGGCGTTGTCGGCGAGGATCTGGATCTCCAGGTGCCGCGGGCGGGTGAGGTAGCGCTCGACGTAGACCTCGCTGCGGCCGAAGGCCGCCACCGCCTCGCGCTGCGCGGCCCCGAGCGCCTCGACCAGCTCGCCCTCGGAGCGGACCACCCTCAACCCGCGCCCGCCGCCGCCGTAGGCGGCCTTGATCGCGACCGGGTAGCCGGCGCCGGCGGCGAACTCGCGGACGACGTCGGGGTCGTCGGTCGGCTCCAGCGTGCCGGGCACGACCGGGCAGCCGGCATCCCGTGCCGCCTTGCGTGCCGACAGCTTGTCGCCCCTCAGCACGATCGCGTCGGCTGGCGGTCCCACCCACACCAGCCCTGCGTCCGGGATCGCGCGCGCGAAGTCGGCGTTCTCCGACAAGAAGCCGTAGCCGGGATGCACGGCGCCGGCGCCGCACGCGGCGGCGACCTCCAGCAGGCGCTCGACGTTGAGGTAGCTGTCCGCGGGAGCGGCAGCACCCAGCAGGTGCGCCTCGTCGGCGGCCCGCAGCCAGGGGGCGTCCCGGTCGGCCTCGGAGTAGACGGCCACCGGCGACAGGCCGAGCTCGCGGCACGCGCGCAGCACCCGCAGCGCGATCTCGCCGCGGTTGGCCACCACAACCCTGTCGAACCTGTCGAACATCGCTGCCTCCGACACCCCCACCGCCTGCCCCGAGCCGGGCCGCTGCATGCTAGGGCCTGTCTCCGGAAGGGAGACGTTGGACAGAAGCCGCCCGGCGTCTGAGGTGCGTGCTGGTGCCACCCGCCGCGCGGCCCCGGGGCACCATCCGACCGTTGCGGTGGCGGGCAGGCGTGGCGAGAATGGCCCTCGTGAAGATCTTCACAAGAGATCGTGCACCGGTTCGGGGCCAAGGTCCCCGGGCCGCGAGTAGCAGCGAGGAACGTTCGAGGTCACCAAGGAGTGCACGGATGGCGCGGTTGAAGGTGCTCGTGCTCGGCGTCGTGGCGGTCCTGGCGCTGACCGCGTGCTCGCGGCAGGCTCCGGAGGTCGAGGCCAACGCCCAGGTCCCCGCCGACCAGCGAACCGAGGCCGCCGCCGCCGGAGCGACCGAGGGCGGAGGCGACAGCGGCGCCACCTGGGTCGCCGTCGACATCGACTTCGCGTCCGCCCCCGAGGAGCTTCCGGCGGGGCCGGTCGAGATCACGATCGACAACCAGGGTTCGGCGCAGCACAACGTCACGATCCCCGACGTCCAGGCGGAGCCGATCGTCGAGGCCGCGGGCGGTGAGACCGTGAGCGACACCGTCGAGATGGAGCCCGGGACCTACGAGTACTTCTGCAGCGTCCCGGGTCACGAGACGCTGATGAACGGCGAGGTCACCGTCGGCTAGCGGCCCGCGTGGTGCTCGCGCAGGTGGCGGCGCAGGGGGTCGGCGCCGCCGAAGTCGCGGTCCGGGTCGCGCCACACGCTGTGCACGTGGTTCGCGCCGTTCTGGGTGTTGTCGTACTCCACCAGGATCCCCGGACCCTGGAGCCGGTAGTAGTGCGGTCCCGCCTCGGGTGAGCCCGCCCACGCGAACGCCACCTGCTCGACCGGCGGCACGGCCGCGAGCGCGGCCGGCACCCGCTCGGTGTACACCGCCACGAGGCGACCGAGCAGCTCCCGTGCTTCCTCGGCGAGGTCGGCGCCTGTCACCCCGACCGGCTCCAGGAGTGCGTCCACACGCGGCGCCGCGCGGGTGAGGATGTCGGCCGGGGCGTCGTCGGACACGACCGCCTTGCTGCGCTCGGCCGGTGACAGGGCCCGCAGCAGCGCCCGGGCGGCGTCGGTCTCGGCGGGCAGCGGGCGCACGACGGCCACGCCGCCGGAGTCGACCCGGGCCGGGTTGGCGCCGAGGAACAGCGGCGTGACAGCCACCCCGCCGCCGGCCACGGTGACGTTGACCGAGACGTGGTGGCCCTCGACGCGCCAGCCCCACGGCCCGTCCGCCGCAGGCTCGCCGAACACCGAGAGCGCGTAGTTCAGGGCGTCGCGGTCGGGGCCGCCCCGGCGGTCACGCTCCACGATCTGGCCCAGCACATGCTCCAGCGACATGATGGTGACCACCGAGGCGTAGGCATGCGGGCGCAGCGCCGACGCGAGCAGCGCGTGCGCACCGGCCCGCTGCGCCGTGGTCAGCGCGCCGAGTGCCAGCCCCGGTCGCTGCCGGGGGACGTAGTGCCAGTCGCGGCGCACCCGCTCGTCGGCGACGTCGAACACCGCTGCACGCCGCTGGTCGTCGTCGAGGAGGGCAAGCAGGGTCGCGGCGGCGTCGGCCATGCTGGACATGGCGCGCCGGAGGTCGGGGCTGTCGTGCATCGGCTGGGGCATGCGCCGCCTTGTCGCTCGCTCGGTGTGACACCCTCGCACGCCACCCCGCCGGCCGACGACGACCCCTCGGACGGTGACGGTCAGAGGCGGGTGCGCAGCAGCAGCCCCAGCAGGCCCACGATCGCCGCCGCGGCGCCGACGCCGGCCGCCTGCAGCGCGACACCGGTCGCCAGCGGCGCCGCCACGGTGGCCACCACGAGCGCGGCCCCGCCGGCTCCCGCCAGGGCGACGGCCGGCAGCCGTCCGGGCGGGGGGCGGCGTCCGGTCGCGCCGGTCGGCACGGGCAGGTCCTCGACCGCGAGCGCGGTGAGCGCGGCGAGCAGCAGCAACCCGGCGGCGTAACCCACCACGCCCAGGTCCAGCTGCGCCCGGCCGAGCAGCGACACCCCGTAGGAGCCCAGCAGCACCGCGGGGCCGCCGGGCAGGAGCCCAGGACGGCCGGCGAGCACCGTCGCCGCGACGAGGGCCACCCCGACGACGCCGGTCAGCCCGAGGAGCCCCCGGATGCGGACCGGCTCGGCGAGCGGGTAGGCCGCGAGCGCCATGGCGAGCACGACGGCGGCGGCGGCCGCGCCGGTCACGGTCAGCGGCGGACGGCGAGGGCGCGGCGCCGGAATGCGATCACCTCCGCCAGCGGGCCGGCGAGCGGCCGGTCGCGGTGCCAGCCGACGACCGGCACGCCGGCGGCGGCCAGGAGCCGCCGGGACTCGGCGCGCTGGAGCCGCCACACCCGCCGGGCGAGCTGGGCCGTCGCGGTGGCGGGCGGCGGCAGGAACGGCTCCGGCTCGACCTCGACGACGGCGACGTCGAAGCGGCGGGCCCGCAGGTCGGCGAGCAGGGCGGACATCCGCTCGTCGAGCAGCGGGGTGAGGGCCACGACGAGCGCCTGCGGCGGCAGGACCCCAGGCGGGACGGCGTCGAGCGGCGCCCCGAGCCCGCCGCCGCGCACACCGGCGCCGAGCAGGCTGTCGAGCAGGCGGTAGCGCTGCCGGTCGCCCATGCCCGCCTGCAGCCACTGCAGGGTGCCGCCGAAGGCGAGCAGCCCCACCCGGTCACGCCGCGACAGGTGCGCGTCGGCGATTGCGGCGGCGGCGCGGACGGCGAGGTCCAACGTGGCGGCGCCGCCGGCGTCGCGCGCCTCCGCGAACGTGTCGAGCAGCAGCACGACGTCGCTGCTGCGCTCCGGATGGCGCGTGGTGACCCACAGCTCGGGGCTGCGGGCCGACAGCCGCCAGTTCACCCAGCGCCGGTCGTCGCCGGGCACGTAGGGCCGCAACCCCGAGAACTCGACGCCCTCACCCGCCTGGCGCGACACGACGTCGCCGGCGTGCAGCCGCGTCTCGGCGGGTTCGAGCAGCCGGCGCAGCGCCGGCGGGCGGGGGAAGACCTTCAGCGTCACGCTCGACGGCGGGGACGCGTCGGCGGCGGTCACGGCCAGCGGGCCCTCGGCGTGCAGCCGGGCGCCGCCCAGCCGGTACGCGCCCCAGCGGTCGCAGCGCAGCCGCACCCCCACCGCGGCGGTCTGCCCGGCGGCCAGCCGGACGACGGCGTTCCCGGCGCCGGCGGGTGCCTGCACGCCGACGGCGACGAGGGGGGCCGGCAGGGCGGCGGCGATGTCGAGCCGGCGCACCCGCCCGCTCGCGCGGACGGTGAGGGTCAGCTCGACGGTCTCTCCCTCCAGCACGGCGGGGCGGTCCAGCCCGGCGTCCCAGTCGACCTCGACGTCGGGCGCCCCGGCGAGCCCGGCGACCAGGAGCGCGACCGCCGGTGCCGCTACCGCCACGAGCTCCGGGCGGCCGCCAGCGATGCCGCCGAGCATCCCGAGCAGGGCGACCGCGAGGTACCCGGCCAGGCGCGGGGTCGCGCTGCGGGTCACCTCGGCGGGCCCGCCACGTCCGGCGCGGGGGTGGCGACAAGGTGGAGGCACTCGGCCACCACGTCCTCGCCGCGCACGTCGGTGACCCACAGCTCGGGCCGCAGGACGAGGCGGTGGGCGAGCGCCGGCACGGCGACGGCCTTGACGTCGTCGGGGGTGACGAAGTCGCGACCTGCGAGCAGCGCCCGCGCCCGGGCGAGCTGCACGAGCGCGAGCGTTCCCCGTGGGCTTGCGCCGACGAGGACCTGCGGTCGCTCGCGGGTGGCGGTGACGACGTCGACGGCGTAGCGCCCGACCGCCTCGGCGAGGTGGACGTCCTCGACGGCGCGCTGCATCGCCAGCAGCGTCGCGCGGTCGACGACCGCCTCGAGCGCCACCGCCTCGGTGCGCCGGGCGACACGCCGCTCGACGACCTCCCACTCGTCGTCGCGCGCCTCGTCGCCGACGCGCAGCCGCACCGCGAAGCGGTCGAGCTGGGCCTCGGGCAGCGGGTAGGTGCCCTCGTACTCCAGCGGGTTCTGGGTCGCGACCACGAGGAACGGGCGCGGCAGCGGCCGGGTGACCCCGTCGACGGTGACCTGCCGCTCCTGCATCGCCTCGAGCAGCGCCGCCTGGGTCTTGGCGGGCGCGCGGTTGATCTCATCGGCGAGCAGCAGGCTGGTGGCGACCGGACCCGGCCGGAAGCTGAAGTCGCCGGAGCGCTGGTCGTACACCGACGACCCGACGACGTCGGCGGGCATGAGGTCGGGGGTGAACTGGACCCGGGCGAAGTCCAGCCCCGTCACCTGGGCGAAGCTGCGCGCGAGGAGGGTCTTGGCCAGGCCGGGGTTGTCCTCGACGAGCACGTGCCCGTCGGCGAGCAGTGCGAGCAGGACGAGCTCGCAGACCGGCCGCTTGCCGACGACGGCTCGCTCGACCTCGTCGAGGATCTGCCCGCCGAGCACGCCGACCTCCGCGCCGGTCAGGGGGCGTCGTTGCAGGGGGCCGGCCATGCGACGGAGCCTAGGCTCGGCCGAGGCGCTCGACGGCGGCGACCGTCGCCTCCAGGGCGGCGACGTCGGCTCCGCCGGCGCGGTCGGCGGGGGCCGGCCGGTCGGCGCGCAGGAAGGCCCACGCGTCGTCGCCGAGAAGCGCGCGGGCGGCGTCGGGGTCGGCGTCCCGGTCGACCCCACGTCCCGCGAGGCGGGCGGCGGCGAGCCTGCGCAGCAGGGGGCGGAGGCGGTAGTGGGCGTCGAAGCCGCTGCCGGTCGCGAACCCCACGAGGCGCTCGAGCCGCACGAGACCCGGCGGCAGCGGCGGGCCGGGCGCCGGGTGGCGCCCGCGGCGCCACAGCGGGCCGGCGGGCGGGGGACCCGGCCGGGGCTGGCGCAGGCGCCGCCGGGCGTGCGCAGCGACACCGGACAGGACCGCGACGACGCCGAGCACCTCGCCGGACCCGTCCAGCCACAGCAGGGCGGCGGCGGCCGCCAGCGCCGCCACGACCGCCGGCACGACGACCGTGCTCATGCCCGCTCCGGCGGAGGCGAGGCCTTCCGTGCCGGCGGCAGGGCCGCGGCGACGGCGGCCCGCGCCGCACGGGCCCGCGCGGAGTCGGCCGGCCCAGGGGGCGTCGGCCCGAAGCGGGCGACCTCGTACAGCCCGGTCAGGTCGTCGGCGGCGGCGCCGGCGCGGCGCACGAGCGGCCGGGCGCGCGAGGTACTCGCGGGAGCCTCCCAGCGGTGGCGCGGCAGGCCGGCCCGGGCGAGGTCGGACTCCATGGCGGCGTAGGTGGCGACGACGTCGGCGGCCCCCTCCGGCACGGGCACGGACCGGCGGGCCGCGCCGGCAGGCGGCGCGCGTCGCCGCCGGCGGCGGCGGCCTCGGTGGTGCCGGGTGCCGGACCGCCCCCCGCCGCGCCGGCGCGCGAGCGGGACGCGGCGGCGACCGCCGCCACGGCCGCCGCGGCGGCGGCCAGCAGCCCGAGGCTCCACGGCGATCCCACGTACTGCGCCGGCGGAACGGCCTCCTCCGGCGCATCGGCGGCGGCTGTCGGCCGGGGGCGGCGGCGGCTCGGGCGTCCGGGGCCGCATGACGCTCAGCGCCAGGGCGAGCGCCGCCAGCAGGCCCAGCTGCACGAGCAGCGACCGCCGCCGGTCGCGGGCGCGCCACTGCTCGCTGCCGTCGGGCCACAGCACCCACGAGCAGCGCCCCGGCGGCGAGCACCGCAACCCCGATGCCGACACCGACCGCGGTGCCCAGCGGTGGTAGGTCCGGCCCCAGCGCCGGCGGCGCCGCCGGGCGCTACCGCGGCAGCGCCGCGCCGCCAGCGCGACGAGCGCCAGCAGCGCCGCCACGCACACACCGAGGACCGCCGCGCGCAGCCGCGCGGGCAACCCGCGGCGCGGAGTCGACGGACCGCCAACGGGTCAGACGGGGCTGTGGCGACGTCACGCCCCGGACGCTAGTGCCTGCCAAGCGGTCGCGGGCGCGCCGGCCCTACCACGCACCTCAAACGCCGGGCGGCTTACGTGCAACGACTCCCTTCGGGAGACAGGCCCTAGGGATCGCGCGGGCTGAGGTCGCGAGGGCCGCGGGCCGGTAGGGCGGCCGCCGAGGGCCTCGGCGCGGGCGGCGCGCCGCCGCGCCGGCGCGGTGGGTTCGGGACCAGCCCCGGCGGCGTCGTCGGCGGCCGCCGCGTCGAGGGCGAGCACGAGCGCGGCGACCTCCTCGGGCGTCGGGTTGCCGCGTCGCACGTCGATGCGGGTCCCGTCGCGCAGGCACGGCCGGGGGTCGCCGTTCACAGCGGGATGTTGCCGTGCTTGCGGGAAGACGGCTCTCGCGCTTCGTGATCGCCATCCGCAGGGAGCGGATGAGCTGCGGCCAGGTGGACGAGGGCTCGATGACGTCGTCGACGTAGCCCCGCTCGGCGGCCTTCCACGGGTTGGCCAGCGCCTCGTTGTAGTGCTCGATGTGGCTCGGCGCGCCCGCTCGTCGGCGGGCGTCAAATCCATCCATTTCGGATGGCAACCAGGTCGCGCCGGTACAGGATGTTGACCGCGCCCTGCGCGCCCATGACCGCGATCTCGGCACTCGGCCAGGCGAAGTTGAAGTCGAGCTCCCAGGTGCTTGGAGCCGCCGACGTCGTAGGCGCCGCCGTAGGCCTTGCGCAGGATGACCGTGAGCTTGGGGACGGTCGCCTCGCAGTACAGGCGTACTGCAGCTTCGCCCGCGACGGATGATGCCGCCCCACTCCTGCGTGGCGCCGGGCATGAACCCCGGCACGTCGACGAACGTCTGCCGGATCGGGACGTTGAACGCGTCGCAGGTGCGCACGAACCGCGCCGCCTTCTCCGACGCCGTCATGTCCAGCGTCCCGGCGAGGTGGATCGGCTGGTTGGCGACGACGCCGACGGCGTAGCCGTCCAGCCGCGCGAACCCGACGACGATGTTCTCGGCGTAGTGCGGCTGGACCTCGAAGAACTCCTCGTCGTCGACGACGCGGGCAACGACCTCGCGGACGTCGTAGGGCACGTTCGGCGAGTCGGGCATGAACGCGTCGCGGGACTCGTCGACGCGCTCGGCGTCGTCGGTCGCGCGTCAGCCTCGGCGGCCTGTCCTCGAGGTTGTGCGCGGCGCGGCCGGGGAACGACAGCAGGTGGCGGATGTCGTCGATGCGACTCCTCGTCCTCGGCCGCGGAGATCTGGGCCACCCCCGACTTCGCGTTCGAGCTCATCGCGCCGCCGAGCTCCTCGGCTTCTGCCACGTCCTCACCGGTCACGGTCTTGATGACCTCGGGCCCGGTGATGAACATGGTCCCCGCCAGGTCTCTTTCACCATGAAGATGAAGTCGGTGATCGCGGGGCCGCGCAGACCGCCCCGCCGGCGCACGGCCCCATGATCGCCGAGATCTGCGGGACCACCCCCGACGCGCGGACGTTGCGCGCGAAGATGTCGCCGTAGCCGCCCAGGGCCACGACGCCCTCCTGGATGCGCGCCCCGCCCGAGTCGTTGAACCCTTGATGATCGGCACGCCCATCCGCACGGCGAGGTCCATGACCTTGACGATCTTTCGGCGAACACCTCGCCGAGGACCGCCGAACACGGTGAAGTCCTGGCTGAACACGCACACCCGCCGCCCGTCGACCGTGCCGTGGCCCGTGACGACGCCGTCGCCGAGGATCCGCTCGATGTCCTCCAGCCCGAAACCGGTCGCCCGGTGGACCGCCAAGGCGGTCGTGTCTCCACGAACGAGCCGTCGTCGAGCAGCAGGGCGAGCCGCTCGCGGGCGGTGCCCGCCAGCGGCCTTCGCATGCTGCTTGGAGACCGCACGCTCGGGCGGCGTGCCGCGCCTCCTCGACGCGCCGGTACCAACTGCGCCCCCAGCTTGGCTTTCGTGGTCGACGTCACCGCTCGTGTCCTGTCGTCGGGGCGGGCGCAGTCTAGGAGCCGGCCTTTCAGCCCGCCCCGTCGGCGACGCGCGGCGGGCGTACCGGAAGGCGAGCCCTGACACACTCAATTCGCATCCGGCGCATGCGCTGCGCATGTATCGTGGTGACGTGGCCAAGTCCGTCCAGATCCGCAACGTCCCCGACGATGTGCATGCGACGCTGCGCACCCGTGCAGCAGCAGCGGCCTGTCGCTGTCGGACTACCTGCTGTCGGAGATCACCGAGGTTGCCGAGCGGACATCGACCGCCGAGGTCCTCGCCCGCGCCAACCGCCGGCCCGGGGGACTGACCGATCGCCGGTTGCTGGCGGAGGTCATGGACGAAATCCCGCCAGCGTGACCGGTGATCGTCGTCGACAGCTCTGCATCTGCTCGATGCGCTGGTGGCCCGGCCCGCACGACAACCGCTGCAGCGGCGCTTGAACCCGAGACCAGCAGCCTGCACGCGCCGCATCTGGTCGACATCGAGTTTCTTCAGGCTCTGCGCCGTCTCGTGGAGCGCGGCGCTGTGACGGCGGGCGACGCGGAGCAGGCGCGTGAGGATTTCGCGTCGCTGCCGATCGACCGCTATGCACACGGCATTGTTCGTCGTCGACGATCTGGGCGCTGCGGCGCAGTCTAGGAGCCGGCGTACGACGATCCGCAACGTACGATGTGCTCGCGCTGCGTGCCCGCGAAGCGCTGGACATCCCGCTGGTCACTGCCGAGGTGGCGCGCGCATCGCGCGAGCTTCGCCCGTTCAATCGGGCCCGCGTGGAAGCCGCCGGCTGTTCTGGACGACATCCGCCGGGTGAGACCGGACCGCCGGCGGCGCTGCTGCGCTCGCTCGTCGACGGCCCGTCGTGCGTGGCCGGTGTCGAGTGGCACGACGAGGTCGAGCTCGACGAACACCGGGCGGCGGCGGCCGCCGCGCGGGGCGCGCCAGAGGTCCACCTCGTGCTCGCCGACGTCCAGACCGCTGGCCGCGGCCGCCAGGGGCAGGTCTGGCAGGCGCCGCCGGATCGTCGCTGATGCTGTCGCTGCTCTCGTCCGTCCGGTCGTCGACCGCCGCCACTTGCCGCTGCTGCCGCTGCTGACGGGGACGGTGCTGGGCGAGACCGTGGCGCGGCACGTGCCCGGGGCCGAGTTGCGCTGAAGTGGCCCAACGACCTGCTCGTGGCATCCACCCGTGGCGCAAGGCGGCCGGGATCCTCGTCGAGGGGCTGGCCGACGGCGCGGCGGTGATCGGGATGGGTGTCAACGTCGACTGGCGGGGCGTGGACCGGCCCGAGGCGCTGGTCGCCGCCACCTCCCTGGCCGAGGTCGCCGGGCACCCGGTGGACCGCTGGCGCCTGCTCGCCGGGGTCGTGGGGCTGTTCACCCGCCGCTACGCCGCCTGGCAGGAGCTGCCGGCGGGCTTCCTGGACGGCTACCGCGCGCGCTGCGCCACGATAGGCCGAGCCGTCCGGGTCACACGCGTCGAACGCCCGGCCCTGGAGGGGACCGCGACCGCGGTTGACGCCACCGGCGCGCTCGTCATCCGCACTCCCCGAAGGCACGACCGTGGCCGTCGCGGCGGGTGACGTGGAGCACGTGCGCGCACCGCGAGCCGCCCGGCGTGTGACGGTGCGCGCCCTGCAACGGCATCTCGTCGGCGAGCTGTCGATATGACGCCGCCGTACCAGCTCCGTTGCTCGAGCTGGCCAGATCCCGCCGCGCGTCTGACGCTCGACATCCATCCGGTCAGCTCCTTGCCTGCACCGTCCCACGAGCCGTCGTGGCCCGACCTACGGTGCAAGAAGCGCAGATCGGCTACCGTGGTTCCGCGACGCCGCGACAATCCTCACGGAAGGCCCCGTAGACGTTGACGTCAGTTAGTCTCATTGTGTGATGACCGACTCGGCGCGTCCCGATTGACGGTATTGATCGCAGAGGACCAGTACCTCATGCGTGAAGGGACCAGACGCCTCCTCGCAGAAGTGCCGGGGATCGATGTCGTAGGCGAAGCCTCCGATTACGACAGCGTGCTCGCCGAAGCCAGGCGGCTCAGGCCAGACGTCGTGCTCATGGACATCAAGATGCCCCCCACACATTCGATGGAGGGCATCGAGGCCGCCCACGTCATCAAAAACGAGCGGCCCGACACCGGGGTGGTTGTCCTCAGCCAGCACGACGACGAAGGCTACGTGTGGGCGCTGCTCGAAAGCGGCGTCGCGGGGTACGGCTACCTCCACAAGGTGCGTGTGGGCGATGTCGATCAGCTCGTGAGGG